>CAYMIK010000008.1:38178-50110 GCA_964390745.1 uncultured Candidatus Saccharibacteria bacterium
AAAATATCACACATCTCGCCTTCAAAAAATTCGAGATTGATCGTGACGGAAAATCTGTGCTTTACGACAAGGCTCGCGCACTCAAACATCTCTATACATTTTTGCGAGGCGAAAATGTCGTTCTACCAAAACATGTTGTCATCATTCCCGATGGCAATCGCCGATGGGCCGAAGAACACTCACTTCCTGCTTGGCGCGGACACAAAAAAGGCATGGAACAATCAAAAGAGCTCATGAAAGAGTTGCGTCGTCTTGGTATTCGCTACTGCACGATGTGGGGATTCTCTACCGAAAACTGGAACCGGAACAAAAAAGAAGTAGAAAACCTCATGTGGATTTTTGAGAGAACGATTAAAGATCTCGAAAAAGATGCACACAAGAACAAAATTCGATTTCACCATTTTGGACGAAAAGATCGCTTGCCAGCTTCCCTTCTGAAGCGCATGGAAAAACTTGAGCGTGACACCGCTTCGTACGACGACTATCACATTGGGATCGCACTCGATTACGGTGGCCGCGACGAGTTGCTTCGCGCTTTTGAAAAAATCAAAAATGAAGGTGGCGAAGTTTCTGAGGCAGGCCTCTCGGCAGTGCTAGACACACGAGGATTCCCCGACCCAGATCTTATTATTCGAACTGGCGGCGAGCAGCGCATTTCGGGCATGATGCCTTGGCAGGGAGCGTACGCAGAACTGTATTTCTCCCCCGCCTATCTACCAGACTTTGGTAAACTGGAACTTGGATACGCTTTGGCAGACTTCTCACAACGAAACAGAAGGTTTGGAAAATAATTTTTCTTGAACATAAAGACTCGGCCATGGCGCCTGACTAAAGAACATTGCAAAGCCATGCGCTTTTTGTTACGCTTTTGGCATACTTTCACCTACAAAACATGTCCGCAATACAACGAACGTGCAAGATAACAAACAAGAAGTTCTCCGTTTCTGAACTCGAACAGAGCTTGCGAGCAAAATTCAACGCTCCGCTCCCTGACGTTTGCCCCGACGAACGAATGCGTCATCTCATGACATTTCAGAACTCATGTTTCTTGTATCTCGTAAAATGTGATTCGTGTAAACAGAATACTCTCTCCATGTGGGGCGAAAACCCTGCTTTTCCTGTATTTTGTCAAAAGTGTTATCGAAGCGACTCATGGCAGCCCCAAGAACATACCCTAGATCTCAATCGTTCATTTCTTGAGCAGTTCCAAGAACTGGTGAATCAAAGTCCGCATCCTGCACGCACGCTAAACGAGCCAATAGAAAACAGCGATTACTGCAACGCAGCCACTGGCTTGAAAAATTGCTACATGTCTTTTGAAATCGGGCTCGCAGAAAATTGCTTCTACTGCCACAGAACACAATACGCGAAGAATTGTATTGATATATCGTTGAATCAAGGTGGCGAATTTCTTTATAACTGTCTTGCTTGCACTGATTCCTATCAGGTCCGCTGGTCAGAGTTTGCGGTAAAGTGCTCCGACTCAATCTTTCTCTATGATTGTGTTGATTGTACCAACTGTGCTTTTTCAACCGGGCTACGCCATGAATCATTCGTATTTATGAATCAACAGCTCACCGAAGAAGCATACAAGAAAAGAATAAATGAATTGAACACAGGAAGCTACGCCAAGATACAAGAATATAAAAAGAAGTTTGAAAAGATTAAAGCGGATTACCCCAAGAAAAGCATTATTGGTCTCAACAACGAGCAAGTTTCAGGAAATATTATTTACAACTGCAAAAATGCAGAAAACTCCTGGGACGCACGAAACAGTGAAAATATCGTAAACACTCTTGCCATGTGGGACACCAAAGATCTCTTGGACGTTGACACCTATGGGTTTGGCGCAGAGCTTATTCATTCGTGCGTGGCTGCTGGTGGCCAAGTTTCAAACATGCAATACTGCGCTGACTGCTTCACGAACAACAATAATATCATGTACTCGATGGGTGTTACCTCCTCCCATGATTGCTTTGGCTGTGCGTATGGAAAAAATATGAAATACAGTATTCTCAACAAAGAATACTCCCCCGAAGAGTACGCATCGCTGCGTGACGCCATAATCACTGATATGAAAAAACGTGGCGAATATGGACAAATGTTTAACAAAGAGCTCGTACCCTTTCCATACAACCTTTCAACCGCATACCTCAACATGCCGCTTACAAGACAACAAGCGGAAGGCCTCGGTTACAAATGGACAGAAAGAAGTATTCCGAGAATTTCAGACGATCAGGTGTTCACCCCACCAGACGATATTGCCAATACAGAATGGAGCGACATAGAAGGCAAATACCTGGTTTGCATAGAATCACACCGACCATTCAAGATCATTCAACAAGAATTTCTTTTCTACAAAAAATACAACATCCCACTGCCACGCATTCATCCTGAAATTCGTTTTCTGAAACGATATCCAAAAGATATATTCTTTGACCTCCACGAAGCAACATGCTCAAACTGTAACAAAAAAGTAGTCAGCAGCATGCCAGCAGAAGACAAGCTGTTGTGTGATGAGTGTTATAGGGAGAAGGTTATTTAGGCCCGATCTTTCATGGTGGACTCAAGGGGAATCGAACCCCTGACCTCAGCAATGCGAATGCTGCGCTCTACCAACTGAGCTATGAGCCCGTTCGCTTACGGATAAATTATATGACTCAAGATAAAACAGAGCAAGCCGTGCGAGGAGTGTGATCCCCGCACGGCCGGCCCAGTGCTTTTGAAATTCAGCGAGGTCATCCGCTGCTACCGTTTCCGGGTCCGCTTTGCGCCGTAGAACACGCCCTTCCACTTCCGTCCGTCGGGAGCATTCTTGGGACCACTCAGGACGTTGAAGCGAATCACTCGCTTCCCGGTCTTGCGCGCGATGTACTGAGCCAGGTCTTCGCCTGACTCAAGCTCGAAATCGTGTTCGCCTCGCCTCGACGCCGATTCTCCTTCGAGAAGAACTTCCACGACGTACTTTCCAGACAGGGTGGGCACTCTGCCCTTCGGCTCCCTCAACCGGCCAACGAACTCGGAGCCGTCCGTGAGCTGAATCCGGACGGTCTTCTCCGTGCCAGCAAGGAAGGCGCGAAACTTCGCCATCGCCGCTTCGATCCAGAGTTCGTCTTCACGCAGTGGTCGAGGAAACATCGGGTCTTTCTTTGCATCATCGTCCTCTTCGAACTGACTCGTCGTGCCATCGCTCCATGAGATGAGATGAACAGGCCGTTCTGGATGCGGGTAGATACAGCTCCGCTTCATGAAGTGGAGCGACCCCATGCATGTCTTGATGGCAGGTCCATGCAGTGTGGGCACAACGAACTTCTGCCCGAGCCGAAAGACTGGATCATCCGAGAAGCCATGCGAGAGCGCGTAGTCCCCGATGAGCTCCTCGTCGCCCGTGGCATAGAACCACGGGGTGAGCGGTCCGCAAGGCACGAAACGCAAGAGCTCCGGAAACCGCTCCTTGGTGGGCGGGTTAATGCCCTGCCAACCCACCTTACGATGCGCCTTCTTTGCAGATTTGAGCGTCGTCCACTCGCTGAAGCAGTGTCCACTCTCATCCGCGCGGTAGTCGTGAATCAGGATCCCATGGCGGCCCTCGGGCGGGCTCACGATCTCCAAAACTTCCGTGTACCCCTGAATGCCGGCTTCACAGTCCGACGAGAGGTACTCGTGTTGCTTCATTGCGTAGCGGCTATACTCCCCGTAGCCTCCGTGTTGAACGTTCACGGTGTGCGTTCTCGGGATTTCAACTTCTGTCACGAAATCGCCGAAGAACCGCTTGACTTCATCAGTAGAGACGCCGCTGGGCACTTTCAAGTACAGACACTGACCCTCTTGGGTGTGCACCTCGAACACCGAATACGACGAAACCGAACGACGAAGCATGACGCTTCCTCCTCTTTTCATGTTCGCACTGGGTTTAGATCCAGACTATCGTGATTTACAAAATAACGCAAACAATTTGTTTACTGATACCCCTTTGCCTGCAATCGGAACAATCTCGCATAGGTTCCATCTTTGGCAAGAAGCTCTTCGTGCGTCCCTTGCTCCACAATCTCGCCCTTATCTACAATTATGATGCGATGTGCGTGTCGTACGGTTGAAAAACGATGCGAGATGAGAATCACGGAACGATTCACCGAACTTTCTTCGAGCCGCTCAAAGATCTTGGCCTCTGCCTCGGCATCAACGGAAGAGGTTGGTTCATCAAGAATCAAAATACGAGGATCTTTATAGAACGCGCGAGCCAACGCCAGCTTCTGCCACTGGCCAATGGAAGGCTGCAAGCCGTTTACAAAAACTTTTCCAAGTTGCTGATCGTAGGAATCTTTCCACTCCGTAATGAAGTTATGCGCTTCGGCATTCTTCGCGGCAGCTTCAATTTCTGACATATCGATTGGTGCTTTGGTATTCCCAACAGCAATTGCCTCTTTCACAAGGAAGTTGTACTGATCGTAATCCTGGAAAATTGCTCCCAGAATGTCGTACCAAGTTGAAAGATCAACCTCGCGCAGATCGTGGCCATCAATAAGGATTCTGCCCTCGGTTGGATCGTAAAAACGGCTCAGAAGTTTTACAAATGTTGTTTTTCCGGCACCGTTCACTCCCACCAGCGCGATTTTTTCTTTTGGTTCTATTTTCAAAGAAAAGTTTTTCATCACAAAACGATCGGTTCCGGGATATTTGAAGCTGACATTTTCAAATTCGATCAAAGGAACTTTATTTCGAGGAAGCTTCATGCCATTCTGCGGCTTGGCAACTACCGCGGGAAGCGCCAAGAAGTCAAAGACATCCGTGATGAACAAATTGTCTTGATACTGGCGACCGATATTTCCAAACAAAGAACTCAGTGATGCACGGAAGCTACCGAGCGATGCCAACAAGAAAGTAAGTGTACCAACCGAGGTGTGCCCGTAAACAACTTGGAACACAAAGAACCCAACCACAACGCCAAGGGAAACCTGCGAAAAGATAATCGAAATAAGTTCAAAGATAAACTTCTTCGTATCAACACTGCGGCGCTCTGATTGGAAAGAAAGATACAAATCACGAAGCAGTTTCAAAAAGTATTTGGAATTCTGAAAAAGTTTCAGCTCGGTGAGTGGACCAATCTGGTCAAAATGACTTCGAATATCAAAGTACCTTCTTCGTGTTGATGATTTCGAACCCCAAATCCCCCACACATCGCTTCCGTATCGAAGCTCAGCGAAAAATCCTGGAATGGCACCTAGCAAAATCAAGAAGAACGTCCACCACTCCTGATACAACAAAACACCCGACGCAATAACCACTTCTAAAATGTTCTGGAACAAATAAAACTGACGATCAACAAACTGTTGCATGCGCCACAAACCATTTTCCATCACACGATTCAACAAATCTTTCCTTTTTGGGTCTTCGTGTGTGGCAATATCGAGTTCGCCCTTTTTCTTTGTCACAAGCATATCGAACTGGACTTCGAGATACATCCAGAAGAGACGGGAAATATACTCTTGGATAGTGAACAGCGTTGAAGGCAAAACGTTGGTAGCGATAAGCGCCATAGTCGCGTAAACAATCTTCTGCGTAAGAGCGTGCGTAGTAGCAGATTCAATCAGGCCGTTGATAAGAAACCCAAGCGCTGCAGCATTCAAGAAAGATGAGAACGAAAGCACCAAAAACACCGCTGCCATAGCGAAAACGAGGCCAGTATGTTCTTTCCAAACCATTACCAAAAGCTTGCGGCTATTCTTGAACAAAAGCCGCACTTGTTTTATGGAAAGAATGTCCTTACGCGAAGAACGCTCAGTGGCCATGTCAGTAAAAATTATGTATGTTTCAGAATACGGCCAAAACACAAAAAAGTCAAAGTTGGACTTCGAGAGCCTTGGGAGCTAGACCCGAATACTATTTCACCGTCGCGTCGTTGAATAATTCGTTCTTTCGAATGAGCGCGGTCATGAGTTCGCCAAGCCCCGGAATAACGAGCTGGGTTTTGTATTCATGAACGGCTCGGTCTTTGTCATCTTCAGCGTCCTGGGTCAACAAATAACGAACCCATTTATAGTCTTTGGTTTGCATATCGGTTGGTGGCAACAAGAAGCTATCCGGGAGGTACCGCATAGGATCAGGGAAGTTATCATGATGTACTAAAAATTGGTACTGAGCTTTTTTGTACTTTTCATCTTTCAAGATTTCATTCACAATAACACCGGTGTAGGCATGATCAGCATGTTGGTCGGTAAGAACAGGGTAAATGACAACGTCGGGTTTAAAAGCGTCGATCTGTTTTTTGAGCGCATTGTACACCGTGTCGTGTCCTACTTTTGAAAGTGAACCATCCGGGAAATTTTCATAGACGAGTTCCGTAGAAGGCACTCCTAAATCTTTGGTTGCGTTGCCAAACTCGATGTAGCGTTGATGACGCAGACCGTGCTTGTCGCCATCAGTCACCAAAACAACGCGAACCGTATCACCGTTGGTGCGGCTTGAAGAAATATAGCCGCCCGCACCAAGAGTTTCATCGTCGGGATGTGGCGAAAAGACCAAAACCTTTGACTTTGGCGTCGTTGGTTTTGGTGTGGGCGTAGGAGTTGGGGTGGGAGTTGGCTTCGGGGTAGGAGTTGGTGTGGGCTTCGGTGTTGGTTTTGGAGTAGGGGTAGGAGTTGGCGTGGGAGTAGGAGTCGGCGTTACACCTGGGTCCTTCACATCCTGTGGCAACTTCGCACCTGGCTCAACCGTTGCAATAGGCGTTGCGGCAAAGTCAGGTTCAGGCGATTCAATGTAAGAAAAAACAAGGAACGCCGCAATAGCCGAAGCTGTAAAGAGACCCAAGACAACAAAAAGTCGAAGCCAGTGAAAATGGTGCTTCGCGGTTCCTTTCTTTTGTTGTATTTTAACCTCCAAACTGCCTCCAAGAACTTTTATTTTCCCCCTGTTTGCATGGTGGGCGAAAGAGGACTTGAACCTCCATGAGAATAATCTCACACGACTCTGAATCGTGCGCGTATACCAATTCCGCCATTCGCCCTGAGTTCAAACGCCGTTTCCAGCACACACAACACGCGCGATTACTCTAACCCAAACACGCAAGTTTTACAAGCCTTCTTGTGCCTTTTTCGTCACGAAGTACTCAATTGTTTCTTTCATGCCTTGCTCCAGATTCATTTCCGCCTTCCACCCAAGCATCTTCTGAATTTTGGATGCATCTCCATGAACCGTTTTGGGCTCAACAACATCCGGGCCATTTTTTGGCGTTAGTTCGGTTGGCAAGTATTTCTTTATCTCACGAACAATGTCGTTAACGGAAGTTTCATCTCCACCTGTGACATTGAAGACGTTACCGATAGCTTCTTTATTTGCGGTATCCATCGCTAAAAGATTTGCATTCACAATATCGCGAACAAAAACATAATCTCGGGTGTGTGTTCCATCTCCGTTGATGGTTGGAACTTCACCTTTCAAAAACTTATCAACGAACCGACAAATTAAATTGGCGTAGGCACCTTCGGGATTCTGTCGTGGCCCATACACATTGAAGTATCGGAGCATGATGGTTTCAACGCCATACAACAACGTATACAGCTTGCAATAATATTCGCCAACGATTTTGTGAACAGCATATGGGGAGAGCGGATTTGGAACCGCTTCTTCCGTGATCGGCATTTTTTCTTGGTCACCGTACAAAGCACACGTTGAGGAAAAGACAAATCGTGGAACTTCAAAGCGACGGCAGGCATCCAAAATATTTACCGTGGCCTGAACATTCATCTCATGGCTCTTCATTGGTTCGGCAATAGTGAACTGTACTCGAGGTTGCGCTGCCAAGTGAAAAACGCCATCAGGTTTTTCTTTTTCGAAAATGTGATCCAGGTTTTCTTCAACTTTTTGTTTATAAAAAACCGCATCCCCTTTGGAGAGAAGATAATCAACCTGTTCTTGGTTTCCTGCAGAAAGGTCATCAATAATAACTACACTGTCACTTCTTTTGAGAAGTGCCTCAGCGACGTGCCCTCCAATAAATCCCGCCGCACCCGTAACGATGTACTTCATAGTATCTCTGGTAAATTCGTTCATATTATAGCGCAAGAAATGGCGCAAGAACAGCACTTGACCTTCTGCCTGCTCAGGTTTACGATTTGCTCACACCCGCGGTACCAAGGAAGGAACGCCGAACCGATGACGAACGACGCCCAACCCAAGCAGACCAAGACCGTGGTGGTCTACGTGACGGAGTCCGTTCATGCGGAACGCCTCCGCCCCGCCCTCGAGCAGCTCGGGGGGATCTGCCTCATGACCAGGGACGACCCCGAGATCAACGAGCAGTTGCGCGCAGGCGAGATCGGGCTCTGGATCCTGGTGACGAACGACGCCATGACCGCATCCAAACAGATCGAGCGGCTCGTGGGCAAGCTCCGGGACGACAAGCGCCCCCTCGACCTGGACTACGCCGCCAACGTGAAGCCCGAGGACCTCCTGGAGGAGATCCGCAGCTTTCGCGGCGAGCCGGCATCCGCGGCCTAACATCGCGGCCGAAGCCACGCTTCACCACTCCCCCGAAGAAACAACGCCATTCGGCGCGACGTCTTCGGGGGAGCTTCAAATTGGATAATTTGCACATCACCTTGACGACCCAAAACGCAGTTGTGTACGATGCCTCCATCGGACCGTTGTTCGACAACACCAACCGGGCAAGCGCCCAGAGGAGCTACCATGACGTATCACGTCGAAAGGCGCTGCGGTTGGGGGCAGCGGCAACAGCCTCGATTCGAGGTACGGGAACGCCCACCTATCGAGGTGCTCATCGCCCTCGAGAATGGCGAGCTTGCAAAGAAGCTGTCGTGGTCCATCGCAAGAGAAGCAGAGGGGTTCCAGGCCAATGTCTGCTGGATCCACTTAGACGGCAGGGAGATCGAACTGCCGCCTATCAGCTTCCATCTCGCGATCATCGATGGGCGGGCGTGTAACGCGGAGGACATCGCCCAGCAAGTGCGGTACGCGGATCACAATGTCGTGATCGCATGCATCAACGCCGCCATCTATGGCGCAGACGATCCGGACGAGAGAGTTCGAGAGTGGTACAGCCAGGACGCTCTCAAACAGAAAAGCAGTCTGGAAAACGTCCTGTGGTCCCTGCTTCACGTAGTGTACGACCGCCGGTTCTGATTTCGGCATTTCAATCCGATAACTCAGGGCTCGACCCCGAGGACACTCTTCTCGCCACGCCCGGCGAGAAGAGTGTTGCAACATGCCTCAAATTTCCGCATTGAAAATTCTCACAAAAAATGGTATAGTTCGACGCGAAAGAGGCTAGGAAGACATGTCTTCAAACAAAAAGGTCGTGGGCCTGATCAGTTTACGACCATCAAACAAAAACTTTTCGAATTTTATTCGAACCAAGGCGTCATACTTGGCTGTTTTCATTATGGCCTTAGCCTCTTTGCCTCTCCAATCAATTCATGCACTTTCTTTGGATGATTTAGATCTCACTCCCCCACGCCCACCAATGAACCTTACTGCCGAGGCTGCAGATCAAACGGTTCACTTAGAGTGGACCAGCGTAGATCAGTTCGATGTGAGCCAGTACAAAATTTATGTTCGTGACGAAAAAGACCAGCTTGAACCTATTACCACACAAGACTCAAAGGCAGACATTTACAATCTCAAAGATGGCACAACATACTCGTTCAAAGTCACAGCACTTGATGCGGCAAACAACGAAAGCAAGCCTTCAGTCGAGATTGGTGTGACTCCAACAAAGATTGAGGCAGAGACACAGAGAAAGTATGTTGTTGCTGGCTGGATGCCAACCAATTTTGACTCAGAAGATGCCCACAACGCCTTTGTAAACAACATCGATGTCTTTGATATCATTAGCCCTTTTTGGTTCAACCTTAATCCAAACGGCACACTCGAACCAAACGGTGGTGCGCGCGATAAAAATCTCATCGACACCGCACATGAAAAAAAAGTTCTTGTCGTTCCTACCATCACGAACAACTATAGCTCTGACAAAGCTTCACAAGTTTTGAAAGGTCCCGGAACCATTTTGAATCACATTGCCATTATCGTAAAAGAAGTCGTAGACAACAACTACGACGGCATTGATATCGACTATGAAAACGTGAACGCAAACGAAAAAGACATGTTTTCATTCTTCATGAGAAACTTGTCCCAACAGTTGCACGACAAAAATAAGATTTTGACCATCACGAGTCAGCCGAAACTTTCTGATCAGTATATTTGGAACGGCCCAGGAGCTATCGACTGGCAGGTTGCGGGTGAAGTTGCGGATTATGTACGACTCATGAACTACGATTACTCTCGAACCAACACGGCGCCAGGCCCTATTGCGCCAAAAGAGTGGCTTCGCGCTTCATTGCAATATGCTGTGCAACACATTCCCGCTGAAAAAGTTTTGGGCGGAATTCCTTTCTATGGTTACGACTGGGCGCTCACGGCTGAAGGCGAAACATCCGGACTCGTTTGGGATGGCGTTATTAATACTATTCAAAAATACAACATCAAAGATATTCACTGGGATGAAGATGCCGGCGAAGGCTGGTACGAATACACCGACGAAGTTGGCCCTCGCAAGGCATACTTTAACGATGCAAAAAGCATTGAGCAAAAGTTGCAGGTAGTAACACAAGAAGGTGCTGGTGGAATTACTATCTGGCGCTTGGGTTCCGAAGACCCTGCAGACTACGAGATGATCCGAAAGTATTTGGGCAAAGAAGGAAGGCTTTACTCCCCTGCCATGGTAAAAGTTGTGCCAAAAAATCGCTCTATTAAAGTGCAGTGGGAATCCAACACCAACGATTCCACTGCCATTGGGCACTACATTTATATGGGTACATCGCTGAAGGACCTCAAGCGTGTAGCGAATGTCACGAATGCAAACGATTACGTTGCTGGCGGGCTCGACAACACAAAAAAATATTTCATACGCGTCACAGCATACAACGCGCGCGGAAAAGAAAGCGAACCAACAAACCTTTCCGTAGTTCGACCAAGCGATTTAGTTACCGCCTCTCCTGTAACCAATTTACAAATGGCATCGGCAGATACTTCCTCGCTCACACTCAGCTGGAACCAAGAAGATCACCCAGATTTTGTGGGAAATATTTTGGGTTACGATGCAAGATACTCAAATGAACCCATTGATAACGCAAACTGGTTCAAAGCAGACGAGATTGATACCTCGAATATGGTGACAAAGAAAGATGGCACCAAGAATTTGACGGTTCCACGCCTAACCCCCGGATCAACATACTGGTTTGCCATCAAGACCATCGATCAGTTTGGCCAATCTTCGGCCTTGTCGAACATTGTGGGTGCAAAAACTTTGGATCTCTCGCCTCCCAATGCACCACAGAACGTTGCCTACACGAAAAGTACAGGTGGACTGAATGTCACCTGGACCATGGGAAATGATTACGACTTAGCCGGCTACGAAATTTACTACACCGGCGCAGACAATGTGCAGCGTGGTTTCTACGTGGGCTTGAACAGTTCCTACGAACTCGACTTTTTGAATGCAAAACAGGTTTACACATTCTCGGTGGTTGCGCTGGACAACTCAGGAAATCAAAGCGCCCCTTCTGGGGTGAAGAAGTTGATTCTGAGCGAGATGTAATTTTTGGTAGGCGAGGAGGGACTCGAACCCTCAAGGCGTAAGCCACAGAATTTTAAGTCCTGCGTGTATACCAGTTCCACCACTCGCCCCCATGCTCCACGGAGCCGCATTTGCACTCACCGAAAAAATCAGGAACGGAGGCCTCTTGGCCGAGTACGGATTTTTTCGGAAAAGGAGGAATCGCCGGAACGGCGGAGCGGGTTGGCCGAAAGGCGAACACGCGCAGCTGTGATGGCGATTCAGACGTGGAGGTCTGGAGCGGAGTTGAACCGCTGTACAGGGTTTTGCAGACCCTTGCCTAACCGCTCGGCCACCAGACCA
>CAYMIK010000009.1:0-49385 GCA_964390745.1 uncultured Candidatus Saccharibacteria bacterium
AAGGTATCAACTTGGGAACGATCATAAACTACTCAGAGACCAAGGGTAGCAACAATCTCTCGGTATCGTTAACGCCATACAGCGATAACCAGGTACATATTACTATTGCGACCTCAGCGAAGTAGTATCGGAAAAACAAAAGAACGATTCTTGCCGAGGATCGTTTTTTTGTTTACAATAGGTGCAAATCAATGAAGCTCTCCGGCCATGATGGCTAGTGGGGCATAGCTTCATTCATTTACGAAAGGATGGGCGATGAATACGCCAAGGACCGTTGTGATCTTGAGGCCAGGTGGGCCAAGCTGCGGTAAGCCTGGGTGTCTTCCCCAAACCGTCCTGGAGGGCTGGCCCACCTTCTGTGACGACACTGCCAATCAGGACCAGATCCATGTGGACCGGACCACGGTGATGTTCGGTCTCCAGGCCGGCGAAGCTCTGGTCGAACGACTCGATGCCATGTTCCAGGGGTGCGGACCAACCGGAAGGACCGCGCTCATCGCGATCCATGGTGAGCAGGCTACTCAGGTGGTCAAATTCCGGACCAGTGGCCAGCTTGCTGACCTGGTTGCTCTCGCGCAGGTCACGTTCCTCGAAGCACGTCGTGTCGCAGCTCTTCCCGCCAACGCTCAGTGGAGCGATCCCGGCTGGTGGGAGTAGCGACTCCCGTGGAAGTGGCCCGCCGGTATTCCGCGCATCGCGCGGTCAGGCAGTGCAACGCTGCCTGCGATAAACAACGACTCTTGAAGTTCCGAGAGCCGGTGTTTTCGCGTTCGAGTTCTTACTGTTGACATCCGAAGATTTTCGCCGTAGCGTGCATATACAACCCCGTTCCTGCCGGCATGCCGGCAACGCCTGGAGGCGCGATGAGTCTTGATACCCGAATCCGGACACTGGCGAGCATCTTCTCTCTGCTCACTCTCCTGTCGTACGTGCCGGGATGCTCGAGCGTTCAGCCCGTCACGAAGCCGGCCACAACGCCGGTGGAAAGCTGGAACGCGGAGGTCGAGGCTCTTTTGCCTCATGAATCTCAAGAGGCACTCGAGGCCGAGATGCCTCGCAAGCAGCGTATCTACTACATTCTCCACGCCTTCGTGCGGCACGGCAATCCCGACGATCCCGTGACGCTGATCATCACGACCCTCGCCAACTTCGGTGCGGCCGATGGAATCGTGGAGAACCAGCGCATGCTGGTTCCCGTGAAGCAGATCGGTGCCTGTTCTGAGCCGATCACCACGATCCCTTACAACCAAGTGGGCGTCGTGAGCTTCGTCGCGGGTGGTGCGGATGCGGTCAACATCACGGCCGTGCCGCACCAGGGCATCTCCTGGTCGTGGTGCCCCAAGATCGGGAAATTCGTCTTTCCCGTAGCTTCGGCGGCGGGAACGGCTACTAGCCCGTAACGCACTTCGCGTAGCGGACTCTACAACTCGTTTTGATCCCCCTCCCCACGCCTGGGGAGAGGAGAGGCCGGGAGCGCGATGCGTTCTCGGTCTGGATCATGCCCGAAAACTCTTGACACGGATGCAGAATTCTTTAATAATACAACTGTAACTAGCACTCGAATTCATTGAGTGCTAAATAACAAGAGGGCTCCAAATTCTTTCGGAGTTCTTTCATTCGAACCCAAATTAAAAAGAGGTTATATGAACATCAAACCACTTTCCGATCATATCGTGTTAAAAGCGATCAAGGAAGAACCGAGCAAATCGGGTATTTTGCTTCCTGATACCGCAGAAGCTGACAAGAAAGAACAGGGCGAAGTTATCGCTGTTGGGCCAGGAAAATTAGACAAAGATGGAAACCGAGTCGCTATGGAAGTAAAAGTTGGCGACAAGGTGATCTTCAAATCGTACGGACCAAGCGAAGTAAAAGTTGGCGCCGAAGAATACATGATCGCTGAACAAGACGACATTCTTGGAATTATTGAATAATTAAAGAAAAGGAAACGATATGCCAAAAGATATCAAATTCGATGAAGACGCACGTGCACTGCTTCGAGCAGGTGTAGACAAAGTTGCGAACGCCGTGAAGGCAACACTCGGACCCAAGGGCCGCAACGTTATTTTAGATAAGGGATATGGAACGCCAACCGTAACCAATGATGGTGTTTCGATTGCAAAAGAAATTGAACTTGAAGACAAGTTCGAAAACATGGGCGCACAGATGGTTATTGAAGCCGCTTCGAAATCTAATGACGTGGCTGGCGATGGAACCACTACGGCAACGTTGTTGGCGCAAATCTTGATCAACAAAGGGTACAAGATGGTTGCTGCCGGTGCAAACCCTATTGAAATGAAAAAGGGAATTGATACGGCAGTGGCAAAAGTGGTTGAGAACTTGAAAGAACAAGCAAAAGATGTTTCCAGCCAAGACGAAATTGCTCAGGTTGCTGCTATCTCTGCTGGCGACTCCGAAGTTGGAAAAACCATTGCAAGCATCATGGAAAAAGTTGGTAGAGAATGTCCGGTTACCGTTCAAGAGTCACAGACATTTGGAATATCGGCAGAAGTGGTTGAAGGTATGCAGTTCGACAAGGGCTATGTCTCTGCCTACATGATCACGAACGCTGACAAAATGATTTCTGAGTATTCCGATACGCACATCTTGATCACCGATAAAAAGATTTCGAACATTCAAGAAATCTTGCCGGTACTTGAGAAGTTGGCACAAGCAGGAAAGAAAGAACTCGTTATCATTGCTGACGATGTTGAAGGCCAAGCTTTAGCAACACTCGTTTTGAACAAGCTGCAAGGAACCTTCCACACATTGGCAATTAAGGCTCCAGGTTTTGGTGATCGACGAAAAGAAATGTTGGAAGATATAGCTGTCCTTACGGGTGGAAAAGTCATCACCGAAGAACTCGGATTGAAACTTGAGAACACCGAGATTGAACACCTCGGCCGCGCTGACAAGGTCATTGCTTCGAAAGAAAATACCACTATCGTGAGTGGAAAAGGTGACGAAGCAAAGATCAAGGAACGAGTATCACAAATTGAAAAGCAGATTCAAGAAAGTGATTCTGATTTCGACAAAGAAAAGTTGCAAGAACGAAAAGCGAAACTTGCTGGTGGCGTTGGAATCTTGAAGGTTGGTGCAGCAACCGAAGCTGAGTTGAAAGAAAAGAAAGACCACATTGAAGACGCCTTGAATGCAACTCGTGCTGCCGTTGAAGAAGGAATCGTTGCGGGTGGTGGTGTTGCCTTGATTCGCGCGGCACAAAAGCTACAGGAAGAAACCAAGGGCATGAAGCTCAGTGATGAGCGAACCGGCATGACGTTGGTTTTGGAAGCGCTTGCTGAGCCTGCTCGCCAGATCGCAGAGAACGCAGGAAAGTCTGGTGACGTTGTTGTGAACGAAGTCATGAACCGAAAGGGTAATGAAGGTTACAACGCCGCAACGGATCAATACGTTGACATGATGAAAGAAGGAATTATTGATCCCGTAAAAGTTACGCGAAGCGCTTTGCAAAATGCGGCTTCAGTAGCTTCGATGGTTCTTACGGCTCGCGTTGCTATCACTGATCTGCCAACTCCAAAAGAAGAGAAGTCTTCTGGTGGAATGCCGATGGGTGGAATGGGCGGCATGCCAGGAATGATGTAGACTCTTAAAAAGAGAGTGAGCCAAAAGTGCTCCTCGAAATGATCAGCCGTAAAGCGCTCGGTTTCCCCGAGCGCTTTACTTTTACATTTGGTTTTGATAGGTTGAGGCCAGTTGTTTTGCACCTCACTCGATATTCGTGGAGAGAACCGTGCCAAAGAAAAAAGGCAGCAAGGCTTCTGCGGGCTCGGGTTTCGAAGGTTTCGCCAGCGACGCATCTGTGGAGGCTGACATGGAGGGTCTTGAGGAGGCCCTCGCGTCACTCAGTCGTGAAGTCCCTCAGATGTTCGAGATCGGTCATCGCGACGATGTCGGCCTCACGTTAATCGTCAACGTGTTGCCTCTCGCGCTTACCGTTAGAGCGGCAGTCTCGTCTCGGGTCCTCGAGACGACCGTCGGCGCCTACCTCGACGAGAACACGCTGGAAGCAGGCGATGTCGAAGTGGTGCAGTTCGACGAGGAGCGGGCGGGAATTCCATTCGTTCAGTGGCAGGAGAAACTGAACGATCGGCTGTTCGCGGATCAAGAAGTTGAGTACACCACAACGAGCTAGTCTCAGAAAGGGACAGAAACGAGGGAGTCTGATGTGGTTCGATACGGAGTGCCTCGAAATCGATTTCAAGGACGGGTCGAAAAAAGACCACCTCGAGATCGACGTACGAAACATGAACCCCGGCGTCAACGCCCTGGGGATCACAGGAGTCGTGCTGGTGTTTCTGAGGCAAGAGGATGCTCTTCCGCCTACGCGCATCCGTTCCGTCACCTTCTTCGTCGCGAGTGACGAGGCGCAGGTGCCGGACGTGCTCAAGGTGGCGATTCAGGGCCTGTTTGGGGAACGGGCCGGAATCGAAACCCTGGTCAAGATTCCAACGAAGAAGTGACCAGGCCAACGACGCAACGCCAAGCGAGCCACGACCGCTTTGGCAGTCTAGAAAGGTCTCGTTCGTGGAGAAAGGGGAGACACGCACACTCGCGTGCCAGCAGTTCCCCGACCTCTCTTGCTCAAGAAATTATCGTGAGCAGAAGTGGTCCCAAAAAGGTTATTGGCAGGAAGGAATTTTTCGTAATTTCGGCAGGCTTGACAAAAGCCTATTTTTGATGTAAGATACGTTGTTTTGTGCTCTTCATAGGCAATCAGAGTATGGTGGTCTATGAAGAGCACAAACCGGCCGGCGTGAAGCCAGGGCCAGGAGGGACGACATTGAACGTCATTATCGTTTGCAGAGATGGATATGAAGTGACGGGCTTTCGCCACAGTCCTGCTGGTCATCGCTTCCTCATCGTCGATGAGGCGACGGCCATGGGGCTGGACCTGACGGAAGAGAAGCCCGACGCGATCTTCCTTCCAGGTCGGCCGAGTTTCGAGCTGGAGATGAAATTCACGGGGCAGGGCGCCCCGTACATCCCCATCGTCGAATACTGGATGGGGGGTTATCCGATCGTGAACTTCGAGTTCGTGATCGCTTCGCACATGCCCCGCTGGCGACTGTTGAAGGCGGGGGCGGCTTGCAGCTAGTGCTACAGACGGTTGAGAGGGTACCGACCAAAAACCCTCAGGCGCCACGCGGTGTCAAAGATCAGTTGTCCGAAGTTGTACGTCATATCGTAGTTTCGGACAAAACCAAAGCGGTCCACACGGGTGGACTTTTTTGGTTGCGCAAAACAAAATTCAAAAAATCGTAAAAACATCTTGCAAAAAACTCGCAAACATTGTGCAATTTTTTACTTTCCTTTATAATAACGGCGTCTTTGATCGAGCAGAAATCTCGATCAAAATAAATATTAAATCCCTTTGAAGGGAGGTGAAAGAGATGGACGAACAGCAGAATACATCTGCAAACATGTCAGGCGAGCAATCGACTTCAGAGCCAAAAGCTCCTCACGTAGATCACGTTGACCCTGCCATGGATGCAAAAGACATTGAAGAAAACAAAGCTATTGCCGTGTTGAGCTATATCGGAATCTTGGTACTTGTCCCTCTTCTCGCAAAGAAAGAAAGCAAATACGCACAATTCCACGCAAAACAAGGTCTCGTGCTCTTCATTGCTGAAGTTATCGTTTCTATTTTAGGAATGATTCCGTTCTTGGGCTGGTTTATCTTAGGTCCTTTGGGTTGGATTTTTGTTCTTGTGCTTTCAATCATTGGAATCGTAAACACGCTTCAAGGTCATGCTAAAGAACTTCCCGTTTTGGGCAGTTTGGCAAAGAGCATCATGAAGTAATTTTGTTAGAAGCCGACATTCTCAAAGTAATTTGGGAGTGTTGCTTTTGGCAGTATTATTGATAAAAGGGGAGTGTATGAATACACCGAAGAAACGAACGAAGATTGTTGCGACCATCGGTCCAAGTTCGGCGTCAGTTTCAACGCTTAAAAAAATGATCGAAGGTGGCATGAATGTCGCCCGATTAAATTTTTCTCATGGTACGCATGCAAGTCATGCGGGAGTGTTGAAGAATATCCGACAGGCTGCTCGTGAAACGGGCACGCTTATTTCTATCATCGCTGATTTGCAGGGTCCAAAGGTTCGCTTGGGCGTGCTTCCTGAGCCTGTTACCTTGAAGGCCGGGGAGACGGTAATTGTTTCAACAGCTATCAAGGAAGCTAAAGGCAAAGTTTTGCCTTCAACATACAAAGGACTTCATAAAGATTTGAATGCTGGCGACACGGTTCTTTTGTCAGACGGGTTGTTGGAATTCAAAGTTACCAAGGTTGTTGGCCGCGAAATCCACTGTAAAGTAGTCTTAGGTGGAACGCTTACTTCCCACAAGGGGTTTGTTGTTCCTACCACATCGCTCCACGTACCATTGCTTTCCGAAAAAGACAAAGCAGATTTAGACTTTGCCATCAAAAATGATGTCGATTTTATTGCGATGTCATTTGTAACGAAGGCGTCTGATGTTCGAATGATGCGAAAACTTATTGCAACAGCAGAGAAGAAATACAAGCACAACAAGAATCTTGCCAAACAAAGCGAAACCACAACAAAGATCATTGTGAAACTTGAAAAGCATGAAGGTGTTGCGCGGTTCGACGAAATTCTTGCCGAAACAGATGCACTCATGGTTGCACGAGGAGACTTGGGAGTAGAAATTCCAATGGAAACCGTGCCGGTGGTTCAGAAAATGATGATTGCCAAGTGTATTCAGGCTTCCAAGCCCGTCATTACGGCAACGCAGATGCTTCTTTCGATGGTACAAAACCCACGACCAACGCGTGCAGAAGTGAGCGACGTTGCGAATGCTGTTATCGATCACACTGATGCCGTAATGCTTTCAGATGAAACGGCTGTTGGAAAATATCCAGTGGAAGCCGTCTCGATGATGGCGCGCATTGCACAACAAACAGAAGGATCTCCCTACGATGATCTGACGCACGCTGGCGTTCGGGTCTCTATGCTCACTGACATGTCAATTTCTTCTGCTGCAAGCGCCTTGGCAAAGATACATCACGCCGCAGCAATCATTGTTGCAACCATTAGCGGCCGAACAGCACGAATCGTCTCAGGATACCGCCCCGAGCTTCCAATTTTAGCTTCTGCTCATAGTGACAAATTGGCTCGCCAAATGAATTTGAGCTGGGGAGTCACACCATTCCGCGCAACCTTCCAGAAGAGCTTCAGAGAGGTTTTGAAAGATGTGTTGAAGTCAGTAAAAAAACTTGGCTTGCTGGAGAAAGGTGATGAAATTGTTTTGGTTGCTGGTGACCCTCCAGGATCTGGCGTTGTGAACTATGTGAAGGTAGAGAAGATATCTTAAGTGAAGGCTGTATGAAAATCAGAATTGCACATGTCTCTCCATCAAACTACAATGTTCCACTGGGAAATGTTGGACCAACTGTTGCTTGTACGAATCTTCATATCGGCTTCTTAAAGATTGGTGCAGACGTAACTCTCTTTGGGAGCAAGAATTCAAAAGTACCTGGCAAGGTGCAATACCGGTTTCCAAAAGAACTGAATGGATACCCGCCCTTCATTAAGGGATCACGGCTTGAGAGAACTCAGATGATGCTTGCGCATTATGCCTTTGCATTTGCTCAACAAGGGCGTTTTGATGTGATTCAGACGCATTTTCTTGAATGGTCGCTATTCCTGGCTCAGTTTTCAAAGATTCCTGTTGTCATAAAGATGTCGAACTTATTAAGGGGTTTTGTCCTTGATGTTTTGCCTTATTACAATAACGAGAATATTCACTTTGTCTCAATCTCATCAAGTCAGGCAAGCTATCTTCCGCGATCGGTGAAAAATGTTTCTATCTTACCTGAGTGTATTAATACCGATCTCATCAAACCACAGTATCGAAAAAAAGACTTCTTTTTGTACGTCGGCAGACTCATCCCGCGAAAAAGGGTTCACCTCGCGATTGACGCTTGTGTTAAAAGTAAACAGAAAATCGTTGTAATTGGGAAGCCTGCAAGACTCGAAGAAAAGGAGAACGTTGATTACTATAACAAAGAAGTAAAAAAGAGACTTCGCCATAAATTGGTAACCTACATACCTGAAGTATCTCACGAGCAGGTTTATTCCTACTTTCGTGATGCGAAGGCACTTATTTCGCCAACAACCAACGCTGAACCATTCGGCCTTGTTCTCATCGAGGCTCTTGCTTCGGGAACCCCCGTCATCGCCTTGAAGAATAGTCTTACTTCTGAAATCCTCTCTAAAGAGGTAAGCATGCTCCCTTCGAAGCCCCAAGGTCTTCTTAGTGCGCTCAGGAAGGTTGAGAAAATATCACCTGAGGTATGCAGAAAATTCGCTGTTGATAATTATTCTGATGTTGTCGTTGCACGAAAATACATACAACTTTACGAAAAACTTCTTCAAAAATAACTTAAAGCATATGTCAAGAAACAAGACTATTCTACAACTTTCCGCCACGAACGACTGGAAGCAAAAGAAAATTGAACTCAGCGAACCGGTAAAACTTTTTTATAGTGCCTGGAGCAATATAGCAAAAGACATGGGAGTTGAGTTGGTGCGATCGTCGGTTTACTACTTTCGAAAAGGAACGTTCACTCAACACTGGAAGATTGAAAATGGCGAGTGGGTAAAGGTAGCAAAGCCTGTTACGCCAACGGTCATCTTTGATCGAAGTTGGTTATATGAAGATACAACAGCACTGGAGATCGATGGGATTTACAAGAGGAAGCTTGAAATTGCACGTTCTTTTCCTATGGTTAACGAGCCAGAATTTGTTCGACTATTAAATAGCAAGTTAAACCAGGCTGTGTTGTTCCGTAAGTATATGCCGCGAACAGAGTTTGTTGCCCCGGGCGATATCTTGGTTTCGGATAAAGACCCCATCGTTGTAAAATCTTTTCACGGATATGGCGGTTATGGTGTAAAGATTGTCTCTGGAAAAAAATATATCGTTGAAAATCGAGGCATAACGCAGGAATTTGTGAAAGCCTCGAAAAACGGCAATGTTTATGACTATAGAATCGTTTTTCTGGGCCAGAAGCCGGCATATATTTTTACACGTACCGGGCGAAAAGATTCATTCTTTACAAACTTTCATCAGGGTGGGCGGGTGACCTTCTTGAATCTGAAAGAAATGAAGTGGTTGGTAGATTATGCAAAACAAATTGCCGAGCCCCTTAGAATTTTCCGTAAGGCCATTTTTTCTTTAGACTTCATGGTTGATTCACGAAATAAAAAACCATACCTCATTGAACTTAACGAGAGCCCAGGCAACGACGTATTTACCGAAGAAAGTCGCAAGCCTATGGAAAAATACATCGCTGATCTCACGAAGTATATTCTGTCCTAGGACCTGGATTTTAAGAGTCAAACAGACAATAGGTGCTATCGCTTCTTTGCAAGTTTTTTGTATAGCGCTTCATACTTTTCAACCATAGCATCGGCTGAGAAGTTTTTTTCGACATGGGCTCGGCAGTCTGCTGGGTTAATGGTGTGAAGTTTTTTGACTGCAGCCACCATCTCTCTTTCATTCTTTACGATAAACCCTGTCTTTCCGTGTACGATGATTTCTCGTACCGCGCTCTTATCAAATGCGATGACTGGGGTGCCGCACGCCATAGCCTCGATCATAACGAGTCCAAACGCTTCACGTGCCGCTACGGGGAAGAGTACTCCAGAGGCCTTCTTGAAAAAGTCTGTACGTTTCTTTCCACCAATGTGCCCTAAGAAATCAACATTATTTTCCTTCATTGCGGGTACAATCTTGCCATTCCAAAAGGGTTCTTCTGACTTCAGGGGTTTTGCTGCGGCCATCTTCATTTTTCTTCCCGCTGCCTGTGCAACCCGAATGGCAATGTCGGGACCTTTTTCTTCGACTGGTCTACCTATCCATCCAAGATATCCCTCTTTCTTTGCCGAGAAAGAAAAGAGTTTGAGGTCTACGCAATTATGAATAGCGGCAACATAGTTGAGTGATCGATTCGACTTCTGCTGATCCTTGCTTACCGTGACGTAGTTTGCCTTCGGGAAAAAGAGGTGTGGGCGATTCCATTTTGTTGGGTCTGCGGCCGGTACTGGGTCGTGAAGGGTAAATAATGTTGGGATAGAGGAATATCGAGCAAGGTAATAGGGCACGAAAGAGTACTGGCAGTAGAAGTGAAGAATATCGCTCTTCTTCTTTTCTGATTCTTGAAAGGCGACGTTCGCAAGCTGTGATTGAATCAAATCATAAATTCGCCAAAAAACAGTACTTTTTTCTTTCGCAAATTCATCAACAGACATTTTGTATTTGGATAGCTGGGCTTCAAGAAAATGTATCGGCTCGCTGATACTAGGAACAGAAAATCTGCTTTTGAATGGCGCAAAAAGTGTAACGTCGTGACCTCGGTTCTGGAGGCCTTCAATCAGGAGGTCTGCGAGAGGGCCTGGAGCGTAAACGTGGTCTTTTCGCATGATTTCTTTTGCAAATGGGGAAGACAGAACGATAGAAATTTTCATTGTGTGCTCAATAGTTCTTTTGTATTGTACACAAAAAGGAGTTTATACGCGAACCTTGCCATAAAGAGCACTTCCTGCTTTAATGTGAGAGTTCGCGAAACTTACGGAGAGGTCGCATAGTGGTCTAGTGCACCGCCTTGGAAAGGCGGCATACCGCAAGGTATCGGGAGTTCGAATCTCCCCCTCTCCGCCAGCACAATTTTTTATCGAGGGACTCACGTGCCTGTCGAACGCAAATAGATTCTAAGGAGGATTCTCCTTTAATTTTGAATTATATGAGAGCACAGATTAAGGATATACAACATTGGCTTTGGGCTCTGACTTGTATTGTCTTGATGTATTCAGCTTTGTACTATCATCAGATCGAGTCTTCATTATCAACATTCTTAAGCCAAGATTTGTTACCGAATGTCATGCAAAACATTGGGCTTGGTCTCATCTCAATATTTATACCAATCGCCATATTTCTTTTTGACCGGGAGTATGATAAGTCGTATATAAGGTTGGATAAAAGCGTTGTTTTGGATTATGTAATTAAAGCGCCCAGCTTGCTTTGGAAGATTGCACTTGTGTTCTCACCTCTTCTTCTGTGGGATGTAGTGCCTACTCCTGTCAAAGCTCTTTTGTTTGTACTGTGGGCACTGGGCGTTTCTCTACTAGTAGAAGCATTGGCAAATGCGTACACTTGGGTACGAAACGAAAGAATTAAGTTTCGTTTTGCATATCTGAAACAAATCCGTCTTGGGTATGAACTTGAAGAGCTATGGAGTTCAGTGTGGGGATCAGTGAATATTAATTCAACAAACGAAAACAAATTCTTTGATATTTTCTCAACTCACGTTAAAGCTCTCTTGGAAAGCAAAAAACTTGGACATTTGATCCTGTTAAAAAAGATGCTTAGCGATTTTCAACTCTTCGTTTCACAAAGATCTTACGAATTTCTTATCAAACCAAAAGGAGTGTTTGAGAAATGTCTTGAGTGGCATTTTGAAGCTTGGAAAAAAGCGTATAGCGAACTTAATGCTGGATCCAAAGAGCTTAAATTCGGGGCCGAATATGACGAAATTTTGCGCGTAATTGACACCATTGTTGGTGATATAATAAAGCGAGCATTAGAAGGTAAGCAAAACTCAAGCCTCTATGTATCTATCCACAACCATGGATCTCGGCATATGACCGCGCAGATAAAAGCACACACTTACCCAGAAACTTTAGTCGCAATATTTTTTAATGCTGTTCTTAAGGCTTCTGAAACATCAAAAAGTAACTATACTATTTGGAAAAGTTTCCCATCAGATTGGCTAATAACAAACGAAAGTTTGGCCTCAAAAACTGAACCTATAATAAGGATTATTTTCAATGAGTACCGAGCCTGGCTGCAAGATAGGTTGATGTCACAAGAAAGCGGAAAGCTAGATTTCGTTCTAGAGGATATTTCGAAGACTCTTTTCCTAAGTGCTGACCCGTTTTTTCTGGCAACAATAATGACTTTGTGTCACAGAACCTGGTACGACAGCAAAATGAAAAGTCTCGTTGAGATTGACAGGTCTTTCGGTTTGTTTGGAAGAATAAGGGTGGGAGCAGCCAGCCCAGAAGATCTTGAGAAAAATAAATTGGACGCTAAAAATAGCGAACTAGACACTACGGCACAACTCCTTCTAAATCTCCTTCCGCAAGAGCTTGCAGAAAAAAAACTTAAGGCATATGTAACTGAACTGCAATCTTTTCGATATGACCAAGATGATCGTCGAGAGCACTACAGAATGGAAATTCTCAACTACCTGAATAAACTTCTTGAAGTTAAATCGAGGCAAGTATCCTCGGGAATTAAAAGTGTCCTGTAGGTAACTCCTACTTTACTTTTAACGTTGATTGAGCTAAAGTATAGCCACAATTCAGTGACCTAACCTTTGTAGTTTTCTGCAGAGCACGGTCCAAATATATCAAAACCCTATGGTGTAAAAAATGGTCTTGTGACCAGTATCTACACCATAGGTCTATCTCCGAAAGGAGGTGGGGCGTCGAAAGGCGCCGCTGGTTCGCAAGACCTTTTTTGTTCAAGCGAGCCAGCGCCTATTAATCAATTAAGCCAAAGGAAAACAATGGCAAAGAAAGAAGAAGTGCAGGCGGCTCCTGGCCAAACAGTGGTCATCAAACAAAAGAGCTCACTGCTCACAAAGATACTTGGGTTTGGATGTTTAGGCATCGTAGCCATAGTGGTTATTGCAGTAGCAGTTTCATCAGGTAGCGATGACCAACCAACGGAGACATTTGAAACAGCATCAACTCCTGCAGCTACACAAAAAGCTGAGTATGCTGTGAATGAGGAAATTGAACAAGACAACGTAGTCTTAACCGTAACCGATGTTCAGCGAAACTACAGCTCCGGAAATGAATTTATTAGACCTGAAGCTGGCAACGAGTACATTCGCGTAAACGTCAAGATCGTAAACAACTCCAACACTCCACGATCATACAACCCATTTGACTTCAAGGTCCAAAACTCAACAGGAAACCGAAAAGATAACACATACATCGGTGAAGTTCCGAACGAGCTGAGCTACGGTGAACTCGCATCTGGCGGATCAGTTGTCGGTAACCTCATATTTGAAGTTCCTAACGGGGACAGCAACTTGAAGCTCATATACAACAGCTCCTTCTGGGGCAACGAAGTTGTTGTAAAACTCTAAAATAATGGAAACACTACCAAACGAAATACAACCACAAGAAGCCATCTCAAAACCACCTATCAAAAGGAAGCGAAGGCGGGCGGTGAAGGCATCGAGCACAAAGGTTCCACAAAAAGTGTACAAGAGAATCAAGAAGGGAGTCCGCCACTATGCCCAGGTTATCAAGCGAGCCGAGCAAGAGCAGGTGAATGAATCCGACACGTCGAATATCGTAAACGACATGCTCTCAGACTTCTGGGGCTTCGATAAGTTCTTCGATGTCACAACGGAATACAAGATCCGTGGTCAATATGCAGACTATGGCGTGAAGCTCAACAATAAGATAGTCTTCTTCATAGAAGTGAAAGCAATCAATGTCAGACTCAATGATAACCACATCTTCCAAGTCACGAGCTACGCAGCCAACGAGGGTGTTGAATGGGTTGTGCTCACGAATGGCAGAATCTGGCGACTCTACCATCTTGGCTTTGGCCGCCCAATTGAGCGAGAGCTTGTCATGGAGTTCGACGTTCTTGATGGCACTGAAAAACCAAACGAGAAAATCGAAAAGATGGTCTGTCTTTCCAAGGAGTCGTTCAAGAAGAAAATTCCGTTCCAGCTTTGGAACAAGCGAGTCGCGCTTTCGTTGCCGAACATTCAAGAGATTCTTCTCTCTGAATCATTTCTTCGAAAACTTCGCACTGAGCTGCGCAAGAAGACCGGGTATCTTGCTTCTGAAAAGGATCTTGAGAAGCTCTTAGGGCAGGCTTTCAAGAGCCAGCTGAAGAAAAAGGACTAGGTGTCAGATTCGGAGCTTTCGTTAAGCCAATATGAATTCGTAAGAGAGTTATTGAGCTTGAAGGTGTCACCGTGCTGAATGAGTCCAAGGTATGACTGCAGGGTGGCATCTTTGGGATTCTCTTGAATCTTATTCATCATCCGCTTCTTTGTTGCGGTTCTGAGGGTACTATGATGCGGAAAATGCACAAATCCAAGAAAGTCGACACCAGAAGCAAGCGTCTTCAAGATTATCTTATCTGGATGAACTGTAAGTTTAAGCTTCTCACCAAGGAAGCCTTTCACCTTTGGAAGGATAGCGAGAAGTTCAGCCCGGCTCCGGGAAAGAAATACAAAGTCGTCAGCATAGCGGATATAGTATTTTACTCTGAGCTCCTGTTTCACAAACTGGTCAAGCTCGTTCATGTAAATATTAGCAAACAGCTGCGAAGTAATATTGCCAAGCGGAAGGCCTTTGCCTGGAATATCAACGTGAAAGCTTTCGAGAATTTTCTCAAAGAGCCACAAGGCATCTTTGTCTTGTACTGTCCTGGCAAGGAGCGCCATGAGATCCTGTTGGTCGATGCTTGCGAAGAACTTCCTAATATCACATTTCAACACCCAGGCAGTTTTCGTGTGATTCGTTGACACCTTTCTTGAAAAGATCTGAAACCGTTCCATAGCCTTATGTGTTCCTTTTTCTTTCCTACAACTAAACGAGTCCGAGATGAACATTGGATCAAAGAGTGGGTACAAGACTCGGTACACAGCTCTATGAAGTGCTCTATCTCTCACGCTAGCCTTGTGTATATGCCTTGGCTTTGGATCGGAAATTCGAAAGGCGTAATACCCATCGTGCTTGTACTTTTTACTTGCCAACTCCTCGTGAATCTGTATGATATTATCCATGAGCGAAAAAGAGAAGGCCATGACATCTGGCTTGCTCTTCTTTCCACGTTCAAATTCCTCCCACGCTGCAAGGAGGTTTTCTAATGAAATTATCTCACGGAAAATATTATGGTACGTCTTCATGGAAATCAGATGAATATGCTTCAACCCTCCGAGAGAGAGAGAGAGAGAGAGAGAGAGAGAGAGAGAGTAAAATACCGGTTTTGACCAAGGTTGAGGAAGTCTACTTGCTCTGGCATGTATATTACAGGGATATGCCAAAAATATCACGTCAGACTCTTGGGAATAAAATTGATGAGCTCCTTCTCGACTTCATAGCTGCTCTACTAAAGGCTGCGTATGCTCCAAAGTCGGACAAACTTCAAATAATCAAGGACGGAAGCACCATGTTAGACACGATCAAGCTTCTGCTTAAAATTTCTTGGAAAGCAAAAGCACTTGATAACAAAAAGTACATTACTATGTCGAATCACCTCGACACAATTGGAAAAATGTTAGGAGGTTGGCAAAAGAGTTTTTACTAAAAGAAAGAAGGCCTATTCAAGGCCTTCTTTGATCTCTATCAATCATCTGAGGGAAGCAACCGACGTTGTCGTTCCGATTCTCATTCCAGTTGTTGCAGTTCAGGCCGTTCTCGTCGAAGTTGCCGAGAATGAGACGGTTGCCATTCGAGTTCAGGAAAGTGCTTGATGCCATCTGTGTCACTGCCAATTGACGGAATGTCTCTCGGCTGTATTTTATGTGGAGCCTATTTTGCTCACCAGCACAAAGCACGTGGTGGATAAAGATCTTTATGTATGAAATCTCTTTGTGCTCTATCTGAACCCATAAGCGCAGATACACTGACGCCAAGAAATCACACAGCTACCGGACTGGAAGGCGTACCCGCCAGAGCTTTTGACGTAGCATTAAAAGTATATCGAAAATTCTAAAAATGTAAAAGACCCGGCTGTACAGTGTACAGCCGGGTGAAGAGCCCAAGGACCGAAGAACCAAGCGCCAATAGCGCCGAGGGATCAAGCGGCCGAGGGCAACACCACCTGAGGGAAGCAACCGACGCGGCCGCTCCGATGCTCATCCCAGCGGTCGCAGAGCAGGCCGTCCTCGACGAAGCCGCCGAGAAGGAGACGGCAGCCATTCGAGTACAGGGTGTCGGTCGCGGCGTACTTGAAGCTGAGCGGAACGCGCTCACGACCGCTGGTTCGCTTCCAGTGGGCGGCGATGAGACCCGTTCCCTGCGACACCGAGCCGAACGGACGGCTACGGTCGAGCTGGGGCAGGCCGTACTTCTTGTAGTCCTCGTCGAGGGCGTCCATCATCTCCGAGGGGGTCTTGTTCAGGCTGCCGTGAACGAGGCGCGGCGTCCAGAGGAGACGACACGCTTCCGTGTTCTGGTCGTTGCGAAGCGACCAGTCCTGCAGGTACTTCCACTCGTTGTAGAGCGGAAGACCGAGCTTCGTACCGTGCACGCGGAAGTTGAGGCCAGCCTTGGTCTCCCAGAGATGCGGCCCCTGGTAGTCGGGGTGCCGCTCCTCTGCGCGAGCGCGCATGGCAGCCACGAAGCCCTGCTCGTGCGGGAGGGCGTCCTTGTCGTCCAAGGGGGAGACGAAGATGCCCTTCGCGAGCTCGAGGACGAAGTCGTCCATGTGCTCGATGAAAGCAACCTCGTTGTCCATGATGGCGAGGAGCTGCTCTTCTGTGAGCTTGTCGATCACATCGTTCAGGCCACGCCATGATGCCTTGCGGTTCATGATGTTTTTCCCTTCGTACCTCGGGTGAGGCACATTCTCAAAGTCGTGTGACCCTGAGGGGTGTTTTGAGGTTCCCAACCTTTTGCAAAAAGCCTTTATTATACAGCCCTTGTGGCTTGTTCTGGCTCTTTGCAGAAGGTTGGGATTAGATTGTTCTTAAGGTTCAAGAACGGCTTATATTAGCACTTTCTTTAGATTTTGTCAATGGTTGAGATTTTAGCTGAAATAAGGGAGAAAACATACTCACTTTAGCAGGGTTATCTTCTTGTTCTTATATATCAGCCTCGTCTTCAAATTCCCCAAAAGCAGCCTCTTTTCTGCGATAGTTCCTTCTTGCAGAAGATATCTGGCATATGCTCGTATATTAACATCATCTGGCTTTGAATCAGAACTGTTCTTGTTTCCAAGAACTGATGACTGAAACTGCATGAATCGTTTCATCTCTGATTCCATCTTCTGCCTCATGCCAAGTTCATTGATGTCTACTTGGTCTATGATGTTGGTGAGTTCTTCAATGAGGATGTCCTCAGTAACGTATGTGTTCTTGCAAAATCTATCCTTGGCTCTCGTGCAGCCATAGTAAATGTATTTTACTGGAGTACCATCCTTCAAATGTTTATGTTTTTCGGTTCCTGATATTCCTGAGCCACAATAACCGCACATGAAGAGCTTGGTGAAAGAGAACTCTCTGTTTTCTCGAACAATTTGGTTTCGCTTCAGTTGTGATTGCACTTTGTCGAAAAGATCTTTGGTGATGATTGGAATGTGCTTTCCTTGGTACCACTTTCCACTTTTTCTTGGGTGCTCAAACATGCCGTAGTAGAAGGAGTTACAGAGTATTCTGTAGACTCCAGCTAGTGTCAGAGGTTTGTTGCCCCTGGTGTAGAAATTGATGTCGTGCTTCAACCAATTGTATACTTCGCGTCCACTTTTTTGTTCAAAGGCTACTTTTTCAAACATTTGCTTGATGACCGGTGCTCTTTGTGGATCTGTAAGAATTCTGCACTTCTGATCCATTTTGTATTGGTTCAAATATCCAAGAGGAGCGAGTCCTGGCCACAAACCCATCTCAACTCTCGTTCGAAGCCCTCGTTTTACATTCACGCCTCTGTTGTCATTTTCTAACTTTGCTTGGCTTCCTAAGATCATCAGAAGAAACTTCTCACTTGGAGAATTCGTGAATCGTTGCCCGAATGTTCTTATCTCGTGAAGTTTCTTTTGATCCATGAGGTCGACTATTGCCCCCAAATCGCCTGCATTGCGGCTCAACCTGTCTGGCGCCCACGTGAGCAGACCACTGAATTTGCCTATGCGAATGTCGTTCAAAAGCTCATTAAATACTTCACGTCCTCCCTGGGCCTTTGCTGAGTGGGACTCTCTTCGTATCTCTACAACGTCCAGCTCTTCTCTCGCTGCAAGCTCTAACATCTCCTTTACTTGTGAATCCACTGAAAGTACCTGACGCTCTTCACTTTCACTGCTTTTGCGCGCGTACAGGCAGTACTTCACTTTCTCCAAAGGAACCTCAACGGCTTGGTTTTGGCCGTTATTTTGCTCTATAAGTTGGGTTTCAGGTGTTCTCATGTACCCATTAATGACGCGTCTCGTGTGCTTTGTCTAGGCCTGATCTATAGGTAAGCTGGAGACAACTTGAGCTTCCTCAAACTGTGCTAAAATGCTATACAAGTAGAACCTAAACTCCAGGACTCCATGCCTCAACAAGAAATCTCGGAAATACTCGATGGTTCGCTCTGTGACTCCGAAACAACATTTCGTGCGTTTCAGGAGCGTCTCAAAGAAGACACATACACACGAGACGAAAATCCAAAGTCTCACTTTTGTGTATTCTTCCTGCCGTATGATCCAAAAAACAAGAAGGTGTTTCTTGTGCATCACAAGAAGTCTGGGTTCTGGATTGCTCCAGGAGGACACATTGATACAGGCGAAAGTGTTGTGCAAGCTGTGAACCGCGAAACACGTGAAGAGCTTGGCGTCGAGAATGCTTTTGCTGATTCTTCAAAACCCTTCCTATTTACGATCTGCCCGATTGAAAACACGGTTCAGGCTTGTAAGATCCATTTCGATATATGGTATTTATTGAAAACTGACGGGTCGGATTTCAATATTGACCCGGCTGAGTTTTTGGATGCGAAGTGGATGACTATTGAAGAGGCGCGAAAAATTGTTACTGTGCCTGAGAATCTTAAGGCTCTTGAAGCTGTTGAAAGGCTCTATTTATGAAAGCTAAAAACCAAATCACCATAAAAGCAATGTGCCTCTTTCAAAATAATGGTAAAATTTTAGTTGCCAAGGGTTTTGATGATGTAAAAAACAAACACTTTTATCGCGTAGTCGGTGGAACGGTTGAATTTTCAGAAACAGCAGAGCAAGGAATACGAAGAGAAGTGCAAGAAGAGCTGAATAGCGATTTAGAGAATCTTGAGTTAGTTGACGTTATAGAGAACATCTTCACTTTTCAAGGCAAACAGGGACATGAAATCGTTTTTCTGTATATAGGCGAACTGACACGAAAAGAGTTGTATGACCAAAAAATAGTACGGATAGTTGAGCCAACATATGAAATAGAGGCAGAATGGATTGCGCTTGATGATATTCTTTCTGGGGAAGTCCCTTTGTATCCCGGATTTGATTATGAGAAAATCTTAGAAAAGGACAAGTAAGTATGAAAACCGTAACATTCATAACTGGCAACCAAGACAAGGCAGACTACCTTGCGAAATACCTTGGCCATCCAGTTGAGCACATAAAGCTTGACCTTGACGAAATCCAGTCTCTTGACTTGAAAGAAGTAGTTAAGCACAAAGTTCAGCAGGCGTATGAGCATGTGCAGAAACCAGTCTTGGTAGAAGATGTATCTCTTGAGTTTGAGGCACTCGGTGGACTTCCTGGGCCGTTCATTCGGTTCTATGTTGACGTTGTGCCTTTTGATGTGATTTGTAATATGATAAGCGGGCCAAATAGAAGAGCAACAGCACGTTGTGTGTTTGGCTATTTTGATGGAAAAGAAATGCAGCTTTTCGAAGGAAGTATGAAGGGGCAAATTGCCACAGAACCAAGGGGAGAAAATGGTTATGGTTGGGACAAGATTTTCATTCCAGGAGGTTACAATATTACGCGTGCAGAGATGGACGAAGAAGATAACCAAAAAACATATATGACGATAAAACCATTCGAAGCGTTCAAGAAATTTATAGAGTCAAATAATGATCAATGACTTCTACTGTGACTTTGTCCTCAACGAAAAAATTGAAGTAGAGAAAGTTGAAGAAACTGATGCTGTGCTTGCTTTTCATCACACCAAGCCTGACCACGAACTGCACATTGTTATTGTTCCTAAAGAGCACATCACCAGACTTGCTGACGTGAAAGATATGAACATAGTCAAAGAAATCTTTGATATAGCTCAAAAAATTATACTTGACCAAGATCTCCACGAAACAAACTATCGCTTCATCACGAACGGTGGTGACTTCCAAGATTCGCAGCATTTACACTTTCATCTAGTATCAGGAGAAAAACTATGAAGAAACTCATACTTGCATCGAGCTCACCAAGAAGAAAAGAAATTCTAGAGCTTTTAGGCTTATCTTTTGATATTATTCCGAGCGATTACGAAGAAGACATGACGCTAGACATGGAGCCAAAGAAACTTGCTAAGCATCTATCAAGAGGCAAGGCAGAGGATGTTGCGCAAAAGGTAAATGACAGCATTGTTATCGGCTGCGATACGTTTATCTCTCTTAGGGGAAAGGTTCTGGGAAAGCCACATACCGAGGAACAAGCAACAAAGACTCTGAAAGAAATTAGCGGCAATACTCTCGATGTCGTTTCAGGACTTACGGTTGTTGATACCGATTCAAATAAATCTGAAAGCATAGCCCAAGTAACAAAGGTTTATATCAAAGAGCTTGCTGATCAAGAAATTGATAGCTATGTTGCAACAGGCGAGCCACTCGACAAGGCCGGCGCATTTGCTATTCAGGGGCTTGGAGCGATCTTTGTTGAGAAGATAGAGGGAGATTTTTACAATGTTATGGGACTTCCGCTTTTTTCTCTTGCGGGGCTTTTAAAAAAGTTCGGTATAAATCCCTTGGAGATTTCATGAAAAATACAAAAGCCATTGAGAAGGTTCACTCTGTGATTGCTCAGCTCAAAAGAGATGATAACTCTCCTGTCTCACTTGGAACCAAAAGTGCCCCTCAATTTGAGACAGTAAGTATCACAACTAATGAAGCGGAGGCATTGCGTGGTTGGGTTGTAAAAGAAAACGCGAAACACACCATTGAAATTGGTCTTGCTTTTGGGTTTTCTGCACTCCATATTTGCGAAGGGTTGCTCGCGCACGAACAAGATGACGCGAAACACGTTGCCATAGATGCGTTCCAAAGTCAGCACTACCGAAACTTTGGTCTGGAAATTTTATCGAAGGCTGGTTTAGGTGAACTTATCGAATTTCACGAAGAGAAATCTCAGGTTGCACTTCCTTCGCTTTGGAAAGAAGGAAGACAGTTTGACTTTGCGTTTGTTGATGGCAACCATCGGTTCGACTATGTCTTTCTTGATCTGTTTTATCTTGGACATTTGGTCAAAAAGGGTGGCGTAATTTTCCTTGATGACTACAACTACCCTGGCATCAAAAAGGCAGCGACGTTTTTCATAAACAACCTTGGTTGGAAAATTGAAGAAAATGAGTCTGATAAGAATCATGAGTGGGCTGTTTTAAGAACGTCTGAAAAAGAGGATGCAAGAGACTTTACTTTTTTTAAAAATTTCTAGAGCGAAACACTATGCCATCACCAGAAGAAGGATTTTTAAACCCGTCGCAAGGCGAACAGCAAGATTCTGTGAGAAAAGAAATTGTCACTTCGGAGTATCGAGAAGCGCTACTCGACCCTCGTTTGGATTTTGCACAACCAAGAGAGGGTGAAGACACTGAGGCTATAAATAGTTTAAGTGATCACGAAAGAACAGACGCAGGGCTTGAAAATATTCGCGGGATCATAAAGCAACTTCTTGATGACGACAACGGCAAGGTTGCACAGGGAACATTTTGGAATGCTCACCTCTCGAAAGATATTCCATTCGTACTAAAAACAGAACGACCCGTTGATGGCGAAGGAAAACGTGCTGCACAAATAGAAACATTCTTACAATATGAAAAAGTCAAAAGAGAAGTAAGCCGTGAGTTTTTGCCAACGCAGGTCGTGCTTCGTGCCGAGGGTTCAGAGAAGTTTGTTGTGTTACAGGAACGAGTTGATGAGCACAACATGCTTGGTGTGTCCGAAGAAGCTATTGCCGATCTCACAAAAGGGAAGGCACTACCAGATATACAAGAATCGTTACAAGGCGATGCAAATAAAGCAACGGTACGAAAATTTGCTCAAGAGTTACGGTCACTGTGGGAAAACCAGGGGCTTATGCTCGACATCAACAAAGACAACGTCTTCTTGGGAATCGATGAAAACGGCAAACTCACCATAAAAGTTCCTGACTATGGTTGTTACGACAAAAAGTGGGAAGCTCGAAACAAAAAGTGGCTTCAGAAGAACGTGAAGAAAAGACTTCAAATAGTGTCGGCGCTTGAAAGACTTGCTAGATAACAATGTATCGTTTGTGTACTACTTGTACTACTGATATCGCTTTCTAGTCTTGGAAATAAAAAAATCAGAGCGGGTTGCGACGTGCGCTTCCCGCTCTTGGTGGATGAACTCGAGTTTGTTACTCGTAGCTCTCCCAATACTCGTCTTCGTAACAACTGCAGTTCTTCTCATCGCATCCGCAGCTAGGGCAGATACCCAGGTGGTACGCTTCTGAGCTCGACATGTCGCCAGACATTGACTTGGCAGCGATGTCAAACTCCTCGCTTTCGAAGTCTTCCCACATTCCCTTGCGGGTGCAAGACCAGCACAGGGGCTTTTCGCGGTTCCGCAAGTAGTTCAGTCGCCAAAAAATGTTCTTGCAGTTGCTGCACGTTACTCGATGGCTCGTCATCACATCCTCCTGGTTTTGAGCAGGATTGCTCAGTCAAGAAGATGCTTAGGCTGGCTTAACCTCTTTTGAGGCGGGGAGCCGTGACGAAAGTCTCGGTTGTCTTTCCTGTACCCCGTAGGGAATAGACACCCATCAACCCTTAAGTTGACTATTGAGGTTAGCATATTTTTGTGGTTTTGTCAACAATTGCGTACGGCAAAAGTACAAGTAAATTGCTTGTTTAAGCTATTTCTGTAAGTATTCTTTGGTAAAAAGGCTCACGATTTGTATACCTTCGACTTGTGGGTTAGAATGGCTACATGAAAAGAAAATTAGACATGAAACTCTCCGACTTTAGTGACCCATCCGACATCGTTGTTGATTTAGCTGGCATGCTTACAGCTGGCTCTTCCGTTTTGGATCTTGGTGCAGGACAAGGACGAAACTCGCTTTACCTTGCAAGTAAAGGTTTTGATGCTACCGCAGTTGACATGGAAGATTCTGAAATTGCAATATTGCAAAGGAAAAACAAAGAAGCAAAAAAGAAAGTAAAAATTCTCCAGGCAGACATTCGAAAATTTGTACCAGAAAAACAGTATGACGCCGTTATCAGCAACACCGTCTTGCACTTCTTCACGCTTCCGGAAATAGAAAAAGCAATTCACGTTATGAAACAGGCAACAACAAAGAATGGGTATAACCTTATCACTGCCTATACTGATAAGAACCCGCCAGGGAAGAGGCCTTATCTTTTCAAACACGATGAACTCAAAGATTTCTACAAAGATTGGGACGTGGTTCTGTACGAAGAAAAACCAACACCGTGGTTTGTGTACCCTCCTAGGACGAAGCGAAGAAGGAATCAAGCGGCATATTTGATTGCACGTAAACGTTAATAGTGCACAACAATAATTCTATCGGAGTAGTATGTTTGACCACGTCCAAATAAAAGTATCAGACCTCAAAAAGAGTAGAGCATTCTACGCGGCTGTTCTTGGTACCTTAGGACACAAAGTTGTTTTTGAAATTGAGGATGTCGTTGTGGGAATAGGCAATAACCCTCACGATATGTTTGAGATCAGTAAAGTAGGCGACGAGACTCCGCTTTCAAAATCTGTACATGTAGCTTTTACTGCAAAAAGCCAGGAAGAGGCACAAGCATTTTACAAAGTAGCACTTGAGCATGGCGCGAAAGACAACGGAGCGCCTGGATTTCGGGACTATGAACCTGGATACTTTGCAGCATTTGTTATTGATCCTGACGGACACAACCTAGAAGTCGTATTTCAAGACAAAACAAAGCAATGAAAACTCCAGAACAAGCTGAAGCTCCAACAACTATTGACCACGCTTTCTTGAACGAAGTCAAAACCATTTTAGATGAGCACAAGAGTGAACGGGTCGTTGTGGTGGGAACGACCTGTACGGGAAAATCAACCCTTCTCAAAAACATCGAAGGTGCTCTCGACATGGACGAAGTTCTCTTTCCACAACTCTCTGACGAAGAGAAAGCGTTCGTATCACAGAAGCCCTGGACAGAAGAAATTGGGCAGACTATGATTCACTTTGCAAAAAAAAGAATAAAGATTGAACCCGGGCACCCTGTATTCGGAACGGTTGTTCTTGAGGCCGATAGAATCCTTTATTTGCACATTGACGACGAACTATTACAAGAGCGTGTTCAAAAGCGAGGAAAAGACTTTGAGGATGCAAAGAATATGCAGAAGCAGATCGAGTCAGAAATTGAGCAGTCCGGAAAGCCAACTATTGAGGTTGGGGTTCGATAGAGTGATTTACTACAAAAAAAATTATCCAATATGAAGAAAGAATTTCTTTACCACAAAGTCCCAAAAAACATGCAAGGCACAACCTTGTACCCGTTAAACGAACTCAAAAAACAGCACCCTGATGTATACAACGAGCAAGTGAAAAAATACGAAGGTCGCGAAGCTCTTCTTGAAAGCAAAATCCCCACACTTAGTTGTTTGTGGAACGACGTTCTCCACTTCACAGCAGTTCATCCCAAGATCGTAAAAGATGCAATGTCGCAGCTTGGGCAAAAATACACGGGAAAGTTTTTTCAAATTGACCCACACAGCTTAGAGCCAGAAAACACAACAGTGTACCTGTACGAGCCACCGCAAACATGGCAGCCACTTGAGAAAAGTGATTTTGTCAGTTATGACCCTGAAAAAGTATCGGGATATTCCATTTTTCGCAAAGAAACGATTGAGGATTACAAAAAAAGAATTGCAGATGGCAAGAAGCCCATGGTGAATGTCTTTGTTCCGCATATTCTGTACAGAGGAGCGATAGACGTAGGTGGTGTGAAAGTAATTGAAGTCTAGTCCCAAAAACATCAGTGATATGTAAAGTACGAAGGTAGAATATAGTTTCAACACCTGTCACGACGTGGAGCCAGGCGCATTAAGTTCCTGGCTCCTGTTCCTGCAGGTGTGTCACTCACTTTTCGTCACGTTCTACACAAAACAAAAACTCACAAGTCTCACAGGCTCGTCAATCACATTCATGACCAGGTTCGAGAATGCATCAGCTAAATCATCATGCTTTTCCACTCCAAAGTTCACGAGCTGGTCGATAAGTTCTTCGGCTCCGGTTCTTGGGAAAAGCACCTTGCCCGTCTCGATCATGTTGGCTGTCATAATGATTCTGCTCCGTTTGTCCTGGTTGCCAGGTTGAACGGTTTTAACATCACGTATACCTTCTGCTTCAAGTTGCTGTGGTAGTGCCTGCTGGTAGGCAACACCTTCAATAATAAAGCGAGGCTCGCCATTCTTGTTGGTGTACGATTTGTGTAGCGATTTGCACATCCGCATGGTTTCAGGAAATGTCATCTTTTCGTTGATAACGCGAGGAAGGATGTAGGTAATCGTTTCGTCGTTTTGGGTGTGGAGCTCGCCAATGACCATAGCGGTGTAGTCTGCTGTGTCTCTCTTTGATATCGCAAGATCGACACCAATGCGAATCATTGCATATGTTTTGTACACATACCCTGGTTTTCCTTCGTCTTCACCTTGTGGGAGTTCGTCGTAGTACTGAATCCATTCCCTGCGTATAGCCTGTTCCTCCGTTGGGACTATGTGAAGCATATACTCCCGCTGCCATGCAATTTCGTTTCCGGCTCTTTTCTTCTCCTCTTCAATCTCTTCCATGGAGGCATATTTACCTGGCCACAAGATGGTTCCATCTTGTATGAGCGGATATTCTCGAAAGATCCCGGTAATCTTTTCGTTTTCGATATCTTCTTTGATTCGCATGAGAAGCGAGTCTTCGTGAAGCAGGTTTCCAACAACCACAAGTCGCGTGTTCCGGTCTCCAGCTGGGATCACTTCGCCTGTGAGCCATTGATAGGTCTTGTTTCGCCCGTCACGCGTTTTGGTTGATGCAAGGTCTTCGATGTCATCACCAATGATGAGGTCAGGTCTGTGTTGGTTGTGCCGAAGCCCACGAATGCTTTGCTCCGTTGAAGCCGCCGTTATACGTGCGTTCATGTTCGAGAAGACAAGCGATGACGAACCCCACTCGTCAGGCTCCTCACGAAATGGCCCAAGGTCTTTTTTGAGAAGATGATTGTTTTCAAGCTCGCGTCTCATGTTCATCATGTGTTGTTTTGCCTGGCTCTGGGTTTGGCACAGTATGAGCACGAACTTCTTTTGTTGTTGGCCCAGGATTGACCAGATCGGGTAGGACGTTGTCAGTATGGTGGACTTTCCGCTTCCTCGGAACGCCACAATGAAGAAGTTCCCAAGATCTTCGTTTTCCGTAAGGTCAAACATCTCAGACTGAAACGGCGCTGTTTGGTACTTCACGTAGTGAGCAAAGTACAGGTGGAAAAAGTGCCTATGACTTTCTCTAGTGATTGCCGTTCTGACTTTCCTGTCCTTGATCATCTCGTCGATCACTTCCTGCGATATTTTCCGATTGTGATTCATTTGAATCCTCTTTATTAACTATTAATGTTTTGTCTCCGCTTTGTGCAGCGAACCCGAGGGCTTTTCGCACAATCTCTTCTTGCTCTGGCGTTAAGTCCTCCTCCTGTATCTCATGCTTCACTTGTAGCTTGTTCGCGTAGTCCGGGTGGTGATGCTTCAGCCAGTACTGCACCGCCGAAAGGTTTCGATCCTTCAAGGAGCTAATGAGCTGGTTCTCAGCAAGGTCGTTCACAAAAAGCTGTCCGCTATGGAGCGCTTCGTCAACCTGGTTTAAGAAGGTGCTGTCTTCCTTCTTCCAGCGATAAAAGGTCATACGCGATATGCCCGTCTTTTGGCATGCAGCTTCGATGATCGGGACTTTCGCTAGTTGCTCAAGAAGCATCTGTTTGTTTGCCTCGGTGTTTTTCATAGTTGTTTTGCCTTTTGTTTTGTAAGCGCTTCCCAGCGACGAATGGCGGTTAGACAGTATTCAAGATCAAGCTCAACGCCATAGCATCTTCTTTTCGTTTGTTCGCATGCAAGAAGTGTTGTGCCGGATCCCAAGAACCCGTCATATACCACGTCGTTGATTTTGGATGAGTTCAAGATGAGACGACGGATGAGGCCAATGGGTTTCGTTGTGGGATGAAACGAGCTTTTTGTTGGTCGCGGATAGAAGAAAACCGTTTTGTCCTTCGATCTTTGGAATTTGTGCCTTCCGTGCCATCCATACACAATGAGCTCATGCTGCGGCGCGTAGTCGAGCCTTCCGACAACGGCCTGGGATTTGACCCAAATGAGAAGTTGCGCAACCTTGAAGTCGCTTTGCACCATCGCGTCTCGCAGTGCCCAGACCATCTTGTCGGCATTGAAGATGTAGCAGGCATTGTGGGAAGCAAGATGGGGGATAACGGCTTGAAGCCATTCAGAGTTGAACTTCTGATACTCAGCATCTGTTTGCAGTTGATCGTTGGCAACAACTTTGTCTTTTGCGAGTGCCTTGAAGTTTCGTTTCGATTCAACGGCAGCAACGCCGTATGGTGGGTCAGTACAGATTAGGTTGATCTTTTCTTTACCAACGAGCTTTTTCATGAGTTGAGTGTTTCGCGAATCGCCAAACATGAGCCTATGTTGCCCAAGTTTCCAGATGGTGCCTGGTTTAATTGAGTTTCTTTGCTTTGTTTCCACTGGCTTCCTCGTATCGTTTAAGGATAAGGTCACAGAAAATTGGTTCGACCTCTGCCATGTAGCAAACCCGATTCATTGCATCGGAACATAAAAGGGTAGATCCCACACCTCCAAACAAGTCGAGGATAGTGTCTCCTGGCTTCGTGCATCGCTTGATCGGCCGCTCATGCAACGTTACGGGCTTTTGTGTCGGATGTTCATATGCTTGCCCTGCGACTCTCTTTGAAAGCCAAATCTCTGACATGTCCATAATGTCGTCGAGAAGCTTGTTGCCCGAGGGCCCAAGTTCTTTGTTCAGGACTTCGGTCAGATTCAATGCAACGGGTGAGAGGTATGGCTTCCCACGTGTTGCGTAGACACAGGGTTCGTACGTTTTGTTGAAAGCAACCGTTGGTACGGGATTTGCTGCTCCCTTGATCCACAAACATACTCGTTTGTTGTCGAGGCCAGATTCTGCAAAGAGTTCCTGAACAAGCCCAATGTACTTTTGGTCACACCAGTAGTAGACGTGCGCGTCAGGCTTGGAAACAGCAAGAGCGTTCTCAATCGATTTTCCAAGAAAACTACGATACTCGTCATCTGTTTTCTTATCTTGAACCATTCCGCCATACGAACTTTTGCCACCAACACCAGTGTTGTAGTTGAGGTCGATGTTGTATATGGGATCGCAATACACCATGTCAATTTTCGTTTTTCCAACAAGTCTTTTGACTACGCCAAGGTCAAGGGAGTTGCCGCATACTAAGCGATGTTGACCTAAGGCATACATGTCACCGGGTTTTGTTTTTGGCTTCTTGATTTTCGCAAGCTCTTTTTCGACATCGAAGTCATCGTCTGTTGATTCTGACGAATCCGCGAAGATGGCTGAAAGGTCATTGTCATCGAAGCCTGATACAAGCATCGTGTCTATATCGAAGTGTGCGGTGAGGATCTCATAGTTCCAATCACCATGTACACGGTTGCTTGTGAGAAGATATTGCTTGTATTCTGTTTGCGTTAAAGGTCTGTTTGGCACACGAACTTCGATTTCTTCTTTGCCACGCCCAAGAAGTTGCAACACCGCAACTCGCTGGTGACCCGCAATGATTTTGCCGTCAGTATTCACTGCGGGAATTTCAACAAGCCCGAATTTTCTGATTGATCTTATGAGGTCTTCTTTCTGCTTATCTGAGAGCGTCCTCGGGTTGTGTTTGAATGGAAGTAGGTCGCTTACTTTGCGTTTTTCGGTACGCCACCGTAGTTTTCTGGACATTGTATTCCTTTATTTATGCTCTCATAATGCATATGCTGATTTCTCAGGCTGATAACCCGAAAAACCCACCGTTAAAGCAAAATACGATTTTTTTCTGTATAAAGATACCCCCTGAAATCTCAGGAGGTATCGGGCAGAGCGTATTTGTTTTTTACTGATTTCGCCTTAGCTCATCCATGGGTTGGTAGCTTATCAGGTCTTGGGGTGTTAGCTCTGTATCACTATCTGGGTCTGGAATCTTTGAGCCGGAACGATGTGGGTTTTTGTTTCTCATTGCAGGCTGAAGTTTTAGTTCAAACTTTGGTTGATATCCCATGTGCTCATCATAAGGGAGAAAAGGGTCGTCATCTATTCCAAGCATAGCTTGAAGTTTTTTTGTAAGAAGCTCTTTTGTTTTCCATAGTGACTGCTTTCTCTTTTGTATTTCCGTTTCGGGGTACACCGTTGTTATGAGCAGGTCGACAGTTGGATGTTTTTTGTTGTCGAGTGCGATGGCTATCTGGTACAAAAGATCCATCTGTTTGTTTTGCTTAAGCTCCTTTGTGTTAAGCTTGGCCATTCCAAGCTCCTCGCAGTCAAACTCACGAAATCTTTTGCCACTATACGCGATAGCGAGGACGCGTTCACTTTTGAAGCGCATTCTGACGTATTCCCATTTGGCGTTCTCAGGCAGCCTTAAAACAGGAATATTGTCATCCGTCTCAATCTCTAGCTCTGGAAGTTCAGGTAGCTCCATTGGTTCAGTATAGATTTCCAAGGAAGGCGTCTTTACTTCAGAAAGCATTTCGCGCATGCGATCGATTGGTATTGCAGGCTCCAATGCTTTTGTAAGGGACTTCGTGTTCAAAGTCGCTTGCTCTGCTATCGCAGTCAGTGAAGAGCCCAGACTGGGTTGCATTGACTTTATCAAATCCTGACCGAGCTGCTCAAACGCTGAGCCAAGAGAAAATTGCTTTGGGATGCTTTCAACAATAGCAGTTAAAGCGGTATGCGCGCCTTCAAGTGAGTCGAGGCGTTTGCTTTCTGATGTGCCTCCTTCTGGCATTTGGTCGAGATCAAGATTGTAGTGATGTGTTGTTTTCATAATATATAGGGTGATATTTGCTAAAATTTCTGCTATTATTATAGCGCAATACGAAAAGCGTGTGAACAGAGCCAAGATCGCCCCCGATTCACGTATAAATGTTGCGAATCCCGATATGCCCAAAAATCTGTAACATTTGTAACATTCTGAGCTCAAAGACCCCGACTCACGTGCCTCAAAACGTTACATGAGCGCGACCTCTGAATAAGCTCTCAACTGACCTAAAAGATTTTAGTACCTAACTCGTGTGCTCCGCCAGATGAAATTTTTGAACGAATTTCAAATCCGCCTCATTGCTAGACGAATTGTCTAAGACGAATACGATATCATGAATTCACCTCACACCAAAAGAAACAACTTTTGGATAATCACTATCCTTGCTTCTTTGGTTTCTATCGGGCTCATCGTCTGGGGCCTGGTTTCTTTTGCTTCTCCTTTTTTGAAAACTGCAAGCAATGCAATCAAACAAGCAACATGGCAATCCGCAGATCCAGGAAAATCGCACATCGAAAAATTTGAAATACCTTTTGGCCAGGGCAAACGAAAGATGAGAGTGTATATCCCTGCGAACTATGACACGGAAAAAGAAAAAACCTACCCAACTCTGTATCTGCTCCACGGCAAGGGCGGAGATGAAACTGACTGGCTTGAACAAGGCGATGCCCAGAAGACGCTAGATACGGCGATTGAAAATGGAGCTATTGAACCACTCATCGTCATTTTTCCTGATGGCAACGGAAGCAAAACGCATCATACGCAGTACATAAATTCCGCAGACGGAAGTGAGCTCAACGAAGATCTGATATACAAGGACCTTGTCCACCTTATAGATACAAAATACCGAACAAAAGAAGATTCCAAGTTTCGTGCCATTGGTGGAAACTCTGCTGGTGGTTTTGGCGCGCTCAACATTGGCCTCAAGCATCAAGACGTCTTTGGTGAAATCATGTCTTTTTCTGGCTATGGACATTTGTTGACCTATTCGAGCCCCTCGCTCATTCAGGGTTCGCAAAAAGTTATCGCATCTAACTCTCCGCTGACTTACCTGAGCAGTATAAAACAACACGCAGTTTCCATTTGGATGACCATAGGCAAAAGTGACTCCTCGGCTTTTATCGAAGACCACATCCAGCTTGAAAAAGCTCTGGACAAAGTGCATATTGAAAATACCATTACATTTGTCGATGGTGCACACGATTGGAATTTTTGGACGAGCTATCTTCCGGAGGGACTTGAATGGCTGGGAGAGAAGTGGAAATCTGCAGAGTAGTACGTTGTAATTAATACATTTGAAACGATGCCTAAAGTTCTTGTCATAAAGAATATCACTCGCGAAGGCTCTCGGATCATTGATCATATTTTGCAGGAAGATCAAATTGAAGTTGATCATCGCGATCTCGATCGAGGTGATGAATTTCCTTCCCCACGTGGTTATGATGCCGTGATAGTTTTGGGCGGGCCCGATAGCGCCAACGACGAAACCGAGAAAATGCAAAAGGAGCGACGACGTGTGAAAGAAGTACTCGACGCCAATATTCCGTATCTTGGTATTTGCTTGGGGCTGCAAGTTGTGGTCAAAGTTGCTGGGGGTAAGGTAGTCAAGAATCCGGTGAAAGAAATTGGCTTCATTGATCCTGAAGGGAATCCATTCAAGGTAGAACTCACCGAAGAAGGCAAGCATGACCCATTCTTTCAAGGCTTACCGCACTCCCTTCGTGTCTTCCAGCTTCACGGCGAAACGGTAGAGATTACACCCAAAATGAAACTTCTTGCCACGGGTAAATTTTGCAAAAACCAGGTTGTGAAAGTTGCCGAAAGGGCGTATGGCACTCAGTGCCACTTCGAGTTTACTCGCGATATTTTTACGCGCTGTATTGATGAGGATCCAGATTTGCAAAAATTAAACAAAGAAGAACTCATCAAGGAATTTGACGCTATTCACAATGACTACATGCAAGTGGGGAGAACCATCGTGAAAAACTTTTTAAAGATTGCAGGGTTGTAAGCAGGAAAAGATCGCATTTCAGGAAATTCACAGAATGAGAGAGAATCTGCTATAATTGTATCTGTATAAGATCGAATATAAACAAAAAAATGACAACAAAGAAAAAAGTTCTCATCATCCTTGGGTCCATCGTTGGAGTTCTTGTAATCGGATTCGCCATTATCATGGTCCCTCACATGGGGATTGGAGTGGACATAAACAATCCGCCTAAATTTATTCAGGCTGATTTTATCGACCTCAGCAAAATTTATGCCATATCAAAGTATCGTTCTGGAGCTGGACACGACTTCTCTGGAAATGGTGAAACATGCCGAAGCATGAAGCACTACTATACTCAGCAATACGATTCAAGCATCGATGCGAGAAGCACCAAAGACCCCAAAACTGGGCGATCCATACCTCCGCAGCCAAATGGTTCTGACGATATTGATATTGTGAGCCCGGTTGATGGCACGATTGCCGATATCCACTCCGAACAACTTCCTATTGGAAAACAAATTTACATCATTCCTGACGGATACCCTGCATATCAAATTCGACTGTTTCATGTGTACCCCGTTGATGGATTAAAGAAGGGTTCTATTGGTGGAATTGGGGGGTCGCACGTAAAAGCTGGTGAAAAAATTGGCGTTATTGCAAAAGGACAGTCAACGGATGTTGCGGTACAGGTTGGGTTCATGAAACAAAACTTCGTCTCCTATTTTGATGTTATGCCTGACAACGTCTTCGCTGGCTACGTCGCTCGTGGCGTAACGTCTCGCAATGATTTCATTATTTCCAAAGCAGAACGAGATGCCAGCCCATTGCAGTGCAATGGCGAGGAATTTGTCCGTCCAAGCAACTATGATGAAACCCAAGATGATGTTCATTTGAGCGGCTATGTTGCTCCAACACGAGGAAACCAGCAGGGGAATCAACAGAACAACCAATACAACGACTACAACGATCCGCACAATCCAGAAACCGGAAAATTGCAGTAACCTTACATCGACAAAGGGTATAACTTTAGCATGAGTTGCTCTTTTGAGAGCCGGCTGATACCATGGTTTTAGTTATTAACTTGAAGGCCCTATGTCGCTTTTGGAAGTAAAGAATGTTACTAAAACGTATGGGAAGGCCGAGAATCAAGTTTCCGCCCTCTCGGGGTTAAACCTTGCGCTCGAAAAGGGTGATTCTGTTGCCATTGTTGGAAAATCAGGGAGCGGCAAATCTACGCTCATGCATATTTTGGCACTCCTGGACTCCCCAAGTGAAGGAGAGATTCTTCTTGCGGGCAAAAGCACGAAGCATTTGAAACGAAAAGAAATCGATCAGCTTCGAAATAAAAAGATTGGATTTATCTTCCAACAATTTTTCTTGAACCCCCGAAACACAGTTCGAGAAAATGTTGAGCTTCCTTTGAAAATTGCGGGGCTAAAAAGAACAGAGCGGAAGCAGCGCGCAGAAAAAGTTCTTAACGAAGTTGGTCTGGGAGAAAAACTCAAGGCGAAAGCCAATGATCTTTCGGGCGGACAAAAGCAACGCGTTGCTATTGCCCGAGCTTTGGTAACAAATCCAGAAATTATCTTTGCCGATGAGCCAACGGGTAACCTTGACTCTGTAAATGGAAAAAATATTGAAGACTTGTTGTTTCGTCTCCACAAAGAGCGAGGCGTAACACTGATTGTGGTGACGCACGATGAAGAGCTGGCCTCGCGCTGCTCGCACCAAATATTTCTGAAAGACGGAAAAGTTATTAACGAAAAGCGAGGATAGTATGCGACTTCGTGATATTTTTATTACGGCAAATGCAAATCTGGGAAAAGCAAAACTACGAACGTTCTTGACCATCTTTGCTGTTTTTATTGGTGCAACAACGCTTATGCTTACCAACAGTGTTGGAATTGGTGTGAAGCAATATATCGATAAGCAGATTGCGGGCGTTGGAAGCGAAGATACATTATTCATCTCGAAGCAGTCTGATGATCAAGCTCCGGATGACGCGCTTCATGAGTACGATGCATCCCGAAAGGGTGCGGCAATATCGCAGTTCAGCCAAGCCGACCTCGATGACATAAAAAAGATAGAAAACATTAAGAGTATTGATACATTGCCCAATGCAACCCTGGAGTATATTCAGATCGGTGATAAGAAATACACAGGTATTATCTCAAGTTTTCCTGAAGGAGTACGAGTTGATATCGCGACGGGGAAGGACCTTAACGAAGAGGGTGCGGGTGATGTTCTGTTGCCAAGTTGCTATGTTCCCGCATTTTCTGTCGCATCCCAGGAAGAAGTTGTAGGAAAGACGATTACTGTTGCAGTTCGAAATGCCGTGAGTAGTGAAGTGCAAACATTCGAAGCAAAAGTGAGTGGTATCTCCAACGGCAACTTAATTAGCGGGAGTTTTATTATTGCGCGAAGCTCATTAATGAGGACGTTGGCAGATGCGCAAAATAAGGGTCTTAGAAATGCTGATCCAATTTATGGGGTAACGGCAGAACTTCAATCAGATCTTTCATCATCACAACTACAAAAGGTAAAGGACGATCTTTCAAAATTTGGAAGTAAGGGCGAAACGTTCGAAGATCAATATAAGACAGTCTCAAGTGTGATTCAGGGAATTCAACTTGGACTTAATGTTTTTGGCGCGATTGCGCTTGCAGCAGCAAGCTTTGGAATCATCAACACATTGCTTATGGCTATCAACGAACGCACCCGAGAGATTGGTCTCATGAAGGCGCTTGGCATGAGCCGCGGAAAGATATTCTTACTCTTTTCCTTTGAAGCCATCTTGATTGGTTTGTGGGGATCAGCCTTCGGTGTTGTTGCGGCTCTCGGAATCAGTAAGCTTGGAAATAATTACCTTTCAACCCTCAGTTTCTTCAAGAACTTTGAGGGACTCACGCTTTCGGTATTCACGGTTCCTTCTGTGCTCTCCATTGTTGCGTTGATTGTTGTTATCGCTTTCATTGCCGGTGCGCTGCCTTCCTGGCGAGCGGCTCGGCAGGATCCTATTGTGGCATTGCGGTACGAGTAAGCGGCAAGCCAAAAAGCTTTACCTGGGCTTCATATGAGCCTATACTTACAGTACACCTAAATAAGGAGCTTCATATGAAGGGTTATATTGCGAATATCGCAGAACTCTCTTCGGAAAATTCGTATTTCCGAAAAGTTTTGTATACCACCAAGAACTCACAGCTTGTCATCATGTCCTTGAAACCAGAAGAGGAGATTGGTGCCGAAACGCACGATCTTGATCAAACCATTACGATTGTTGAGGGCGACGGAAAGGCCGTTCTGGATGGAGTTGAAACATCGATCATGAACGGGTCTATTGTGGTTGTTCCAAAGGGGACAAAGCACAATATCATCAATGCCTCCAAAGAGCACGCCATGAAGCTCTATACGCTGTATACCCCGCCTGATCACAAGGACGGTCTGATACACGAAACCAAGGAAGATGCGGACAAGAATGATGAGGCGTTTGACGGGAAGACAACGGAATAGTTTGTCTTCTTCGGAATTTCTGGTAACATTTCTCGTATGAATACTCCGAGAGTACTTTTCGAAGATAACCATTTATTGGTGGTTGAAAAACCCATCAATATGCCCGTGCAAGAAGATTCGTCCAAAGATCTGGATCTTTTGAATTGGTGTAAAAACTACATCAAAGAAAAATATAATAAGCCAGGAAATGTTTTTATTGGGCTCGTGCACCGGCTCGATCGGCCGGTGGGAGGAGTGATGGTTTTTGCACGAACCAGCAAGGCGGCGAGTAGGCTCTCAGAACAAATTCGTGAAAACGAAATGCAAAAAACATACTTGGCAGTTGTTGCGGGCGAGCCAAAGCCAGCAAAAGGTGAGTTGTTTCACAAACTAGAAAAGGACGAGCGAAAAAATATTTCACGTGTTTCGGAGAATGGGAAAGAATCTCAGCTCTTCTACGAAGTTGTGGCAACGAACAAGAATCAGTCGCTGGTGAAAATTCGACTCATCACGGGCCGATCACATCAAATTCGCGTTCAATTTTCTGTCACTGGTCATCCGCTGATTGGCGATGTAAAATATGGGGGACCTCGAAGCAATGAAACGCAACTCGCGCTTTGGGCACACCAACTTACTTTTCAGCATCCAACACAAAAGGAGCAGATGACGTTTTCCGCTCTCCCGCCAAAGGTTGCTCCCTGGAATCTTTTTGATCTTGAGTCAAAGTAATATGAAACATCGAAAAACCATTCTTATTTTCACAACAACGGAAGATCGCTCTGCTCCGCTTTTTACGACAAGGAACATTGCCAAAGACTTTGACGTCACTGTCTGTCTGTACAAGGAGGGCCTTTCCAAGATTGCAAGTGTCGTAAAGTATAAACCCGACATTCTGTATATGCGAGATCCATTTACCGAAAAGCCAGCCGTAAAGGATCTCAATAAAAAACTGCTTTTTATTCTCTCAAAAACACGACACGTACATATTATAGACAACCTGCACCGTCTGGATAATATTTACTTCGAAGATAAATGGCTGCAGTACAAAGTGTATAAACAGTTCATGCCAAAAACGTCACTTTTGAGAACCTCTCGTCCTGACTTTGAAAAATATTTGGTAAAAAAACGAATTTCATCTCGAGCAAAGGGGATTGTGCTCTCGGGAACGATACCAAAATCGCAACAAAAAGATTATATTCTGCAGCAACGAATTCCGATTGCCAGGGAATATCGTGTTTACGTTCTCTTTGGAAAGATTATTCCTGTTGCAACGGAGAAATCCCCAAAGATCGAGACGGGGAAAGTGAAGGTTCTTCGAACCGTAAAGATTTCTCCCGCGGTAAAAAACTTTGCCAAACGAGTGATCAAGGATCTCCAATTTGATCTTGTGGGGCTCGATATTATTGAGACGAGTCAAAAAAAGCTCTACCTGCTTGAGGTGAATCGTTCACCGCAGTGGGCGGCACTCCATCGACTCGCTGGCATAAACCTCGCCGAAGAGTTATTTCGTCAAAAAATTACTATGAAGTAGTACGCCTATGGAAAAATCAGTACAAACCGGCCAACCAAAAGAAAGTGTTTTTAAGAATCAGTTCATCCCCATCATTCTTACGGTGGTGGTATGCGCAGTTTTGATTGGAGTGCTTTGGCTCGAAATCCATCTTCTCAATCTTTTTACCGAAGTTGACGTTGTGCTGCATGTACGTTGGTATGACGTTCTGATCGGTGCGACTATTTATATTAAAACGGCTATCGACTTTGCCATTTATATTGGCAACCTCATGGAGAAGAATCGTACATGGCAAAGCCGTATTGCTATTGAAATTGGTACGGCGCTGGGAAACGCTCTGGGAACCATGGGAATTTTGCTTGTCTGGATATTTTTCAAAGAGGTCGAATGGCTTCTTGGCATTATGATCTTCATTGCGGCGCTTGTTTTGTTTAAACTTGCCGAAGATGGCTTGCAGCATGCGAAGAGAGAAGATGACAAAGAGCCAAGAGGATTCCAAAAGGTGGTAAATACTCTGGAAAGGTTCCTTTCGAAATTTAACAAAGTGACCTCGCCAATTTTACGATATATTGTTCCAAGCTTTGGAATGTCCAAAGGCGAAGGACTAAAATTCTGGCCACTTGCTGTTCTTTCGTTCTCTGTCCCATTTCTTTTAGGTCTCGACGACTTTGCGGGGTATGTTCCGCTTTTTACCATCGTTAATGTCTTTGGATTTTCGATTGGCGTGTTTGTTTCGCACATGATTTTGAACATGATGCTTTATCTCTCGCCACGCCACACCATTGCCATCGTCAAAAATGCCTACATCTCGTTTGCTGGATCAATTTTCTTTGTTGGTTTGGGATTATGGGGTATAGTAGAGGTCGTGCGAATCATTCTTCATTAGAAGGCGGAGGGGGTAGTGGTCTTCAATAGAGCGTTACGGCTTATGCTCGTCAACAATGGAATCATTCTCTTTGTTGCCGGACTTTTGACCCCGCTTTACGCTATTTATGTTGAAGAAATTGGTGGAAAGATTATCGATGCAAGTATTGCGGCGAGCGTTTTGCCGTTTGCTGCAGCTATCACGGTGGTTATCGCTGGGTACATTGCCGACAAAACAGATGAAGACGTTATGATCATGGTGATCGGTTCACTTCTCATTACCCTTGGATTTTTCTTGTATCTTTTTACCCACTCGATGACGCTGGTTATAATAAACCAGGCGCTCATTGGAATTGGCGAAGCGATTTACGCTCCAGCGTTTGATTCGGTATATTCGCTTCATTTGAACAAGCGCAAGGCAGGGCGACAGTGGGGTGCGTGGGAGGCTATGCGATTTATTACGCTCAGTCTTAGCGCCTTGGTTGGTGGATTCATTGTTGTACAGTTTGGTTTTCAAACCCTCTTTTTTATCATGACTATCGCCTCGCTCCTGAACCTTATCTATCTTTTCTTGTATGGACGTGAGATAATAGCCTCACACAAGATAAATTCGTAAGAAAAGGTTTTTATGGCTTTTGACATGAACGACGAAGAGTTAAAAAAGAAGCTGAGCCCATCTCAGTACAATGTCCTTCGTGAAAAGGGAACTGAAGCACCATTCTCTGGCCCGCTCGATCAGAACTTTGAAACCGGCATGTACCAGTGTGCCGTGTGCGGCCATGATTTATTTTCTTCGAACACGAAATTTGACGCAGGTTGTGGTTGGCCAAGTTTTTATGACGCACCTAAAGGTAATGTGAAGTTTGAAGAAGACGACTCGCTTGGTATGCGTCGAACAGAAGTTATGTGTGCAAACTGCGGGTCGCACCTTGGCCATATTTTTGACGATGGTCCAAACCCAACCGGAAAGCGTTACTGCATCAACTCTGTTTCTTTGAACTTCAAGTCAAAAGACGGTACAATGAAAAGCGGTGCAAATGATGCAAAAGCATGAAAGAGCGAATTTGGTTTAAAGCAAAAGATTATGGGTATGGATGGTATCCAGTAACCTGGCAGGGTTGGGTTGTCTTGCTTATATTTTTCCTGATTCTTGTCTCAGAGATTGTTCGCTTGTACCTCACTAACACTATGAACGATCTATTTATCTGGTATCTCCCGGAAGTCTGTATTTTGGTAGGCGCCTTGATTTTCATCTGCTATCTCACCGGTGAGAAGCCCGAGTGGCGATGGGGCGGAAAAAGCATCTCAAAGAAGAATAAAAAACCATGAAACTCTTTGTGAGACTCCTTCATTTGAAGGCAACGCTGCTGCCTGCGCTCACTGCGTGGACCGGAGTTTTTATTTATTTTGTTTACAACCAAAGTCTTCCGGATGTTTCGTTTTGGATTTGGCGCTATCTGTTTATGATCTTTATGTTTCCTATTCTTAGCCTTGTGTACTTTAAATTCTTTGGCTACTACAAACTTACCGGCGTCGTGCTCGCATTCCTGGGAACGTTTTTAGTTCTTGACGTTGTTTCGTTGTTTGTGTACCCAAGGTACCTTGCCGGCTTTACCATGCTTGACTTTATCGCCTCATATGCTTTGATGGTAGCGGAGATCGCTCTTACGTACGTTATATATTATCGATCATGGAAAAAAAGACCTTCGAAACCAAGCTAAAATCTCTCAAGCAAGTTGCCAAAGGAACTTTTGAGGTAACGGTTGAAAAACCGAAAGGTTTTGCTTTTACAGCTGGGCAGTACTCGGCTCTATTTTTAGTAAATCCAAAGTCCCAGGATCCAAGAGGGAATGACCGAGAATTTTCTATTGCCTCATCTCCACACGAAAAAGATATTCGATTTGTGTTCCGTGAAACCCCAAGTATTTTTAAACAACAACTCTTACAGCTGAAGCCGGGCGATGCGGTTCGTATTCAGGAACCAAGTGGTCTTTTTGTTCTTCCTGAAAGCGCAGATCGCGAAGTGGTGTTCTTGGTTGGGGGTGTTGGTGCAACAGCCGTTCGAAGTATATTGAATCATGCTCATGCAAATGAACTGCCCCACAAGATAACAATGTTGTATTCCAATCGAACACCAGAAGAAACAGTTTTCATCGATGAACTTCGAGAACTTTCCAAGAAGTATAAAATCGTTTTAACTATGACGGGGATAGAGGGTTCTTCTTCGAAGTGGGATGAAGAAGTTTCTCGCATCGATAAGAATTTCATTTTGAAACACATCCCTGACTACGCCGACAAACTTTTTTACATCATTGGGCCACTGAGTTTCACTTCTGCGATGGTGAAAATGACTCGCGAACTCTCGATTCCGTTTTCGCAGGTAAAACTTGAGAGTTATGGGTTATACGGGCGAGGAATATAACAGGCACGAAAAGAGTTTCTTGCGCGCTATCTTTGCTCTTGCAAAATCCTGGATTCCATTGTATTCTTTGGTGCTATGACACATACCGAATGTAGTAATTGGGTACTCCTTGTTGCGCGCGAAAATGGATTTTCGCTTGGTGCGAAGATCTCTGAGCGTTTGAATGACGATGGTACTTTGCGCAACAGGATTTACGATGGCTTTTTTGATGGAAAGCCAGCGGTCCTTAAAATATATGATGAAAGTGAGCCAACCTTTGAGCCACTTGATCTCATGCAATTTGTTGCAAATAGTACCAGCAATAGTTTGTTTGCTCCAAAAGTTTTTAAGTATGCGATGATCACAGTCAAACGCGGTTGGATTATCATGGAACATCTTCCGCAAGGCGGAAAGTTTTTTGATGTTCCGCTTCAACCTCAGCGCCGCCAGGACTTCATTACTATTCTTATGGAGCACAAAAAACATTTTCCCGCAAAACCGAATCATGAAGTTCCGCCTATTCAACAACTTCCGCCACATGAGTTTCACAAGGCGCGAATCGATGGCTGGATGAATATTGCGTCACAACGAGATCAGGAGCGCATAGCTCAAAAGCTCGAACCTCTTTTTGTGAAAGAAGAACTGCTTCCACGATGCAAAAAAGGCCTGGAAATCATCGAACAAGAATTTCGTCACCGAAAATCTTTTTGGAGTCACGCACTTATTAAGCATCACGAAGTGTATAGCGCGGCGAACGGAACGTTCTGGCTGCTGGATTTTGGCCACTGCAAGTTTGTTCCAGAGGGCTATGCCGAAGCAATGATAATCTGGTACGACGTCATGATGTTTATGAAGCCAAACACGCCGCTGTATTCCCATCTTGAGAACATTCAAGAGTGGTTTGATCTCTTTGAGCGTCACCAAGAAGACTTGGGTAGAGAAAATATGCCTCAGCTGCTTCGTGCATCGCTTCTTGAACGAATTTTTGGTATGATGTTTGCAGATCTCACGCAAAAAGACTTACTCGTTCGTAACGAAGAAGATTTTGCGAAAAGAAAGGTTCTCTTGAAACATCTTTACGACATCTTAGATGTCATGGTTTCCGAATATGAAAGACTTACAGCTTAAAATTCAAAAGAATTTCCCATTGTCTCGGCTCACCACTTTTCGCATTGGTGGTCCGGCAAAATATTTTGTTGAAGTAAAAACTCCCGAGGCACTTGTTGCGGCCTTGGTGTTCTCCAAAAAAGAAAAGGTGCCGTTTATGATTCTCGGTGGCGGAAGCAATATGCTGGTTTCTGATTCAGGATTCGCTGGTCTGGTTATTGTGATGCGAATGAAGGGTTTCAAAACGGAAAAAGATACAAAAGATTGTGCATGGGTTCGAGTTGCGTCAGGGGAAGTTTGGGACAATACGGTTGCGCACTTTGTAAAAAACAAACTTTGGGGCGCTGAGAATATGTCGCTCGTACCAGGAACTACCGGGGCGGCTGCGGTTCAAAATGTTGAGTGCTACGGTCAGCAAACAGAGGACGTTGTTGAATCTGTTCGTGTGTATGACACCAAGACTGAAGAAGTAAAAGACATTCCAAAGAAAGAATGTAAGTTCCGATATCGACGCAGCATTTTTAACTACGAAGAAAAAGGGCGATATATTATTCTTTCTACGCTCTTCAAGTTAAAAAAACACGGGAAGCCGATTGTAACATATCCAGACGTTATTAAATATTTCGAAGAACATAAAACCGTCAAGCCTTCGCTCGAGTCACTTCGAAAGGCTATTATTTATATCCGAAAACACAAGCTGCCTGATCCTAAATTTGTTGGAAACTCCGGATCGTTCTTCAAGAATGTTTACCTTCAGGAAAACGAATATACAAAGTTCCGAAAAAAAGCCTCGAAGTATTTTGATGCAGCGGACATGAAAAAGATGGAAGAGCTCAAGGCACGATTTATTTCTGAAAAAGGCATCAAAATTCCAACGGCATTCCTCATAGATGCTTGTAAGCTTCGTGGATCAAAATTTGGTGGTGCACAAATACATGAACGACAGGTCCTTGTCTTGATCAATGCAACCGGGCATGCCAAGGCGCACGATGTCATGATGCTCGTCAAAAAGATCCGGCAAACCGTTTACAAAAAGACGGGAATGAAAATATTCCCGGAGCCAGAATTGATTGGATTTACCAAAAAAGAACTTGCGAAGTACTTCGCGCTTCGATAAGGAGTTCTTCCAGAAGGCAGCATAGGCAATAGTGTCTTTTGAAACTTGTGTCGGTCCTTTGACACAAAGCCCCTTGACGTACTACGATAGATGTATCGTAATGTACGGATCTGTTATGTTTTCAGCGCAAAAATTTGATGATCGATTGCTTGGCACCCCAGGATTCAGCGACGTTTTACTAACGACGCATTTTACTTTGTACGAAGGGTACGTCAAGAATATCAACCTTCTTTTGGATACCCTGGACGCAATGGCGAAAGAAGGAAAATCTGAAGGCCCTCAGTTCAATGAACTCAAGCGACGCATGGGCTGGGAGTACAATGGTATGCGCTTGCATGAGTACTATTTTTGGAATATGAACAAAACGGCAATCGAACACGATGCGGCTCCTGCCTTGATGAAGAAAATCGAAGAAGATTTTGGTTCTTACGATGCATGGCTGAACGACTTCATGGCAACGGGCGTAATGCGTGGCATCGGTTGGGTTATTTTATACTTTGATCCATTGGCAAATAGGTTGGTAAATGTATGGGTTGAAGAACACGCCATGAATCACGTTGCTGGGGCGCAACCAATTCTTGTGATGGATGTTTTCGAGCACGCGTATATGCCACAGTATCAAACGGATCGAAAGGGATATATCCAGGCGTTCTTCAAACAGCTTGATTGGAAACTTATTGGAAATCGATACGATCAGACCGTAAAGTTTATGGAAGCATCAAAACCACAAGGCGAATGAAAACTATTGAAGCAGTAAGAACACACATACGCGAAAAGATCGCCGAGGCTATTTTCGCGAAATACCAAGAAAAGGTTTTGGGCGGTGAAATCGTTTTACAAAATCCACCCAAAGAAACATTGGGAGAGTTTGCGTTCGGCTGTTTTTCGCTTTCCAAAACTTTGAAAAAGAATCCTGCGGAGATCGCCAAGGAACTTCAAGATTATTTTGCTGAAAATGCTGATGAGGTAATTTCGAGAGCAGAGGCTATTGGCCCGTACCTGAATGTTTATTTGAACCGCGCTCAGTATGCCGACACTGTTTTGAAAGAGATTGCCAAGCTTGGTGAAAAGTTTGGAAGTCACAAGATTGGTAAAGGCAAGCGGGTGATGATTGAATTCTCGAGCCCAAATACCAACAAGCCACAACACCTGGGACACGTTCGAAACAACATGCTGGGGTTCTCTCTTAGTCTCCTTGCTGAAAAGATTGGCTATGAAGCTGTTCGTGTAACCTTGGTGAACGATCGAGGAATACACATTATGCAATCGATGTTGGCCTACAAGAAGTGGGGCGAGCTCGAAGGTGATACGCCAGACAAATCAGATCTGAAGCCTGACCACTTTGTTGGAAAATATTACGTTGAGTATAACAAGCGTAACAAGAAACTTGTCGAAAAGGCACTTGAGAAAGATGAGAATTTTTCGAAACTTGCTGGCAAAGAGCAGGAAGACTACAAACGTGAAGTAGCTCGCAATACGCCGCTCGCGAAAGAGGCACAGGAAATGCTTCGAGAGTGGGAAGCGGGGGATCCGACAGTTCGCAAGCTCTGGGAAAAGATGAATGGGTGGGCACTGGAAGGGATTCGAAAGACCTATGTTGACCTTGGCGTATATTTTGATGATGAAATCTTTGAAAGCGATATCTACACCCAAGGAAAAGATATTGTGTTTGAAGGTGAAAAGTCTGGGGTGTTTACAAAAGATGAAAAGAATCGAATTGTAGCAAATCTTGAAGATGTGAACTTGCCTAACAAGGTTTTGCTTCGCTCTGATGGAACATCGTTGTATGTAACGCAAGACTTGTATCTTGCGATCTATAAATTTGAAAATTGGTACATTGATATTTCTGTCTACGTTGTTGCGAGTGAGCAAGATCTCCACTTTAAGCAGTTGTTTGCTATCCTCAAAAAACTTGGCCATTCTTTTGCAAACGAAGACCAGCTGATCCATCGTTCGTATGGATGGATATTCTTGCCTGAAGGGCGAATGAAGTCTCGTGAAGGAAAAGTGGTTGATGCGGATGACGTCATCGCGGAGATTATTGATCTTGCAAAGAAGAAGGCAGAGGCGTCTGAGACGAGTACGAAAAGCAATCTGGAGACCACTTCGCGCCAGGTCGGATTGGGCGCACTGAAGTTTTTCTTGCTCTCGCACTCAGCAAAATCAACTATTACCTACGATCCAAAAAAGACCCTTGCCTTTGAAGGCTTCACGGGCCCGTTTGTTCAGTATGCGCACGCCCGCGCAAAAAGTGTCTTGCGAAAAGCAGGCGAAAAGCTCACCACGAAAATAGATTGCACCACGCTTCAAGATGACGAAAGCTTCTTCCTGGTTAAAAAACTTTCTGACTATCCAAAGAAGACGCTCGAAGCAGCCATCATGTACGACCCTTCAATTATGGCGCTGTATCTTTTTGAACTTGCGCAAACGTTTAATACCTTCTATCACGCAAAGCCCATTTTGAAGGCTGAGGCAGAAGAGAAGCAAGCCCGCCTACTGCTCGCGTCCGCAACAGCTGACGTTCTGAAAAATGGCCTCGAGCTTCTTGGTATCGAAGCGCCGGAAGAAATGTAATCACCTTTCATTTGTGTTATAATATTGCAAATGACAAAAGCTCAAGAAAGAAAATTTATTGAAGCTATCCAAGATCGAAGAACTCGAAACCTTCTTATGACTGGCCTGAAAAACGGCATGAAGGTGGAGGTGCTTTCTGATGATTTTCGATGTTTTAGAATTCACTGGAAAGGGAAAAGTAAGGTCCTTTTCAATGATATGCATTTTTTCAATCCAGAAATTTCAAGGAAGATCACAAAAAATAAACACGTTACAAAAATCTTCCTTGCGGAAAAGGGGATCTCTGTCCCGCGCGGTGTGTTTGGAAGGACTGCTCCAGAGATTCAGTCAAAGATGAAGAAAGAAAAGATCAACTATCCTGTTGTTGTGAAGCCTATCGATTCGGCCGCGGGAATTGGGGTAACTGTCGGTATAAAAAATTACGAAGAACTTCAAACTGCGATTCGTTTTTCCAAGAATCAAATTGAAAAATCAACGATCGAAACCCAGGGAATTTTTATGGCTGAAGAAGTTGTGCGTGGTAACGATCATAGAATATTTGTTATTGGGAATAAGCTCATTGCTTGTGTAAAAAGAGTTCCAGGATATGTAGAAGGCGACGGAAAACATACCATTGAACAACTCATACATGCTTTCAATAAAACTCGGATTGAAGTTCTGAGGCTTGAGATTGATTCTGAGGTAAGGAATGTTCTCAAAAATAATGGCTTGAAACTTTCTTCCGTTCTTGCAAAGGGACAAAGCCTCAAACTTCGAAAGAGTGCCAATATTAGCCTTGGTGGCCGATCGGTTGATATGACACCCTATGTTAGCCCGCGATTCAAAAAGATTGCCTGCGAAGCCGTAAGGACCCTTGGTTTGTATTACGGTGGAGTGGATCTGTTCGTTGACGATGTTACAAGCGACAATCCGAAGCAGCCTTATTGGATCATCGAGGTGAACTGGAATCCAGGCTACGATCTCCATGAAAAACCCACTGTTGAAGGTAAGGGCGTCGATGTGGGCAAGTATCTTCTCGAAGCGTTCATGGAAAAAGGTGCGATCTAGCTCATTGAGATTGACAATGGAGCCCACGTTCGGCACAATAGCTCTATGGACTCCGTAATTGAAGAAATCAAAAACCGCATTGCAGTCGAAGATCTGCTTGTGGAGTATATTCAGCTCAAAAAAGCAGGCAATAGCTACAAGGCTATGTGCCCGTTTCACAATGAAAAGACGCCCTCCCTCATGATCTCGCCCGAGAAGGGGATTTGGCATTGTTTCGGCTGCAACGAAGGCGGCGACATCTTTGGTTTTACTATGCGCATGGAAGGTCTTGAGTTCCCTGAAGCATTGCGACTGCTTGCAAAAAAAGCCGGCGTTGAATTGCGTAGAGAAGATCCAAAGCTTCAGAGCCAAAAAGGAAGACTCTACGAAATCAACGATGAAGCTGCAAGGTTTTTCCGTTCGGCACTTTCAGGGAGTGGAGCAAAAATCGCTCGCGACTACGTTGCAAAACGTGCGATCGACGACTTCACCCAAGATCAGTTTCAAATTGGGTATTCCGAAAATTCTTGGGATGCGCTACTCAATCACCTGCGTTCTCTCAAATTCACGGATCAAGAAATTCTCAAAGCCGGCCTCATCGTTCAAAGAAATTCTGGCTCTGGCTACTATGATCGATTCAGAAATCGACTCATGTTTCCGTTGCGTGATGTGAATAGCCAGGTGATTGGTTTTACGGCGCGCGTTTTGGACCCAGCGGACACCGGCGCAAAATATATCAACTCTCCCGAAACACCTATTTACCACAAAGGAAAATTTCTTTACGCACTGGATGCTGCAAAAGTAGAAATAAAAAAGAAAGGATATGCCATTCTTGTTGAAGGACAGATGGATGCAATCTCGTCGCATCAGGCTGGAGTAAAAAACGTCATTGCAACTAGCGGAACTGCTTTAACGCCGGATCAGTTAAAACTTCTTTCGCGCTATACCAATAATTTAGTTCTCGCTTTTGATATGGACAAGGCGGGGCAAACCGCGGCAATGCGTGGAATTGATCTTGCGCGTGCTGAAGGTTTTAATATTCGTGTTGCAACGTCACTGGCCGGGAAAGACCCCGACGAACTTATCAAACAGGATGTGAATCTTTGGAAGCAGGCAATCAAAGAATCTATTTCGATCATGGATTACTACTTTAAGCGTGCCACAGAAAACCTTGATGCGAGTAAGGTAGAGAATAAGAAAAATATTTCCCGCGCGCTCCTTCCACAGATCGCAAAAATTCAAGATGCTATTGAGCAAGAACACTATGTTCAGAGACTTTCTGCGACAGTGGGGGTTGATGAAAAAATCCTCAGAAACGCCATGAAGCCAGCTTCTGGCAAGACGAGTGTAACTCCTCCTCGACCAACAGGCAGCCCTCAGGCTGTCTCCACGCAGAGAGATCTCTCACGCGAAGAGCGACTTATCTTAATGGCACTCGAAAATCCGAATTCTATCGATAAACTGCTTGATTCGCTTCATGAAACCGACTTTGAGAGTGCAGAGGCTAAAAGGCTTTACAAATCTTTAGAAACGTTTTATAATTCGTCCCGAGATTTTCAGCTGCCAGCGTTTGAAGCAAATCTTGAAACAATAGATCCAACGCTATCGTCGCAGCTCGGTTTATGGAAGTTACAATTTGATTCAGAACGCGCGGAGATTGCAGACTTTGACACTTCGCAGGAATTTACCTTTACCCTCAAAAAAGTCCAAGAACAACATCTTCGCAAGAGCCTTGAAGCTGCTTACCGCAACCTCAGGCTGCACGAAGAAAATAAAGAGGACGTAAAGATCCGCGAAGTGACCCAGAGTATTCAAACTCTGCTTGATAAACTTTACAAAGTAACCAAAGAGTAAAGCTATTTATGGCACGTAAAAAGAAGGCGAAAGCCCGACCACCGAAAAAGAAAACACAGCGCGCCAAAAAGTTTCACAAAAAGCCGAAGCACTTGAAGAAGCTGAAGGCGAAGAAGGTTCAGAAGGTTGCGAAGAAAGCTAAGGTAAACGCGCCGAAAAAGGCTCCAAAAGTTGTTGGGCCGAAAGTTGATACTGATGCAAAAATTGCCGAGTTGATTCACAAAGGACGTCAACAAGGTTTTATTACCGAGAGCGAAGTTCTGAACGAGATTCCGTATTTGGAAGACGACATCGCGCGCGTCGAGAAGATGCTGAACGAATTTGAGAAACTCGGTATTGAACTCATCGAAGGACAGAAGAATGTTTTGGGACAACTGTCTTTAGATCTAGGTTTGAGCCAAAAAGAAAAAGACAAGAAAAAAGAAGACGCGAAAAAGCCGCAGCTGATTACGCACTCATCTTCTTTGATTGACTTTGAAATTGGCGAGAAGAAGAAGCAAGAACAGGCAGAAGCTGCTGACCTAGAAAAAATTTCCAGTGACTCCGTGCAAATGTACTTGCGCGAAATTGGTAAGGTTCCGCTTTTGACTCGTGAAGAAGAAATTACCTTGGCAAAGCGAACAGAAAAAGGTGATCAGCGTGCCAAGCAGCGATTGATTGAAGCAAACTTGCGTTTGGTGGTTTCGATTGCAAAAAAGTATACCGGCCGTGGTGGCTTGACCTTGCTTGATTTGATTCAAGAAGGAAACTTGGGTTTGTTCCGCGCCGTTGAAAAGTTTGACTACCGAAAAGGCTACAAGTTTTCTACGTATGCAACCTGGTGGATTCGACAAGCTATAACTCGTGCGTTGGCAGACCAGTCTCGAACGATCCGAATCCCCGTACACATGGTAGAAACGATTAACAAGTTCGTGCAGACCGAACGCCGACTAGTGCAAGACTTGGGCCGTGAACCACTCCCTGAAGAAATTGCTGCAGAAATGAACATGGAAGTTGATAAGGTGAAGCACATCATCAAGATTTCGCAGGAAACCGTTTCTCTTGAAACTTCTGTTGGTCAAGACGATGAAGACTCCACACTTGGTGACTTTATTGAAGACATCAAGACCATTGCGCCAGACAAGGCTGCAGCATTGCAGCTGTTGCGCAACCACGTTGAATCGGTTCTGCAGCAACTCTTGCCACGTGAGCAAAAGATTCTTGAGATGCGATTTGGATTGACCGATGGCGTTGCTCACACCTTGGAAGAAGTGGGTAAAGAATTCGGCGTAACTCGTGAACGTATTCGACAGATCGAAGCCAAGGCGATGGAGAAGATTAAGGAACACGACTCTATTGCGAAATTGAGGGATTTCTAAAAGTCTCAAAACAGCAAAATACAAGCCCCCGTCGTAG
>CAYMIK010000010.1:0-47769 GCA_964390745.1 uncultured Candidatus Saccharibacteria bacterium
TGATGCCACCAACGTATAACTTGGAGTTCATCTGATCTATCCTTCGACTTTTAAAAAACAAGGTCTCGCACTGGTCTCTGAAGTCTCAGGACTGAGGCGCAAGATAGGGGAAGGTTACCATGGTTGTCGGGAAATGTCAAGGGATGAGAGGTTTTGGGGCGTTACTTGACCGCCCAGTTTTGTTTGTGATAGTTTTTGGGAGCTGTGCAACCTTACACAGGAGGGAGGAGTTCGATGGGCCTTATTCCCCTGAAGTCCGATCATGATGGGGCGAATCGAGTCTTGCGAAGTGATCTCCGTATCGACGACGGCGACACCTACCAGGAAGCGATGGCCAAGTGCCCCGTGGGACACAAGCTGGTTGTGCTCGTGAACGTGGGCGCTCACGCCGGTCGGGTCCTGCACGTGGATCGCGAGGCGATGTACAACGTGCTGCATCATCCGGCGAACGTCATGGGCTTCGTGCCGGACGATCTCGCCTGAGGCTTGCTCTGCATCGCGGAGTGACCTCGCGCGGCGAGGATTTCGGGTGCGTTCTCGCTGAGAACGCACCCGTTTTTGAAGCAAATAACTTGTCATCATAGTCACTTTGTGTGACTTCACGCCGAAAGTCCATTCGGGGTATTTGCGAAGATATTTATAGAGGGGACATGGGCGTTTGACAAAATGAACTGCCGGTGTTAGTTTACTTTTTATCGTTCCAACCCCATGTTTCATGGAGCTTCGTATGCAACTTATGCAAAGCAAGCCCTCGGACATTCGAAGGGTGGGGGTTCGCCTCGCTCACCCTCAGGAAAACTTCTTCGTGCAGCTGCACGAAGCTACTCCACCGGATGCGATTCTCGTGGTCGTTGACAGGATTTCCCGTCGAGCCGCATGGCTCGACAGCAACGACTGGCCCCGATGGAACAGCCTTCGCAAGGCCCGGTTCCTGAAGGAGCTGTGGATCGTCCCCATCACCATGCCGTAACCTGTCTTGCCGGAGCAACATTCTTCGGCGGCTGGTTCTGGCTTCGGGTGTGGCTCTCGCCGAGAGCTGCACCCGTCTTTCATATTGACGAGCTTTCAAGGCCCATGTAAGGTTGGGGTAGTTGGACCCACCTTTGGCATATGGAGGCGTCATGGAGATGATGCAGAGTTCGCCCGACAAGATCCGCGAAGTCGGAAGTCGTCTGGACCCGGTTCCGGAAACCCTTCGCAAGGCCCTCGCGAGCCTTACCACCCAGAACATCCTAGTGGTGGTCGATGGCGGCCGGGTGAATTGGGTTCAGGCCACGGACGACCAGCACTGGCCGAGAATCCGGGAGACTGGGGAGTTCTACGTTGTGCCCGTACGAACGCCATAGCCTCGCCACCTCAGGCGTTCTGCTCTGAAGGAATTCCGTTCCAACCCTTCGCGGCTTCGGCCGCAGTTGTTCGGGTGTGCGCTCGTTGAGTGCCACCCGATTCTTTTTATTTGCATGAAAACGGGCGACCGGCTATGATTTTGGTACAAGTATCAAGGGTATATGCCTGAAAAACTTCAACTTGCTGGATGTGTTATCTTGCAGGATCAAAAGATCTTGGTTATTCATCGTGTGAAAAAAGATTGGTGGGAACTCCCGGGCGGAAAGATTGAAAAAGGCGAGGATGCACATGATGCCGCTATTCGTGAACTCAAGGAGGAGATCCTTTGTGATGTTCGTATAGTGAAAAAACTCGGCGAGATGGATTTTATGGAAAATGATTTTGTTATGGGATACGAGTGGTTCTTGGCTGAGATTCTAAAAGGGGACCCGGCGGTAGGTGAGCCAGGCAAGTATGACAATATAGGTTTCAAAAGTATTTTAGAACTTCGTTCACAAAACATCTCTCCTAATATGCTTAATCTGCTTGATGCGATTGAACGAGGAGAAATTCAAATCAGCTAGTTGCAAAGCGTTCGCATTTAGGATAGAATATTTTCATGAAGAAACCTACAAACAATCCATCAAAAGGAGAGCGGTTCTCTGAACTTTTGCGCCGCTCGGGTCTTAAAGTTACGCCCGCACGTCTCGCTATTCTCGAAATTTTAGAAAAGTCACCCATTCCATTAAGCCCGTCGCGAATCGTGAAAAATATTTCTCGCACCGATGTCGATCAAGCAACGGTGTATCGAACCCTCAATTCGTTGCGTGAGGCCGGTGCTGTAAAACAAATTGACTTGGAACATGGTCACGCGCATTTTGAAATGGCAGGCAGGCCAGAGCATCATCACGTAGTGTGCACGAACTGCGGCAAGGTTTCTGATTTTGAAGGCTGTGTTTCTGATGCGATGGTAAGCGACGCTCTCAAACAAGTGAAAGATTTTTCTTCCATCGATCACCACTCATTGGAACTTTTTGGTCTGTGTAAGTCGTGCGCAAAGAAATTGAAGAAGAGGTAAGGTGTGATCTCGCTTATTATTCCAGCTTTCTTTGCGGGAATCCTCACATTCTTGGCGCCATGCACGTTTCCACTGTTGCCATCCTTTTTGGCGTTTATTGGTGGGAACTCCTATGAAGATTTTCAGAATCCGGAGAAACGAAAGACCGTAGAGCGAAGCGTCACGAAAAATGCCTTGATGTACGTCTTGGGCTTTTCGGTGGTATTTATTTTGTTGGGCTCGGTATTTGGTGTCATCGGGTTTGCTCTCGCGCCATACAAAATCTGGATTGCGCGAATTGGCGGACTTTTTGTCATATTCTTTGGTCTTTACCTTATTGGATTTTCGAAACTGGCAATCTTCCAGGGCCTTATGCGCGAGAGAAAGTTCAGTCTCAAGGGCCTTACGCCTGGCAGGCCCATAAGTTCCTTTATCTTTGGCGCTGCGTTTGCTTTGGGTTGGACTCCTTGTGTTGGGCCCATTCTTGGGTCGGTGCTCCTCGTTGCTTCAACGCGTGGAACGATTTTTCAAGGCGCACTTTTGCTTTTGGTGTATTCACTCGGCCTTGCAATCCCATTCCTTATCCTTGCATTTGCATACGGGAGTGCCGTGAGGTTCATCGCAAAAACGGGACGTATTCTAAAAGTTGTCTCTGTTGTGGGTGGAATTTTCTTGATCATTGTTGGACTTTTTTTGCTCACGTCGAACTTTTCGATCTTCATTGGATACTTTTATCGATGGTTTGATTTTATGAACTATGAAGGAATATTGAAGTATTTATGACGAACATCGATCTAAAAAGAGGTGTGGATTTTACAGGTGTTTCTGTTGCGATGTACTTGCACGATGATGCGGGGCGACTTTTGATGCACAAGCGAAGTGCCAAGTGTCGTGATGAACAAGGAAAATGGGACACGGGTGCTGGCGCTTTGGAGTTTGGCGAAACCTTTGAAGAAGGTATTGCGCGCGAGGCTCGGGAAGAATATGGCGCAACCATTTCTGATATGCGGTTTCATGGAGCGACAACGGCGCTACGTGAAAACGATGGGATTAAGACACATTGGGTTATTATACTTTTGTCAGCGCTGGTCAATCCTTCGCAGGTGAAAATCAATGAGCCTGAAAAGATGGACCACATCGGATGGTTTTATGTTGATGATTTGCCCACACCTTTGCACTCACAAATCCCTTCTGATCTTGACGTAATCTTGAATTCGGAGAAAAATCCGTTTGTACGAAAGAATTCCGGGGTATAGCGCAGCGGTAGCGCGCATCGTTCGGGACGATGAGGTCGTGAGTTCAAATCTCACTACCCCGACCAAGTAATCGAAGAGTTCAAATCCCACACCGGCAATCGAGGGATTGGCAATACTTCTGTTCGTGATTGCTTTTCGCGTGCATCTTCGACTCAAGCTTTCTTCACCTCTTAAGAAATCGACGCCATGACCCAATAGCGCCTTCTCTTTAAGTTCTGGCAATATAGACCAATCCTTCCTTTTCCTGTATACTGGCTCATGAACTCAAAAAAAATTCTCATGAAGCGCGGAGGGCGTGCCGGAGTGCAGAAATCACTCAAAGGCGCGTGGTATACAAAAGAAACAAAAAGGGTTTTTTCGGAGCTTTCATCGCACGAGAATGGTTTAACGACGCAAGAAGCGAAGCGGCGTCTTGTTTCGTTTGGCCCAAACAAAATCCCAGAATCTAAAAACGATAGCTACGCAGTCATCTTTTTCCGTCAATTTCAAAGCCCACTTATTTACATACTTCTGGCTGCCTGCGTAGTCATCTACATGACGGGCGAAACAACGGACGCGGCGATAATTTTGGTAGTGCTGCTTTTTAACGCCATTGTTGGAATGCTTCAAGAAGGCAAGGCGCAAAACACGCTCCAAGCACTGAAAAAGTTTACGAAGACAAGCGCGACGGTGTTGCGTGACGGCAATCAACAAGTTGTTTCCGATGAAGAAGTAGTAGTGGGCGATGTCATTATTTTAAACGAAGGCGAAAAAATTCCAGCAGACGCTCGAATCTTTCTCGCACACAATGCAAAAGTAGACGAAGCATCACTTACGGGAGAATCAGAACCGGTATTTAAGTTTACGCATGTTATAAAACAAAAAAACTTGTTGGCTGCTGAGCAGCGCAACATGGTTTTTAAGGGTACGAATGTTGTAGCAGGGAACGCCAGGGCGGTGGTGGTTGCAACCGGCCTCAATACGGGCATGGGAAAAATTGCCCAGGAAGTTTCTGGCATTGATACCGAAATGCCGCTCAAGCAAAATATCCGCTCTCTGTCTTTTGCACTCATTATTGTTGTTATACTTTTGAGCATTGCACTCTTCGTACTCGGTGTCGCACAAGGGAATTCTCTTGCCGAAATGTTCGTCACGGTTGTTTCGCTATCCGTGTCGGTGATTCCTGAAGGTTTGCCGATTGTTATCACATTAGTTTTGGCAACAGGCGTTTGGCGAATGTCCAAGAGAAATGCTTTGGTGAAAAAGCTTCAAGCCGTCGAGGCATTAGGTCAGGCACGAATCATTGCCGTTGATAAAACGGGAACTATTACCAAAAACGAACTTGTGGTTCAAAAAGTTTTTTCTGACGGCAAATATTTCGATGTAACGGGAATAGGTTATGAAACCGAAGGAAATATTTACTTCAACAAGTCAGAGGTTGATCCTGCAAATCACGAAGAGCTGCTTATCGCCGGAAAGATTGCAGCATTTTGTGGAGGCGAACAGCCACACTATTCAGAGAAAGAAAAAGTTTGGCAGGTGATTGGGGATCCAACTGAGGCAGCGCTCACGGTGTTTGCAAAGAAGGTTGGGTATCACAAAGCGGAGTTAGAGAAAGAGTGCCCTGTTCTTTCTGAAATTCCTTTTGACTTCGTTCGTAAGTTTCGAGCAACCATACACAAAGACAAACGGCAGAAAATTCTTTCGGTTATGGGTGCGCCTGAAGTTATTTTGCGTCTTTCTAAGAATTTACTGGAATCTGGAAAGCCGATGCGGCTGACCGACGCAAAACGTAACGCTCTTGAGAAAGAGTTTGTGAAGCTTTCAGCGCAAGGACTTCGTGTGCTTGCATTTGCAAAGAAAACCGTGAAAGAAGATGCGCTTCATCCTAACAAGGTCGCAGAGCTTACCTTTGGCGGTTTTATCGCCATGAAAGATGCACTTCGCCCACGAGTTCGTGAGGCGGTAAAACGCGCAAATAAGGCGGGCATAAAGGTGGTCATGATTACGGGTGACAACAAGACAACCGCTGCAGCTATTGCAACCGAAGCCGCCATTTTCAAAAAAGGTGACCGTGTACTCACTGGGCAAGAAATAGAAGCTTTGACAGACTCAGAACTTGCAAAACAGATTCGAAACGTTTCAGTATTTGCGCGCGTAACTCCAGAACACAAGCTTCGAATAATTCGCGCATTCAAGAGTCGAAATGAAATTGTTGCCATGACGGGTGATGGCGTAAACGATGCTCCTTCGCTTGTTGCTGCCGATCTAGGAGTCTCTATGGGAAAAATTGGAACCGAAGTCGCCAAGGCTGCTTCGGATATTGTTTTGCTCGATGATCACTTCGACAGTATCGTTTCCGCGGTTGAAGAGGGAAGAAATATTTACAAAACCATCAAAAAAGTTATTTTGTATCTTTTTTCCACCAGTCTAGGCGAGGTGCTTGCGATAACAGCGGCACTCATCCTTGGTTTGCCACTTCCGGTTTTGGCTGCCCAAATTATCTGGCTCAATTTTGTTACCGACGGATTCTTAGATGTTTCCTTGGCCATGGAACCAAAAGAAGCAAATCTTTTGAACAAAAAATTTACGAAGCCATCGAAGTATCTCATTGACGGCGTGATGGTCCAGCGGATGCTCGTCATGGCGATTCCTATGATGATTGGTTCTGTGTATCTGTTTGGACAGTATTTTGAGACGGACATTATAAAAGCTCACACAATGGCGCTCACGGTGCTTGCAGTGTTTCAGTGGTTCAACGCATGGAACTGCCGATCTGAGTCGCGATCATTGTTTACAACAAACCCATTTTCCAACAAGTATCTCTTGGGAGCTACGGGCATCGTAGTTACCTTGCAACTTTTTGCTGTGTACCATCCGTTCTTTCAAAGATTCTTGCATACATCGCCGCTGTCGTTGCGTGAGTGGCTCATTATCCTTCCTATTGCAGCAACAATTATCGTAGTCGAAGAGCTTCGAAAGCTCATAGTGCGAAGATTTTTTTCAAAGCGTACAGTTTAGGCTACCAAAATACTCCAAATGTGGTAAAATATAGCAAAGCCACAGTGCTTTATTTGCTCGTGTTTGAGGGAAGGCAAACATCAGGATGAATTATCAAACAAAAACGAAAAATTACGAATTTAAAAACCTTGAAGCCACTCCGCTGGTGTATTTTTGTAGTGAATATGGAATTACCGATCAACTGCCGATTTACGCAGGTGGCCTTGGAGTATTAGCTGGCGACTATGTCATGGAAGCGGGCGAGCAAGGCGTGCCGATGGTGGCAATCGGACTTTTGTATCAAAATGGCCCCGATCTTTATCACGATCCCATAGACACGCAAACACAAGAGCCCCTTCAACAAAAATCTCCCGAAGAGCTTGGATTCTTACTCGTGAGTCAAGATGAAAAGAACGCCGAGCCGCTTCTTCTGAATCTTGAGATTGAAGACCGAGTGGTTCAACTTCGCGTGTGGGAAAAGGCATTTGAAAGTGTTCGTCTCTTTTTGCTTGATTGCAACTTTGAGGCCAACAATGATACGGATCGAAATCTTTTCCAGAGCTTATACCCGCATGATCGAGAAGGGCAGATGATTCAAGATATCGCGCTGTCAGTGTGTGGCGTGAAGCTTCTTCGAAAGCTCAAAATTACACCAAGCATCTATCACCTCAACGAAGGCCACACGGCTTTTGTTCCTCTTGCATTGGCAGCTGAATATCTTCATGACAACGCCGGAGGTATTCAGCTTATTGATGCATTGGACAGCATTCGTCCCCAAATTGTTGCAAGTAAGCACACCATTTTGCCAGGAAGCGGTCTTTATTTCACGAAAGAGCAATTGAAAAAAATTCTTGGCGCGTATCTCACTCGACACAAAGTAGCCCTGGAAGATTTTTGGCAAATGGGAATTCGTCAACACGACCCAGAATATTTTTCGACTACAAAGTTTCTGATTAATACAGCGATTCGTGCAAATGGCGTAAGCATTACGCATACACTTTTTGAAAAACGACGTTACCCAACGAGTCAACTTATTCCTATTACGAATGGAATCCACAAGCATCGATGGATTAGTCCACGTTTTCCTCGAGAGGGAATCGGCCAACTTTCGGATGCAGAGTTGTGGCATATTCACCAGCAAAACAAGACTGATCTTGCGAACTTTATTCAAAAAACAACTGGCGCTGTGCTGAATCAGGATTCTCTGACGGTTGTTTGGGCTCGACGCCTTGCAGGATACAAGCGCCCTAGTGTTATATTTAGCGACCTCAAACGCTTACAACAAATCGTAGGTAACGTAAAGAAGCCTACAACCATCATTGTTGCTGGTCGCGCTTCGAGCGCTGATGAGCTCGGTATAAAATTCGTGAAAGAGATGCACGGATTTATTAAGCAAAAAGAACTGACAAATCGAGTCATTTATATTCCTGCATACTCCTTAACCGACGCGGAATATCTGACGCGTGGTGCCGACATTTGGCTGAATACAACAGAAAAAGGAAAAGAGGCGTGTGGTACAATCGGCATGAAAGCAGGCCTGAATGGCGCTCTGCAGTTTACCGTTTCGGATGGTTGGGTTGCTGAAGTTGAAATGTCGGATAAGGGTTGGGTGCTTTCAAGTTCGGGTGTTACTGAACTTTATGATATACTAGAAAAAGAAGTTGTCCCGTTGTTCTATGACCGTGACAACAAAGATGTTCCAAACGAGTGGGTTTCGCGCATGCGAAATATTATCACGGCGATCGAAAATAATTACACCGCTACGCGGATGTTAGAAGAGTACTTGAATCGATTGTACTTTCCGGGCATGTCTCTTCCATACAAACTTTTTCATCGATAACGTAAGAAACAAAAGTGTCGCTGCTCTCAAAACCAAAACTGAAAGTGCTCTTTGTAGCACCAGAAGCAAAACCTTTCGCCATGGAAGGTGGTTTAGGTACGGTGATGAATTCTTTGCCGCTGGCTTTGCACAAGCAGGGTGTTGATGCACGCGTGATGATCCCTCGCTTTCTTTCTATCGATGAAAATAAATTTCATATTACGATGGAACACAAAGGACTGCGTGTTCCTACCGACAACCAGAAAGATCGTAAACAACTCATTTGTAACGTAAAAAAGTTTGCAGGAAATCTTGGCAAGGGAATGGTTCCTGCATTTTTCTTGGAAAACCTGGAATACTACGAACAACGCGCCAATATCTATGGTTACGGTGATGATGCGGTTCGATGGGCACTTCTTGCTCGAGGAACCATAGAATTTTTGAAAGTTTCCGAATGGTTCCCGGATATCATTGTCTGTGGCGACTACATGGCGGGGCTCATTCCAAACTATTTGAAGACCAAATATCAGGACGATCCAAAACTCAAAAATATTAAAACCATTTTCACAATTCACAACCTTGAATATCAAGGAATTAACTACCGATTTGGTGCAGAAAGTGATTTTGACGATGGCCACTCCGAGGTTCCTGCCTTTGAAGACCCACGGCTCATGAATATTAATATGTCTCGCCGGGCTATCATGTATTCAGATTTTGTGACAACAGTTTCGGAAACCTACGCAAAAGAAATCATGACCGAACAATTTGGCGCCCTGCTCGACGATTTGCTTCGAGAACGACGCGCGTATGTCATGGGAATCTTGAATGGCTTAAACTATGCTATGTGGGATTCGAAAAAAGATCCTCTGATTGCGAGCCCCTTCACGGCTGGTTCTTTTGGTGCACGCACTGAAAACAAACGAGCCTTACAACAACGATTTGGCCTTCCAGAAAAACCCGATGCCTTTTTGATAGGTATTGCGAGCCGAATTGTTGCGCAGAAAGGCTTTGATCTTTTGATGCCAATCCTTGAGCCGCTCTTGAACGAGCTCGATATCCAAATGGTGCTTGTTGGACAAGGATCGAATGATCTCATGAAGTTCTTTGATGATATGCAGAAGAAATTTCCTGAGCAGGTTTCGCTCCATTTAAAGTTTGACTCTTCGTTGCCACATCTCATTTTTGCTGGAGCTGATGCAACCCTCATCCCTTCGAGGTATGAACCTTGCGGTCTTACGCAAATGGAAGCAATGCGGTACGGCTGTGTTCCTATAGCACGAAAAACGGGCGGTCTCGCAGATACGATTCAAAACTATGATCCTGTTACTGACGAAGGATATGGTTTTCTGTTCGATGAAAAGGAGCCTTTTCCACTTATGGTGGCAATTGTTCGGGCGTACGAAAACTTCAGACACAGGGGAGTCTGGAAGAAGTTGCAACTTCGTGCCATGAAAAAAGATTTTTCGTGGGAACAATCTGCAAAGAAATATGTCGCTCTTTTCGAGCGCGTCGTGAAAATGAAATAAATTACCTGAGAAGCTGAGCTAACTGCTGACTAAGCGTGCGCTTTGTCAGTTTTTTTGAGTTGCAGAAACCAGTCTTTGATTTGGCAAAAGCGGCTTGAATATGCCTTGCCGTTTTTACTCAAGCATTCCTTGCAACAAATAAAATGTCGGTTTCCTTTGCAATAGATGTAGCCACAGTCAACGTAGTTGTCAGAGGGTTTGCCACATCGTTCACATGTTCCCACAATCACATGCTTTGGATCATTCGTATTAAAGCCCATGGTGACGCGCCCATCGAAGACATAAAGTTTGCCCAAAAAATCTTCATTGGGATACTTCTCCATGTAGGTCACGATCCCATTTTGCAGCTGGTATACTTCTTTGAATCCGTGCTGGAGCAAGAATCCAGATGCCTTTTCACAACGCACGCCACCGGTACAAACCGTAACGACTACTTTGTCTTTGAGGTGTGCAAGCTGAGGAAGAACTTTTGGAAGATCGCGAAAATTTTTCAAAGGTGGCAATACAGAGTTCTTAAAGAAACCAACTTTGTGTTCGTAGTCGTTTCGCATATCTATGATGTAGAACTCCTTGTTGGAATGGATCCAGTCATGCAATGTTTCGGCGGTGATATAGGGCGCTGTGAATACTGCAGGGTTCACGTCTTCCTTTCCAAAACTTCCACTCACTATTTCGCTTCGAAGTTTCACGGACAGTTTGGGAAATGCACTGCCGTCGCCTTCGCTCTTTTTGAAGTTCATTCCAGAAAACTCTTTTTGGGAAAGCATGAAGTCCATATACTTCTGGCATGACTCATGTGCCCCCTCAACCGTTCCATTGATGCCTTCATGGGCAATAATAATTCTGCCCTTCAAATTGAGAGAATGGCAAAGTTCCTTTTGTTGTTCCAGCATTGCCTTTGGATCAGCAATGGGGACATATTGATAATAAAGAAGTATCTGGGTTTTCATAAACTCGGGATACTATATCACGCGATCCCGTAAAAGGCAACTTGCGAAGTCGGCCGCAACGTGGCAAAATAAAGGAGTAACAAGGGTAATACAAAAGGTTTATATGCCACAAAAATTGAAAACTGCTAACATTCTTCTGAAGGTCTATGGATGGCTACTGATTGCGGTGGGTATAGTAGTTATTGTCTTTGGAGCGCTCGCCGGTCTTTTTACGGCTGTGAGCGATGAATACCCCGGAGGTCTTGTTGCTGGCGCTATCTTTGGTGGATCAATCGCTGCCTTTGTTATGATCTTCTTGATCGCTTGGGGAATTTTCCATCTCGTTGTTGCCAATGCGGTTGCAAAGAAACAGGCCTGGGCAAGAATCGCTATGATCATTCTTGCTATTCTTATGCTCGGATCGTTCCCTGTTGGAACCATATTTGGCGTTTTTATTATGATTGGCATCTTTGACATCGAAGCTGAAAAATGGTTCCTGCCCGTTACAACCAGCCCTGAATCAGGACACAAAGCGTAATATGGCAAAGAATACAAAGATGGATTCTATGAGCACTCCAAACAAAAACAAGCCGCTCGCGCACGCACCCTATATTATCATTGCGGTACTCGCCGCTGTCTTGGTTATTGGTGGCGCTTTATTTGCCTATGAGTGGAATAAGCTGCAGCAAGAGAACAAGAATCTTTCCAATCAGTTGAACACTGAAACGAATACAACTTCGGAAGAAAATGAAGCAGCGAACAATACTACGAATAATAGTGCTACGAACAATGCTGTTTCGAACACAACAAACTCCACAAGTAATACAACCAATTCTACTGGAGGCACATCCGGAACAACGAGCCAGGTTAAAGTATTCTTGGTCGCTGTGGGCGATGAAGGAAAGACGGGAACCAAGATTGGCTGTGGCGATAGCTTGATAGCGGTAACAAAAAATATTACGCCCACCACTCAGCCACTTTCATCAGCGCTCAAGGAACTCCTTGCTATCAAAACGCGTGATTATGGTGAATCTGGTCTTATGACCGCATTGTATCAATCGAACCTGACGGTGAAAGAAGTTTCGATACTCAATGGTAAGGCAACGGTGAAACTTTCTGGTACGGTAGCATCTGGTGGTGTGTGTGACGACCCTCGAATTGTTGAGCAGTTGAAAGCAACGGTGATGCAATTCCCAACAGTGAAAAGTACTGAAATTACCATTAACGATATCGCTCTCGACGAACTGTTCTAAAAATACGCAGAGGAGTGGCTGCGCTTGTTTATTCAATCCTCATGCGTAACTTTTTTCGAAATCTCTTTGTTTTCTTGAGCATTGCCTTTGCGTTGAACTTTGTCTGGGAAGCCACGCAGGGTTTTTTCTTATACCAATTTTTAAATATTCTCACTCCGGCGCAGTATGTCCAGCTGATTCTCAACGCAGCGCTCAAAGATATGTTTGGTCTCGGGATATTATTTGTAGGAATAGGATTGTACTTTCGCGATCTTCTGTGGACGACAAAACTTTCACCTATAAAATACCGCGCTATCTTGGTGACAACGCTTGTCTTGTCTCTTCTTCTGGAAGTCCAAGGTGTTTTTGTCTTTCACAAATGGTCATACACAGCGCTCATGCCGACACTCGCTGGGATCGGCCTTGTGCCCGTCATTCAACTGCCTCTTATTATGTTGTTCACGGTTTTATGTGTTGCAAACCTGAAAACCGGGGACTCACGGTAAGTATGCTACAATAGGGAGGTTCAAAATGACTGAAAAATGCTCGAAGTTCACGAACAAAAACAACACACAAACGAACAGGACATCATCAATCCTTCCAAGGCTTTTTTGAAGCAAGAAAAAAAGCCTCTATCGCGTCTCAGGCTTGGTATTTTGCTTGGAGCGATAACGGTGGTGGTTTTGGCAGCTTCTGCACTCGCTGTGTATCTTTTTGCGCCAAAAAGCTTTGAACGGCTCGTGAATACGCTTGAGAATTTGGAACCATCAGCAAAGAATGCTGATATGGGAAAACAAGTTCTTGAAAGTCTTTTCTCGATTAAAACAGCCGATGTTTCTGTGGACCTCACAACGTCTGGGCCAATGTTTGCCTCTCCCGAAGGTTCGTCTCTGCACTCGACCATTGAAGGCAGCTTTGATCCTAAGGGAAATGAAAATGGAAATTTTGAAGTGTCGTTGGCAACCGATGCGACATCGCAAAATATTATTCCTTTGAACCTTGCAGTGATAAACGTTGGGAGCACCACGTATTTTCAGCTTCAGGGCCTACCCTCCATTTTTATTATTTCTGACGCACTCAATGATAGGTGGATAAATGTTTCTTCGAATGTTGAGGCGAGCGGGCTGGCGCTTCCTCGCGTTGACAAGCAAGATGTGCTGAAGGATATTTCTGAGAATAATCCCTTCACTGTTGGTAAAAAACTTGGCATCGAAAAAGTAGGAGACGTAAAGACTGCGCACTACGAGATTCATGTAGATGTAAACAAGGAAGTTGCGATGTTTCAGGCGCTGGCGAAAACATTTCACGCCGGTATCTCTGACGCCGAAATCGAAAAGATTGTTGCTTCAACTTCTCTTTCCAAACTTGAAGTGTGGGTAGGCCTGGGCGATTTCTTTCCATATAAAATCCAGACCAATATTATTTTCAAAGAAAACAAAGAGGTGAATATACGGAATGGTTCTCTTGCTGCCACAATAACCTTGAGACACCTCAACGAAGATCAACATATTGCTGCACCAAAAGACGCCATAACATTGCCTGCGGCTCTCACGCCTTCGTTCCAAGGATTTGTGGGTGGACTTCTCGATAAAGCCTTGAGCAGTATCTTCCAGGATTTTCCTGAAGTTCAAGGCCTGCCAGATTCTGATGGAGATGGTGTGAATGATGCCTCCGAAGCAATTCTCGGAACGGATCCTCACAAAAAGGATACCAACGGGAATGGTGTCTCGGACAAAGAAGAGCTTTCTGCGAAACTTGGTGATGCGCGTGATAACGATAATGATGGCCTTTCTGACGGTGTTGAGACACTCTTTGGTACTGATCCAAAAGATCCAGACACGGACAACGATGGGTACGCCGATGGCAATGAGGTTTTGAATGGCTTCAACCCAAAAGGTTCGGGTGCGCTTTTTCCGGAAAATTCAAAGTAATAGGAGTTTCTATGATTCAAGAGTTTAATTTCAAGAACCGTATCGAGATGAATCGTCAGTATTTTGAAAATATTGATGGCACCGCGGCTCTCGTTGAAGAAGAAATCAGAAACGGACTCGAGTTTATTGATCACTACGAAGAACCCATGGTTTCTGTTTTGGGCGGTGCGCAAGTGAAGAAAAAAAGTCGTCACTACAAACTTGCCTACGAAACCGGTTATCTTCTTGGCGAAGAAGGCTACGCGGTCGCTACGGGTGGCGGCATTGGCATTATGGAAGCAGCAAACCAAGGCGCGAAAGATGGCGGGGGAATTTCGTTGGGTATTAAGGCTGAACTCATCAAGGGCGAAAAGGTTCGAAAGATGGTTCATACGGATGAAATTTCTTTACACTTTGTTTTTGTTCGAAGATTTTTGCTTGCCATTAAGAGCCAGGCCCTCATCTTCTTTCCGGGCGGGTATGGAACTCTGAGCGAGTTCTTTGAGTTTCTCGTTCTTATGAAGCTCGATATTGGCGATGATGTTCCGTTGATATTTGTTGATAAAAAATACTGGCAGGGGTTATTTGATTGGCTTCATAAAAATCCTGCCAAGGAAGGTTTGCTGAAGTTTGATCCGCAAGATATTGATTTACTCCGGTTTGCCGAAACGGCTCCGCAGGTCATTCGTATCGTGAAAGGGCTCTAACCGTTCACAACAAAAAAGCTTCATTCGTGGTATAATAACTCCATAATGAGGCTTTTTTCGAATTCGAAATTTTTCTTAGTGGCCGCAGGGTTTTTGATTTTTTTGCCACTTCTGCTTCTTTCGCGCGATGCACGCGCTTCTTCGTTTTCTGCGGGGGACATCAACAACGACAACTGTGTCAATGCCGGGGACTCTTCAGTATGGCTCAATTCATTTCATGCAACAAGCGGCGCAGCGGACATCAATCAGGATCACATGGTAGATCTGAGCGATCTTGCGTTTATTGCCAAAGACTACGGCCCATGTCAGCAACAAAATAATCCAAGCCTAAGTCAGCAAAGTCCTTTTGGAATTGAGTATGCTCGTGGATATCGCAATATTCCATTCACGCCAACAGCACTAGCTTCTTTTTGGTCTCAGACCGGCGCAAAGTGGACAAAATTTAACGATGTAAAGTGGAATGACATCGAACCGAACGCGCCCGTAAACGGCGTACATACGTACAGTTGGACGGTTCTTGATCACGACATTTCGAAACAGACTGGTCTTGCTACCAATGATCAGCCCAACTGGGATTCTGCCTTTGATATGTCGATGGTGCTTCGTGCCTATTCGACGTGGGCGCAAAAAGCTTCGCCAATTTCGAATCCTTTCTCTGGTCAGGGGCGCGCGCCAAAGCCAGAGAATCTTGCTGCGTACCACGATTGGGTTCGCGCGGTGGTTGAACGTTATGATGACGATGGTTTTCAGGACGCACCGGATCTTACGAGAGGTATTTCGGTGTACGAAATTGAATCCGAAGGAAGCGGGGACACGGGCAATCTTTTCTACTACGCAACGAGCGCTGATTATCTTGTTCAGCTCAAAGTTGCTTACACCGCCGTGAAAGAAGCGGACCCTGCTGCCAAGGTTATGCTCAATGGTCTGAACCTTCGCGATCTCTTTGCTGATGGTTCCAACGAGAGTCAGCTTGATGCTCGACTTGCAACACTGAGCTACCAAGACTCGGTCTTTAATGCGCAACCAATTTACGATGCAAAGCAGTGGCTCGATGATGTTCTCTCGGGCGGAAAAGGGTACTACGATGTTGTTGAGAATCACGAGCTCGGAACCTGGAGGCAAATGGCTTTTAACTATCAGTGGATAAAGAGCCGACTTCAGGGTTTTGGTGTTGATACCAACAAGGTTCAAATTTGGGCGGGTGACGCCTTGAGTGCTGCAGCGATGGTGTACCTCTCGGGCCTTGAAATAAACCCTCCCTTTGGAAGTCCGCTGACGGTTGCGGGCGCAGCAGACAATGCTCTTGCCAAGAATCTTCAGCTGCTTAGCATTATGGGAAGCAACAACAATATTTACTACGATCTGCAGTGCGTTTTTGGCCTTTTGGCGAGCAACTCAACATCGTGTAGGCCCAGCGACGCTACCTATCAGGCACATATCACGCAAGACAAAACGGCCTATGATACGTGGTACAGAAAACTTCAGGCCGAAGAAATCGTGAAGAAATTCGTTCATGGAACTGCAGCAGGCTACAACGTTACGGAAATGGGAACACTTGAAAACTGGCCCAATTATTCTTCTTTCCCCGAAGAAGGTTTCCTCGATGTGAATCCAACGAACCCATATCTTACTGGGAGCCCACGCCCCATGTTTTATACCTATGCTCTCATGACGCAAAAGATTGGAAACATGTCGAATATTGCTCGTATCGATGTTGGACGCAATGACATTTATGCCTACGATGTCACGCTAAAAACGGGCGGGCACGTATACGTGCTCTGGTACGACGACTTCAAGAATGAATTTCCTACTCAGGCGAATCCGAATCCTTCGTACCCGTCGGTTCAATTTTCCTTCCCAACGCAAGCAGCAAGCGTCCACGTCACGCCAATCATTACCGTTCGTGGCCAAACAACGCCTTCCACATACAATGTGGTTGCAAGTGGCGGGAATGCAACGCTTACGCTGACAAAAACACCCATATTTCTTGAAGCAAATTAGATTGCCAGCCTTGCTTGTGCGTGTTATCGTGGTGCCATGAAAGCTTTGATCCTTGCTGGTGGCCGCGGGACGCGACTTCGCCCACTCACGCATACACAAAATAAACACCTACTCTCGGTTGGAAACGAACCGATGATTTATCGTGTGCTCAGGGATTTGATTGACGCGGGTATTCACGACATTATTGTGAATTTAAATGCCGGTGACACGAGCGTGCCGGAGGCAATAAGCCGCAAACAGTGGGATGCGAAAATTTCGTACGTTGAGCAAGATGAACCAAACGGAATGATGTACCCGATTATTCTTGCGCGCGACATTATCGGTGATGATAAATTTATTTTGCATGCCGGCGACAATGTGCTTTCGGGTGGTTTGAAAAAATACATTCAAGAGTTCGAACACAACGAAAGTGACGCCCACCTGCTTGTTACCAAAGTTCCAAACCCCGAGCGTTTTGGTGTTGCAGAAGTTTCTGGTAACCGGCTGGTTCGTACAGTAGAAAAGCCCAAGGAGTTTGTGAGTGACCTTGCTGTCACGGGCATATACATGTACAACTCGAATGTTTTTAAGGCGATGGAACAGGTGAAACCTATCGATCCAGAAAATAAGGGACGGGCGGAGTTCTTCCCGCCACCAGTGCATCAGTGGTTGGTAGATAATGGGTACAAAGTCACGGTCACCGAGGTTACGGGATGGTGGAAAGACACAGGGAAGCCAGAAGATTTGCTGCTTGCGAATCGTCTTGTTTTGGAGCGCGAAACAAATTTTGAAAATTTAGGAAGCGTGGACGAGAACACGAAGATTGAAGGCGCCGTGAAAATTGGCAAAGGCTCGCGAGTGGTAAATTCACGTATTGTCGGCCCAACGTCTATTGGCGAAAATGTCGTTATTGAAAATGCTGAAATTGGTGCTTTTACTTCGGTAGGAGACGGCTCAGTTATCAAAAATGCGATCATTGAAAATAGCATTCTTATGAACGGCGTCATTATCCAAAATGTGAAGACCTCTCTGTGTGATTGTATAATGGGATCGAACTCGCAGGTTACAGAAACACAAAAACAAAACAAGGCCTCGCTCTTTTTGGGTGACGACTCGACGCTTTTGTTGTAGAGGGGGTATAATTCAATAGAGCTTTACGACTATCCAAAATATGCGAACAGGACGGCGGGTTGCCGTTGTTATTATGTTCGGTCGTGACCAGCTGTTGGCAAAGTCTTCCTTCCAAATTGGCTCAAAATCAGTATAATTAACATACTATGAATACCAACAAAGCAGCCTTGCGGCTTCACAAAAAACTTCGCGGCAAAATTGCCCTCCAGCCAAAAAAGTGGATAAAGAATCACACCGATCTTTCTTTGTTGTACACGCCAGGTGTGGGCGAAGTCTCACGCGCGGTTGCGGCAGATCCAGAAAAATCGTTTGAACTGAATTCGCGTGCAAATTGGGTTGCGGTCGTTTCTGATGGCTCGGCCGTTTTGGGATTAGGAAATGTTGGCCCCGATGCCGCGCTTGCAGTCATGGAAGGCAAAGCTATTCTCTTTAAAGAGTTTGGCGATGTGGACGCTTTTCCATTGTGCCTCAATACCCAAGACACCGAAGAAATAATTCGCATCGTGAAAGCGGTTGCTCCAAACTTTGGTGGAATTAATTTGGAAGACATTGCCGCGCCAAAGTGTTTTGAAATCGAAAATCGTTTACAAAAAGAACTCAGCATTCCCGTTATGCACGATGATCAGCATGCGACGGCAGTGGTAGTTTTGTCGGGGCTTATCAACGCCTGCAAAATTTCTGGCCGCGAACTGCGTGATTTAAAGGTTATAATTTCTGGCGCTGGTGCTGCCGGGACGGGGGTTGCTAAGATTCTTGTTTCGCAAGGTGTTAAAGACATTGTGGTGTGTGATAGCAAGGGAATTATTTCGCGCGACCGAAAAGATCTGAACGAAGAAAAAAAGCTCCTGCTCGAATTCACCAATCCAAAGAACGCCTCAGGTTCGCTTGCTGATGCGTTCAAGGATCGAAATGTATTTATTGGCGTGAGCGTTGCTGGTATCGTTTCGCAGGAGATGATTCACTCAATGGAAATGGATCCCATTATCTTTGCGCTCGCAAATCCTGTTCCGGAAATCATGCCGGAAGAAGCACGTCTCGCGGGTGCTCGAATTATTGCCACGGGTCGCTCGGATTTTCCCAATCAAATAAATAATGCGGTGGCCTTCCCGGGAATTTTCCGCGGCGCACTAGATGTGCGAGCAAAAGACATTACCGAAAAGATGAAACTTGCAGCAGCGCATGCTATTGCATCGCGTGTGAAAAAGCCCACGCCTCAGAAATTTGTGCCAGACGCACTTGATAAAAAAACGCCGCGTCTTATTGCGAAGGCAGTTGCAAAAGCGTCCAAAGAATAAACACCCATTACAATGAAGCTCATCCTCGCAACCAAAAATCTTGCAAAAATTCAGGAGATTACTGAGGTTTTGAAAGATCTTGGCATTGAGCTTGTTTCCATGAAGGATGTGGGATTTGAAGAAGAAATTGTTGAGGGCGGGCAAACGTTGGAGGAAAACGCACTCCTCAAAGCACGAGCGGTTGCTGAATTTACGCACGAATGGGCGGTTGCAGATGACGCCGGCCTTTTTATCGATGCCCTCAATGGCGAACCAGGAATCAATGTAGAACGCTGGTCTGGGCCTAAACCTACCGGCAAAGAACTGGTAGATTTTACCCTAGAAAAGCTCAAAGATGTTCCGGATGCCAAGCGAACAGCACGTTTTGAAACCGTGGTAGTTTTGATGCACCCCAATGGAAGCTATCGAACCTTTGAAGGAAAAGTATTTGGAAAAATTTTGATGCAGCCAAAAGGGGAGATGCATGAAAATCAGCCCTATAACATTTTGTTCCAACCTCTTGGGTATAAAAAAGCTTTATCCGAATTTACTCCAGCAGAAAAAGTTCAGGTAAGTCATCGAGGACAGGCATTTCAAAAAGTACGTGAGTTTTTGAAAAATGAAGTCTTGAAAGGCGAATAATGTTTAAAAAGATTCTTGTGACCGGAGGGGCGGGATTTATTGGTTCGAACTTTGTTCAGTATTATGTTAAAAAGTATCCCGAAACAAAGATAACGGTTGTTGACGCACTTACCTATGCAGGAAACAAGGCTAATCTGCAACCCGTTTCCGACCAAATAGATTTTGTACACGCAGATGTTACCGACGAAGCCGCTATGGACAAAGTTGTGGAAGGTAAAGATTGTATTGTGCACTTTGCTGCTGAAACGCATGTTGACCGCTCCATTTTGAATCCCGGGCCGTTTCTGCGTACCAATGTTCTTGGAACTGAAACGCTCGCTCGTCTTGCCCTCAAACACAACATTCAGAGATTTCACCACATCTCCACCGATGAAGTCTTCGGAGCGCTCCCGCTTGGCACAGAAAGATTCAACGAAAAGACTCCGTATAATCCTCGAAGCCCGTATTCTGCGTCAAAGGCTGCAAGTGATCATATTATTCGATCGTACGGGGAGACCTTTGGTTTGGCGTATACCATAACCAACTGTTCGAATAACTATGGCCCATACCAATTTCCTGAAAAGATTATTCCTTTGTTTATTGCGCGGGCGATGGAGAACAAAAAACTGCCCATCTATGGAGATGGAAAGTATGTTCGTGACTATTTGTACGTGGAAGATCATGCACGTGCCATTGACGTCATTCTTGAAAAAGGAAAAAATGGCGAAACGTACTGTGTCGGTGGTGGTGCTGAAAAGAATATTCTTGAAATTGCAGAAGTGGTACTCCAAAACTTTGGAAAACCGCAAGACTTTGTGGAATTTGTACAAGATCGTCCCGGTCACGACCGAAGGTATGCTATTGATGCATCAAAAATTCATGATGAACTTGGTTGGAGTCCACAGGTAGCGTTTGAATCTGGTATCCAAAAAACGATACAATGGTACAAAGACCATGAAGCGTGGTGGCGACCGCTCCAAGAAAAAGCAAAGTTATCGTAAGGCGACACATTGAAAAAAATACCAACAAAAATTGAAGGACTTGTCTTGTTAGAGCTTGATGCCTACAAAGATCCTCGAGGATTTTTTGAGGAACTTTACCAAAACGAGCGATATAAAGAATTCGGTATCGATGCAAACTTTGTGCAGGTTTCGCATTCGCGTTCTACGCGAAATGTTTTGCGTGGACTGCATTCGCAAACAGGTCCGGCACAGGCAAAGCTTGTTATGGTGACGCGTGGAATGGTTCTGGATGTCGCTGTCGACGTAAGGGCAGATTCGCCAACATTTGGACAACATCAGACCTTTGAGATTTCTGATGAAAACCATTTGCAGCTGTATATTCCCGAAGGTTTTTTGCACGGATTTGTTGTGTTAAGCGAGGAAGCTGACTTCGTGTATTTCATGAACGGGAAATATAACAAAGAAGGACAAATTGGTGTTGCATGGAACGACCCTGTACTAAATGTGAAGTGGGACATTGATGCGCCCATTGTTTCAGATCGCGACCAAAAAAACCCAAGCTTTGAAAGTATTGATTGGAAGAGTGTTTCATGGAAGTAGTTATTTTGGGATCAACGGGGCAAGTTGGGCGAGAACTTTGTAGGGTTTTCCCGGGAGCTCGCGCGCTCACAGAAAAAGACATTGATATGACACAGCCAGGATCTATCGCAGATTTTGATTTTTCCAAAACAGATCTTGTGGTGAATGCTGCTGCGTACACGCAGGTAGATACCGCAGAAACGAAAGAAGGTGCCGCACTTGCCTCAGCTATCAACGCGATGGCATTGATGGAACTGGCGGAGGCTTCGCAAAAAAACAAGTTTGTATTGATTCATTACTCAACCGACTATGTTTTTGATGGCGAGAAGGAAACCGCATATACCGAAGAAGACATACCACGGCCACTGAACGTTTATGGAAAAACCAAGCTCGCAGGTGATTTGGCCGTTCTACGCGCACCACAAAGCTATGTGATTCGAACAAGCTGGGTGTATGGCGAGGGTAAGAATTTTGTACGAACCATGCTCGAGTTATCGAAAACAAAAAAAGAACTCAGGGTTGTGAGCGATCAAATTGGCCGGCCAACGTTCGCACGAGATATTGCGGTTGCTACTTCGAAATTATTCCATTCCAAAGCACCGTTTGGTTTGTATAACTTTACCAACTCTGGCGAGCCCGTTTCGTGGGCAGGTTTTGCAGAAGCGATTTTTCGCGAAGCCGGCATCAAAACAAACGTTGTCCCTGTTACCACCGGGGAGTATTTTGAGGGAAAAGAAAACTACGCAAAGCGGCCTCTGCGCTCTGTCCTCGACCTCTCCAAAATTGAATACGCTGGCATAGTCCCACGATCATGGAAGGAAGCGCTGAAGGAATATCTAGGGGAGTAGTCCAAGTTTTTTCATTTTTTCCAGTGCCAAGAAAAATGCTCCAACGGAATCACTTCCGACGTGTTCATTTTTCTCTATGCTTTTCACTGACTTCGCAATACTCAGTGCGACAGTTTCGATGTCTTCTGTTCCGTCGATTTTGTCGTACTCTGCTTCGTGAAGCTTGCTGGCACCCAGCGCTAAAAACCAATGGACCTTCACATTGCTCTTTGTTGGACTATTCCAAACAGAACGTAAAAAGATAAACTTCTTTGCCGTGTAGCCCGTTTCCTCAAGGAGTTCTCGTTTGGCTGCCTCTCGTGGTGTTTCGTCTTCGTCGACAAAACCTGCGGGGAGTTCCCAAACAATGTCCCGTGCACCATATTTGTATTGTCGTTCCCACAGTATTTTATTCTCGGGTGTTACTGCAACCACAACGGCGACTTCGTTACCATCAAGGTAGTAGTAGTCAGATAATACTTTTCCATTCGGCAACTTCACGGCATCTTTCCGTAATTTGTACCACTTGTTATTTACTACGAGCTGAGTTTTAAGTGACTTCCACTTTTTGATGTTTTTCATGGTGTCTATGATACCCGATCGGTAAGAGCTGTGCAAAGATATGCACTTTCATGCCAAAACGCTTTCTGGTATACTTAACCCATGAATTATTCCACCTTCCACAGTGCCACACTGGCCTTGATTCGGAAGCGTGACGGCGAGGTTCTCCTCGCAAAGGCCACTCGTAAAAACCCGGTGAGCGGGTTGCGGGTGGAGTTTTGGGATTTGCCACGGGTGGAAAACCTTGCGGGCGAACGCGCCGATCAAGCGGCGTTCAGGCTTGCGAAGGCCTACGGGTTTAATATTGTTGAGTCGGTGCAGCAAGTAGCATCGTGTCGTATCGAAGAAAATGTGCGAAATATCGTCACCACAAAGACTGTTACGCTGGCAATATGTGATGTTGATGAACGTGTGGCGAATATCCAAGCGGAGCATGCATGGTCTTCCGTTATGATCGCAGCAAAGTTACTCGAAGAAGCCGCCATGCCCGGAGCATTTATCGCTAAAATTCTTGATTTGGGGCTCTACGTTGGGCATCAAAAACCAGTTTTTGACTTCACGGAAGAACCTCGAGTTTTACACAGGGATAAGCCAAAAAAGCACGTTGCAACAAAGTAGAGAGCGTGTTACGTTGAAGGCACGTTTTTTAATTGAGGAAAAAATGGATCTCGGAAAATTGTACGAAAAGCAGATCTCACTTTCGGAGTGGTTGGAAGATATTGGATACAAAGATGCGATGGCTTTCCGAGATGAAGATAACGAAAAACGCGAACGCCTAAAGGTTTTTAAAGAAGTAACGGGTGTTCCTTTCGATGAACCACACAAGTTTGAGGCTGTTTCGCTTAAGAATCGCGAAGAGAATCTGACCAAATATGTTGAAGAGCACGGAGATGAATTGTGTGCACTTCGTTTGATTCCAAAAGATCCTTCGCTCGAGAAACTTCGTATTCGTGGGAAAAATGTTCGTGACGCACTTGCGTGGTTTGATGAACAAAAGATAGAAGCCGAGAAGTATCGTGCAGAATACTTGCCGCACTCTGACAACTACCAGTGGTCATCTATTTTTGTTGTAACTGACAAAGGAATTTTTGGCGAAATAATTGCTGATACTCACGCCGTTTTGACTCAGGGAATATATGATAAGGCTGAGCCTATTCAGTTTTCGTACAACTTCTCTGAATGGAGTTTTTCTCGACCCGATGAAGGCGCAGAGAAAGAAGCTCGAGACATTGTAAAGAAGGTTTTGGTTGAAGACGAAGCGCAACGCGAGATGCTCATTGGAACACTCCAATCAAGCTTTGTGAACAACTACATGAAGGGATATTTTGAAACCGTGAACTCGCCTGAATTTGGTTTTTGGATGACGGACTACAATCGTGTGCTTGGGGAGATGCTTGGTGCAGCTCCGTTGCCTGTTTTCTCAACGGAAGATTCAAGCGTTGATGTTGCATTGAAGGGTCAAGTTGGGAGTTCTGGCCGGGCAGAAGGTAAGGCTCGAGTTGTTACGGAAGATACGCTTGGATCCGCTGAGTTTGAAGAAGGTGACATCTTGGTTTGCAGCATGACCACGCCATCGTATCTGCCGCTCATCAAGAAGGCGAGCGCGGTAGTAACGATGCAGGGTGGAATTCTTTCGCATGCGGCTATCGTGTGTCGAGAACTCAAGATTCCTTGTGTCATTGGGGTGAAAAACCTTCTGACTGAGCTCAATGATGGCGAAAAAGTTTCTATCGATGCCACCAAGGGCATAATTTCCAAGCTTGCCTAAATGGCGGGCTATTCCAAGACTCCATTGAGTAAAAAGTTAGGGCTGAAAGAGAACTCTTCAGTGGTCTTTTTACGAGAGCCAGAAAGCTTTCGAAAAGATCTGGGAGCATTGCCCAAAGGCGTAGCGCCAAAAACCAGAGTTGGTAAAGATCATGATTATATCCACCTTTTCACGAAGTCACGATCAGAGCTCGAGACGCTTTTCCCGCGCATGAAAAAATCTTTGCGTAAAACTGGAACGCTCTGGATTTCGTGGCCAAAGAAATCCTCACATATGGCGTGTGACTTTAATGAAAACGACCTTCGTGAAATTGGTCTTGCGGCAGGATTGGTAGACGTAAAGGTTGCAGCCATAGACGAAACGTGGAGTGGGTTGAAATTTGTGTTTCGGCTGAAAGATCGGTAAAATTGATAATACTTATAAATCAAGGGGAAACATGCCAGAAGTTTCAATAAATTATTGGGCCGTACTTGTTGCGGGTGTTGTGAATGTTGCTATAGGTTTTGTTTGGTACGCCAAGGGCGTTTTTGGAGCAAAGTGGGCGCAGGATCTTGGAAAGAATATTGATGAGATGGGAAAAGATCCAAAAGTGATGTATAAAACCATGCCAATCATGATTGTTGGTTCTTTCTTGATGCCTTATGTTTTGGCTCATTTCGTTGATTATACCAATTCACAAAACTGGGTCGATGGCGTGGTAACTGCCGCTTGGATTTTTGTTGGTTTCGCGCTCACTATGGGTGCCATGAATTATTCCTTTGCGCAGAAAAAGCTTCGCCTCTTTTTGATTGAATACGGAAACATCTTTGTTTCTATGGTGGTTGCTGGGGCCATTCTGGGCGGTTGGCGCTAAGTAGTTTTGTAAAAAGTCTGAACTTTCACTCCGGGCGTGCAATACGCCCGGAGTTTTTTAATCTTGACCGCAGGAAATGTACCGTGGTATAAGAATACGTTCGAATTTCAGCGCCAGAGGAGGGCGCTTAAGATGGGTAACCCAAGGATTTTGCTCGTAGAAGACGAGCAACTCGCACGCAACCTGGCCGAGCGCGCGCTTGCTCGCGCGAAAATCCAGGTAGTGCTTGCGGTTGATGGGCAGGAGGGGCTCCGGAAGTTCCGGGAGGAGGGGCCATTCGACGTCGTGGTTACGGACCTCGGAATGCCGGTCATGGATGGGCCTACCATGATCGAGCACATCAAAGGGGAGGACCCCGGGGTGAAGTTGGTGGTCCTGAGTGCCGCCAACACCGGTGCTCAGCACGCAGCCGCGGAAAGACTCGCGCAGCTTGGGGTCAGGGTCTTCGCCAAGCCCTGCGACTACCAGGCCCTTGGAGTGTGGATCCATGAGCTCTCGAAGTGAAGTTCGAGATCAATGGAGCCAGGAGATGTTCGGAACCCAACCGCAGCGCTGCGCGCCGTGGTGGGTATCCTTTTGTCGTTTTTTGATTGTGATACAATGGGCGCATGGAAAAAAGAGTCCAAAATCAAAACAATACCGTGGTAACAACGGAGACTTCTGTAGACTCTGTTTGCCCTTTTTGCGGCGCAAAAACGATCCAAGAGAAATGCAAAGTGATATGCCGAAGCGACCTCTGTATCTTTCGAATTGTTTATAATTGCTCAGAATTTTGATGTCAGGAACTTTCCCAGAGAACAAAAAAATCAAACTTGCCATTTTTGATATTGATGGCACTATTTTTCGATCGTCGCTCTTGATTGAGCTCGTGAATGAATTCGTGAAAGAGGAAATTTTCCCCCAGAAGGTTTTGCAAGAGATCGAAAGAGATTATCAGGCATGGCTGAATCGCAAAGGAAGTTATGACAACTATATCACCAGTGTGGTGAAAGTTTATGTAAAACACATAGGCGGTAAAAAGCAGAGCGATGTTCTGCGAGCTGCTCGATGTGTCATTAAAGAACAGCGGGAACGGATGTACCGATTTACGCGAAACTTGATAGAAAAATGTCGCGAGGAAGGATATTATCTCGTAGCCGTTTCCGGAAGCCCACACGAAATTGTTGAGTCGTTTGTAAAAACGATGCACTTTGATGCGGCATTTGGAACCCTGTATGAAGTCTCGGGTGGTTCGTACACGGGAAAAATATTTCTCGCAAATACTGTGAGCGATAAATCCAAGGTTATTCGTTTATTCTTAAAAGATTATGGATTGCAGGCAGACTTTAAAAAGTCTCTTGCTGTGGGTGATACGGAGGGCGATGTTCCAATGTTGTCTTTGGTGGGTAACCCCATTGCCTTCAATCCAAACAAGAACCTCTTAGAAGTTGCAAAAAATCGCGGCTGGCGTATTGTAGTAGAGCGAAAAGACGTGGTTTTAGAGGTACAGAAATTTAAAGAATTAAAGCATAGGCAATATGGCTCGTGATTTTCAAGAATATGTTCCTGGGAATACCATTCCTGACTTTCCCGATGAAGAGTACCTGTACTTTGGTCAGAGGGTGGAGCCGTACTTTGCAAGCTCTATCGTTGCCGCTGGCATTCCAGATCTCAAAAATCTAGAACGAAATTTCGATCTTCATAATCCAGTACGATGGATCCAGCCGGGTGAGTACTTCTTTATCGTTAAGTCTGATTACGAAAAACTTCACAAAGAAATTCTCGAAAAGATTCAGACGGGCGGCCTTCGATATATCAATAAGCTCTACAAAATGTGCCGATCTTCTGGCAATAAGCTCATTTCTTTTTCTCAGAAGAATCTTTCAAAATTTGAAAAAAGCGAAAAAACCAACGAACAACTTGCAAACTTCCTTTTCGAATACTTTGAAAGAGCTTTCGATTATTGCACATCCTACAATATCGCGTTCTTTGAAAAACCGGAACTTGAAATTGCAGAATCACTCTCAAAAAAATACGCAAAAGACGAAGCAGAACAAAAAGAAATATTCGACCTGATCACGTCACCAGCTCAGCTCACTTCGTACGAGCTTGAGCAAGACGCATTCTTAGAGATGCGCATCGATCTTGGTGATGACATGAAAAACCTTCAACAGCGAGCAGAAGCTCACGCAAAAGAATACGGCTGGCTCTCTATTCGATTTTACGTTGGTAGGGCATGGACAACAGAGCAGGTTGTTGATCGCTTGCGCGCAATAACGGTTGAAACGGCTACAGCGCTTTTGCGGGACCGCAAGGCGCATCGTGCGCAAACTCACGAAAACATGAAAAAGTTTTCGGAAAAGCTTGATCGTCAAGACTCAAGACTGGCCCAACAAATTCGTGAGGTTGTTTCCCTCCGAACGCAACGAGCCGACTTCATTTGGAACTCATCGTATTTTGTTCAACCCATTTTGGATGCAATAGCCAAAGTGCTCAAAATTTCGTATGACGACCTTCTGAATTTTACGACTCCAGAGATTGTTTTGGCACTGCGCGGTGAGTACGATGTGCACGCGCACATCTCTGCAAGAAAAGAGGCTATCGTTATGTATCACGCTGACGACAGGGCGGTTTTGGAAGGGGAAGAAGCGAAAAAATACATTCGTGCGCACGCCCCGCTGAATCGAGATGCCGAAAACACGCAAGTCTTAAAAGGACAAATTGCCTTCAAGGGCAAGGTTCAGGGAACGGCCAGGGTTGTTATTCGAAATGATGATCTCAAAAAAGTTGAGCGCGGCGATATTATGGTCGCAATCATGACGACGCCCAACTTTATTTCAGGAATGGAAAAGGCAGCAGGATTCATTACTGATGAAGGGGGAATCACTTGTCATGCTGCTATCGTTGCTCGTGAAATGAAAAAACCTTGTGTTGTCGGAACGAAGGTGGCAAGCAAGGTTATTCACGATGGCGACCAGGTTGAGATTGATGCATTGAATGGTATCGTAAAGATTATTACGCGAGCAAAATAATATGCCAAAACCATTTCCCGAAATCAAGCAGACTTCCATGACCGAATGGTTTTCGGCTATGGGCGACGTACAAGATTCTGAAACTTTTCGCCAAGAAGATATGACCAAGGTTGATCGCCTTACGTTTCTTGCGCAAACCATGAAGTTACCGTATCGAGTGCCGTTCATGATCTCGGCCGAAAAGGTGGTTAACAACAGCGAAGAGTATGCTGCGTACCAACAAGATCACATGGATGATCGCGTAGCTTTTCGCGTTGTGCCCAGTGAACCAAAACTTGAAAAAATTCGACAGCGCGGCTTGTTCGTTGGAAAAGATGCGGAAACATGGCTTGCTTCACAAAAAATTGATTTTTCAAAGTATACGGTTCAGATTTTTCCTGATGAGGATCGGATCTTTTGGTCTACGAGTTTTGTGGTGAGCGAAAATGGTATCTTTGGTGATGTCTGCGAAGGGTGGCACAGTGATCTCTCTGCTGGTGAGGGCGTGAACCCTATTTTTCAGTTCTCGTACGATTTTAAAAACTGGGAAATATTTGGCGATGGCGAGAAAAAACAATATGCACTGGTGGAAGCCAAGCGTGCTGTTGAATGCGTTCTCGTCCCAAATGAAGATATCCAGCAACAAGTTTCAGAAAAGGTTACGGCGAAATTTACACGCGACTACTTAGTTGGATATTTTGAAACGATAGTTCCTCCCGATGGAGGCGTATATTTCAATGATTACAATCAAACACTTGGAAAGTTCGTGAAAGACCAAGTTGTTTTTGGCTTCTCTGACGATGAGGCTATGACATTGAAAGGCATTGCGGTCTCAAAGGGTTCCGTTTCGGGCCACGTTGTGGTTGTAGACGAAAACAATCTTGGGAAGGTAGAATTTCCTGAAAATGCTATTCTCGTTTGCCGAAACACTAATGTTGACTACCTTCCGTATATGCAAAAGGCTTCCGCGATTGTCACAGACATTGGAAGCACGCTGAGCCATGCAGCAATCGTTGCACGAGAGCTTAAAAAACCGTGCATCGTAGCTACAAAAAATGCGACAGTAAAATTTCAAACCGGCGACCTTGTCGAGGTTGACGCAAATAAAGGAATAGTGAGAAAACTTTCATGACGTTTGTAAAAAACTTTTCTGAGATTAATAAGAGTTCTGTGGGTGAGGCAGGCGGCAAGGGTGCTTCTTTGGGTGAAATGACGGAAGCAGGTATTCCTGTGCCACCAGGATTTGTGGTGTTGGCGCCAGCATTTGATATATTCTTGAAGACAGCGGGACTAGAGGCAAAAGTTCAAGAGACAATCAATGCTGTAGACTATGGCGATGTTTCTTCTGTCGATGCCGCAAGCGCAAAAATTCGAGATCTTATTTTGCAAGAGAAGTTTCCCGAAGATATCTCTCGAGAGGTTTCAAATTCTTTCTTAAAACTTGGCGCAGAATTTGTTGCCGTTCGTTCTTCAGCAACTGCGGAAGATGGCTCGCAAGATTCATGGGCGGGCGAACTCGAGTCCTACTTAAATACATCGGAGAAAAACCTTCTAGAAAATGTAAAAAAATGCTGGTCGTCTTTGTTTACGCCGCGAGCTATGGTCTATCGGAATGAAAAGGGGCTCACAAAATCACATGTGAGCGTAGCCGTGGTTGTTCAGAAGATGGTGCAAAGTGAGGTTGCCGGTGTTGCATTTACCACCCATCCAGTCACGGAAGATCCGAACCAAATGATCATTGAAGGTGCGCTCGGTTTAGGCGAAATGGTAGTTTCGGGGCAAGTGACACCAGATAGTTTTGTGGTGAACAAAACGTCAAAACATATCGAAGAGACCATGGTCAACGACCAAGAGGAGATGATGATCCGAAGTGAAGACGGAAATAAAAAAGTTTCCACTCCTTCGGACAAAAAATCAGCACAAAAGCTTTCCAATGAACATGTCTTGGAGCTCGCGGAAATTTGCTCACGAATTGAGAATCACTACGGCTTCCCATGCGACATTGAATGGGGATTTGAAAAAGGGAAGTTCTATATTGTGCAGTCTCGACCAATAACGACGCTGGGCGCAAAATGATTGGTATCCCAAAAGGCGCAAAAAAGGTTTTCAAGGGAGTAATTTTTGATGTGTATCAGTGGGAACAGGAACTGTACGACGGAAGCAAAACAACTTTCGAAAAACTTAAGCGCCCAGATACCGCATGCACAATTGCTGTAACTTCTGAAAAGAAAATAGTACTTGCGTTCGATGAACAGCCAGATCGTGAAGGCGAATATGCAACACTTGGTGGTCGCGTTGATGAGGGCGAAGACATTTTGAATGCGGCGAAGCGAGAGTTGAAAGAAGAATCCGGATACGAGTCGAAAGACTGGGAACTATTTTCTTCGGTGGTGCCTTCAAACAAGATTGCTTGGACGGTCTATACCTATATTGCCAGAAACTGCAAAAAAGTTACCGAACCCGAACTTGATGCTGGTGAAAAAATTACGTTGAAAGAAGTTGATTTTGATGAATTTGTAGATATTGTAACGTCGGAAGATTTTCAAGACACAACACTTGCGAACGAAGTGCTTCGAATGAAATTGGAGGGAAGATTAGACGAACTTAAAAAGAGATTGTTGAAATAATCATCTCTCTTTCCAGCTCGTCAAAATAATTTTCTTTCGGCCCCTTACTTTGTACACCGTTGTCACGCCGCCAGCGGTTGCTTTGTATTTGTTTTGTCCAAGATAACTTTTGCTGCCCCGTGAAGCCCGTGAAGTTTTTGATGCACCAATACCGCGGCTCTTGCCGCGTCTTTTGGCGTGTTTTGTGAATACGGTTGATCCAAACATGCAAACATTATAGCACTTTCTGCGCGACCCTTTTGAATTTTGGCTAGGTTGAGGCATTATATGGCCCTACTCCAAATCACCCTTGACAATAAGGCGATTTTGTGCTAATATTAGCCGTTTTAAACTTCTCTTCTTATTGAAGAATCTTTAAGGATTCTTGAACAGGGGGAGAAGTAAAAACACTCAGAAAACGAGTCGCTTCGTGCGACATTCCTTGGAGGTATCATGACAACGATTCATTGCCATTCGTGGCGAGAGATCCCCGGGAAAATCGAGCGAGCGCTCGAGCTCTGTGGGCCGAAGGAACGCGATCTCGTCACCAGCATGCTGATGGGACGCATGGGCGAGGACATTTCCGTGGAAAAAGCCGCCGCCGGCATCATGGAAGTCGCTCGTCTGCTCCACGGCTGGCACTCGGCCTATACCTTCGAGTCGATGGTGGGCACTCTCACGGAGATCGTGATCGTCGACGATGATCAGCCGCACGTTCTTCGACAGATCTCGGCCAATCTCCGGGCGTTTGCCGATCGTGTCGAGCACATTATCGGCACGAAGTTCTGATGCCGGTCGCTGAGTCTCAGCGGTCAACTCGGCAGGCGTCGACGAATCCATTGTCGACGCCTGCCAAACCAAAACTCAAGATTCCATTTCGTTTGCAGCTCGCTCATGGAAGTGATTTGCAAACGGGAGAGAATCCCAAACCTACAACCTTGCGCGAGGTTTTCGCGTATCGAGAGGCCACCATGGATGAGTCGCTTGTGGAGTTCGAAACCCGGAGCAAGGAAGAAGTCGAGCGTCTGATCGACATCGACGAGACTCGGAATAAGTGTCTCGTCGGGCTGAAGGGGTTGATCCTCGAAGGCCTGCTCGCCGGGATGGCCGAGTTCGAAGGCGATCAGGACACGCTCCAGCTCGTCGAGATCGTGCTCGAAGCGGCCACCAGGGTTTGCGTCCTCGGTCGTCGCGGCGGCAAGATGATCACTCTGGCCGACGCAATCGACCTAGTGGTCTTCCTCGTTGTGACGAACAGCGAGGACAGTGCGCGGCTGAAGCGCAACGTCGGGATCTACCTCCTCGACGAGGGGCGCAAGAAGATCTGAGTAGATTTCCGGCGGATCGTTCGCTGAGGGTCCATTCGTTCTGTTCGCAGTGAGAGGGTCGTCGCGACGCGACGGCCCTCTCCACAAACAATTCAATTTCGATGACAGCTCAAAAAATGATTTGTCATGGGAAATGAATCCCAAACACTGGCGCGATACAGTTCGTGCACAAGAGAGATGAGGCTACGCGATGGAAAATGATGAACGAACGATTTTCGTTGAACACCAGTCGCTACCGCTCAACTGGTACCGGGCGCACAAGCTCCTGACCGAGGGTGAGAGTGGCAAGGGCTCACCTGATGGCCCGCCAGTGAATCCCATCTTGGTCTTCAGGGGCATACTGCCACTGGAGCCGGAGAAACGGGTCTTGCTTGTCCTCGGACCCAACCAACCCCCGAAGCTCTACCGCATCGTGCGGATTATGCCCCTCGTATTCACCAGGGAGGGTGACGAAGGGGCGAGTCTGGTGGCGGGCAAGCAGCCGGTCAAGGTCTGTCGGAGGGTGGACCAGTACGTCTTGGTCGAGCCCGAGTAGTTTCGTCTCCGTGCGTGAGCTTCACGCTCGGACGAAGGCGGCCCCTGGCGAATCTTTCGTCGGGGGCCAGCCAAACTCAAACAAATCAAGATTCAATTTCGTTTGCAGGTCGTGACGTCACATGAATTGCAAACGGGAATGAATCCCAGCCTTGCGCGAGGGTAGATCGCGCACTTCAGAAGCGGAGACAAGATTATGAATCTGAGACGGAAAGATGGCGCTGAGCTCACGCACTCCGAGCAGCTGACACTCGGAGCTGTCGCGGACATGCTGAACGGACTCGAAGCGGAGGTGGCTTTCGAGCCCCAAAAGGTCAGGGACGAGAGAGTCTCGTGGCTGATCGTGGGTGCTGCAGTGATCGTCACTGCGATCACCCCCGAGAATCTCGACACGTTCGTCCGTGATCTCGTCGCGAAGCCCGTTTTCAGTGGCTACATCATCCCTATGCTCCAAAGCATGGAAGACGTAGCCCTTCGGCTTCACAACGTCGTCAGGAAGGTCCGGCACCGGTACCTCCTCGCAGACCTGCTCGGAAGTGATCCGAGGTACCACGAACATGCGCGCGCACTGGCCGGCCCTGCGAATGAGGACTATCTCGGGTACCTCATCGCGACGCATGTCCCGGGGGAGTATACTAGCGTTTCCTCGCTGGCAGAAGCGATCAAGCGCCGGGTCGACCGAGCCCCTTGAGTCTCGTACCTCCGGGCTTCGGTTCGGAGCGCAGTGGAAGGGTCGTCGCATCGCGGCGGCCCTTCCAACACAACTTTACATACACATATGAAAAAACTTCATAACTCCATCATTGCTTTAGAAATTTTTCTCATCACCGTGAGCCTTGTTTTTATTGGTCTCTCCAACAAGACACTTTCTTTTCACTCTGCATTGGCGCTTGTTCCTGAATTGCCAGCGCATACATTGGTGAATGCTAACCAATTGAACCACTTTGCTTCTATGCAAAGTATGGTGCAGGGTCTTGTCGTTCGGCCAGGACAACAAACTTCGAGCACCAAAACAACGGAACATATTTCGTCAACTTCGCAGGTTCCAAAAACTCTTGCTCCACAAACGGGCGAGAGTGCACAACCTGCCCAATCAAAACCCGTAAACGAAGCTGACACCATTAATGTAACCTACTCTCACGTAGTGATTCCTTCGGTTGGCATCGATGCCCCAATTACTTGGAACGTTGACGGTCGCGATATGAACGCATACTTGCCGGTACTTTCGCACAGTATTGCTCACTATGACTGGACGCCATTTCCGGGCCAAGGCGGATCAACACTGTTGTTTGGTCACTCTTCGTATACGTACAACTTGCCAAACAACTATGACGAAGTTTTTGCGCCACTTTTCGATATGAAAAATGGTGACAAAGTGTATGTTGTCTACCAGGGCGAACTTTATGTGTACGAAATGTACCAGTCCGCTACAATTGTCCCAACTAACCCTGAATTTATTTCACAAGATGGGCCAGAACGTGTTATGCTCATGACGTGTGCGCCATTGGGCTCGCAAAAATACCGCCTTTTGGTGTATGCTAAGCGTATTAAATAAGCGTAAGCAGACACGATCACAATGAAAAAACAGCGCGTTTTGTCTGGGGTGAAGCCAACCGGCCGCCCACATTTGGGAAATTATTTTGGTGCGATGAAACAATTTGTTGATCTGCAAGATGAAAATGACAACTTCATTTTCATTGCCGATTATCACGCGCTCACAAAATTTCACGACGGCGAAAAACTTCGTGAATATATTTTCGATATGGCGGTAGATTATTTAGCGATTGGTTTAGACCCAAAGAAAACAACCCTCTACCAACAATCACACATCTCCGCCCACACAGAACTTGGCTGGATTTTTAACTGTGTTACTCCTTTTGCCGAACTCACCCGTGCGCATGCCTACAAAGACGCCGTTGCCAAAGGCGAAAAGATTTCTGCCGGAACTTTTGATTATCCCGTTCTCATGTCCGCCGATATTTTACTTTACGATGCGGACACGGTTCCTGTTGGGCGCGATCAAGCGCAGCATGTCGAAATTGCTTCGGTTATCGCAAAGAAGTTCAACAACCTCTACGGCGAGACATTTACGTCACCAAAAGGTTTTATTCTGAAAGAAGTGGAAGTGGTTCCTGGGCTCGATGGCCGCAAGATGAGCAAGAGCTACAACAATACCATTGAATTGTTTGAAGAGACCGAATCGCTTCGCAAAAAGATCTTCTCCATTAAAACCGGCTCAGAGAAAATGGGCGAACCACTGAATCCAGAAAAAGACATTCTTTTTTCACTGCATAAATTGTTTGCGACACAAGAAGAGCTTGCGGATCTCCAGAAGCGCTATGTGTCCGGCGAAATTGGATACAAACAATCCAAGGAGCTCTTATTTGAGCGCGCTGAGGCGTTTATTGCTCCTTTGCGTGAACGAAGAGCCGCTATTGCCGCCAATCCACGCAAGGTGATGAAAATTATCAGCACTGGCACCAAAAAGGCAACAAAGATCGCCAACGCGAAGCTTGAGGAAGTCAAAAAGAAGATTGGCGTTTTGTAATCTCGTTGTATTCTATGCACAACCCCAGCTTGCAAACATTTGAGGTTTGTGGGGTATTAGTGTATAATAATCGCATCTCAAATCGTTTTTAAAAAAGCATTAAAACACAAACACACATGGACTCACAAAATCCTATGAACGGAATGGGCGCAAAAGGCTCGGTACCTCCAATGCCACCAAAATCAAGTGGAATGCCAACGCCACCTCCTTTGAATTCAGCTCGACCCCAACCAATTGTTGGTACACCTATGCGTAATCAAATGCCACCAAAAGCTCCTATGCCAAACGCTGGGGGCGCACCCGCAAATATGTCGGGCGCACCAAAGCCGCTCTTCCCACAGATGCAGGGAACCGCTCCAATGGGCAATATGGGTATGCCACCAAAGTCACCAATGGGAACCATGCCACCAAAAATGGGTGGAATGCCTCCGATGGGTGGAAAGCCAGGAATGGCAATGACTCCAGGTGCTCCAATGCCAAAGCCAAAGGGCAAGAGCATGAAGGTTATTATTATCGTTGTCCTGCTCGTTATTCTTCTTGCGGTTGGTGGTTACGCTGCGTACGTTACGTTGTTTAGCTCAGACACGGCAAACAATACGAATACGGCGAATAACACGAATACTACGACCAACACTTCGACTAACACCACAAATAACACGGTGGACACAAACAAGGATACCGACGCTGATGGTCTCACGGATGTTCAAGAGCAAACCTACGGTACCAGCATTACCAATCCAGATAGCGATGGCGATGGATACACCGATGGCCAAGAAGTAAGGGGTGGCTACAATCCACTTGGTACTGGTAAGCTCTCAACGAACAGCACAACAAATTCCACAACGAATTCGACCACCAATACCACGACGAATTCAATGAACGGTACAACATCGAATACTACCAACACCACGAATGCTACGAATAATACCGTAAGCATGACCGGTGGATACAATTACACCTACTAGTTTGAACTCGTTTTTGGAATAATATCGTCGAGCTTGCGGTGTTGACGCAGGGCGATATTTGAACTATCATAGTCCGGAAGTGAAACCTATGGCTTCTGCACTCAACTCACAATTCGAACACCTTCTTGCTGCCTACGAAGCCGAAAAAGAGGCTTCGAGGCGGCCAGTAAATGAACCAATGATTCAAGTAAATGAAGTCATTGGGTATCTTGCTTTTATCTATGAAAAAGCACGAAATGTTGTTGAGTTTACCGAAGAACATGTGCTTCGAAAAAATACGGTCAAGCGTGTTTTGAAGCGAAAGCTCATCGAGTCTCGTGATTCATTTGAAATTGCTGGGGGATTGCTTCGTGAATTAGTTCGCTACCGACACCTGGAAAACAATGCCGTTCCTGAATCAAAAATCATCACGGTTGGTCACATTATTGCACGTTACCGAGCCGCCCGTGAAAAAGTAAACAAGGCATTTCCCATCGAAGAGGCGCGAGAGATTCGCAACCTGCTTTTGAATGCAACGGTGATGGAAATTGATGACTTGCTCGTTTCGAAGCAATTCGATTATGCCTTTGTAAACTTTGGATATGTAACCTTAAATCCAAAGATATCGCTTCCTGATACGCATGACAACTTCAAGAGCATTCAGGTTTTTATTGCGTCCTTGAAGGTCTTCATGAAGTTCGATGATGAGATGATTAGCTATCACTTGTTGGGAGTTTTGTACCCGCAGTGGTTTTCGTACAATGAAGATTTACCCGAACATTTTCTTTCGGAGATTCAAGAGGTTCGATACGCCGTGGACGCACATCTTGAGTTTGGCTTGCGACGAAAAATTGTTACCAATGTAAACAAATATTCTGCCTACTTTGTCATGCTCCGTGACGCGCTGATCAACGACAAGGAAAAGTTCCTAGATCTTGTAAAAAATCCTGACCCAGGACATTTTGACCCATTCCAAAAACGACCAGAAACGCTCCGTGGATTTCTGGGAAAGATTGTTCAGGCCCGTTACGCTTTGATTCGTTCTCGATTGGTAACTCGTTCCATTCGCGCGTTTATTTATGTGCTTGCGACCAAGGTAATTGTTTCTTTGGTCATTGAAATACCAGCCGATCACCTCCTTGTTGGAAGTACCAACTACTTCGCACTCGGCGTCAATCTTATCTTCCCGCTTATTCTTATCTTGCTTCTGACCTTCACCACGCGAATGCCAAAAGAAAATAATAGCAAAAAACTTATTGATGGCATGATGGATCTGGTGTATGAGAATGAAAAGACCGAAGCCTTTGCCGATGAAAAGATCCTCCAGGTTACCAAGGGTGGCGTTGCAACGGCTATATTCATGGGATTTTATGTCATTCTTGCCGCTGCAGTGTATGGACTTATCATCCGCGAGTTGTTCCGGCTCGATTTCAACATCGTAAGCGGAGGAATCTTCCTCCTGTTGACCAGCACGATCTGTTATTTCGCTGTTTTGATACGTCAGCCCGTACGACAGCTCTATGTGGTACGTCAGCGTGAAAATGTCTTCATGTTCTTCATAAACCTCCTTTCCTTGCCAATTTTGCAGGTTGGACGATGGCTCTCCGAGAACGTTTCGAAGATCAACGTCTTTATCTACATCTTCGACTTCCTGATCGAAGCACCGTTCCAGATCATTATCGAAGTATTCGAAAATTGGGTAGAGTACCTTCGTGGCAAGCGCGAAGAAATTTACTAGTGCATTCGTAGGCGTGTTCATCAATTGAGCGTGAAAATTGTGGATAAGTGTTCGCTTGAACACTTATTTTGTGCTATAATTTACTTGCTAAGAAAGAGCTATTTCACTCAAAACCTCGCCCAAAAATATCGGGCAAAAAAAGGTGAAATGGAAAACAAAAATGAAACAAAAAATCGGAAACAGCCTTATTGTTTTTAGCATATTAGACGCGCTCTACATGTACTCAGCAGCCCTTACGGGCCGGCTGACGTTCTTTTCGAATGCCTTCTTTGAGCTCGTGGCACTTTTCGTTGTGTGCAACTTCTGTGCCATCCTGCTTATTGCTGAAACGCGAAAAATTGAAAAGGCCTCGCAGTTTCCTGCAAGACTTCAGAACCGAGTCCGGTTTATTCGATAACTTCTTGTCTTATGTGGCAATCTCCCTGTGCCACTGTTTTTGGTTTCGCCTGGGTCCTCCTGAAGAAAATGAGGAGGAGCTTCAGATGATGTACGTTACAAGATGATACTTTCCGAGCGACGACGTTTTAGGACGGGACCTTCAAAAAATCCTGACTCCGCTTTGGCGGTCTCGGGATTTTTTGAAGTGTTGAGCCCGGCCGGTTTTTCAGGAGGACCCAGGCGAAACCAAATACTTATTTCACAACGCCACGAAGTTTCATGGCTTCGGCGATTCGCTTTACGGCAACAACGCCAGCTCCAACGCGTAGGTTCACTTTATGTTCGCGAGAAGCGGCGAGCATTTCAGCAACGGCCTTAACCAAGCGCGCATCGAGTTTCTTTTCAACATCTTCGCGGCTCCAATATTCCCGTGTGAGGCCTTGAACCATTTCAAAGTAGGAAACGGTTACGCCACCAGCATTACACAAGAAATCAGGAATGACTACAATGCCCTTGCTATCAAGAATTGCATCGGCTTCAAGCGTTGTGGGGCCATTCGCAAATTCGGCAACAATTTTGGCGGCAACACGGTTTGCGTTATCTTTGTGCAGGGCATTTTCGAGTGCTGCAGGGATAAGAACATCCACTTCAAGTTCGAGAAGCTCTTCGTTCGTAATATTTTTCGAACCCGGGAAATCCATAACAGAACGAGTGGATTCTTTGTGCTTCAATACAGCTGCGACATCGAGACCATCTGGGTTGTATACGGCGCCCTTGCTATCACTTACGGCAACAATTTTCGCGCCAAACATCGAAGCCCCAAGCGTTGCAGCATTCTGTCCTGCATTGCCAAAGCCTTGAATGGCGACACGTGCGCCCGTGAGTTCGATGCCTTTATCTCGGGCGACTTCACGAATGGCGATCCAGCCACCCATGGCGGTTGCATCATCGCGGCCAGCTGAGCCACCAACGGGAAGGGGCTTTCCTGTGATCATTGCTGGGGCAGTTTTTCGCGCAATCTTTTCATACTCATCCATCATCCAGGCCATGATCTGTGGAGTAGTGTTTACGTCCGGCGCAGGAACATCAAGTTCTGGGCCAAGCACTTCGTACAGTTTATCAATATAAAGGCGGCTTAAACGTTCCAGTTCTCCGGCAGACATTTTTTTCGGATCACAAATAATGCCACCCTTGCCACCACCGAGCGGAAGGTCGAGCATAGCTGTTTTTAGCGACATCCATGTTGCGAGTGCACGAACCGTGTCGATAGTTTCTTCAGGATGGAAGCGAATGCCGCCCTTTGCGGGGCCACGGAACAAGCTGTGCTGGACACGAAAACCCGTAAAGACCTGCAAAGATCCATCGTCCATGCGAAGTGGCAAAGAAACAGTTACTTCGCGGCCAGGAACGCGCAAAACTTTGCGAGCCTCTTCGCTAATTCCGGAAGCCACCGCCATCTCGTCGATCTGCTTTTGCGCGGTCTCAAATGGATTATTCATACGTACTCCAACATTAAATAATGGAAAAGAAATGCTCCTCCAAAAAACGTTTTACGCAACAAGATAGAAAACAGTCACGATAAGAATGCAGTACACCAAGATTCCCGTGATGAGTGCCATGTCTTTTTTTGGCGCCTTGTCAGGTTCGCCAAGATGCACGTACGCAAATCGAAACGCAACGAAGAAGATCAAGATGCTTGAGTAGAAGAGGCTGTTGTCTTTCACGAGCGCTGTTTCGGACGAACTGAGACTTAAAAGTACATATGATAAGAAAAACAAGCCAGCAGAAGCAACGAGAGAGGTTTCGAGAAATCGGCTCGAGAATGTGCTAACAACAAGAGGGGTGTCTACGCCCGCAACGATTGAGCGTTTATCTTTGAGTCGTTCGGCAGTTGCGAGCAAAATGCCGAGAGCGGATGCAGCAAACAGCAACTCAGCTGATGGGCTAATGCCAACAACAACGGCACCAGCCACAACGCGAAGTGTGGTCATGAGTGCCAGGGCAACGATATCAAGTACGGCAATGTTTTGGAGCCATGCCGAGTACCACAATGTGAGGACGAGATAGCCAAGAAGAACAAGGCCCAGCATGGGCTCAACAAAAAATCCGCCCACAATGCCAAGAATTCCCAGGATGAAGGCGAGGACAATGACGGGCGTTACGTTAAGTTCTTTTGCGGCGATCGGACGAAGCTTTTTTGTGTGAAAGGCGAGATCCTTTTCACGATCAAACAAATCATTCATCAGGTAGGCAGCGGAGGCGGTGAGTGAAAATAAGACAACAGCCAAAAGCGTTCGGCTGAGGCTTCCGAGATCAAGAAACTTCGCCGAGAAGACGATGGGCACGAGCACTAAAAGATTTTTCAACCATCGGGTAGGGCGGAGCGCAAGAAGATATTTCTGCATACTTTTGTTTCTTTTAATAGGTGTATATAACCACAAAAGCATGCTTTCCGCAAGAATGCCTTTTGCGAAAATAGGTCAAATATTGTAAAATATCTTTACCAAAACTCAAAAGAAACCAATATACAATGCGAGTTGTAAAACTCCTTTTTGAAACGCCCATTCACCTGACGCTTTTGGCGTTTGGTTTGTCGCTCCTTGCGGCAATCTTTTGGTGGTACTTTTTTAAGACGCGAAATCATGAGCTGACTACAAAAAACGGCTCTATTTTGATGTTGTTTCTGGTTGGAATGATTATGGTAGTGCCACTAGCCCTGGTTGAGTCTTCCGTTGTGGCGCTTCTTCCCCAGTCATTCCAAGAAGTTCTTTTCTCTGACACTACCGTTGTGACGCCACAAGTAGTAGGAGCAGTTGCGCTGGTGATGTTCCTGATTGCAGGAACATTCGAAGAACTCTCAAAGATGTACTTCTTGCGAAAGATTATGCCGCTCAATGAAATCGATCAGGTGATTGATAGCATTAAATTCGGAATTGCTATTGGAATCGGCTTTGCCATTGTTGAAAATGCGCTATTTCTCTTGTCTCCGTTGGTTTTGGGAAATTATGTCGATGTGGCAACAACCTTCTTCCTCCGCTTCTTCTTCTCAACGCTCGCGCATGCCGTGTACTCAGGAATGGCCGGATACTTTATGGGCTTGGCAAAATTCGAACCATGGAAAAAACGCGGTCATCTTGTGAAGGCCATCTTTTTGCCAATTCTCGCACACGGACTCTTTAATACTTTGTTGTTGGTAAATCTTGGATTCTACGCGCTCCCGCTCATTTTGGTTCTCTTTGCGTGGATGCTGCATTGGTACGGTAATGCAAAAAATGCGAAACGATTTATTCTCCAGACACAAATTTCTCAAGTAACCGTTGAAACAACCGAGACAACGATCAATGAAAAATGAAAATCCAAAAGTAAATAAAGTTTTTGTTCGAATTGTTGGTGTTGCGGCCGCAGTGGCAATAATTTTTCTTGGAGTTACGGGAATTCGACCAACAACTTTTCTGGGAAGTTTGGATCATCAAAATGTTTCCGCTCCTGCTTCGTTAAAAATAGCTCCCGCAACAATCGTGCAAGCAAAAGGACGCGCATTTTCCGCTGATGTGGTTTTGACGCCAGGGAAAGGCGCACCCAAAGATCTCCGCATCACCATCGATTACGACAAAGATCTTATGCAACCTCTGTATGTTGATACTGACCCAGCCGGATTTATACTAGGAAGCTCTTCGACCACCATTGAAAACGGAAAGATTCGCATTCGTGGAACATTTGCGAATGGTGCTTCGGGCGTGGTTGATAGCGGAATCGAAACCGGCAAAGAAAAAGTTCTCGCACACATATATTTTCAGGCAAAACAAAATATTGGAACAAGTAGACTTTCTCTGGAACATGCTGATGCTGGATCTTCGCTCACTGCATACGATGAAGCAGGCAATATCTTGGGAGTCACTGAAGACGCAAAGGTCACCGTAACGATTCAATAGTGCAATATCAAACAACACAAACAACCCGTACAGGCGTTGCTGTGTCGGGAGGTGATTTTGAATTGGTTTGAGGCGACGTGCCTCCCGAAGTCGTGGGCGGAGGGGGCGAGGAATCAGCCCCAGAGACCGAACACGACCGTGCTAAGCATGGACAGGATCAGTAGGCGCGTACGGTATGGAGAGTAGTGGTAGCCCACGAATGCGCTTTTGCACTGTGGCCATATGCACGGAAAACACGTGAGCATTTTGACCAAGTTCGACCAAAATGAGCGATCGAGTACATTCGGATGCCGCTCCCACGTTTGGATCGCTCGCACTGCGATGTTGCTGGAAAAAACCAGGCTGCTAACCAAGAGACCCGTATTCATGAGTGCCCTCGTATGGAGTCTATATTGGTGGGGTGCCTTCCAGTCTTATTATGAACAAGCTTGCATCTTTCGGCAAGTTCTGTTGACGTGCGCCCCAATCTTCGCTAAATTTACACCACAAAACCTTGAGGACCACATGAAAGTACCTTCCGTACAACTTGTTCCGTTGAAAAGTGACCTTCTCTCCGAAGAAGCACTTGTTTTTCTTGTGTTTGAAGGTGAAAAGAATATTGCAAGTGAGCTTGCACGGGTTTTTGCAAAAGCCGATGTCGCCAAAATGACAAACTATGCAAAGAAACGAAAGTTCGAAGGAAAGCTGAAACAAATCACACATATCCCTTTTAATGACGACACGGTGGTTATCGTGGTAGGACTGGGGCAAGAAAAAGATTTGAACCTTGAGCAGTATCGAAAAGCCTCATGTGCGGCACTTTCTGTTTTGGGCCAGCTGCATATTCAAAGTGCGGCGTATGTTCCTGCGCAAACTTCCAAGGCGCGGCCACAAGACGTAGTTTCTGCGGTTGCAGAGGGTGTGCAGCTTGGTTCGTACGAATTTGATATCTACAAGTCAAAAGAAAAAGATGCATATGTATTTGAAGGTATACGAATCGTTGTTGACGCTGTCTCTAAGGCACTCGAAGCGGCCCTTGAACGTACAACAAAAATTTCCGAAGCGGTGTACTTTACACGAGATCTGGAAAATGAAAATAGTATCGAAGTAAATCCTGCAACATTTGCCGCAGAGGCTTTGAAGGTTGCTAAGGAATTAAAGTTGAAATACAAAGTTCTGGAAGAACCAGAGCTGAAAAAGCAAAATATGAATTTGCTTCGCGCGGTTGGCCGAGGCGCAGAAGTCCCACCACGCTTGGTTGTCTTGGAGTACAACGGAACGGGAAACAAGAAAGTTGATATTGCGCTGGCGGGAAAGGGCATTACCTTTGATACCGGTGGAATCAATTTGAAGCCCGCTGGTTGGGTACATCAGATGCATATCGATATGGCTGGTGCTGCGACAGTTTTGGCAACCATGGCTTTGGCCGCACGATTGAAATTGAAAAAGCATATCGTTGGCGTTATGGCGATGGCAGAAAATGCTATCGGCTCGAAAAGCTACAAGCCAGGAATTATTTTGCGATCTCACTCAGGAAAAACAGTTGAGATTGCAGACACTGATGCTGAGGGCCGACTTGTTTTGGCTGACGCACTTTCCTATGTTGTGAAGGAATATCAACCACAAGAGGTGGTTGATCTGGCAACACTTACGGGCGCTATTCTGGTCTCTCTTGGCTCTTCGGCGGCAGGAATTTTTAGCAACGATAAAAAGCTTACCGAAAAACTTATCGCTGCGGGCGCCACAACTCATGAGCGATTGTGGGAAATGCCCATGTACCCTGAATTCCTCGAAGAAACCAAGGGCGTTAGTTCCGATCTGAAGAACTTAGGCACGAAGATGCGTGGTGGCTACGCGGGCTCTTCGGTTGCAGCTATTTTCTTGCAACAGTTTATTGGGGAAACGAAGTGGGCACATCTTGATATCGCTGGCACGGCCATCATCGATTCGCCGCAAGATTATATGCCACGAAACGGAACGGGATTTGGAGTAAGACTATTAACGGAGTACCTCTCTTGATTCATCTGAATATGAAAAAATCTCGCCGCGCGATCTATCTTGATCACGCAGCAACCACGCCGGTTGATCCTCGCGTGGTAAAGAAGATGCAGCCGTACTTTACGAAGGCTTTTGGAAATCCCTCGAGTTTATACAAAGCGGGGATTGAAGCGAAAACAGCACTTGAAGATGCAAGAAGCAAAATTGGTTTTGCATTGCGTGCGTCTGGTTCTGAAGTAGTCTTCACGAGCGGCGGAACGGAATCTATTAACCTGGCTTTGCAAGGTATAGCTCGAGCACATGGGATGAAAGGACGAATCATCGTAAGTTCCATTGAACATCATGCCGTGTTGCGATGTGCTGAATATTTGATCAAGCAGGGAGTGGATGTTGTAGAAATTCCCGTTGATTCAGAAGGGAATATTTCTGTGGATGCGCTGGAAAAAGCGTTGACGCCAGAGACTTTTTTGGTCTCATTGATGTATGCAAACAATGAGGTGGGTACTATTCAGCCTCTCGCGAAATTCGCGCAGCTCATTCGAAAAAAAGAAAAAGAATTTTCTTCTCGCATGTACTTCCATACTGATGCGTGTCAGGCGCCAGGCTCCTTGCCGCTCAATGTTCGAGAGCTTGGGGTGGATCTGCTGACGCTCAATGCAAGTAAAATGTATGGGCCCAAGGGTGTGGGAATCTTGTACGTACGCCGTGGCGTGAAAATTGAACCGGTTATTTTTGGTGGAAACCAGGAACGAGCCATGCGCTCTGGCACCGAAAATGTTGCAGGAGCAGTTGGTATGGCGGAGGCACTCGCACTGGTCTGTGGCGATGTACAAAAAGAACGTGACCGACTCATGAAGCTTCGCGATGACTTTATGAAAAAAATCGAAAAAATTCCTGGTGCAAGAATAAACGGCGCACGAAAAAATCGTCTTGCGAATAATATAAACGTTACCTTTGATGGTCTGAAGGGCGAAGCAATCGTTATTCATTTAGATGAATATAATATTCAGGCATCAACGGGCTCGGCATGTACGTCAACAGAACTTGAACCGTCGCACGTTTTGCTTGCGATGGGGAAGTCGGATGCCGAAGCAGAAGCAAGCGTACGATTTACTCTCGGACGCACCACCACCAAACAGGATCTTGATTATACGGCAAAAGTGTTACAAGAAATTGTTGCGCGGCTCCAAAATTCCTAAGTTGCGAGTTGCTTCGATTCTGATATAATCCGTTTGTCTTACTCAATGAATGTATGGCTGAACTTGAAGTAAAAAAAATTGGAAATATTGAAGTCGACAGGGCCCTGTGTATTGGGGCTGCTTCGTGTATTGCTGTCTCGCCAGACACCTTTGAGTTGGATGGAGAAGCAAAGGCACTGATCAGAAATCTTCACGGAAATACGGACGAGGAGATAATGGACTCTGCAAAGAGCTGCCCAACCAAGGCCATCAAGGTTTTTGACGAGAACGGAAAACAAATCTATCCATAGTTTATTCGAACTTCCCAAGCGTGCCTTTCGCGTGGTTTTTTGCTATTATAGACGCATGTACGAATACTCCCCAGCGCTTCAGAAAACCTATACGAAGATCTTTCAAGGACCCGCAAGAATTGCGCGGGAAAAACTTCATCTGACGCCAAACCAGATTTCTGTCATTGGCTTTCTCTTTACGTTGGTTGGGCTAGGGTACTTTTATTTTCAGTACCCATTCATTGGAATTCTTTTGACCCTCGTTGGTATGCTGCTTGATGGCCTCGATGGAACCATGGCACGACTTTACAACATGAAAACGCCTCTCGGACATATCTTCGAAACAGTTTTCGATGGAACGCACGAGATTCTTTTGTATCCGGTTCTCGCTGCTGCCGGATATGTACACTGGTGGCTCGCCATTCTCGCATCGTCTGTTTTTCTTGTCATTCGAATCTGGAAACACTACAAAGAAAATATCTTCGATGCTGGCTTTAAGCGCGTGAGCGTTCTTTTCGGATACTTCATGGGATTCGAATTTGTTCTCGCCATAACCACGGCCTGGGTCATATTTGCTATTGTGGTTAACACGACAAAACTCATGGATGTCTGGGCACAAAAACATACAAAAAATACGGTGGCAGCATGATGAGCGAAATTGCACACATTTGGAACTTTGTTTTGAAAGCTATGTGGTTCACGGCTCCTGCTGGTATTGCCACCATCGCGCCCATTGTTCTCCAGCCATTTTTCCGATTCCTTGCATATCCTGTTGACGCCAACAAGACACTTGGTGGTGAACCCATCTTTGGGAAAAATAAAACCTGGCGCGGGATCATCGCAGCACCACTCACGGGTATGCTTATTGTTTGGCTCCAACAGTCGTTGGTTGATATTCCGTGGTTTGCAAGTCTCAGCATTATCAACTACAAAACAACGTCGTTGTGGTTTGGATTTCTCATGGGCCTTGGAGCAATTATCGGTGATCTTGTAAAAAGTTTTATTAAACGACGATTCAAGATTCCTCCCGGAGTTTCGTGGTTTCCATTTGATCAAATTGACTATGTTGTAGGCGCGCTTCTTTTTACGGCGCCACTCTATTTTCCTGGTTGGGAGTTTGCCATTGGCACCATTGTGGTTGGCATTGTCATGCACCTGATTTCAAATGTCCTTGGGCACCTGCTCAAACTTCGAAAAGACTGGATATAGGGGGCAACAATGAAATTTTTCAAGAAACTTAGGAGGTTCGCTACTGGCGGTGCTCCTCAATTTGGATTTGAAGATATTCATGCGGCCGCATCAACCCTTGCTTGTGTTGATCTTGGTGCATTTGGAAAAGAAATTCCTCGGTTAGCACCCATCGAGGCGGTAGTCATCATGGAAGACCGGCTTCCTGAATTTTTCTTGGAGTATCGCCACTTTGATGCCGAAGCCGAGGTGCCGCTCAATAGGCATGGACCAAAACATGTCCTGAAAACACAGGCAGATTTGAAACGTTTGGTGTTACAGCTTCACGAGCAAGGCATTGGTGTGTTTATTGGTTTTTGGGGTCAATATAAAGATGGGAATAATCGTTCAACATTTTGGATGAAGCGTCACCCGGAAGTTCGGCCCTTGGACTCACGAAGTTCCGACATGAATCCTTTGGTGCACCTGCATGGTGAGGCAATAAATTTTGCTGATTATGTTGCTATGCAATATCAAAAGCTTGCGCGTGATTTTGACTTCGACGGTCTATTTTTGGGCGACGGCCTGAATGGCTATAGAATTTTTTCTGAGCCCGATTCATTTCGTGATAAGCGTACTACTATTCCTATGTGGAACCAGTTTTATCGAACCATTGCCAATGGCGTGCATGCAGCGCATGGCTTGCTTCTAGCCTATGACTGCATGGGGTTTTCGCCCTTTGAAGCCATCTTGCACGGCTCCGATTATAAATCGCAGGCGCTTGCTGGTTTGGATTTTCTCGTAGTCCAAACCTATCCGTACGCGTGGGGCGAGGTATGGCTTTCTGACAAGCATGGGGTTG
>CAYMIK010000010.1:47779-48654 GCA_964390745.1 uncultured Candidatus Saccharibacteria bacterium
CGTGATCATTTACGACGAATTAAGCAATCGCTTATTGGTGCACATACGAGAGTTTTTTACACGCTCGAAGTTGGTGATTCGGTTGAGGATTGGCATGCGCCGCGTGACTGTACGCTACGGCAGCAAGAGGAGTTCGATACCCTCGCCGATGGAAAAATGATCGTGTGGGGGAATGACATGATCGCGAGATTATAGAAGCAGGGCGGGCAGGGAGCATTGACAAACATGAGAATTGTGCTCAATATATACCCACAGTAGTTTGGGATGATTTCGTATTGAACCTTCATCAGGGCATCGCCCGGGGGCAACCATGATCGTCCATCGCGAGAGCTGGGATCTGAACAAGGCCTGGAGGGAGCTCTCCCTTTCTCAGGCGGCCTACGCACTGCTCCAAAGCGGGAAGCCGATCACGTACGTGATCAAGATCTTCCTGCTCTGGAAGCTGGTGTTCCCGAAGTTCTCGGTGTACCGGTTCTACCCGGGCTGGAGACCCAAGATCATCACGCCGGAGGGCGAGCGTTTCGAGGCCGACGTCGAACCGACACCTTCCGCCGTCGTCTTCGCTGCACGGCGCATGTTCCCGGACAGCAATTCGGCGATCGATGCACGGGCCCAGAGTCTCATGCGTCGAAGTCTCAGCCATGCCATGCCGTTCCCTCCAACGCACCTGTCCGGATTCGGGAACCCCTCCGTCATCGCGGGCGTGCTCACGCACATGCTCGAGGTGGGGACCTCTCGGCCCCTGGAGGATTACTACTTCCGAACGGACGAGAAGTGGGGAGGGCATCGGACCTGTTTCGGAATTCAAGGAATGCAACTCCGCCGAACGGAGTTGCACGACCGGACGGCAAGTCACATGTACGTGACACTGCCGA
>CAYMIK010000011.1:0-42905 GCA_964390745.1 uncultured Candidatus Saccharibacteria bacterium
CAGATTTCGAGCGTTCATTCCAAGAATGGAAGCCATGTCATTCCTTCAAATATTTTCGAATCTCTCGAAAACGTGCATATTCACTCAGGCGTAAGCCCGTCCATTTTCCAAGCACGATGTTTACAACAATCGTGAGCAGAATGATCTCAGGGTAGGCCAGAACCAAGTCGCGCAAAACGTTCCAGCTCACAATAAAGTACGCGACAACAGAGATCAGCAACGTTTCAATAGAAAGCCGCGTTGCATCCCACACGCCTTTCTCAATTTGTGCGGTTACAAACTTTTCAACCAAGGCGATGATAACCAAGATTGGGAAAATAGAAGCAACAATCAACGCATGCTGATCAAATTTTGCAGCAACGGCAAGCAGTGCAATAACCGCCAACGCAACCGCAGTCAACACAATCGCCATTCGCGGCAAGAAAAGCAGGTGGAGTCGCTTGAGCGCATACCTCGTAAACGAACCAGCCAACAAGACCACCATAAATATCAGCAATCCATACGGCAAACCAATTGCCAAGAACGCAAGCGTAATGATGGAGGGTGTGTAAATTCCAAACGCCTTAATCCCAATAACCTGTCGTGCAAAGGCAAAGATAGTAGCAACAATCGGAAGCAGCAAAATAAGCAATACGGTATTCACCGGAACGCCCTGGTTGATCATGTAGTCAACCAGCACCGACATGAAGTTCCAGACACGGAAGTCAGAAACGCTTCGTTCGCTGTAGCTTCCTACGATACGAAAATTTCCACCACTTGCCTGAATAGCTGAAAGAATCTCCGGCGCAGTTTTATTCTTCCACACCATCGACAACGCGGAATCGTCAGTGATGAGAATATATTCTGGTCGTAAAATATTAAACGTCGATTGTGCAATGCGATTCAGTGAGGCACTGGGTCGTTGCAGTGTAATAACGGTTTTATTCTGGAGCGAAGAATTATTCGAAGTCTTTTCTTGCTGACCAAACTTAGACAAAACATTCAATCCCGTGCTTCCCGCCGTCGCGTCGATAATTCCATCGGCCTTAGCAATTTCATCCCGCTTCTGGAGCAACAGCGCTGAGAGATTTTCTTCAATAGCATAATCTGGTTCGCTTGTAGCGTATTCCACCACATCGAGCAGAATACCCTGGCGACCAGCATCAACAACATACTGTTGAATTTTGTCTTTGGCAGAGCCATCAGAGAGAACGATAAAGAGATTTTCAAAAACCGTGACATTCATTTCGCCCACGGTTTGATCAACGCCATTATCAACCGTCAGCGTTACCGTGTAGCGTCCTGATTGGGAGTAAATATGAGTGACATCAACGCCCATCGCAGTCGTTCCATCGCCAAAATCCCACGAATATGTCAGTACATTATCCAAGGAATTTGTGGAGGCTGAACCGTCAAACAACACCCTGCGACCAACTTGGACACTTTGATCAGAACCCGCGATCGCACGAAGTTTTTTGTTCACTGCAATCGATTGTTGGACCTGGGCAGCCTCATTTTGTGGCGTAGTTTGCGCTAACGCAAACTCCCCGCTTCCAAAAAGCAGCATCATCACCAAAAGAACGCGAGCAAGCACTTGAACGAACGATCGAAGTGACTTAGGCATAAAATTTTCCTTTCATGAATGCCCCCGAAAGCGCGATGGCAATTGCGTCAGCAACATCATCAGGCTTGGGAACGAAATTCAGATGCAAAATTTGAATGATCATATCTTCAACCTGCTGTTTTGTGGCCTTACCATATCCCGTTACAGATTGCTTTACCTGCAAGGGCGTGAGTTCAAAAACGGGGAGGTTGAAGTGTGAGGCGGCAAGAAGCACAATGCCACGAGCCTGTCCCACGTCTAAAGCGGTCTTAGCATTATTTTGAAAGTAAAGTTTCTCGCACGAAAGAAGTTGTGGTTTGGTTTTTTTGATAATAACTTCAAGATCCTGATAGATTTCTTTGAGTCGATCCTGAAGAGTGAGTTCTGGTTTGGTAGCAATGAGTCCGCATTCAACAAAATGTACGTCGGCTCCGTTTTCAGTTTCAACAACCCCAAAGCCAACACGCGCGATGCCGGGATCAATTCCTAAAACTCGCATACGTCCTCTCGCTCCTTAAAATTCGAAGGTGGCAACAGTGCCAACCCTTAGGCTACATTCGTGAAAACGTCCTGCACATCATCATTCGCATCAAGTTCTTCGCGAAGTTTTTCAAAACTTTCCGCAGCATCAGCCGGGAGCGGAAGAGCATCTTTTGCAATCATATCAATGTGCGAATCGCGAACTTCGTATCCAGCGTCTTTGAATGCTTTTACGGTATTTTGCAGTTCAGGAACACGCGTTTCCACATACACCGTGCCTTCTTCTTGCGAAACATCGAGTGCATTGTTTTCAATGGCAAGCAGCTCTGCTTCTTCTGCTTTTACTGAGTCTGCTATAACTTCTACAACACCGCGCTCTTCAAACATCCACGAAACACCACCGCTTTGTGCCATCTTGCCACCATGCATTGAGAGTATGTGCTTCAAATCAGAAACGGTTCGGTTTTTGTTATCGGTAATGGTCTTAATAATGAAGGCGGTTGCGCCTGGTCCGTAAGCTTCGTATACAACTTCCGCAAAACCTTCACCATCCTTTGCGCCGCTTCCTCGCTCAATCGCACGATCAATCGTATCACTTGGAATATTGTACGATTTCGCACGAGCAATCGCGAGCTTCAACTTGATATTGTGTTCAGGATCTGCGCCGTCTCTGGCCGCCATCGCAATTATTTTTGCAAACTGCGTGATAAGCTTGCCGCGCTTGTTATCCGTTGCTTCTTTTTTTCGCTTAATCTGCGCCCATTTTGAGTGTCCCGACATACAACCTTTCTGACATTAAAACAATGAGAATCTCTCCCGGTTTCGGCCTCCTTTTTCGATGCAACTATACCCTATTCAGGGTAAAAATGTCAATGAATTTTCTCGATAAAATCTTGAACGATTCTATTTCGTTTTGTTTCGTTTCTTTTTTCGAAGAACCACAAAAACAAGAAGTGCCGCCATAATAATGGCGCCACAAGTCACTCCTATCGCCAACCATGGAGACCTCTTCACATCAAAGGCGCCAGCAATGTTCGTAGATGTACCTTCAGACAACGTTGCATTTACGCTTTTTACGGAAACACCGCCACTGAGCGTATCCAAATACGTCGTTGTGGCACTATCTTTCCCTTTAGGGCTTATCACCGTTTCAACATTCACCACTACCCCCACGAGTGCGTCACTGCTACTTTGAATCTTCCAGAGCGCATCGGGTGAAAGTTCTTGGGTTTGCGTATTTTGCAACGATCCGCCGGTCACTGTTACGGTTGCGTGACTTTCCACATTGAAACCATCAATATGTTCAATACTGACACGTGCCTGGACTACGCCGCCTTCAGAAACTGAAGAAGGGAGCTCCAACGAAAGATTATAGAGCTGATCATGGCTGCCCCTGGAATCTGGGCCGATAATCACCGTACTGTCATTAGGGTAACCCACGCCCGACAAAGCTAACGCAGCAATTATCATGCCAAAGATACAGATCACCTGTGTTGTAAGGCGAGTATTGCGCCCATTCGGTTTTTTCATGCTTGTATTGTACGGTTCAATCTTGCACACGTAAAGCGACTTCTTTACACAAACCCCCAAAATGTGGTATGGTATCCAGGCCCATGGCAAAGCGACACACGACCAACGAAAACGCAGTTTCGTCCTTTTCAAGAAAGGACAGCAGTCGATCGCGCCGTGAAAAGCGCCTTGCGCTTGTTCGGGATCGACAAAAAAACAAAAAGAAAAAGAAGTGGCTTAAGCGTCTCGGTGTGGCAGCAGTTATTGCTGTCGCCCTTTTTGTATTAGTCACAGGCTCACTCTTTGCATATTTTGCAAAAGATCTCCCAAGTCCTGACAAGATCATCAATGACAACGTAAGCCAAACCACAAAGCTGTACGACAGAACCGGAAAGACCGTTCTGTACGAAATTCACGGTGCCCAGAACCGAACCATCGTACAACTTTCTGACATTCCGCAGAATATGCGCAACGCAACGATTGCCATCGAAGATAAAGATTTTTACAAACACCACGGCTTTGATTTCATTGGTATCTTGCGCGCCGTTTTTAAAGATGTCAGCACCGGAAGCCTTTCACAGGGTGGATCAACTATTACCCAGCAGCTCGTGAAAAACGCCATCTTAACGAATGAAAAGACCTTCACCAGAAAAATTAAAGAAGTTATTTTGGCCATTGAAATCGAACAGCAGTTCAGCAAAGACGAAATTCTTCAACTCTACCTCAATGAAATTCCTTACGGGTCAAGCTCGTACGGTGTTGAATCAGCAGCACAAGCATTTTTTGGAAAGTCCGCAAAAGACTTAAGCCTTGCGGAAGCTTCATACCTCGCAAGCATCCCACAGGCACCAACATACTACTCGCCTTTTGGATCCCACACTGACGATCTTAAAAACCGACACGAACTCGTCTTGGATAAAATGGCCGAGCAAGGCTTTATTTCCAAAGAAGATGCGGAAAAAGCCAAACAAGCCAAAGTAAAGTTCTCGCCTTCCAAAGACCATATCATTGCTCCTCACTTCGTCTTCTACGTTCGAGAAAAACTCGAAGAAGAGTACGGTGCAAAAGAAGTGGAACAAGGCGGTCTCCAAGTTATAACGAGCCTTGATTTGGACAAACAAAAGTTCGCAGAAGAAGAACTCACCAACCACGTCGGGACTATCAACCATTGGGGTGCTTCTAACGCCGCACTCGTTTCAATCAACCCTCGCAATGGTGAAATTTATGCGATGGCAGGCTCGATCGATTATTTTAACAAAGGCATCCAGGGCAACGTGAATGTAGTGACAAGACCGCAACAAGTGGGTTCTTCGTTTAAGCCTTATGCTTACGCCCTTGCCTTCTCTAATGGCTACACACCACAAACCAAGTTGTACGATGTAAATACAGACTTCGGAAACGGCTACAAGCCAAAGAACTACGACCTTCGCCAAAACGGGCCCATTGCTCTGCAAAACGCTCTTATGCAGTCACTCAACACACCAGCAGTCAAAGTTGGCTACCTGGTTGGTGATGACAAGGTAGGCGAATTCGCACGAAAACTTGGACTTACAGATCTTCCGACCGACCCATCACAGTACGGACTCTCAACACCGCTTGGAGTTTTTGGAGTGCAGCTTCTGAACCATACCGAAGGTTTCGGCGTCTTTGCGAACCAAGGAAAATACAATACACCAACAGGAATTCTGAAGGTGACCGACAAAAAGGGTAAAGTTTTGGAGCAGCACAAAACCGAAGACAAACAAGTGATGGATGCCAATGTTGCGAACACGATGAACGCTATTCTTTCGAACGATGAACTTCGCGCGCCAGTCTTTGGACGACGCGGGAAGCTCACCCTCCCTGATCGCCCCGTTGCTGCAAAGACAGGAACCACGAACGACTTCAAAGATGCCCTCACTGTTGGATACACACCAGGACTCGTTACGGGCGTCTGGGTAGGCAACAACGATGGCCACGAGATGCGCCGAGGTGCTGATGGTTCGGTAGTTGCTGCACCTATTTGGAACGCCTACATGAAGCGAGCGCTCGCGGGTTCTGATGTCGAGCAGTTCGTAAAACCCACACCACTTGCCGCCCCCACGCCCGTCTTGCAAGGAAAACTCGTTGGTACCGGCGAAAAAGTTATGATCGATAAACCCACCGGGAAACTTTGGACTCCTGCGTGTCCGGCTGAAAACAAGCAAGAAGTCACCTTTGGTGATGTTCACGATATTTTATACTACATTGATCGAAGCAACCCGAAAGGCCCTGCACCCAAGAATCCAAAAGCGGATCCGCAATTTGAACGATGGGAAGGCGCCGCACGCGCATGGGCACAAGGCAAGGGCATTGGCGGCAAAGACGCTCCCACAGAGACGTGTGACGCTTCATACAGCGGCGCCGTATCTGTTTCTATTACCTCCCCTTCATCTGGAGCTTCGGTTTCTGGAACGATCACATTAAAGGCAAGTGCCACCGCTACTGCCGGTATGAAGCAAGTGGAGTTTTATGTTGATGGAACTTTAGTTGGAACGGACACAAAATCACCATTCCAAATTTCTTATGACACCTCTTCACTCTCAACAGGCACGCACACACTCACGGCACGCGCCATTGACAAGAGTACCAATGTTGCAAACGATAGCTCTTCGTTTACTGTAAGCGCACCGCTCCCACCGCCCAACGAACCAACAGTAAACAGTGTGACTTCTCCGACTTCGAGCGACACACAAACGATTCAGGGCACAAAACCAGCAGGAGCAGCGCTCTATATTAACGGTACCGATATAACGGGTCTCACTGGTGGCACCACGTGGTCATACGTCGCGCCACTTTCTGTGGGCATCAACACCTTCACCTTCTATGTGAAAGCAAGTGATGGCCAGCAAAGTGGAAATGTTTCAGTAAATATCACGAGGATATAATGGAAAAACTCATTGTTGTCATTGTTCCATCTCGACTACGAAAAAAGCTGCGAAACGCCGTCGTAAAAGAAGGTGTTCGCATGACCATTCTTGAAAGTTCCGGTGCATTTCTTGGGAAAAAGAGCGCAACATTTCTTATTGCCTCTGAGGCAAAGAAGGTTTCTGAGACTCTTGCCATCATCCGAGCTACTTGCAAGCGAAAAAGTGTTTTTGTGGCTGACAATGTTGTCGACAGTAGTGTCGGTGGCGTTGATATGCCCCTTGGAGCTGCTGGTGCACGTATGGAAATTGGCGGCGCCCTCGTGTTTGTACTTGATATCGAAAAGTCTGAGCGAATCTAGCTCGAATTCCACACGATGCAGAAAATATGTGGATAAGTTTTTTGGATTTTCTGTGATATAATACTCTCGAACTTGGATGAGCAACGTGCTTGCCGGTTCGTCTTTCAAAAATTTGAAAAAGTTTACTCTTCTCAAAAAAAATACGAGGCTAAGAAGAGAAACAATAAAAAAAATACACACCAAAATACAGAAAACTCCCTCTTGAGGCTTAGGGAGTTTTTTGTTTCAGGCGCTTTTTCTTTTTTGTACGATCCGAATGTCAGAGAGAGCGATCTTCTTCTGTGTCATGGCCATTTTTCGAAGCAATATATGCTTATAAAATGTCAGCTCTTGCGCGTGTGAGGCATGTTCGATGTGAAGATATAAAATCCCTTCAGAAATGTAGCCAATTTCATAAAGACCCTGAAGGCTTGCGGGAATAACTTCGCTCGCAATCTTCTTGAATTGCTCTAAAACACCCGAAACCTCATCGAAGGCAGACTTCTGCTGGGCACGTTTTATTTTTAACATGTCAGAAAGCGGCGACAAACTCATTCGGTTTCTACTGCTCCATTTTTGATTTTAAAAAGTTTGGTGTCGGTTCGATCTTGCGGCAGATCGGCCATCTCACATGTGGTAATAAACGTTTGGTATGGGCGCGAAAGCTCAAGAACTTTTTGTCTTCGGGCAGCATCAAGTTCACTAAAGACATCATCCAGAAGCAACACGGGTTTTTCAGAACCAAACATGGTGCACTCAGCAAATTTCATGGCCAGAAGTGCCGTTCGAAGTTCTCCGCGTGAACCAAAAGATAAAAGGTCAGAGCCGTTCACCTGAATTTCAAAGTTGTCGCGATGCGGACCACTGTGCGTGATAGCCTTCTCGATATCCTTTGATTCATTTTGGGTCAATGCGGATAAAAAGTCGAGTTCGATATTTTGTTCATCGGATATTTCTACGCCTGGTTTGTATACCACGCGTGCTTCGTCATGCGTTTGCGCAATCTCTCGGAAAAACCGCTCAAAATCTTTATTAATATTTTCAATAAGTTTTTTTCGAAGTGCCATAATCTTCGCACCACTCGAAAGAAGCTCGGCGTTCCAAAATGCAAGCTCTTTCTTTTGCGCAAACCCGCGCTTTATTTGAAACAAAAGTGCGTTTCGTTGTGCCAAAACCTGCGAATAGCGACCAAGCACCGAAAACTCCTTTGGGAAATTTTGGAGCAAAAGGGCATTCAGGTACTTTCTTCGGGCGTCGGGGCCTAAGAGGAGCAGGTTGATGTTTTCCGGCGAAAAAACGACCACTTTGAGGCTTGCTATGTACTCTGCAAGTGCCACCTCCACCCCGTTTTTCCAAAACGCGCGTTTATTGGAAGTTGTTTCGTCCTCCCCGAAGTACGACTCGAGGGTTTTTACTTCGGCTTCTTCAACAGAAAATGTCAGACGAAAGAATGCAGTGTCTTTTCTTACTAAATCAGCGACGCTTGCTTCACGAAATGATTTTGTAAACGAAGCGAGCCCAATTGATTCCAGAATATTTGTCTTACCTTGTCCATTTTTTCCAACAAGAAAGTACACCGTATTAGCAAGATCCAGTGAAAGATCTTTGTAGTTACGGAAGTTAGTAAGCTTGGCCCTCGAAATCCACATGGTCTAGTGTTTGATGGGCATGATCAGATAAAAATATCCAGAGTCAGTGCCGCGAATAATGGCGGGTTCGGTACTGGAATTCATGTGAAGTGTTACTTTGTCGCCGGTGAAGTTGGCAACACCTTCGATAAGATACCGTGCGTTGAAGGTAATGCTATTTGCAACACCCTGATACGAAACAGCGAGGGCTGCGTGGCTCTCTCCAACCTGACTTGCTTGGCTTGCGAGCTTTACTTCGTCTTTTCCAATTTCCATGGTGATGTCTTGGACGTTGTGTTTTCCAAAGAGACTGGTGGCACGAAGCGAGGAGATCAGTTCTGCGCGATCAAAGGTCACCTCGGTTTGAAAATCAGAAGGAACAAGTTCTCGGTAGGGAGGGTACGCACCATCGATAAGACGTGAAACTAAATTCACATCTTTGTACACAAATGAAACCTGATTTTCAGAAGCACTGATTTCCAAAGTTCCGTCATTTTCCAAAACACGAGAAAGTTCTAACAAGGTTTGGCGGGGAAGAATAAGCTGGTTCTTTAAATCTGCAGATTCTACGGTTGCTTTTGCTTCGGCGAGTCGATGTCCATCGGTTGCAGCAAGAATAAGGGTTTTGTCAGCAACTTCAAAATGAACCCCTGCGATCTCTGGGCGCATTTCATCGAGCGCTGTAAAGGCCACAACTTGTGCGAGTTGAGTTTTAAACAATCCGGCAGAGATTTTTATTGACTGTCCGTTTTCAACTTTCGGGATAAGTGGAAAGTCTTCGTTTTTCATTCCAAGAAGAGTTGAAGAAAACTGACCACACGATACCGAGATGCTTTCGCCCGTAGCTTCGAGTGTAACATTCTGACGAGGAAGGGTGGCAACGTATTCAGCCAAGAGGCTTGCTGGAACCGTAACACTTCCTTCTTCTTCTACTTTACCCCGAACCACTACCGATATACCGATTTCAAGGTCTGTAGCTTTAAGAGTGGTGTTGTTTCGTGAAGCTTCGATAAGAACATTGTTGAGAATAGGGAGCGTGCTGTCCTTCTTTGGGATTCGTCCAATAGCTTGGAGGGCTTTGTTTAAATTCTCTTGCGTGCAGACAATCTTCATAATGGTAATTACTATTTATGTATATATTCATAAGAGTTATAGAGCCCTCAGCTCTTTGGGGAAAACCCCTTTTTTGTTTTTATCTTGGCGCTTTTTGTTGTGGATTCCGCTGTGAAGAAGTGTGCGGAGATCTTTTTATAACTTTGTGGAACATGGGATAAGTGGTGTGCATTTGTTGATAAAATCCGTCAGGGTGTTTTTATCTCCATTTTGTCCCGAGTCTTCTCCCCGACTTTTCCCAAAGGTTTTCCACCTAGGCTGTGTACAGTTTTTGACGAATAAGTTCGATTTCTTGCGAGAGTGATTCGTCTTTTTGGACCTGTGATTCTATCTTTTGGCAGGCATGCATAGCAGTGGTGTGGTCTCGCCCACCGAGTTCTCGGCCAATGGTTGGATACGAACTTTTCACTTCTTCACGGAGCAGGTACATCACAATCTGTCGTGGAACAACCGTTTCTTTTTTGCGGCTCTTGCCCTTTAAATCTTCCAAGGAGAGGTCATAGAACGATGCAACCGCTTCAAGCACCTGGCGAGGCAATAATGCTCGTTTTTTTGGTGTCTGAATGATGCTTGCGAGTATTTCTTTGGTTGATTCGAGGGTCGGTTCGCGGTTGGAAAGCTCAGCGCTCGCGATAACGCGCTTCAAGGCGCCTTCGAGTTCGCGAATGTTGTTCTGAATATTTGAAGCTATGTAGCTAACGATGTCGTCGCTGAGGTTCATGCCAAAGAGCTTGGCTTTTTCGCGTAAAATGGCCATTCGTGTCTCAAGATCTGGGCTGGAAATATCCGCGATCATACCGCCTTCAAATCGAGAACGAAGTCGTTCTTCCAAAGTTTGAATAGCTTTTGGTGGACGATCGGACGACAAGACGATTTGCTTGTTTGATTCATAGAGGGCGTTAAAAGTATGGAAGAATTCCTCCTGTGTTTTTTCTTTTCCAGAAAGAAACTGCACATCATCAAGGATGAGAACGTCAACATCACGGTAAATGTTCTTAAACTGCTCCATCTTGTGACGGCCAAGGGCTTCCACCATCTCGTTGGTGAACTTTTCACAGGTCACATACTGAATTTTCTTGTTAGGGCTTCGCTTAAGAACTTCATTTCCGATCGACTGCATAAGGTGTGTCTTGCCCAAGCCCACTCCACCATAGATAAAGAGGGGGTTGTAAGCGCCACCAGGATTTACGGCAACGGCGCGGCATGCTGCGGCGGCAAGTTCGTTGTTAGAACCAACGATATATGATTCAAAAGTATATTTTGGGTTGAGGTTTGTTGCTGGATCCAGTGTGTCGCGTGATTCCTTGGCAACGATCTGTTCTATTTCTTCACGAAGGACGGTTGCTGGCGTAAGATTTGGAGTGTTCGTGTGAATACTGAGGTTCTCTTGTTGCGGCATCTGTGAGGCAGTTGCTTGTGCCGCTTTGCCAATAATAAAACTGATGCGTCGAACGGGCTGACGCGTGATGCTTGTGATCGCTTGGGAGATTTCCTTGTGGTATTTATTTTCCATCCACTCTTTGGTGAATGCGTTTGGAACACCAATAACTACTTCCCCGTTTTGATTCTCGAGGATATTCGTATTGCGAAACCACGTGGTGAAGTTAGCTTTACTGATTGAGACCTCCAGTGCGCCCAAGACGGCATCCCAGAGTTGCTTCTTATCGTCCATGCAAAACCCTCACTTAGACTTGTATTTTTCTGACAAAGGCTAGTATAGCCTAATTGTGGATAAACGCAAAATTTGGCTTAACCAAGAAACATTTTCTGTGTCAAGATATCAAAAACTGGGCAAAAGTTTTTGATATGTGAATAAGTTGTGGATGGTGTGGGGAGAATTATGGGTATGGGAGTCTGAAGCCTTGTCCTATTCGGAAACGCTCGGCATAACACTTCAAAAAATTCTGAGACCGCCACAACGGGTTCAGAATTTTTTGAAGGCCCTCGCTCGCTCTCGGTCGCTTGCAAAGTTTTGCGTAGCAAATCCTAAAGCTCCCTCGAGATGTTCCTCAGGCACAAGGCGCAAGACTCCTCCCCTTTTGCTACTGATGCCTTAGGAGTGCAAGCTCAAAAGATCGCCAAAGCCTCTTGACGTGAAGCGAAGAACCTTGTATGATTGTGAAACTTAAATAACAGAAATTCATGGCAACGAAACGAACGTATCAGCCAAAGAAACTTCATCGAAAGCGACGACACGGATTCCGATCTCGTATGAAAACGAAGAACGGACGAAAGGTTCTCGCACGACGACGAGCCAAAGGACGAAAGCGTATCTCTATTTAATATAGAAAAGAAACGATGCTCCCCAAAAGTTCGCGACTGAAACGAGACGCTGACTTTTCGCGTGTGTATCGAAAGGGTTTTCGGGTTCATTCCAAAAACTTTGTTCTTACCGCTTCTGGAAATTCGCTCTCCTACCCACGGTTTGCCTGTGTGGTGCCCAAAACGGTCTCCAAAAAGGCTGTTACTCGGAACCTCATCCGCCGGCACGTACATGAAGCTATTGCGGCTTTGTTAAGCCAAGATGTAGAACTTTCTTCACTCCCCCTCGACGTTGTTATCAGCGCCAAGAAGAGCGCAGAGAAGACCACGCTTCAAACACTGCAATCAGAGTTTAAGCTCGCACTCCGCACCGTCAAAACAAAGGGCTCTTTCAGGAAATCATGAAAAAGTTCTTTCAGAAAATCGTATACATTCCTCGACTCCCATTTTTGGCAGCTATCTGGGTGTATCAACACACCCTCTCCCCTGATCATGGACCACTACGCGGATTGTTTCCTCACGGCTATTGCCGATTTTACCCCTCGTGTTCCGAATATGGTATGCAAGCGTTCAAGAAACACGGCGTAATAAAAGGAACTGTTCTTACTACCTACCGGATTGCTCGATGTAATCCATGGAACCCTGGCGGAAACGACCAAGTTCCCGAAAAAGGTCATGTGCTCCACGATCTGAAATCCAAACACCTCCTCTCATGAACACCATCTCTCTCATTTTTAACACCGCTATCTACAACCCGCTCTTTAATGCGCTGGTTCTTGTTTATAATATTCTCCCATGGAAGAGCATGGGTCTTGCGATTATCGTTTTTACTATTATTATCCGACTTATTCTCTACCCGCTTTCCAAGAAAGCCATTGAATCTCAACGTGCCCTGCAGAAAATGCAGCCAATGATGAATGAGATTCGAGAAAAGTATAAAGACGACAAGCAAAAACAGACCGAAGAGACGATGAAGCTCTACTCGGAGAATAAGATAAGCCCCCTTTCTTCTTGCTTGCCTCTTTTGTTGCAGCTCCCTATCTTGTGGGCATTGAATATTGCTTTCCGAGAAGTGTTTTCAGAAAACGGATTTTCCGCTTTGTATGCATTCGTACACAAGCCAGATTTTGTCCAGGGAATTTTCTTGGGCTTCATCCACCTCGCAGAGCCAAAGAACATTCCACTTGCGGTTTTGGCGGGTGCTGCGCAGTTTGTGCAGTCTTGGATGTTGATGCAGAAGACCAAGAAGCCAAAGAATGCTATACAAAAGGACACGAAGAAGAGCCAAGAAGAACAAATGGCCGATGCAACCCAGGCAATGTCTCGCAACATGACTTACCTCTTCCCTCTCGTTACGGTTTGGTTTGGATATAGTTTGCCCGCTGGTCTCTCGTTGTATTGGCTCATTACTACACTGTTTGCTGTCTTGCAGCAATGGCTCGTTGAGCGTCAGTATGCGAAAAAGGAACAAGCTGCCGCAGCGGCTGCGTCTACATCAGGCTCAAACGAGGCCCCCAAAGCTTCATAAAGTGTTTTTATACGAGAACGAAAGCTCTTTCTTTCTTGTATAAAATCATTTAAGAAAGGATTGATATGACCGAAGAACCAACAAAGTTCATTCACGAAACCGCCGAAGCACTCTTGAAGCACATGGGTATTGAGGGTCAGGTCTTTTTGAAGAAGGAAGACTCTACTGAACGTCCAACCGTTGGCGTTGAGATTAAAACCGAAGACTCTCGCCTCTTGATTGGTGAGCGAGGAGCAAACCTCCAAGCATTTCAACACCTCTTGCGCGTACTTGTGCACCACAATGTTGAGCAAGATATTACGCTGGTTGTTGATGTAAATGATTACCGAGCACAGAAGAAAGCTATTTTAGAAACATTAGCGCGACGTGCAGCTGACAAGGTTCGTTCGAGTCACCAGTTGGTGATCTTGAAGCCGATGTCTGCCTATGAGCGACGCGTGGTTCACAGTATTATTGCTGAAAGCGACGATCTCGCAACTGAAAGCTTAGGCGAAGAGCCCAACAGACGCGTTGTTGTGAAGATGAAGAAGGCTGCACGACAAACTCTGGACGAAGTTTCAGAAGGTGTAGATCTCTAAGAAACAAAAACTTGATGGATGGCCATCAAGTTTTTTATTTGCGCGAATAATTCAGAGCGAGACAGCATCAAAAACTATTTGATCGTAAAGTTCATGACCTGCGACTGATTTTTAAATTCACCAATGGTCTTTACGGCAATAACATACGCGGTGTGGGCACCAGGTGCTATTGATGGAACACTTTTTGCAGGCATCACCCATTTTCCAGTCGGGTCAGCTTTGGTGTTGGTTACATATTCGTTATCAATATAGAGGTTCACCTCTGCGCCTGCAGCTGCTTCGCCTGAGAACTCTGGTTGAAGGGCACTTGTTTGGCCATCCTGAAGGCTTGCGATTTGTGGTCGCTTCGGAACGCTAAAGTGTATGACGTCTGACTTCTTGCTTTTGAGCCCTTCTCTTCCTACAGCAATAACGTAGAGCGTGTGATCGCCTACTTCGAGCTGTTGATCGGGTTTGTAATTCCAAAATGTTTGCGCTTGAGTGTTTCGTGTCGCGATTTTTTTATCGTCGATGTAAATTTCAATGGCGGCATCCAGTGGAACCGTTCCTTGAAACGTTGGAGGGTTCTCTCCTACCGAAGTTTCGTTCACTGGCTCCGAGATGGTTGGCGTTTCGGGGCGAACAGTGGAGTAAATAAAGTCACCGGCGAGGTAGAGCACGACAACAAGAATAATAATCGCAACGGCAATGAGTAAACCGTAGCGAGTGAACACCCCTCCTTTTTTGGCAGCGGATTCTGTCATGGGCATATTCTAGCATGTTTTGAGCTTGACCTGAAGGCCTGTTTTCAGTATAGTTTGGGGAGAAATTGAATTATATATGTCACTCACACGACGTGTTGCTCACAATGCATTTCTCCAAACGGTAGGCAAGGGTTTTTCGGTTATCCTGGGCGCCCTGGCTTTTAGCTTGATTGCGCGTCATTTAGGCCCTTCGCGCTTTGGTGATTACACTACCATTACCTCGTTTGGAACCTTCTTTTCTACCATGGCGGACATGGGTTTTTATTATATTGCTGTTCGTGAAATCTCGAAGCCAGGAACTGATGGTGAGAAGGTGTTTAGTAATGCCTTTACCTTGCGTCTGATTGTGAGCCTCGTGTTTGTCTTGTTGGCGCCACTTGCTGCCTACCTTTTCTTTGACTACTCACCGCTTGTGAAACTGGGAATATTGGTGGTTGGTTTATCGAATCTTGCAACGATGCTCATTCAAATACTTACAGCGATTTTTCAGTATCGATTGAAGACCGGTCAGGTTGCCCTCATGGAAGTTGTTGCCCAAGTTCTGTTTGTGGGATTCGCCGTGTATCTTATTTCTACTGGTGCCGACGTCATGCCGTTTATCTGGATTACAAGCATCTGCACAGTGATTAACTTTGTGCTTTTGTATGCAGTTTCTCGCAAGCTCTTCCCTTTCCGTTTAGATTTTGACTGGACGGTTTGGAAAGAAATTCTCCGCGATGCCTGGCCCATGGGCGTTATAACGATCATCAATCTTTTTTACTTCCGATTTAATATTGTCATTTTGTCCGTCTTGAAGCCATCTACGGACGTTGGCATCTTTGGTGCGGCGTATAAGATTCTTGAAACACTCATTGCGGTTCCAACAATATTCGTTGGGCTGGTTATTCCTATCCTCTCTCGCTACTTTGTCTCCGACAGAGAGAAATTTGATCGAGCATTTAAGAAATCATTTGATGCGTTGATAATTATCGCGATTCCTTTTGCTGTTGGAACGCAGTTTATTGCTGGCTGGGTGATGAATATTGTAACGGGTGGTGAAGGGTTCGAAGGATCTGCACAGGTGTTGCAGATTTTAATGGTTGCAATTCTCGCTATGTTCCTGGCGGGTCTCGCTATTAACACAGTTGTTGTCATTAATAAGCAAAAAAGTTTGATTGGTATCTCAATTTTTGCTGCGGCGGTCAGTGTCGCCTTGAACCTTTTGCTCATTCCACGATTTTCTTACATTGGAACCTCCTATGCAACCGTTGCAACGGAATTCTTCATCTCATTCTTAACCTATGTTCTCGTATATCGAGCCGCGAAGCTTCGTCCACGCTTTGTTGTAGCACTAAAAGCCCTGGTTGGTGGCGCTGCGATGGCACTCGTTTTATACTTTATTCACACTGAGAATGTTATTGTGAATGTTGTGGTTGGTGGCGCGGTGTATGTGGTCGTGTTGTTTATCACGCGTGCACTTTCGCTCAAAGATATTCGAAGCTTTTTAAATCTACGAAAGAAAAATGTCGAAGCCTAAAGTCTCTGTTATTATCCCAACCCTCATGCGAGCTCCTTACTGTGTGCGTACAGTTGAGGATCTCATGGACCAAGACTATGCCAACCTTGAAGTAATTATTGTTGAGCAAGAAACTTCTCATGACGAGGTTGCCGATCTCGCACGACGTTTTATGGGAAAAGTATTTTATCACTTTGAGGTAAAAAGCACGGCACCTCGCAACAAGAACATTGGCGCGAAACATGCTACCGGTGAACTGTTGTATTTTCTTGATGATGACTGCCGATTACCTGAAGATTTTATTTCAAAAAGTGTTGATGCTCTGTTCTCCGAAGAAGGAGTAGGCGCTGTTTCGGGAAAGATCATACAGCCATCGGAGCCCTTGGAAGTTGGTCCGGAAGGTGTTGTCGGAAAAGTTTCCTCTTATGGAAGTATTACAACCAACTATGCTACCTCGACGCGCTGCTACATCGACACAGCCCACGGATGCTCGATTTATAAGCGAGAAGTATTTGAAAAGGTTGGTGGATTTGATGAGAACTTTGATGGTAACGCGATGCGCGAAGAAACCGACTTTTCAATGCGCGTAGCACGAGCTGGCTACAAGTTATTATTTGAGCCAAAGATAGAATTTGTTCACGTGAAGGCACCCATGGGTGGTACACGTCGAAAGCAGAATAGAATGGAGTGGTACTTTGATTTCTTTCATAACGATCTTTTATTCTTTTTGAAGAATCGAGAATGGAAGTGGATGCCTGTTTTCTTTGCCTCAAAGGCGCGCCCAATTCTATCGTGTATGTTCTACTACGGGAAAGCACGACCTTCTGCGATCGCACTTCCCTTTCGAGCCTACTACGCGGGATACAAGACCTATAAGAAGGAACAATCAAAGTGAAAATTGCCTACGATGGACGTGAGGCTTTTGGAATGAGAGCTGGCAAGGGTCAGGTCGCGTATCATTTGTTATGCGCGTTAATGAGAATTGATTCTGAAAATGAATATTTTGTCTTTTTGTCTGAGCCCTCAAGAATGAACATGCCGAAGAACTTTCATGAAGTTATTGTCGTGGGGAAAGGGCCCTTGTGGCACTTCAATGCGAAAAAAGAATTTACCAAACGTAGACTTGATGTCTATTTCTCACCAACAAGTTACATTGTTGCGGCGATTGCTTCGTTTAAAACCGTGATTTTGGTCCACGACATGGTGGCATTTCTGAAGCTTACCAAGCATCAGGCGAAAGCAACATGGGTAGAGCGTGCTACCTTGAAGGCGGCCTCAAAAAAGTGCCGTGCGATTATGGCCGTTTCCGAAAGTTCCATGCGAGATCTTGTTAATTTCTTCCCCTCAGTCGAATCAAAGGTGCATGTCGCCCATCCGGCACAGGCACGTTCGGAGTTTAGCTATCCAAGTTCTGACGGCGAGAAAGAATCTGCTGCTCTTGGCCTTGTTTCTGGATACATTTTATTTGTTGGGACAATTGAGCCTCGAAAAAATATTGATGGAATGCTCCGTGCTTTCAAGGAGTACAAAGAGAAGGTTGGCAACGAAGCGCGCAAACTTGTGATCGTTGGTAAAAAGGGATGGCATTACGAAGCCACCTTTGCCCTCGTGAAAGAACTTGGTCTAGAAAATGACGTAGTGTTTACGGGATTTGTTACTGATGCTGCACTTCCGTATCTCTATAAAAACGCTGGATGCTTCTTCTTCCCTTCGTGGTACGAAGGCTTTGGACTCATCTTGCTCGAAGCGTTAGCATTGGGTTGTCCGGTCATTTCTTCGAATACATCTTCAATGCCCGAAGTTGTTGGCGACGCGGCAATTATGGTGTCGCCAAGTGACACAACGCAAATGGCCGAAGCGCTCGAAAAGGTTTTATCGGACGAGGGTCTTCGAAAAGAACTGATTCAGAAAGGATTTGTTCAGGAAAAGAAGTTCACATGGGACGATATGGCAAAGAAAACTTTACGTGTTATCCTTGAGGCACATGAAAAGTAATCCTTCAAAACAATATGTAGCTATAACCCTTGCTGCAAGCATCCTTGCTCTAGCAGCTTCGTTTGTTTTGTCGGGCCTTGGGCTCACGCTCTTGGCAGTTTCTCTTGGAGCCCTGATTGCTGCTGGGTACTTTTTCTGGATCTTCAAAACACCTTTGCTTGGACTGCTCACCGTGGTGTTTCTTCTGCCCTTTGAACGGATTGGAAGTATTGATCTCTCGGGTGTCACGGTTCGACCAAGTCAAATTGTTGCGCTCGTAACGATTGTTGCTTTTCTGTGGCAGCAACTTGCTTCAAAAAAGTTCTCGTTTCAGAAGAATCCAATGGTAATTCCAACGGTAGCATTCCTCCTCTCTAACCTTATCTCGTTATTTTTTGCGATCAACTTTACTCGCGGCGTGGAAGTTTTTGTCTTTACGACTTTTGTCGCTGGCGTATCGTTTGTTGTTCCACAGATTGTTACCACAAAAGAACATGTCGAGAAGCTGGTACGAATTCTCATGATATCTGCTGTGCTGGTTTCGTTGTTTGGTATCTACCAATTCATTGGTGATCTCATTGGTCTCCCGCCAACACTTACGGGACTTGGAGTGCTCTATACCAAGGCTGTGTTTGGTTTTCCGCGTATTCAATCAACTGCCGCTGAACCATTGTACTTTGCGAACTACCTCCTAATTCCCATTGGTGTCGCGCTCTCGTTGCTGCTCAATGCAAAGAAACAAAACACATTTTGGTGGCTTGTGGTAATTATGCTGTTTGTCGTGAACTTCCTCCTCACCTTATCACGTGGGGGCTATGTGGGTTTTGTTGGTTTGGTAATCGTGCTCGCTATTGCCCATTACAAGCATGTTTTTTCAAAAAAAAATCTTGCATTGTACGGAATAATTTTTGGTGTTGCTGCTGTTGCCTTTGGATTCCTGATTGGGTTTTCTTCTAATGCACGTGAAGCTGTGAACACCTTTTGGGGGCAAGCGTTTAACTTTTCTTCTGGAGCAAGTATCGAAGAACGGCAAGGAACGGTTTCTCAGGCACTGTGGCAATTTGCCGGTCATCCCATCTTTGGAATCGGACCAGGAAATTTTGGTCCGGCGATTGCTGAACGGCCACTCGTTACACCAACGGCGGGTTGGTTGATTGTAAATAATGAAACGATTGAGCTGCTCACAGAAACTGGGATTGTTGGTCTCACGCTTTTTGTGCTTGTGCTGGCGATCGTATTCTTTCGAAGTATACGGGCGTTTCGAGCAGCGCGCGATCCATATATAAAGAACGTTCTTGCAGGTCTTCTCGCGGCATTCGTGGCTGTGTTTATTCAGTATCAGTCCTTCTCCACCCTCTTTGTGCTGCATGTGTGGGTCTTGATGGGATTGCTTGTGGCGGTACAGAACATCGCGTTACGACGAGAAGTTCCTTCATCTCAGAGCGTTCAGGAAGGTGCCTGAAACGGTGAAGAGAATCGGGAGCTTGCGCCCCTATCTTCGCTCCGAGCTCCAAAATAAATACTCTTTGATCCGTGTCGCGCACGGATTTTTTGTATGCCCACAATGAGTCGATCCTCCTTTTGGTTCTGTTTGTAGGAGAAGATGTTGGGTGTCTGTGGAGCCTCTGAAAAATTTGTTAGCTCCATACCAATGAGCCGAATGGCTCGCCCAGGGATAACAAGGTTGTGAAACAATGTGTAGATGTGTGGCAGGATCTTTCGAGGACTTTGCGTTGATTCAGTAAGTGAGGCCTGCTTATGCGTTGTATGAAAATCACTATAGCGAATAATAACGCCAATGGTTTTTGCGAAGAGGCCTTCTTCTTGGATCTCCTCGCAGAGGTCGTCACACATAGACGCAAGAATGGGAAACAGTACCGCAGAATCTTCGGTGTTGTACTCGAGCGTTGCCGTGTGTGAAACGGATTTTGGTTTTTGATGTTCCGCTACAATCGCATTCGAATCAACTCCTCGCACCATTTCAAATAACCATCGCCCCATTGCCTTTCCAAAGAAACTCTGGAGTGATGGAAGCGCCATCTTTTGGATGTCTAAGACGGTGTAGAGCCCCAGCTTCTGTAGCTTCTCCCACGTCCTTCTCCCGATACCAGGAATATCATTGGGTTCCACTTGCTGGAGGAAGTGTACTGGGTCATCAACCTCCGTGTAGCCATTGGGCTTCCGGAAGTTTCCGGCTACCTTGGCGCACACACGAGAAGGCGCGACGCCAATAGAGCATGTTATACCGTTACACTGCCTCGCTATCTCGCCTTTTATGTAGTCAGCAATGTCTTGTGGCTTAGAAAAATGGTGCTCCAACCCCCGAAGGTCGAGGTAGGCTTCGTCTATGGAGGTTTGCTCAACCTCTGGTGTGACTGAAAGCAAAATATTTTTTATCTTTCGAGATGTCTCTCGATATAAGTGAAAGTCCGGTGGGACGAACGTTGCGTGCGGGCACAGCTCCATAGCTTTAAATATGGGCATGCCCGCACGGATTCCAAATTTTCGGGCTTCATACGAAGCTGCCGAGACTACGCCTCGCCGCATCACCGGCGCACCAACACAGACGGGCTTTCCAGTAAGGCTTGGGTTCCGTGCTATTTCGACCGATGCGAAGAACGCATCCATGTCTATGTGCATGATGAATGAGCGAGGCATATATTTCTTCCGAGGCTAAGAAGAGCAAATGTTTTTTACTTGAGCGGCACCCTTCTACAGGTTCAGGTCAGACTGGTGAAAAGAAGGAGCTAAATCTTTCCACGTAGCCTGCCCCGAGCCCGTCGAGGGAGGTCCCTCCAAACTTGAGAGGCGTGTAACAACGTACCGACTAATCGTACTTTCGAATAAGGCCCATGAGCTTACCTTGAACTTGCACGTTTCCTTTGATGCGGAATGGTTCCATGGTTGAGTTGGCTGGTTGTAAGCGAATATGATCTTTCTCTTTGTAGTAACGCTTGAGCGTTGCGTATTCGTTTTCGATAAGCGCTACAACGATGTCTCCATTGTTGGCCGTATCCTGTTTCTTCAAGATGACGTAGTCTCCATCGAGGATTCCATCTTCAATCATGGATACACCCTTTACTTTGAGGGCAAAGAACTCCCCAGGTTCTTGTGTGAGGTGTAACGGGACAGAGATCATTTCCTTTTCTTCGATCGCTTCTATGGGCTGTCCTGCCGTAATAACACCTGCGAGCGGAATCATATCAAGAGCAAGTTCCGGGACCTGTTCGATGTTAGCAGGAATGGCGCTTTCAGCCTCAACGAGTTCGATGGATCGAGCTTCGTTCTCGGCAATGACCACAAATCCGCGCTTCTCGAGATTCTTTATATGTTGGAAAACAGTTGCAACCGATGAAAGCCCGAAGTGTGAAGCAATCTCTCGGTAACTCGGAGAGTATCCGTGGTCACGTTGAAACTCGTGAATGAAATCGAGAATTTGCTTTTGTTTTTTTGTGAGTGTCGACATTGATCCCCCTTATTTATTCCAATATTCGTGGATGACAAGTTTGAGCTCTGGTTTTGATTCTTCCATTCGCATTTCAGAATCTTCGGAAGAAACAAGATGATTCATGGTAGGAAGCTTGATCCCTTCCAAGAAAGCTTTGATTTCTTGGAGGCGCTTCATCTGCTCATCTACTTGGGTGAGCGTAATATTCATTGTGGTCATAGAACCTCCTAGTTATGCGTACAAAATACGAACATCGATGGTAATTTTTTTTCGCACCGTGCTTCGTGCGAAAAAATTCTGGTGAAACGATCGATTGAAAAACTTCTATACTCATAATATGCGAACAAAAACCGAACGTCAAGTGGAAAAGTACCCACAGGACGATTCTCTCGCAACCAAGCTGAAATTCGTATCACGCGGACGAGTTTTTCACAAAGTTATCCACAATCTTTCCCCCAACGCGACGTATTCATCTCAAGATGTTATAATGATCCTACAAAAACCAACATGAAGAACACAAAGTACAAATACCTTATCTTTCTTGTCGCCTTAGTTGTGATTGCCGCAACTTCTTTTTTTGTTTCGCAGCAAGACAAATCGCTCAATCAAGAAGTTCTAGGTGAGCAAACGAATACGCAAATACAACAGATGGTAAGTACCAAGTATGGATTCACCTATTCGTATCCTTCGAATGCATATGTTGTGCAGCAAACTGACGCATTAACATGGCTTTACTTCCCATCGCAATTTGATTTTATTAACGGACCAAAAAATACTGATGGCGATGCACGTTCAGGTATACTTGTGCAGGTTCGTGATAACACCAAAAACCTAAGTATCAAAGAATTTCTCAAAACACAAAAGACCCTTCCTACTTTTACCCTCACGGACGTTTCGTTAACCCAAGATATTCATGCCATGAGCGCAGCGCTCGCTCCTGCTTCAAAGGATGCTTCTTGGAACGCCCGTCAAACTTATTTTGTAGCACTTCAAGGCGCAGTGCTGCAGCTTTCGTATTTTGCCAACTCTGATGCCAAGGCAACCGAAGACCAAGGAATATTTGACGCACTTACCCGCTCGCTTACGATTCCAAAAGTCCAAACAGAAGTAAGTACCGAAACCTATCAAAACGGAATTGCGGGGTTCATCGTAGACTATCCTTCAGACATGAAGATAAGCAGCGAAGACTACAAGAATGGACGCGTTTCATTTGCTACAACCGATAAAAATCTTATAGCTGATGTGCAGTTTCAGGCAGGAGCATCAGAGTACAAAGATTTGAAGGCATTTGCTGCAAGCCAAGATGAGGCCAAAGAAGTTTCGAAGCCACTTCCTACGAAGGTCGTTACATTTACGGCGCTCGTTTCATTTCTTTCAGCGAAGGATACCAATAATACGTATTATTACATTCAGACAAGCGCGGGATATTTCACGATTCGAATAAAGAAATCTAAAGATGCACCAAAAGAATTGAGTGCGGCTGCATCGAAGATTTTAAATTCACTTCGCGTATATGAACTGGTCAGCACGAAGAGCTGGCAACACTATACGTCTTCTGATGGTGCCATTGAATTCTTGTATCCGGGTTCGGCCAGCATCGAAAATTTGTATAATGGTGTTCAGATCGATGTGGGCGCAGCAAAAATCAGTGTCATTTCGTTTGGAAACTTGGGTCTCTCCATTCTGGATTGGGTTGATAACGCGCAGTTGAATAAGTACAAAGGTGCTGACTCTGATCACTTCGGTTCATCCGCGATTTCTGTGGTGGATGGAAAAGATGCACTTCGAACGGTTGATCCTGTTTCGGATGTGAAGTTGGTAACATACGTTAATGCCAATCAAACGATGTATATTGTTGAGATGAATCCGTTCGATGTGAAGGACGCGAAGAACTTGGCGTTGTACAATACGATTCTGACAACATTGAAACTGAAGTAGGTTGCGGTTGTTTGGGCAGTTGCGAAAACCTTGTTTTGTGTGTTATAAAGAAGCCCATTCCTGCTGGGATGGCGGAATTGGTATACGCACTAGCCTTAGGAGCTAGCGGGCTTGCCCATGGGAGTTCGAGTCTCCCTCCCAGCACCACGTCTTAACCGCGCTCACACCTCCATGGCCAACGAAGTTGGCCATATACGGCGTTCGCACGGTTATTCCTTTCCCCAAAAATGCGTACTCAGCGCTGCGCGCTTCCGTGCCTCATTTTTGGGGTCCCGAAACACCTTTTGGCTTAAATAAGCCATTATTTGGGTTTTTGAGCGTGGGAAATACTGAAAGGTTGACAAAAACCCAAAAAGGTGGTAATATTGGCTGTTTGAATTTAGGGTAAATTCCCTGTATTCAAACACGCGCTCATATGCGCATTTCTCTGTACTTTGAAAATTGATAGGTATCTACCGCACCGGAAATGAAGGTCAGAAAGCTTCAAATTTGAGAGAGGCTTTATTATCTTCATTTCGGTGCGGTAATGGTTACTGCACGAAGATGAAACACCCAGAAACGACACCCAAATCCCCAACCCACCCCGATTCGGGGAGGGCACACAAACCTGGCCCCGGAAGGGTTGGGAAGGAGATGACGCCATGTTCGGATTCTTCGAAAATCGTAGTGTGCGGCTGGCCACGAAACTGGGAGCGGTCGGAGTTACGGCGGCGTGGGCTTACCCCATCCTCAAGATGGGCGCGGTTTACAAGGTCGATTCCTTCGATGCGTTCTGGCTTCCGCTTCAGGTCGCGTTCCTCGCGTTCCTGACGCTGTTTGCGGTCTACCCTCTTGCGCTCGAAGCGTTGGTGTGGGAAGCCGACGATGCACTTCGCGCCCAGAGATGGGACGACGTGTTCGCGCGTCTTCCCAAGGATCAACGGATGCAGGACAAGGTGTATCGGCGGTTTATGTTGCGAGAGTCGTTGAAGCTCCTGGATGTTACGATGAGGAGTCTCAACACACAGAGGAAGCAGAACGACGCTATCGACAGGGTTATCGCCAGCAAGGGCGACCTGTTGAATGAGTTCTTCCTCTTTCGCGAGCTCGGAGACTTGCCGCACAAAAAGCGGCGACGTCTCGCGCATTACCCGATCGCGTGGAGTGTGAGCGATCGGAAGTACCCCTTCGGGGGATCGTGGCTCGGACGGCTGATTCACTGGCTCTCGCTCGGACTGTGGCTCGGAGTACTTACAACCTTCGGGGTTAGCTCCGCGTTGCACGTTTCGATGTTCCGGGCCTCCCAGTGGGGTCTGGCAGTGTGGCTTGCAGCTCAAGCGATGCTCATGCTGTTCCGTGTGAAGTTCTTCATCATCAAGAAGGGTGGCGTCCAGGTCTCCGAAGTTGTGGGGAGCGACGCATGGTACACCCTGGGGATGAAGGTCGTCTGTCAGTACTGCTTCATCGAAGAGTGGCACCAGAAACGCGTCATGCATGGGCAAGTGATCGAGTACAGTAAACTGATCGAGAAGCCCGATGGCTCGTTTAGCACCGAAGAGGGAAGGATTGATCTTGGGTGTATTTCAACACCCGATAACGACCCGACTCTCCCCGCGTGGCTGTACAGCCTCAAGGAACACGTGATTCCGCTTCCGTCTGCTTCGGTCGACACCTTGGACGGCATTCCCGTCAAGGCCGACATCGAGCCGAAGGTGTCTCTGGATGGTGGCGATATGGACCTGTATCTCTATGCGAGGGCAAATCCGCTCTCGCAGTTCGGCATCGAGACGTACAAGAAGGCACAGGAGGTCTACCAGGGCAAGAAGGGCAAGGACGTAGTGCATCAGTCCACGGAAGTGGGCGATGCGATCGAAGAGAAACTTCGACCCACAACGGTTGAGGATTTCGGACTACGTTCAGGGGTACGCATCATCGATTCACAGGAGGTGGATGTTTTCGCCAAGCGCAAGGTGGATCTGCAGAACGCTGAACTGGATGCGAGGATCGCTGCAAGGCAAGCCAAGGGCAAGCGAGCTCTGGCTTCGGCCGAAGGTCTCGGCATGAAGGACGCGCTCGAAGAGATCTTCAAGACCCTCAAGCCCACGCCTGAGGAGCAGGCGTTCTTGACTGCGAAGTACATGGACATGAGAGCGGCTTCGGCCGACGGCAACACCGTCTTCATCGGCATGGAGGCGATGAATCACATGCGAGCAACTCTTGCCGCCCTCCGTAGTGGAGCGGCGCCGAAAGGAGGTGCTCCGAACAGGAAGCCATAAGGTGACATGATGACAAGCGGAATGATTGGAGGCATTGGCCTCCTCGCGATCGTTGCAGGTGCGTTCATTGCGATCATGCTGATCGCACGACGTGGACGTGAGAAGTACGGCGAACTCAAGAGAGAGGGCGCCGACGACTCCAAGAAGGAGAAGGACAAGGACAAGAAGGACCCCCTCGTCGAGGAGGCCCGTCGGAAGAATAACGTCGCGCGCGAGCGTGCTGTTATTGCCGGGACCTTCTTCCTGGCGGTGGTCGCCCTGCGGCACGTTTTCGCCTGGAACACCTGGCCGGAGGTGGCCGCCTTTCTCTTCTTGCTGTACATGGTGATCTACAACAACAAGAACACCAACAAGTGGTTGCAGGTGCTCATCTACGTTGCGATCGTCATCATGATCAGTGCGGGTGCGTTCATCCTGCGAAACGCCGGCGTGCTGCGCAAGGTCCCTTCGGGCGTTGAGGCAGGTCTGGATCGGCTAGACCAGTTGCATCTCGACACAGACACGATGTACGAATCCGTGGGCGACGCGTTGATGATCAAGGCTCGCGAGAGCTATCGACGCGGCGATGGGAAGGCGTGCTACGACGACGTCTTCTGGATCTACGACGCTCTTTACAGAGCGATGGGAGACCCTAATGTGGTCCTCATCCAAGGAAGAGGATTCGGTGATCCAACCACGAAGAACGGCGCCAAGAACTGGTGTCTCAAGCTCCTCATGGTCGGAAATGAGTACGGCCAGAAGGGGCCGGACACCGACCTGCTGGGCAAAAAGGACCCAAGGTATGTCCCGTTCATGTACAACATGAAGTATCACTACGGGTCCCTGGTTGCGCAGTACTCGCCCATCGCGCGACCGGAGCTTAGGCTGCCCGAGATGGTGGCTGATCCCGTTGGGTACGACCCAACGGTAGCTCGAAACGAGGGAATCAAGCTCGTAGCTCCGCCAGAGGAGGGCGAGGCATTCTTCCCCCCAGACGATCCGTACAAGAACTGGGGGGAGATCATTGCGCTCATGCCGTGGTGGCCCTTCCTCATCCCGAGCCACTAACGGCTCGGGAACAACAACCATAAGGAGAGATACCTATCAACAGAAGTACAGGGAGCCCCCGTGATCCAGTTACACAACGCAAACGCGTAGTGTAGCAGGGTCCGGGGGTTTTCTTTTTGTCTGAGTTTTTGCAAAAACAAAAACCGCCCAATTGCTTAGGCGGCTTTGAGATTCTTTGTAAGAGTACTTCTTACTGGTTGTTCGAAAGAATACTGTTGATTGTTGCGGCAATAACGAATGCCAACAAAACAATCACAAGACCCATGATGGCGTATGTCATCGTGTTCTTGGCAGCTTCAACTTGACCTTCGTTTCCAGCTGAAGTGATGTATCGGAAACCACCAATGATTAACATCAATACAGCAAAGGCGCCAGTGACAATGAGAACCCAGTTAATGACCGTGAAAACGATCTCAACGATGTTCGTCGATGTTGAAATCTGGTTGTCTACTGCATTCTTTGTTTCATTCAAATCGATAGCAAATGCGGCTCGAGCTGCAAGAAGTGTTGCAGATGCAGAGATCGCGCTTGCATATTTGATTACTTTTTTCATTTTGACCTTTAGTGTAATGAATAAATTATAATCTTCCAAGAAGATGTGATTAAGCCTTGCTGAGTACCATGTTGATAGTAGAGGCAATCACGAACGCCAACAGAACAATAACGAGACCAATAACTGCTTGGGTAATCGTTTCTTTTGCAGCTTCTGCTTGACCTTCATTTCCAGCTGAAGTGATGTATCGGAAACCACCGATGATGAGCATGATCACAGCAAAGGCGAAGGTTGCGCTCAACACCCAGTTGATAACCGTGAAAGCGGTTGCAACGATGTTTGATTGTGTTGAAATATTTTCTCCAACCTGCGTTGCTGTTTCCTGAACGTACTGATCAGAAATAGCAAATGTCTTTTGCGCGAACGCAAACAAAGAACCCGCAACTGCTGTAAGGATTGTCCCTATGTATGTAAGATACTTTCTCATATGTTTTTATTTTGTTCCCTTTTATTATAAAGACTTTGCGATGTTTTGTCAAAGTGGCTTATTCCACTCTTAAATAAACCCGAAGAGACCACCTCCGCCTCTCGTTGCGCCTCCCCCAGCCTTGGGGCCCGTGAAGATCTGGTTGATGGTGGAAGCAATCACGAACGCCAACAAGACAATCACGAGACCAATAACTGCTTGTGTGATGTTTTCCTTCGCGGCTTCTGCCTGGGCTTCGTTTCCGGCCGAAGTAATATAGCGAAAACCTGCGACGATAATCATGATCACTGCAAAGGCAAAGGTTGCGCTCAAGATCCAGTTCGCTACCGTAAATGCAACGTTGACGAGGTTTGTCTCGGTTGAAATCTGCTGGCTTACTGCGCCTTCTGTTGCACCGGGGTCAAGTGCAAAAGCGTGTGGTCCAAGAAACAGTGAGCTGGCAGCTATCCCAATGGGCGCGAATAATTGTATAAACTTTTTCATAGAACCTTTGAATAAAATACTTAGTCTCCAATGAAGAGCAAGTTGATGGTTTGAACCACAACGTATGCCAACAAGATAGTCACAAGGCCAACGATACTGTATGTGACAATCGTCTTTCCTTTTTCGAGTCGTTCTTCGTTTCCTGCGGCGATAAGGTAGAGAAAACCGCCAACGATAATACCAATGACCGTAAGTGAGAATGCCACTGTGAGCAAAATGCTGATGAGCGATGCAACTTCTTTCTGTGGATCAGTTTCTGTTGCGAGGCCCTCAAGTTTAAATATTGGGTCCGCATGTGCGGGTTGTATGCGAACTGCCAGGGCAACTGGCGCAGCTACGGTGAGAGCGAAAAGAACTTTCTGATAAATCTTTTTCATGTTTATGCCGGAGCAAAAATATAGTTAATGGTTGTGGCGATGGTGAATGCAAGGAGAAGAATGATCAAGCCGAGTATGGAATAATAAACGCCATTCTTCGCCTTTTCGATTTGTTCTTCGTTGCCAAATCCTGCTATGTATCGAATACCGTTGGCGATAAGACCAAGAACGGCGATACCAAAGCCAAGACTAAAGATAAAATTGAAGATGTTGTTGAAAGCAAGGTATGGATGATTGGAGAGGTTGCTCAAAAATTGAGATGTCCCAACGGGAAGCTTGATGCTAATCGTGTTCTCTGCTGAAGCTCCAAAAGGAAGAAGCAATAAGAGAAATAGGAAGACTTTTTGAACTATCTTTTTCATTGTTGTGTCCCCGTTGCTGGTATGATATCTGTAGTAATGTCGGAGCAGCTCAGGTTGACGAAGTTGGTGATACTTACCTGCTGTCCAACGATTCCAATAATGGTTGCATTGATAATGATGAAGGTCAGCATGATGATGATCAATCCAATAATGGCGTCCGTCGCCGTTTCGCGCGCCTTCGAAATCCCCTCTTCACTTCCTGTTATCGAGCTGATGATGTAGAGAACGGCGCCGTAGATAATAAAGATGACAATAATTGGGAAAATAATAACCTCTGCCGTATTGAAAACGGTTTGGAGGAGTTTAAAAACGTTACACCAATTACAACTTGCTCCTGCACATGGAACCAAGTCTGGAGGCAACGATGGAAATGCGGTAGCTGCCATTGCTGGTCGTGCAAGAAACATACTTGCACCAACAATGAGAAACGAAATATTTTGTAGAAACTTCTTCATTACTTCTTGCTTCCTGCTTTTTGTTTTGCTTGAAGTGCTTTAGCGGCTTGTTGTACTGCCTGTGCTGCGGCCTGGAGTGCTTGTTTTGTTTGGGCACCTTCCGAAATGACTGCCTGAATGTCAGAAGTCGCTTTGTCAAAAGCATCCTCACCCGTAACAACACCCTTCAGAAGATTCTTCACCATCGTATCGAGGATATCTTCTACCTTTTTGCCGTCATACTGGTACCAGCTTTCGGCGTACAAGTTTTGGTCCGTAAAGGTTGAGAGGTCAGGATCGTTGAGACCCTCAGTAATGAGGTCACGTCGTGAAGCGGGCTTGTTGGTTTCCGTTGAATACAGTTTATCATTTTCTGTGTTCGTCGCAAACTTCACAAAATCCCATGCTGTAGCGGCATTCTTCGATTCTGCTGCAACGGTTTCGAGCCAGTAGCTTGCTAGGGTAATCTTTTGGTTAGCATCTTTTGGCTGTGGGACCGGTGCAATGCCCAGTTGCATTTTGGGGTTGTTGCCTCGAATAATTGGGAGCTGGTAGGCATACGACAAGATCATGGCAGTCTTTTCTTCGGCAAAGAGGTCAAAGGAGTAATCCTGACTTTCATTCCATGTGTAGACGGGCTGCGTTGCGCTGGAGTAGCGAAGATACATATCAAGTCCTCGCTGTCCTGGGCGGTCAACGGTTTGCCCGGAAGGAGAGGTGGTGGTTTCGTCCCAAACCACAGAATTTTTACTTTGGTCGGTAATGGGGGTTCCTTGCTGTAACATGAAAAGTGAGACAAGGTCTGTTGCACGATTGATGGTGGCGCTGCTTCCGCCCAATGCGGCACCGCTTTGAATGAAGTGACCAGCAGCATCAAGCTTGGTGAGCTTTTCTACGGCAACATCAAATTCGTCCCAGGTTCGTGGAGGATTGGTAATCCCCGCCTTGTTCAAGAGGCGTTTATTGTAAAAGAGTGCGAGCGAGTCAACGCTGTATGGAAGTCCATAGACCTTGTTGTCCATCACGGCATCTTTTGCGACAACGTCGTAGTACTTATCGATGATGGTGGATTCATTGTCAGGAAGTGGCTGCATGAGCGGTTGGAATTTTGCCATCATGCTGTTTTGTACTTCAAAGATGTCTGGTCCCGAGCCGGAAGCAAATGCGTCAGTGACGTTATCGTAGTAGCTATCAAACTTTTTTTGTTCGTAGGTAATGGTTACGTTTGAGTGAAGCTTTTGGTATTTATCGATAATAGGCTGCATGACTTCTTTGGAGTCATACACACCCCAATATGTGAGATTGATATGCGCGGCGGCCTGTTGTTTGGGTTTTTTCACTACGAGGAAAACAATGCCGGCTGCAATAAGCGCCACAACTAAAACACCAAGAGCAATGAGTAAAGTTTTTGATGAAAATTTTGGCATGAGCCTTTAGTCTTGTTGCATTATAACCCTGATAGCCGTCTCGCCTTGTTTCAAGGCTTGATCTGTGGTGCGTGCTCCCGTGAGCACAACATTCACCATATCCGAGAGAGCGGCTTCAATGGAGCTTACGTTCTTCTGGTACCACGTTTTTGCAATAGGGGCCTGTGTGACAAATGGTGCCAAGGTTCTGTCCCCTGCCTGTGTAGCGAGTACGTCCATGCGAGCGCCTGGTTTGTGAGTTTGCTGTGCATATACCTTTGCGCCGTCTTTTCCTGTAGCAAAGAGGATGAACTTCCATGCTTCATTCTTTTGTTGTGATTTTTGCGAAACGCCTTCAACCCAGAAACTTGCAAGTGAAACCGGGCTTTGGGTACCAGTGATCTGTGGAACCTGAGCAACGCGAATACCGGCAGCGTTGTTGAGGTTTACAATTTTGTCGTAGTTATAGTTGTAGTTGAAAAGCATTGCCAGGTGGCTCTTGGAAAATTCGTCAAAAGCAGAGCTGAATCCTCCGTTCCACGTGTAGTAGGCACTTGTTTGGCGGGAGTAGCTCAGGAATTTATTGAACGCGGCAAGCCCTGGCGAGTAAGGTTGGTTATCGCTTTGAAGCTGCGAGTGTGCGAAGGTCGCTTCCGTGTTGGTGGCGTTCGTCATTTGGGTGCCGTTTTGCAGCATGAGAAGCTCCAGCGGATCAATGCCTCGGTTCACGTTTTTTACGGTGCCAATCGCTGCGGCTTGGTTGGTAATATTCTTGGCAGCATCCATCTTCGTAAGTTTTTTCACGGCAGCATCAAATTCATCCCAGGTTGCTGGTGGTCCCGCAATGCCCGCAGAGTTCAAAACCTTTGGGTTGTAATAGAGTGCTAAGGTGTCAACGCTATATGGGAGCCCATAAGTTTTATTGTTGATATTCACAACGTCTTTTACTACTGGAACAAACTTATCTAAGCCCGCCTGGCTGGTCTGAATAGGTTCGAGTTTGTTCGTGAATTGCGGCATCCATGAGCTATGAACCGAAAAAATATCTGGGCCACGATTTTGTGCCAGTGCATCGAGAAGCTGTTGTTGGTATTCCGCGATTTCAAGCTTTTTATAGGTAATGACAACGTTGGGAGCAACGGCTTTGTAGGCAGCAATGACTGCCTGCATTTGTGAGGATTCGTTAAAAACACTCCAGTACGTGAGATTGACGGTAGGAGCAACTTGTTTTTGGGGTGCACCAATCTGGCACCCTGCGCCGATGAGCGCTACGGATGTCAAAATGGATAGAACCGCTAAGATTTTTTTTCGCCTCCCCTTTTTCATGCCCCCTGCCAGTTTTATTTGAGATGCTTTGCGCAATCTTTCAAGATTTTTTTGAGTGCTGCTTTTGTGTCTGGACGTTTTAAAGCCATTTTGATATTTGCCTCAATGAAGCCAATCTTGTTACCACAGTCCAACCACTCGCCTTCGTATTCATAGGCATATGCAGGACGCAACTTCATGAGCTTGCCAACACCTTCGGCAAAAACATTTTCACCTCCACGCCCACCGCCCTTTCTCTGTTGTTCTTCGAGAACTGGGAAGATGTCGGGAGTTACGATATGTCGTCCGAGATTGATAAGTGTTGATGGGCTGTCTTCTGGCTCTGGTTTCTCAACGAGTCCGGAAATTTGCGTTATGCCCTTTCCGATTTTTGCCTCTGTTTTGAAGACACCGTACTTGCTTACCTCACTTCTTTTTACATTGAGAGCGGCGTGAACAGGGTCAGTGTATCGCTCAAAAACTTCCATGAGCTGACGCGTAATGCTCTTTTTGCCAACAACATCGTAAATTTCATCGCCATTGCAAACAACAAATGGTTCGTCGCCAATGAGGTTTTTTGCCTTTAATACCGCGTGTCCTGATCCAAGGGGCTCTTCTTGGCGAACGTACACCACTTCCACCATTTTAGAAATGTGTCGAACTACCTCGAGCTCTGCTGTCTTCCCTTTCCTTTCAAGAAGATCTTCTAGATCGCGAGCTTTGTCAAAGTGATCTTCGATGGCGTTTTTTCCGCGACCAGTAACAAATATGACCTGTTCAATTCCGGCTGAGACGAGATCTTCCACTACGTACTGCACTACTGGCTTATCAACTACCGTAAGCATCTCTTTCGGCATCGCTTTCGTTGCTGGAAGAAAACGAGTTCCAGCGCCGGCAACAATAACGACGGCTTTTCGGACTTTGGTCTTCATATAATCTTTGTATTACTTAAGAATCTTGTCTCAAACGCAATGAAATTATAAAACAAACTCTACTAAAATTCAAGGTGGCTTGGTTTATGATTCCTGAATGATTTTTATTAACTCTTCAAGTGAGAGTTTTGAGAGTTTGGTGTCTGGGGCGATTTCGTGGCCACAAATCAAGAGCTTTTTGCTCTGATGAAGGTACCATTCGGCACCCGGGTCGATCTCTGTAAGCTTCTTGTAGACCGGTTCAAAGGAAAGTTGATTGGCTCGGCCAGCTCGAATCTTTCGATATCCATTCTTAGGATCAATGTACACGACGAAGTCATACCCTTTTGAGTAGGCAAAGTCGTCAACGCGCTTTGATTCTGTGGTGAGAGCGACACCTTTGAAATTCCCCCACTGAAAGTCTTTGCGAAGTTTCCAGTCTTCAATGAGCTGGGTGTGGTCTTGCTCTGAAATGTACAAACCATCCAACATTTTCCAACCTAAGTCGAACATCTCGTGAGAAAGTGCGAGATCGTCTTTGTCGGTTCTAAGATTCATGGCCTGAATCACGGCACCGATAGTGTATCCAAAAAGTTCTTTTCCTCGGATTGAGCCCGTGTCGAGTGCTAATACGAAATCAACCACGCGCTTCAGGCCATCGTGATGGACAACGTCTTGGGGTAAGAAGCCCTTGCTGTCGAGAAATTTGAATACTAAGGTTGATGCCGACTCAGGCACCTTGGCGTTTGCGTGTTTTGGTCCATGTTCGTCAAATTCGCCGCGGCATACGCCAATGTGAACAATGTTGGGGTCAGAATCAACGGGTTTTTCGTCATAGGTTATACCACCGGTAGCATTCAATGGTACAAAGTTAATTTCCGCATCCTTAAAATCTGGATGGTATTGTTTGAAGAGCCAAATTCCACAGACGTCATCGAGGTGCGGCCGAATATGGGTTACAAGGTGTTTGGTTGCCATTGATCTTGGATATTAAAAGCTAAGAAGTCATGATAACTTCCCACAAGGTTTTTGTAAAGGGTTCCGCATTGTATTTGGCTCAAACAAGCCAATATTTACAGTGCTGCCCAGGCGTCATATGCTGGCTTTTTGTTTCCATCTTTGTCCTTGAGCCCCATGGAGGTAAAGGGCTCACCGATCTTTTGATCGTACAAAAATGGCCAGGTGATAAAGAGGGGTTCAACGGATTTCATGTCCGACGTGAATCGATCAATGAAGGCTTTTTGCTCTTCTGGCGTTGCATTGTGTCCTGCGACCTTCAAATCGCTTGGCCAGGCAACTTCGGAAAAGGCAATGTCCTTATCTGTATGATTTTTAACTTCGGTGTAATAATCCGCGGGGATATCTTGCGGGTTGTCGTAGATAATGCTTGGGTACGTGGTAAAAGCAAAGAAGTCTGCTTTCGAAAAATCTTTGAGGGCGGCCCAATCGGTTTTTGAGGTGTCATTTTTTCCGCCAAAGAGGCCACCGCGCAAACCCTTCATGTGTTCCAATTGAAAGCTTACAAAAATTTTGGTTTCAGGCGAAACTTTTTTAATTGCATCGTAGGTTTGGTTGAACAATGAAACCACTCTTTGATACTCCGCCGGCTTTTGTTCGTACAGGTAGTTCAATTCGTTTCCAAGGCCTATATACGGCGGCTTGTCCTTCTGCGCAAAATGCACGATGTTGTCTTTGTATTCTTCGAGTTTGCTGTCATCAACATTTATTTGAACAGTACCACCACTTCCCACGGAGAAGGTGCCGGTAATAATAATGGGCGTGTAGTTGTATCGAGAGCCAAGCTCCTGGATAACGTATGGAGTCTTCTTTTCTGTCGTAAACTCTGACATAGAACCAGCCCAAGTGAGCGTAGAACCGATGCTGGCCGCCTCTTTATAAAAGCCCGGGAATGTCAGGGGGTTATAGGATTTTGGCGAAAATGAAACACCCGTAAGATACGTTGTTTTTTGTGTATGGGGCTCAGCTTTTTGGCATCCGGCGCCAAAAAGTGCGAGCGATGTAAAGGCAAAAATAAGAAGAATCTTTTTCATAGTCTCCTTTTACTCTACTTCAGCCCCTGCTCTTTGTAAAGCTGTTTATAGCTTTCAAGAAATTTTGGGATAGTTGGCAAAAATTTATATTGTTTGAGCTCATTCCACGAAACCCACCGTACATCGTGGATCTTTTTATCGAGTGGACGTGGGTGCCCCGAGGTGTAGTCTGCTGCATAGCAAAGAACCACACAGTGGCGCTCACCTACGGTGGTTTGCCAAACCTTTGAGGCGATGTGTGGGAGGGCCTTGGTAACCGTGATGTCTATTCCTACCTCTTCCTTGGTCTCGCGCTCAGCTGTTTCGGCGGGATCTTCGCCAAACTCTACTTTTCCGCCTGGAAGCTCCCAGAGCATGTCGGCTTGGTATGATTCTTTGTCGGCTCGTTGTGCGATAAGAACCTCACCCTTTTTGTTGGTGATGAGTGCGCACGAAATAAGTTGTTGATGCTCAAACATTTTTCTTTTTCAGCTCGTCGAGAATTTGCGTCAGAAGCTGTTGATCTTTGGTGAGGGTGGGCTTTGTCTCTTTTGGTTCGGGCGCCCGCATCAAACGATTAATGCCTTTCACGAAAAAGAAAACAATGAGTGCTATGAGGAGGAAGTCGATAATATTCTGTATGAGATCGCCGTATAAAAGAAGGGGTGCCTTGGCCGCCTGCGCCGCTTGAAGTGAGCTGTAGTGTGTGCCATTCAATGAAATATATCGATCAGCAAAGTTGACACCACCAAGCATTCCGCCAATGACCGGTGTTAAAACATCGTTGACGATGGAGGTAACAATTTTTCCGAAAGCGCCACCAATGATAACGCCTACTGCGAGGTCTATTGCGTTTCCGCGAATCGAAAAACTCTTAAACTCTTTCCAGAAGCTGGATGCTTTCTTCTCTACTTTTTGAATTTGTTCTTTCATTGTATTTCCTTTCGAATGAGGTCGATTTCGTTCAAGAGTTCGGTGCTTTGTTGGTGAAACTTGCGCGCGAACAGCGGCGTGGATATGCCGTAGCTTGTCGGAACTTCACTTTGGCGAATTTCTTTGAGGTTTTCGCTCGTGATAATATCTGGCGAAGCGGCTCCCTCTTTCCACGATGCGTATATGATAGCATTTTTCTGTGTTTCTGCGAGCGGTGAGTTCATGAGTATAGTTTGGAAGTACATTTCATCAGGGTGTTTGGTGTGCCGAAAGAAGGCGTTGAACTTTGGATTGGCTTTAGCGTATTCAAGGGTGTACCGTAAGCCCTCGTGTGAGTAGGTTACCCAACTGCTTCCACCGTAGAATTGAATGTTTTTGTACTCCGCAGGCAAAGAGTTACGAATGTTGAGTACCCGAACAACTTTATTGATAACTTTTTTGGTAAACGCTACAAAACCTTTTGTTCTGTCTGCGCCTTGAATGTACGGAAACTGTACCCGATCCATCGTCTTGCCGTTTCCGGGCATCTTTACGACGTTCATGAAGTTCGCGCCTACATTCTTTGCAAAGAAATTATTAATAAACGCGTTGCTTCTTATGGGATAATCAACGCCGCTTATGAGCACGTAGTAATCGAACGGACCTTTTTCCATTGCCGCTTGAAAAAGATTGAGCGCTGCATCAACCATGCTAAAACCACCCCAATGAACCTCTACGGCTGGGACATGTTCAACGTCTGGGAGCTCTTCTGCTGTCACACGGAGCGAAGATTTTTTATCGATGTGCAGAAAGAAGTGTGCCTCAGGGTTTTCGTGCGAACGCAAACTCGCCACCAGACGTTTGAGGTGTTCTTTGTTTTCGTGAGCTAAAATGCAGTACGCAATCTTCATGCTCGGCTCTATGAAGCGTTCATCTCTCGATGAAAATCGCCCGCATATTCCTCGTGTATTACACAAATATTCTAACGAGGAACGATGCAGAAATCAAGTTTCTAGAGCTCGTCTGCCCAGTAAATTTCTTGCTTTGCTGGTTTGCGGAAACTGTTCTGCGTAAATTTTCTGGATCCACTCGCTCCTCCATTCGCTTTTCTACTTCCGTGTCCGCCCTGGCCGCCTTGTCCGCCCTGTCTGTGGCGGCTTTGGCCATTGCCTGAGGCGTGGCGGAAACCTTTGTTGCGATTGAAGTTATTTCTGTTGCCACGATTCCAACTTCGCTGTCTGTTTCCAGAATATCCACCAGAGGCACCCTGTGCGAATTCTTCATTTGGAAAATCTTCACGTTGTTTTCGTGGAATCACGCGACGAATAATTCGTTCAATACTTCGCACATCGGATTGTTGTTCAGGAGTTGCAAACGACAAGGCACGACCTGTTTTTCCTGCGCGGCCCGTTCGCCCAATACGGTGAACGTAATCGTTTGGATTGTCTGGAAGGTCAAAGTTGATAACAAGTTCAATGTCTCGTACGTCGATTCCTCGTGCAGCAATGTCAGTAGCAACGAGTACGCGGCACTGACCTGACTTGAATCGTGCCAATGTTCGTGTTCGCTGGTTCAAGGACTTATTTGAGTGAAGTTCTTCAGAAGGAATGCTGTACTGGATCAATTGTCGGCAAATCTTTTTTGCACCGTGTTTGGTTCGCGAGAATACGAGCACCTTGCCCTTATTCTCGTTCAAAACCTTTTTCAAAAGTGCCATGCGATTTTCTTTTTTGATGATGAACAGCTCGTGTTCAACCTTCGCGGCGGTGGTTCCTTGCGGTGTAACTTCGATTCGAACCGGCATCTTCATGTGGTTCGTTGCTATGGTCAAAATAGTTTGAGGCATCGTTGCAGAAAACAACATAGTCTGTCGTTGTTTTGGCACGGCAGCCAAAATCTTATTAATCTGTGGTGCAAAGCCCATGTCGAGCATTTGGTCTGCTTCGTCGAGAACGAGCATGGCAATGTTTGCCAAAGAAAGTCGGTATGTTTCGATGTGGTCAATCAAGCGCCCGGGGGTTGCAATGATCACGTGAGGTTTTTGCTGTAAAGCTTGGCGCTGTTTTCCGTAAGCGGTTCCACCAATCAAAACGGCTGTCTTGAGACCAAAAGAAGAACCAACCTTTCGAAAGGTTTCTTCTACTTGCAGGGCAAGTTCACGAGTTGGTAAAACAATGAGAGCCTGTTTCTTGAGCGCAGCAATTCGTTGCATTGCAGGAAGCGCAAAAGCGAGTGTTTTGCCTGTTCCTGTTTGTGCAATACCAATAAGATCCTTGCCTTGTATGGCGTGAGGAATGGCTTGGTGCTGGATAGGAGTTGGTGTGTTGTAGTGATTTCTTCGAAGAACTTCGAGAAGTTTTTCGGAAATTCCGAGTCCGTTAAATGTAGGTGCGGTTACCGGTGCTGCATCAGCAGAACCCGCATCGCGAGTGTGTATTTCGTTCATTGATCCTTTGTTATTCGCCCAAACCCGCGTGTGCATCAAATGAATGAAACGAAAGTAAGTTCGAATGTATTAATATGTAGTAACGGTTGATTCTACATGAAAGCGGCGTTTCTGTCAAGGCTTTACAGCGGGCATGTGTTTTTGCCGAAAGCGGCGTAGACACCACACCAACTGAAGATAGCTTCAAAGAATGCGAAGCCCGAAAAGAAGAAAAGCAGCGGATTCCAGGATGTGGTGCAGGCGAGAATAAAGAGCACGATGCCGATGGCAACACGGACCAGCTTATCGCCCCTTCCAATGTTTTTAGTGCGCTTTCTGTTCTTGGTTTTCGCTATTCTTTTGAGTACCACACGATACACGAAGCCGAATATGAATGCCAGAGCAAACAGTATGGCGACATACCCTGCGCCAAATGGCGAAAGGAGGAATGTTGCAGGCGACTCTTGAAAGAATGATCGCTTGAGTTCCGGCATGACCATTACCGCGCGGTATGATTCGCTGAAGTTGAATACTTCTTTTTCTCCAATGGCGAGTGAGTACTTGCTGTCATTGTTTGGGCTTGAAACCGTAATGGTGTAGGTTCCGGCTTGGGCCTCTTTTTTGTATTCTGAGCCTTGGAAGTAGTGGTCATATCCAAAAGGTTCAAAGTACTTTTCCCACAGAGCCGTTGTGCCACCAAGAGTGGCAACGATTTCTTGGTCTCGCATTATTTTTGCCGTTACATCTGTTTTCTGACCCTGGATGTCTGGCACGAGAACATTTACGTAGAGTTCGAAGGGTGCGCTCGACGTAATGTTGTATGTATGTGGCTTCCCATCGAGCTGTGCGTAGTATGCCTTGGAAACTTCTGGATCGCTCACGGTGATGTTGGTGCTATTGCTCACTACTTGTGGCTGATGTGCAGACGAAATTGCTGGCACAACAAAAAACATGAGCGCAAGCACGATGACAAATTTCTTGAAATGGTTTTGTATAGTTCTCCTTTTCTGTATTCTCCCACGAAAGGATGAAAATGCAAAGAAACGTGCAAATGCTTTGCCTCTCCTTTGGCCAAGACAGTGGATGTTCTTATAAACTCGCAAGATATCTTGCGGTATTGACGTTCCGCATGGTCATCAATTTGTAGATCTTTGTGCCGATGAGTTTATTGAGTCGGGCCTTGCTGTAATTCTTGCGACTCAGGTTCCAAAGAAGAGCGCCTTTCACGTATCGAATGTCTACTACTTCTCGATTCATTGGAAGCAGGGCAATGGAATCCTTAGAGTCAGCACCTTCGAAAAGGTAAGCAACATCTGAACGAGCATCTTTTGAATCTTGCTTCCAGGATTTTGGAATTGCATTGGCTATAGCCTTCATCTCTTTCTGTGTTTTTACCAGTGTGGGTATGGGAAAGCGATATTCTTTCTGAAACATGGTAACGATGGCATCGCGAACAGCCTTTGGTTTCTTGGGAGATTCAAAAACAACGTTTCCTGAATTTATGTAGGTTGAAACATTGGAGAAACCCAATGATTCAAACTGGGTTCTCAGTTTTTTCATCTCAACCCGGCAATTACCACCAACATTGATTCCTCGAAGTAGCGCAAAGTATTTCATGCTCGTAATCTTTTATGTAGTACCATTGTAGCAAAGGAACAAAAAAGCCGCAGCATTTCTGCTCACGGCTTTTTGTTGTCTCCTAAGCGACCTTTTCTTCTCGCTTAATGAAGCTGATGACTGCCAACAGGATGATGGCACCAAGCGTGGAGGCGATGAGGCTTACCAGGAAGTGACCCTGAAGTTCAATCCCGAAGAGTCGAACTATGAAGCCGCCAATCAACGCACCAATAACGCCAACGATCATGTCGCCCCAGAATCCAAATCCACGGCCTTTCATGATGAGACCGGCAATCCAACCAGCTACGACGCCGATGATGAGAAACCCAATTATTGCACCGAGCATATATCTCACCTCCCTCAGGATTACTTATGTATATATTTAGTGTAAACCTGTGAATACAAAATGCAAGTACTTTAGGTACTGGGAGGTTTTTATTGATACACGTGCTATTTGCGAGCTACTTATCTTGGCTTTGTGTAGCCTGAATCTTATCGATGTAATTCTTTATAGCCGGAACCCCACCGAGGGTATGTGCTAAGAGAGCAATAATTATTCCCGCAACGATTGTTGCGCCAATGGCGCCGGCCGCACCTTTGACAATAGCCATCGTGATGTTTCGTGGAAATGAGACATGCCTCTCAAGATTCTTATTGAGCTTCTCGAGGTTCTTATTAAATTCCACTTCATTAAATGTTGCCATAGATCCTTATGCTTCAAGTAATTTCTTCATGGTCTCTAGCACCATCTTCCAGTTTTTCATAGAATGATCAAGGCCATCCTGGGATGAGTTAGTTTCTTGCGTGACAGAAAGCATGGTTCCTTCTTTGTGCGTTTCGAGTGCAAAAGTGAGAGCGCTATAGTTCTCGGGGCTATCGGGTTTACCTGAAGCCGCACTCCAGTAGGTGTACTTCAGAACTTTTTCTTGCTCAATCTTGAGAATTTTTCCTTTGTCCTCATACTTCTTGCCCTGCCATTCACCCTTGAACGTCAGGGAACTTCCTACGTTCCAATCCGAAACAGCTTCGGTGCCAAACATATGCTTCTTAATTTCTTTTGGATCCGTTAAAGCGGCCCAAACTTTTGCTGCGGGAGCTTGTATTTCAATTGATGTGGTTGCGTGTCGTTCCATGACGATCCTTATTTTTTAGGTGCATTGAGTGTGTTTTGTGACGCATTCATGAGTGGATAGAGTGACGGCACGAGCAAGGTGAGCATGTAGGGAACATATGAGCGCCAATCAGAGAAGTAGTCCCATCCGGCAAAAGGAGCCGTGAGAATGAGATCGAAAATAACAAGAATGATGAGCCACATGACACCATATTTTAAGCCATCAAGAGCGTTTCGGGGCTTTGTGTAGCGAGACCCTACATAGAGCCCAACAATAGTAATAACAAGGCTCACTACCCATACCCAGGCCCGTGTTTGATCTACTTTGGCACCAATGAGGGCCGAGATAAACAAAAAGATCACGGCATATATCGCCACTGGCGGTAGAAGAACTTTTTTCCAGTTCATATATTTGATTGGTTACTACACTTTTATAGTATCCCTGATACAGAAAATATTCAAATATCGATACTGGTATCTCGGAAGATGATGGAATCGATCAACAAAGAGTTTCCAGGGGGGGGAGCTATTCCTGCGTTGTCTTAAATTCAACAGTAAAGCCTTTTGGAAGTTTTGGAATGGTTATCCAGTTCATGCTATACCCTGCCATGGCACAGCCTCCATTGTTTTGAACTTCCACCAAGTAGAGAATCTTCTTGTGTTTTTCATCTTTGAGTGCGCTCTTTTTGAAGTCGATCGTGCATCCGCCACCCATAGTGTATTGGCCAAGAAGTGTTTTTTGTGAAAAATCAATTTTGGGGGCTGGTGTGCTCCAAGAGCATCGGAAATAGCTCTCTGTCTCTGATTGTAACTTCGTGTATTCTTGGTCTGAGTTAATCACCAGATTCTTTGCTGCCGGCGATTCGCCGTTCAAATATCTTCCGCAGCTAAAGGGATCGTTCTGATTGTAAAAGTTTACTTCTTCTGATGTGATGCTTGTGTACGATGCTGGTTCGTTCCCTGCTCGTTCTCGGTCTACTTCATAAAGTGCAACAAGAATACCGGCGGCTACTAAGAGCACAACAGCTATAATAATAAGAATATTTTTCATGTTCCCCTTTTCCCTTTGAGTATGTGTTTGTATTGTAGCACTTCCGTTTTTTGGCTCAAGCCTGACCGAACTGTGCAGGAAATCTTTTTCGAAAAGTAACGGGATCGTATGTTGCAGTATCAAAAACTTCATTTGCTTCTACGTTGAGCTTCTTTACATACTCGTACCACTCTTCCTTGCTGAATGGCTTGAGTGTAAGCTTCGTGAGTAGCGCCAGAATATCTTCGTGAGCCTTTTGGGCATACTTTTCATCTTCAACTACGATCTCTGCTTCAAAGAACGCACTGTGTCCAGGAACTTCTTGAAGAGCCAATTCGATATTATCGATAATGTATTTGTGAATTACTCTGATGCAGCCCACTCCTTTTTCAAATCCAAGGAGTGCCATCATTTCAACAGCGTTATCGAATTCGTTTTGTGGCAATGTTACTGCAACTTCTTTTCGATGTGTTCCCGCCCACTCTCCGGTTTTTATAATGATTTCGGGAGTACCATTGGTAATTCGCAAACGAACATCTTTGCGGCGTTCTTCAATGCCTTCGATAAACGTGCTGTAGTCAATGAGGTAGCGAGCAAAGGTTCCTTTTGGCTCTGCATGTTTTTTGAGGAACTCTTGCACGCGATGAAAATCCTCAGACGAAAGTGGTCCGCGTGTTTCGACTTCGAATGAGTCGGATGATGTATTCTTGCTTGAT
>CAYMIK010000011.1:42937-46746 GCA_964390745.1 uncultured Candidatus Saccharibacteria bacterium
GAGACTGCCCGATTCAACCACTCTCGCACCTCTCCGTGTCCAAACGTGCGCTCCCTTTGTACGGAGCTCGAAATGAGTGGCTCAAGGCATTGTATCGGATACGAAAGGGCGCGTCAATTTAACAAATGGAACCAGGGCCCTGCGCATCGCGCACGACCCCGACCCCACAAAACAACTGCCGTTCACTCCGTCTACGCGACCCTGCGACGGATTTCGTCGAGCATGAACTTCGTCCATGGCTCGAGTTTGCCGGCCGCGTGAACCGCTTCGATCTCGGAGATGTCTGCGAAGTGCAGGTTCTGGATCGTGGGCTCGAGTGAGGTGATCTGGTCCGAGTCACCTCGGAACTCGTACATGAGTCCGATGTGGACATCGTGGATGTCGTCGCCGGCACTCCCTTCCGGCATCTCCACGCAGAGCACGCCGAGGTAGTGCCGCTCGAGAATTTCGCCTTCGTAGAAGTACTCCTCGCGGAACTCGCGCTCGGCAGCCACCACGGCGATATCCTCGCCGGGCTTCACGTCGACGATCTCCGCGTGTCCCTGTGCCCCTGCGACCCAGAGGCCCTCCAGGCGGTTCTCCTCCCCGTTCTCGTCTCGTCCGACCTCGTGGAACGAAACGCGCTTCTTGTAGCGGACGGTCACGCGCGTCACGATCTGGCGATAGCGCGCATCGTGTTCGAGCTCGTAGGTGCGAGGGACGAACTCGCCTTCTCGACGAAGGAGGTCCAGCAGCTTCTCGTCCGGATCGGCTCGAAGCCCTTGCCACTTGCCGCCCGTGAAGTTGAATAGCGTATCGGCCTTGATGACCCAAATCAATTTTGGCATGTGCGTTTCCCTCTCCTCTTTGAATGCGTTGTTTGCAGGTATCCCAAGCGCTTTTGCTTAAGGAAACCTCAAGTTAACATGCAGAAAACCCTTTGTCAAAAACAAAAAACTCGCCTTTCAGCGAGATTCTTTATCCGAACTGTCATCACGACGTTCAGATCCCAGCCACTACGTTTTAATGAGCTACAGCTCAGCCTTGCGGCACGTTTGGCCGATATAATCGAATTGCCTCACGGCATTCAATTTTCAGCTCTTTGTCTTTAATTCGCGACAGCGAAACCATTTGGTGTATTGAGCCGATAACTGGATTATAGACCACAACGCTACATTTGTAAAAAGTCTGGTGGGGATAAATGTTCTAAATTCTTCTCAAGAATGATTCAAGCTTGTCCGTAGCGGCAACCCAATTGAATTCTTTGCGCAGTTTCTTTCCGTTCTTGCTGAGGGTGGCATAGAGCCTTGGGGTTTTTATGAGACGAGCAATCGCCTTTGCGAAATCATTCGCGCTTTCTCCTGCCATGAGGCAGTTGTACCGGTCTTTTGCGAACTCTCTGTAAGCAGGAACTTTTTTGCAAATCACTGTGGGTATCCCAGACGTGATCGCTTCAAGAGCTGCCATTCCAAATGATTCGGAGATAGAAGGAAATACTGCGATGTCAGCGTCTTTAAACATTTCTGAAATCTGTTGGGGCGTGAGCGATCCTGTAAGATGCATGAAAGGTGCAACGTTCTTTTTCTTTATCTCTTGATTCAGGATTTCTTTGTAACTTGTTTTTCCTGTCTTGGAAGTGTGATGGAATCCGCCAATTAAAGTAACGCGAACATCGAGTTGTTGAGTTTGTAAAAGTTGTACTATTTCAGGAAAAAGATGTTGTCTCTTCTGTGGTCGAATGCCTCCAACGCAAAGCAGCTGAACCGGCCTACTCATGCTGCCACTGAGTTTTTTATTGCTGTGCGTATGGATTGTGTGATCAAAGCCCTGATGTAGAATGTGTACTTTGTCAGAATTGATTTTACGATCTATGAGAGAATTCTTTTCTGATTGTGAGAGTGTAATAATATTTCGAGCCCGCTCCAAAATATTTTGCTCTTCATCAATGTAGCTTTTTGAAACGTGTGCAAACTTTTTGTACTCGTCGCTGAGCAAGAGGGGCATTACGAGCGCTTTCTCGTGCGGGAGCCCGGCAGTTCCGTAAAAGCCTACGGCAGTGAAGAAGTGGAAGAGCACGATCGCATCATACTTCCTCATATCTGATTTCAAAGAGCGAGCGAGGGCAAACGATCGTCGTGCATAGTCAACGTCAGATCCTTCAAACTTTTGTGTGAACGAGTTGTGAGGAATAGGCTTGATGTCTTTTCGGTACACCGTAACATTTTTTGAAAGTATGAGCTTGTCTTTCTTCTGCGCTTTTTTTCGTAAATCAAAATGAGCCTTCTGGCTGCCAGGAACGGTGAACCTTCCGGTATAAAAATCAACCCGGTGCCCTCTCTTCCCGAGTTCCAAGGCATACGAACGAGGGATGTTGGCGCCTCCGTCTGCATCTATGGACGGGAGGGAGATGTCCCGAGTAAGGCTAACGAGAGCAATTTTCATGTGAGTTTATATCACTTTTTGTGGGTGCGTGGATTGTATCTGATGCTTCGCGAGGCGTCAATTTGGCAAACAAAAAATCGCCTTGAAGGCGATTCGTGTCTGAAATCCATTGTCCTGGCGATGGCCTACTTTCCCACAAAAGCGGTATCATCGGCGCTGGCGGTCTTAACTTCTCTGTTCGGAATGGGAAGAGGTGTAACCCCGCCGCTTGAATCACCAAGACGATAGATTCCAATTGCTAGAGTATGTTAGCAGCTACCATGTTATTTGTCAAGAAGAAGAAGGCAACAAGAGCCATAACGATTCCAATCGTCATGAGCCCGAACATGAGGATGCCTTTTTGCTTTTCCATCGATAGCTCCTTCAAACAAATTCAACGTGACGGGCAATATTGTACAACAAAAGAGGCCTTGTGTCGAGGAGGCCAAAGTGGATAAGTTCGAAGGCAAAAGCGGGCGCCGACCAAGCACGGTCGACGCCCCTGATGGTCACTTCGGAAGCTTGTCGGGCTCCTGCTTGCGTCGTCCGCAGGTGTGGTAGCCGCGCTCCTGCTGGCCACACTTTCCACAGAACCGCGCGTCACGATGGCCCTTGCCTTCTTTGCGGCACGGGGTGCAGATCGCCTGCTGCGACGGAGTCAGCTCTTGGCGCTGTAGCCCCGAGACTCTCCACGGCTCCCCACAGCAAATGCAGAAGTTCTGGGCTCTGGGCCCGCTCTCCTTTTCTGCCCCAGTATCGCGTGGGGCCTTGTGTCTCCCTCCTCTTCCCCCAGCTTCATCTCCTCGTGAGCTCGTTACCTCGGACATCGGTGTCCCCTCCGCTCGAGTTGGTCAGACAATCCACTACTTTGAGGCCTTTTACGAAAAATGTCAAGTCTTTTCCAAAACAAAAAATCCCCTATCTTACGACAGCGGATTCTTTGGTTTGAAAAGAAAGGTGCAACGTGATGTTATAGGTTTGGCTTTCACCAACGCCATATTACGCCACAAGTTGTTCGTCAAAATTTCGGTTATCCATCTTTGTAGCCTGCATGGAAGCAGTTCACAAAGATGAACAATGTTATTCAACTTCTTGGTCAGAATTTTCTAAAGAAAATTCATAAAAACAAAACGACATATTAGTACCACTCGGCTGAATCCCTCGCGGGACTTACACCTGTGGCCTATCAACCAGGTAGTCTCCCTGGTGTCTATGAAACCTCATCTTAAGGAGAGTTTCGCGCTTAGATGCTTTCAGCGCTTATCTCATCACGACATAGCTATCCTGCGTGCTCCGGGTGGAACAGCAGGTACACCAGTGGTCATGTCTTCTCGGTCCTCTCGTACTAGAGAAGAGTCCTCTCAAGTTTCTCTGACTGCGACAGATAGGGACCGAACTGTCTCACGACG
>CAYMIK010000012.1:0-45596 GCA_964390745.1 uncultured Candidatus Saccharibacteria bacterium
ATGTATGGACTAACGCCCTTTTGCAGCACGTTAATGGCATGTTTTACCTTCTTTCCTAGCACCACACTTCCCAAAGCGTGAATTCTTTTCACGGGTAAAAATTGATACTCACTTAATTCATCTGATTGCAGTTGCATGTTCCGTATCTGGCGTTGACTTAAAACACCGCCATAAAAAATAAAATGTACTCTTTCGGGTTTGAGCTCATTTCCTGGGCCATAACCAACACACAGCAATTTTCCTATTTTAATACTTAGCCCAATCTCCTCTTTCACTTCCCTAGCACAAGCCGAAAGGGGCGATTCAGCATTTTCTACGATACCGCCAGGAATCTCCCACCCTTTCTTGTATACTGGTTTGACAAAGAGAATCTCTTTTTTCGAGTTAAGGAAAATTGCTCCGGCCGCTAAAACCTTTTTTGGGAAACTTTTTAATAAGGATTTATATTCTTTGTTATTCATGAATCCCTATAGATGCAACTCTGCATCCTCAGGTGTCTTCCCAACTTGTGCTTTAATTCTTCGAACACCAGCGGAGGAAGATTTTTCTTTCAAGATTTTGAAGAATTGAATATCTTTCGTATGCACCACGTGTGGTCCACCGCAGACTTCTTTGGAGAAATACTCACCATCTTTACCCATCAAGAAGACACGAACTTGCTCACCGTACTTGTGCTCGAACAAGGCAACCGCGCCAAGCTTTTTGGCTTCTTCGATAGTCATCTTGTGCTCTTCCACGGTAAGATTCTTTGTGATTTGTTCGTTCACTAAATCTTCAACTTGTTTACGCTGTCCATCGGTGAGCTTGGCGGGCCAGCGGAAGTCAAAACGGAATTCACCGTCACCCAGTTGTGAACCAGATTGTAAGGCTTCAGGACCCAAAAGTTGTCGGACAGCAGCATGCAACAAGTGCGTTGCGGTATGCGACGTAGCACGTTCACGCCCCTGACCACCACCAGCGCGGTCAAATTTGTCTTTCATGCCACGACGAGAAATTTCTTGTTTTTCTTCGAAAAGTTTTTGCATAGCTTCTTGATCAAGCTGGTCGTAGAGTTTTTGTAGTTCGGCAATTTTGTTTCCATCTTCAGAGACCGAAACAGCGCTCGCCAAAGATGCCTGAGGGGTAAGCCCGTGTGTTTCTTTTAAGTCATAAAGGTTCGAGGGCGACATGAACTCTTCTGGAGTCATCTTGGAAAGTCGCTTGGCAACCTCGTGCTTTCCTTTTTCCAAAGTTTCCGTATACTTTTCCTCTTCATCCGAAATAGTTCGCAAGATCATCTCGCGTTGCTCGTGAAGCTCGGGGTAAATTTCCTTGAAGTGCTCAACCACAACCTCGGCAATCTTCGGAAGATCCCCTACCTTCATACCAAGTTGAAATTTTGCCGCTTCAATCGATCGGCGCAAAACTCTTCGCAAGATATATCCACGGCCTTCTTTTTGTGGTAACACACCATTAGAAATCAAGAACGAAGCGCCGCGCATATGGTCAGCAATAATTCGGAATGGCTTAATATTTTTTTCATACGGAAGGCCCGAGAGCTCGCCAACCTTATCAATCATGGGCTTAAACAAATCACTCTCAAAGATTGAAACGGTCTTTCCTGTTTCTTTGTGAATCAAAACGCGCATCAATCGCTCAAAACCCATGCCCGTATCAACATTTTTGTTTGCAAGGGGCTTTAGATTTCCATCTGCATCCTGAAAATACTGCATGAAAACCAAATTCCATAACTCCATGAAGTTCCCATCATCGGGGTGTGCATCGGAAGGAATCTCGCCTTCACCAAAGTAGTAGTGCACTTCAGACGATGGTCCACACGGGCCTTCGGCTCCGGGCGGTCCCCAGAAAACATCTTTGCGGCCCAGCTTAAAGATTCTGTTCGAAGGAACACCAACAGACTTCCAGATTTCAATAGCTTCATTATCGCAAGGAACCTTATCGTCACCTTCAAAAACCGTTGTCACGAGTCGATTGGGATCAAGTTTAAAACCTTTCGTGAGAAGCTCCCACGCAAACTTTATGGCATCTTCCTTAAAATAGTCACCAATAGAAAAGTTTCCAAGCATTTCAAAAAAGGTGTCGTGCGTATTATCCCCCACCTCATCGATATCAGGGGTTCGAAAACACTTTTGGATCGTGGTATATCGTTTTGATGGTGATTCTGCCTGCCCCAAGAAATACGGCACAAACTGCTGCATGCCAGCCGTTGTCAACAAAACCGTTGGGTCATTATCCGGAACCAACGAAGATGAGGCCTTTCGCGTGTGGCCCTTGCCTTCAAAGTAGGATAAAAATATCTCGCGTGCTTCTTTTGAATTCATGATTTTCTACTCTTAGTTTTAGCTCGATTGAGCCGTGATGTATCTTGCGTGAGGTCGATATCTTCGCGTTTCACGCGGTCACCTAACTTTGTAACGGTTTTATCCAAATTTTTCAAGTCCTCTTCGAGTTTTTGCATATCTCGTCTTTTCTGAACGAGTTCCGCAGAAAGCCTTCGGTTTTCCGCCACGGTGCCTTCAAGACGCCTCGAAACAGTCTCATCTTGCTCGGCTTGGCGAAGTTGGTGCTTGAGTTGCTTCAACTGAACCTGCAAATCATATAAACGCGCGTCAAACCGACGGATATCTTCTTCCATTCTGCGAAATGCAGGCTCGGTTCTTGCAAGCTCGCTCTCGATCATGCGGATTTCAGCACCCGCTGCTTGGTAGGTGTTCTTGTCTCGCTCCTGATCGAGCTGCGCCATCAAGAACCGCTTGTTGGAAAGCTGGGTCTCTTTGGTACTTCGATCGGTTTGTTCAATATAATACTTATTTTGAAATTCTCGCTGTTTTTGTTCAACAAAACCCACCTCTTTTTCGGCTTCTTCGATTTTCTTCTCCATTGCCTTGCGCTTTTCTATCGCATCTTCAATAGAAGGAGCTCGCGAAATGAGCTGTTCGTTGTTCTTGATTCTGCGCTCATCCTGATCGATGGCATCCGAAATTTTACGAAGCTCTTGCTTCGCACGATTTCGCTCACCTTCTTTCAATTGCAAATCATGCTCGTATCGTGCTTTTGATTGCTTACGAGTTTCAATTTGTTCTTCAAGCTGCGAGGTGTCTTCAGAGTCCTGACGTTCAGTACTCGAAACATCCGAGGACAAGTTTTTTGGACTCATGAGTGGAGGGACTTAAGCCGCGCTTCAATATCTCGTTTTTGTACTTCAAGATCGGCAAGCATCGAATCAACCTGACTTTGCCGTTGTTCTAGTTCGCCAATTTCAACACGAACAGAATCAAGTTGCGACTCCTTCTGAAGAATTTCTGATTCAATTTTTCGTGCTTTTCTCTCGAGATCTTCGAGCTTTTTTGCGGTATTCATATCCCTCACTTTTCGTTGGTATATTATACCACGCTTAGGCCGCCGCGACAATTTCGCCACCACCAAGCAAAACATTCTTGGCATAGATTGCAGCAACCTGACCTGGCATAACGGCGCGTTGAGACTTTTGCAACCGTAATTCCACTTGCCCTGATGTAGTAATATTTGCAATGGTGGCTTCCGCAAATTCTGGTGTATGTCGAAGTTTCGCCAAAACTTTCTGGCCCTTCCGTATTTTGGCCAAAGAATTAAACTTCGTGATTTTCACAGAAGTGTTTTGAAGTTTCGGGTCATTGTGATCATACGTTACTTTTATTGTATTTGTACGCGTGTCGATTTCAGAAACGTAGACAGCTTTTTCCATTTTGAGATCCAAACCTTTTCGTTGGCCAAGAGTGAACTTGTAGGCACCATCATGCGTACCTAGTTTTTTGCCTGCAGTATCCACTACCTCACCAACAGACTTTCCAATATTTTTCTTTAAATATGCTCCGGGAGTTTTTTCAGAAAAGAAGCAGAGTTCTTGTGACTCAGCCAAGACGAGCGATGCAAGACCTGCTTCACGCGCGATCTCACGAATTTCGTCTTTGGTGTACCCGCCACAGGGAAACAACAAACGATCGAGATCTTTTTGTTGCACTCGAGACAAGAAATACGTTTGATCCTTGAAAGAATCCTTCGAACGCGTCACCTTGGTAACGCCATTTTTGTGAGCAATTTGCGCGTAGTGGCCAGTAGCCAGATAGTCAACACCAAAAAGTTCCTGAACTTTTTTCAGAAGCAAACCAATCTTTACTTCGCGGTTACACAGCACGCATGGGTTTGGCGTTTTTCCCGACTTATACCCTTCAACAAACACGTCTACCACGTGCTCCTTGAATGGCACCTCAAGATCCAAAAAGTAGAAAGGTATGTCTAGCTCACGAGAGATGATTTCGCCTTTCTTTCGAGTTTCAATAGAGCAGCACGTATCCTGAAATCCCCCTTCACGAAAAGCTGCATCGCCCCAAAATTTTGCCATAACTCCAATAACCTCGTACCCTTGCTGTTTCAAAAGGTACGCGGCAACAGAACTATCAACACCGCCAGACATAGCCACGGCGACGGTTTTTCGCTTCTTCGTTTTCATAGCACCCTTGATATCACACTTGCTTCTTTTTTTCAAGCCCGCCCTGAATAACTTTCTTTTTTCCAAGAAGGTGCGCAATGGCTTGTTTTCGTGTGGTAATCTTTCCTTGGTAAAACAACTGACGAATTTCTCGCAGAATATTACCCACCCTTGGGCCACCAGGAATTTCAAGAATTTCTTTGATGTCATTTCCCGTAACAATAGTCTTCAAAAAAACATCGAGGGGTTTATTGTTGGTGCTCACTTCGGCCCTTCGAAGCATCTTTTTGCCGTATTTATAGGGAATAAGTGGATCGTGATCTTTGCTCATTCTGCCCAGATCGTCAGCCCTATCAAGCTCCAACAATTCAGGAAACCACTTGTGCGTTGCATACGCCATTTGTTTCGCCATGCGCATATCTTTCAGTTGATACATCACCATATGATTTCGAACGAGCCACTCAACCTTTTTAATGGTGAGATTATCAAAGCGAAGTCCCTGCTGACCCAAAATTCTTTGGATCATGTTTGCGCCCTCAACTTCGTGATTGTATGATACGATCTTTCGTTTTCCATTCTCGCGAACTTCCTTGGTAGTCTTGGCCTTTCCAACGTCATGGAACAGTGCTGCCAGACGGAGAGAAATATCAGCGTCTTTTGGCAGCGCATCAAGCACCATCATGGTGTGCGTAAACACATCTCCTTCGGCATGATACAAAGGATTTTGTTTCACCGTCGAAAGCAAGAATATTTCTGGCATAACATATTTCATCAAGTGACTTGCATGCATGTCACGGAGTGCTGTGGTAGAAAAATTGCCAAGAAGAAGCTTTTCGATCTCCGAACGCACACGTTCGGATGCAATTTCTTGTATAAACGGCGCGGTCTTTCGAAGTGCGGCCAAAGTTTTTGGTTCGATAGCATATCCTGTTTGCGCCTGAAAACGAAACGCACGAAGCATGCGAAGCGCATCTTCGGAAAATCTCTTTTTCGGATCGCCAATGCATCGAATGATCTTTTTCTTTATGTCATCTATGCCACCAACAAAATCATAGAGCATCTGCTCTGTTGGGTCATAGAACATTCCATTAATAGTAAAGTCTCGACGGCGGGCATCGTCTTCGGCACTGTGAATAAAACTTACCTGACCCGGCCTTCGTCGATCTTCGTAGGCCTCCTCGCTTCGGAAGGTCGTAAGCTCAATAGTTCCTCCCTCAACAATGACACGAAGGGTTCCAAACTTTTTGTCTCGATCAATAACGCGAAACGGTAGGAGCATCTTTTTGGCCATCCACGGAGTTGCCGAAGAAGCGATGTCGATATCAGCACGCTTCCTTTTCATCAAAAGGTCGCGAGCAAAACCACCAACGAAAAATGCAGCTTGTCCGTGTTTCTGAAGTTTTTGAACAATGCGAACAGCGTCCTTCTCATAGGAGGATTTTGGTTTAAACGCAAGATGGAGAGTTTTTTCTGACATGGAATCCGCCGTTAAAAATGAACGGATTGACCAATGTGTGGCTTGCGTGGTGCAGTATCCTGCTTTTGCGGCTGCGCCGGCTGTTTCGGTTGTTCCTGTTCGGGCTGGCGTGACTGCTGCGGCCTTTCAGGTCGCGGTCGTGGTGGTTGCGGCTTTCGGGCTGCTTCCCGTTCGTTTCTTCCACGATTTCCACTGCTGTTTCCGCCGCGTTGAGACTGCTCATGGCGAGGTCGCTTCTGATCTCTACTTCTCTCGCCTCTATTGTTTCTGTCACCACCATCATGTGGCTTCTTTGGTTGCTGTGGAGCTGACGGTTGTTGCGAAGGCTGTGGCGGATTTGGATCTTCGCCACGTTCAACTCGAGCCTGTGCTTCCATTTTTGCCATACGGCTTCGGAATTCAGGAAGGCAGTCTTGGCATAAGACTGGGCGCGAGCCATCGGGAAGAAAAGGTATTTCGATAGGAATGCCGCATTCATCACAAACGGCTTGATACATAGGCCGATTCGGGTCAACAGGTTTTTTCCCTTTTCGTTTTTTCTTGCCCTGGGCACGTCGCTGTTTTTCAAGTTCCTCGGGCAAAATAACACGAACCTGCTCTGTTGGTGCGGGCGCAGTTCGCTGAACCGGTTGAACGGGCTGCTGCTGTGTCTGCGGTTGTGGTTGCATCTGCGAATCGTACCGCACCTGTTGTTGCGGCTGCTGTACATCTTGATACATCATCTGCGAAGAAGCCAGATCAGAAAGATCGGGCACAGGCTCAGGCGCCATCGATGATAACGGCTCTTGTGCTGGTGCTGGTGCTTGCTCTTGTGTTTGAGCCACTTCACCGTATTGCTCTGGTTGCGAAGGTTCCGCGGATTGAGTGGGTGCATGTCTTGTCGGAAATTGCGCAGGTCGATTCTGCATTAGTGGCCTCGGGGCGGCAGCTTCCTGCTGATTTTCGCTTGCGAGTACTTCTGAGACCTGTGTCGTTGCGGGCACCACCTGAACACCCGACCAACGCATGATGCGCTCTTCAACTTCAACGCGTGGTGCAGCGTATCGTTCGCGTGAAACCTGGATAACCCGGTCGGCAGTTCCAAAACGTTCATACATAATTGGAAGCGTTTGCGCAGAGAAACCTGGCGTAGCAATTCCATCAACCATCAATTTCAAATACATGTTGTATTTTGGAAGATTGACCAAATCGTGCGCCATGAATACTGGTTCAAACTCTTTTTCAAAGATTTCGCCATCCTGCGCACCAATTCGGAAGCACACCATAGTACCAACGTTACCGAACACGGCGGCAGCAACTTCTTCCTGCATTTGTTCCACGTATTGGTTGGCAATTGTGAGGTTCAAACGATACTTTCGAGCTTCGGACAAAACGGTCGCAAATGCTTCGGTTGCGAAGTTTTGGAATTCGTCTACGTACAAATAAAAGTCACGGCGTTGCTCTTCTGGAATCGCAGCACGTTGCATGGCTGCGAGCTGGATTTTGGTAATCATCATCGCGCCGATCAACGCAGAGTTGTCTTCACCTAGCTTACCTTTCGAGAGGTTAAGAATGAGGATTTTGCCATTGTCCATGATGTCGTTCAGGTCGATGGTGCTTTTCACCTGACCCAAAATATTTCGAACCACCGAAGACGACAAGAACTGTCCCACCTTGTTTTGAATTGGCGAGATAGCTTCAGTCATGAACTTTTCATTGTAGTTTTCAAATTCACCTACCCAGAAAGATTTCACAACAGGGTCAGTAATTTTCGCTACTACTTTTTTTCGATACTGCTTATCCACCAACATTCGGGGCACACCCAACAATGTTGACGACGGGAAATCGAGCAAGGCCAAAATCGCGTTTCGCAAAATATACTCAAGACGAGGTCCCCAGGAATCCGCCCACATTTTTTTGAAGACTCCGACCAATCCGGAAGCAACCAAGTGCTTGTACCTGGCATCGACGGTTTCAAAAATGTTAAAGGCGATAGGAAAATCAAGGTCTGAAGGGTTGAAGTACACAACATCATTAATTCGGTGTGGCGGGATGTAATTCAAGATATCTTCTGCTGTGTCACCGTGAGGGTCAATGAAACACAGACCGTGATCCATATGGACATCGGAGATCGCAAGATTTTCAAGCAGGTTCGATTTACCCATGCCCGTTTTACCGATAACGTACATGTGACGGCGTCGGTCGTCTTGCTTAATACCAAAACGGCGCAAGCGATTGCGATAATTTGCTTCGCCCATAACCGTTATTGGTTGATTGTCGTGACCGTGAGACATAAGCTTCTATTTTTATTATACAACAGGAAGATTGTGAGGCGGCTCCCCTTTTCGCGATTCGATTCGGTTCATATATGGAGCCTTTACTGCCATGGATGGCGGATGGAAAATAGTTGCAAGTTCAGCAGAGCTAAGGACAAAAGACTTTCCACCCTTGATAAAGTCACGGTGTTGATATTTCTCCCAGAAAACTTTCTTTCTTCGGCGAACACGAATCTTTGGGAAAAAGTAATCAATTTTTGTCCAATATTTTTTGTGTGGCTTCAGACCGTTCTTATCGAGTGCTGCGAGTTGCCAAAACACACCAAAGAGCGCGCTCGCAATGGAATCAATTCGAGCAGCATCTTTTGGAGCAGCATAGAGCACTCGAATTTTACAATCATAGGTAACCTTCGCAGCATTTTCTTCCATAGACTCAAGAACTTCACGTTCTCCTGGGCTCAGGTTAATGACTGGCTCCATTTCCATCTCTTTGTGTTCTTTTTTATGATCACCCTCCGGAGGCTCAAAAATAGCTCCAGGCGCCTTCGTAACCACATACTGCACGGTATCGAGCAACTCATTCAAAAGCGGAATCTTCGGCAGAATACTTACCGCTTCTTCTTCGCGTTTAAATACCTTATCAACGTGTTTCAAAACTCGCTTGTAGTGTGGCTGCAACTGCGATGGTGATGCGAGAATTTGTATCCATGCACACTCGCCTGGATACAAACCCGTAAAAATTTCAGCGGCTCCTGCAACGGGGTCCATCAAAACGCCGGCCTGTTCATCATCAAATTCTTCGTAGGTTCGAATAGGATAGGGCTTGTCTGAGGTTGGCGTGAGCTCTGCACCAAACATGGCCATTTCTTTATCCAAAATCTGCCAGTTAAAGATCTGGGTGTAGTCTTCTACTTCTTCGATTTCTGCCTCAGGATAAGCTGCGTATAACTGCGACTCAACATAATCACGCATTTGCTTTGGCGTTCGAATCACAAATTTTATAATGCCACCGACTCCCACCATTTCGAGGCTCAAAAAGAGTTGCTGACGACCCATCCAAAAACGGTCAGACCACGAACCCACCGATTGCAAACCAAACATGGCCGCAAAGAATTGATCCATGAACTTTGGGCTCTTCTCCATTTCTGGTGGAACGTTTAACGCAATATACACGTAGTCCATATCGCGCCACCATCGCTCTTTGACATACTTTTCCCAACCTTCAAGCGAGATCACAGTGAGCAGCGCTGGCACAAGCAAATACCACCAATCGCTTAAGAATTGGAGAGCAAGCCTAGCTGGTTCTCGAAGTGTGTCAAAATACTGAGGGAGCATTATTCTTTTTCCTCCAAACGGATTTTTTTAGGACGGTTGATTTTTATTTTTTAACGTGTATTTATTTCCAGCAACACGTTCAAAAAGTTCTTTATCTTGTAGGCCAATAATGATGGTATTTCGTTTTACCATACGTTGCTTCAAAACTTTCTCAATGAGCTCTTCTCGTCCCATCGGGCCAGAAGCATCTTTTAAAATGCGAATCAAAATATCCGCCACGGTTCCTTCGCCGTATCCCCACTCTTTCAAAGCATAAATACCACGGCCAACAAGGACAAATCGATTGTCTTTAATAAGCTCATTGTGCACGGTTTGTGGGTGTGCAACACGCTTGTCAAAACCCGTTTTGTTAATAAGCTCTGTGATCTTGGTAAAGTGAAGTGGTTTCTTGTGTTCTTTCATCACGAGGTAGGCCTTATCACGAACGCCTTTTGGAACAACCATGTCCCAAGAAGAAAGTCCCCACTGACCAAATGGATTTCGTGCAAGCTTCTTACTCAAATTCATATACGAAAGAAGTGCCTTCACGTTTGCCGAAGGAATGTGTTTCTTGAGTTCTTCATTGTCTTGCAACAACGTTTCTAGTTGCGATTCAGAAAGTGGTGACGGATGTTCGTTGAAATATTTCTCAAGAACTTCAATAGCCGAACGTGCACGATCAACACCAATACCCTTCAAAGACCACGCAGCCTTCATTTCGTGATTCGCTGCAACATATGAAAATTCAGGTATAAATTCAAGGATGAACAACAAGATATTTTTGTTGGCGCTGGTTTTTCGCTCTTCGTCCAACAGGGTCGCAATAAGTTTATCTTCTTCCATGATCTCACCATTTTCATACAGAATGGAATGAATAAGCTTCTCAGATGGTTCAAGAAGGACGCGAGATTTTGCTTCAGCAAACGTCAAAAGTGCATTCGACTCAATCTGTCGAACTCGCTCTCGAGTAATGTTGTAAGCCTTGCCCAACTCTTCCAGCGTCTGCTTAGGTTTTCCACCTAATCCAAAACGCTCAGAAACAATATTTCGAGCTCGTAGCGGCAGGGTTGCGAGTAAATGCGAAACCACACGCGCAGGATCAAAATCCTCGCGTTCTGCTTCCATTTGTTGGGTCAAGACATCGTCAAGAATACTGCTTCCCGATGTATTGGTCCCCTGGTTGTTACTCTCGTCAGCCATGTGTTTGTAAAATATACGCTTGCTGATTTCGAAGCTAGTATATCACAAACCGTGCTGTATGTCAAATAGCTACGCTTTCTTCTTCGCTGAGTACTTCTGCCACGTTACGATGAGCGGCGCAGCGATGAATATGGACGAATACGTACCAATAACTATTCCAAACAGCAAGGTAAAGACAAAGGGCTTAATTGTCTCCCCTCCAAAGAGATAGAGAGCAGCAAGTGGCAAGAGCGTTGCCATAGCGGTATTCAATGATCGGGTCAAAACCTGGTTCAAGCTGTGGTTGACGAGACTCTCAAAGTCACCGTAACGGCCCTTGGCCAAGTTGTCTCGAACTCGATCGAAGGTAACGATGGTATCACTCACCGAATAGCCCAAAATGGTCAAAAGCGCACTCACGAAGAGCGTATCAACCTCAAAGTGGAGGTAAGGGCTCAAGAAGACGTACAAACCCGCCAAAATCGTAATATCGTGAAGGAGTGCCGCGATCGCCGCCAGCCCATACTTCCATGATTGTACCGGGCGTGAAATTTTACGGAACGCATATGCAATGTACAAAACAATTCCCAGTGCAACGAGCGCAATAGAGATAAATGCTTTTTGGCGAAGTTCGCGCCCGATGGTTGGCCCAATACTGTTGAATTGTTCTTGAACCGCGCCGGGGAATTTTTCTTGCAGCTTTTTCACAACATCGGCACGCTTCGTGTCATCAATTTGTTCCATCCGGATGGAATCAGTTCCATTTTGCCCCGAAGCAACGGTGAGCGATTTGAGGTCTAAGCCTTGCAGTGCATCTTTGATTTCTTGTGTCGTTGGTTGCGTTTTGAATTTCATTTCCAAAAGTGAACCACCGGTGAAATCAATAGAGTACTCTGGTGGTTTTACAAACCAAATTGAAATGGACGCAACAAACAAAACCGTTGAAACAATGTACCAAATTTTTCGTTGCTTGATGAGATTAAGCATGTTGTGCCTCTTCTTTTGCTTTCTCTTTTTCTTTCTTGGGAGCCAAGAATAGCCAGCCGAATTTCGCAAGCGGCGTTGCAACCAGGAGTCGAAGCAGTGTTCGTGTTACAACAATCGCCGTAAAAAGGCTCACCACAATACCAATTCCAAGTGTCACAGCAAATCCCTTGATAATACTGGTTCCAAACCAACCAAGGATAATACAGCTAATGAGTGTTGAAAGATTTGAGTCTCGAATAGAAAGCCACGCATGTTTAAACCCATCAGAGAGCGCTTGACCAATGTTGGCTCCATGACGAAGTTCTTCTTTCATACGCTCGAAGACCAAAACGTTGGCATCTACGGCAATACCCAGCGACAAAATAAACCCGGCGATACCTGCAAGCGTGAGCGTAACAGGGACAAGCTTAAACAACGCAAGCAAAACGAGTGCATACACACCAAGAGCAATGACAGAGATGACGCCCGGCAACCGATAGTGAGCAATCATGAAAATAGCGATGAGGATCATTCCAATGAAGCCTGCGAGAATGCTTCGTTCAATAGAATCTTTTCCAAGACTTGCTCCCACCGTTTGCTGAGAGAGCAAGGAAATGGGAACCGGCAGTGCGCCAGCATTCAATCGTTGCGCCAAATTCTTTGCATCATCAAGCGTGAAACTTCCGGAGATCACAGCGTCGCCGGTGGTAATGGAGGCGTTAACTGTTGGCGCACTAATCACCGATCCATCCAAGAAAATAGCAAGTGGCTTGCCAATATTTCGTTTCGTGATGTCTGCGAAAAGCTTGGTTCCTTCGGAATTGAACTTGATTGCAACCTGTGGCTCGCCCGTGGTTTCATCAAAATCAACGGTTGCCCGCGAAAGCATAGCGCCCGTGAGACCGGTGGTTTTATAGTATGCCTCTTGCTGTGCCTGGAGTTTTGCCAAGGCTGCTGCGTCGAGTGAATTCAAGGTAGAGGTATCAGGAATCGTTGGCGCGGATTTGGTTGGATCGGTTTCTTTAAATTCCAACGACGGAGTCTGGCCGATCAGCTTGATGGCTTCGTTCACATCGGTAATCCCGGCAAGTTCAACAATGAGACGATGTTCAGAACCTGAGGTGCTGGTTTGTACGACTGGCTCGGAAACACCAAAAGCGTTCACGCGTCGTTCAATGACGTCGCGCACAGAAGACATAGCTGCATCATAATCAGAAGACTGAATGTTCGAAAGATCCGCTTTGTAGACAAGCTGCGTGCCGCCCTGAAGATCAAGGCCTAGCTGCGCCTTGAGGGCACGGGTATAATTTCCAATGTGGATATCTGGACCGCCGGGAATATCAACAAAATACGCCCCCACAGCAATGAGGATAATAACAAAGAACGTTATAAAAAGCTTCGGGCGCTGTTGCATGCAAATCCCAATGACAATGATTCGCTCGCATTATAGCGTATGAGTTATCCCCTTTCAAGGGGCAGATTTTGCGTGCTTGCCTTGGCTTTATGCCCGCTTACGTGAAGACTTTGGAGCTTTGGGTGCAACAGGTGTTACTTCGGGCGCCATTCCCTTTCGCGCAGCAGTGTGACGAATAACTTCCATGACAATAAACATAATGAGGCCGGCACCGGCTCCGACAAGAGAAACTTCAGCGATAAACGCGATCATTGGTTCAACGAGATACCACCCAATAGCTATGACATGCATGCCAACAGGATCTTGTGAGAGCGCATTATTTGCAACGAGCCGGGAGATGAACATGTCCCCAAAGAGCGCAAGCCCGGAAATGGTAGCCAAAGGAACAAAAAGCGTGATCCCGAGTGTTTGCAATCCGTACCACACATGTTGGTGCCACAGGAACGAGCCAAGAATAAGAGCCAACACCAGTGCGATGCCACCAAACATCATGCCAACAACGAGTTGTGTGTAGTAGTGTTGCACCTGTTTTGCTTGGTAGTTGATATCTTCAAAATTCGGGAGATCCGAAAGCTTGAGTGTAGACGGAACATTTTCCGTTATCATTTTTGTGAACTGTGGGTCTTTCGCAAATTTGACAAGTTCTGCATCGCTCACTCCTGCAGGCTTACAAAGCGAAGCAGTGTCAGTGTTTGTATTCTCACTTTCCTGATCAAAGATAGAAACTTCCTTGGGTCCGCAAACAGGCAGTTCGGTCACACCACTTTGCAGCCCAGCAAGAACATTTTTCTGAAGGTCGGATGTTTTTATACTGATATCAGCGAGATTCTTTTTGCCATTCAAAAATGCAAAGGTATTCGAAAGGGCCGTATCAACAACTGTGTTGAACGTTGATTCAGAAACCGCCTTGCTGAGAATTTTTGAAACCTCTGGTGATTCGGCAACATTGCTTTCAGCCTTCTTTTGCGAGTTCGATATGCTGTCATCCTCAGAGCTTACGCTCGAAAGTTGGTTTTGGACAATAGCAAGTGCTTCCGTTCGAACGTTTCCATCCGTGAGGTGCCTTTCGAGATATGTTTCAGAGAGGAGGGTTTTCGTAACACCAAAAAGCACAACGTAAATTGGAACAACGAGAATAAATATGAATAGCAAAAAGAAACCAATTACGCGGCCAAAGGTCTGAAGCCCCGAATGGGCAGTTTGAGATTGTTTCATTTGTGTTTGGTGTTAATAAAGGCGCGAGGGCCTATCAACGCGTTGACACAACGTGTGGCTCCCTCAAGCCAGATGGCGATATGATACTACTTTTTGTGGGGTTTGTCGATGGAGTTGCAAAAACTTCTTACGGTGGTAGGATACATCCAACTCGACGGTACGCCTGGCCAGCTACTGCCTTTCCCATCTGGGGAGTTTGGCCAGCTGCAGGAGATGATCGGTGGCCGTAGTGATGAGCGAAAGCCAACACCCAACATCTCCTGCAGCACCTTTTTATTTCATAATCTTGGATCCTTGAGATAACGCAGTACTCGTTCTTTTTGCTTTGCGAATGAATCGGTGCCACGTATGATAACGTGGAGTTCTGTTCGCCGTGGCGCTTCAAGTATTTTTGCAAAAGATCTTACCGTACTCGCAGTAACCGGGCGATGTTTTACGTGTGCATCGCGCTTCACTGCTCTTTTGATCGCTCTTTCGAGTGGTGTTTGGATCCAAATGAGGAGGTAGTCTGCATGGAATGTATTGGCAAGTCGCCTGGCTTCTCTCCGATGAACACGATGATTTGAGTTAGCATCAAGAATGACGCTTTTTCCACTTTCGAGAATCTTTTCCATAGCGTGGTTCATGGCACCAAAAACGATAGCATGCTCCGCAGTACTAAATTTTGGTCTTTTAAACATGTGGCGACGAAACTCGTCACTGTTAAGATACACAGCACTCACTTCTTGAGCGAATTTTCGGGAAAAGAAAGTCTTCCCGGAACCCGGGTATCCAAGAGTGAGAAAAAGATAGGGCTTCGATAGTTGCACTTTTACGGATTACCTTTCTTTTTCTCCAGTGTACTTAATTTCGCCTGGAGAAATTCTTTTTCCAAATCTACTCCAAGCTCATCGGCCAAAACCAATATTGACCAAAGACAATCCGCAAGCTCGTGGGCGAGCTTCTCGTCCTGATTTTCGTAGGAGCGTAAATTTTCTTTCGCCATAATAAGTTTGCCAAGGTCACCCACGTCACCAACAAATCCTTGATAATAATCTTTCGTTTCCCACTTTTTCCGTCCCAATTCTTCATTCTGAGTGGCATATTTTTCTTTCACTTCTCGTGCTCTTTGTATGATTTCTTTAAATTGCATGGGTCCTACTTGGAAGAAATTTGCGCTTTATTCTTACTGCTGTCTGTTTTGGACTGAGCTTTGCGCGACTTCACTTTCAAAACAATCAAAAGGACAGCAAAAACAACCAACGACCAAAAGAGAAAGTTCACAAAATTAATAAGAAGATTCGAATCTTCACCCCAGACGCCACAGGAATAAAATGGCAACGGCAGACCTTTCCAGCCTTCATTCATTCCTCCAGGAGGCACCATATGACACCCTTTACCCACAAAGCTAGAAATCACCGTAAGCACGACTCCGCCAATCATTGAGATCAGGTACTGATATGATTTTTTCATGAAACTCCTAACTATTAATTAGTTCAAATATTTCTTCGGCGGATTTATTTGTAACATTCAAGACTCTTAAGCCAAGTCGCTTGGCTTTTTGCTGCACATCCTTTGCAAACTTCAAAACGTTGTTCAATTGATACTCAGTTTTGCCCATAGGATTCTTCCTTGTTTCGTGTCGCAAATTTTCGCGAAGAACTGCAGGTTCAACATTCAGCCAGTAGGCGCGGTCAAACAGTGAAATGGCATCAAAAACATTTCCGGATAAACCAAAGAAGAAGACTTCTTTTTGGGAGTCCAAATACATCCTAAGAAAATCTAAGTTCCAAAGAAACTCATGATTATCAAGGAATTCTTTATCAGCGTCTTCTGGAAAATTTACTTTGTTTCCCATGCCATCAAACCATCCAGAAAGACCAACCACGCTATCAGCGTCAACAGCATTTATGCCTCTTTTTCGAAGCGCCGACGACACAAAGGTCTTACCCGAGCCCGAAGGACCAACGATAAGAACCTTGCTCATGATTACTTCCCCGCCCCATGACACTTCTTGTACTTCTTGCCGCTCCCGCACCAGCAGGGATCATTTCTGCCTATCGTTTCTTCTGCCTTTTTGGGCGAAGTTCCTGCAGATTCGGTTGGAGCATTGGTAGAGACCCGCTTGCTTTCCATTGGGCTCGCAGCGTTTTGGGTTACCTGAACTTTAAAGATAGAGGTAACAACGGTTTTTTGAATATCGAGCAAAAGTTTCTGGAAGTGATTATATCCCTCACGCTTGTACTCAACCAATGGATCGCGCTGACCATAGCCCTGGAGACGTACGCTTTCACGCAATCGTTCCATAGAATACAAATGGTCGATCCACAAAGAGTCGATCGCACGAAGCAACACAGCTCGTTCAATTTGCCGCATAATAGAACTTCCTAGTTCGCGTTCTCGTTTGTCATACGCTTCACGGGCTTTTGCCAAAATATAATCGATAATCTTTGATCGCGCCTCAGCATCATTCACAGACTTTTCGCGAAGATCGAGCAATTCTTCGTGCAAATTTTTTGGTACCGTGAATATTGCATTCGTCACTTCAGCAATTTCTTCCAAATCCCAATTATCTTCTTTCTCACCCATCGTGTGGAGCGTTACGTACTGTTCAATCTCATCTTCAAACATTTCAAACAGACGTGTTCGAAGGCCAGACTCTGGCAACACTTCGCCCATCTCGGGTGCCTTCACGACATCAACAAAAACTTTTTTGTCCGCTTCCCACAAATCCAGAATTTCGGAACGCTTTCTGTAGATCGTTTCACGATGCTTGTTCATCACGTCATCGTATTCCACAACGTGTTTTCGGATATCGAAGTTGTTTCCTTCAACTTTTTTCTGTGCGCTTTCCAATGATCGAGAGATAAACGTATTTTGAATCGCCTGGTCATCTGGCAAACCAAGACGCTCCATCACGGAGCTCATGCGGTCACTGCCGAAGATTCGAAGCAAATCATCTTGCAAAGAAACATAAAATTGGCTGGCTCCAGGGTCTCCCTGACGACCAGAACGGCCTCGAAGCTGGTTATCAATTCGACGCGACTCATGACGTTCTGTTCCAATCACATACAAACCGCCCAGCTTATCAACACCTGGTTCCAATTTAATGTCAGTTCCACGGCCTGCCATGTTCGTAGCGATAGTTACTGCGCCATTCCTACCGGCCTGGGCCACAATCTTCGCTTCTTTTTCATGGTATTTCGCATTCAAAACTTCATGTGGAACACCACGCTTCTGAAGAATCTCGCTCAGTCGCTCAGATTTTTCAACAGAAATGGTACCAACCAATACGGGCTGACCTTTTGCGTGTAATTCTTGAACAGCAACGGCAACCGCATTAAATTTTGCCGCTTCATTTTTGTAAATCAAATCATCGAGATCCTGGCGTTGCACGGTCATGTGCGTAGGAATAACCACAACATCCAGGTTGTAGATCTTTTGGAACTCTTCTTCTTCGGTTTTTGCAGTACCCGTCATTCCGGCCAACTTATCGTACAAACGGAAATAGTTTTGGAAGGTGATCGTTGCCAGTGTTCGGCTTTCACGCTGAACTTCTACCCCCTCTTTTGCTTCCAACGCTTGGTGTAAGCCCTCCGAAAAACGTCGGCCAGGCATCAAACGCCCAGTAAACTGATCAACGATAATAATTTCATTGTCTTTTACGACATAGTCTTTGTCACGATGAAACAAGGTTTTTGCTTTCAGTGCCTGTTCGATGTGATGCACCGTTTCGATACCTTTTTCTTCGTAAATATTTTCAACGTGCAAAATCTTTTCAAGCTTGGCAATTCCAGCTTCAGTCAATGTTGAGGCACGCAATTTTTCATCGATATTGTAGTCATCATTTTCGGTGAGCTGCGTAACAATCTGAGCAAACTGGTAGTACTGGTCAGTAGATTCTTCGGCGGGCGCAGAAATAATGAGTGGGGTTCTCGCCTCATCAATCAAAATACTATCTACTTCGTCCACGATGGCGTAGTGCAAAGGCCGTTGTACTTGGCGCGCCTTTTCTGTTGCCATGTTGTCTCGAAGATAATCGAATCCAAATTCGTTATTTGTTCCGTAGGTAATATCTGCGTTGTAGGCTTCTTGTTTCGCAGAAGCGTCCTGCTCACGAGCAACAATTCCCACAGTGAGGCCAAGAAACTTATAGACCTCTCCCATCCACTCCGCGTCACGATGTGCCAGGTATTCGTTTACCGTTACAAGGTGTGCGCCACGGCCCGTGAGTGCATTCAAATACAACGGCATGGTTGCAACCAGCGTTTTTCCTTCACCAGTTTTCATTTCAGAGATATTACCTTCGTGCAACGAAATTCCACCAATGATTTGTTCATCAAAGGGCACAAGATTCCACGTAATATCTTCACCACGAACCTGCCAGGTTTTGCCTACCAAGCGCTTACATGCTTGTTTAACCACAGCAAAAGCTTCAGGAAGCAACTCGTCCAATGTTTCGCCTTCCTTGAATCGTTTTTTGAATTCTTCAGTCTTTGCCCGCAGCTCTTCGTCGCTTAATGAGGCAAATACATTATAAAAAGAGTTGACCTGTGCAACCTTCGTTGTCATCTTCTTCAATTTCTTTGTTCCAGGGTCTCGAAAAAGAACGCTCAAAATGCTCATAGTTATTTCAATCCTTTACGAATAGACATTGACTGTAACAAACCTTCTTTGAAATTTGGAAACGTGTCGAGCGCCAAGGCCTGACGAGGCGAAAACCACTTGTACGCCACGCTCTCTTCATTAATTTTCACCGATGATTTTTCTGCGACACCCACAAATGAGTAGACAATAATTTGCACACCCGTTGGAAAGGTATCCGCCCACATGGTAACAAGCCGCTGTACCCTTGGTCGTATGCCGGTTTCTTCCATCACTTCACGAGTGATGGCAGTTTTAGCATCTTCACCAAACTCTATGGTGCCTCCAGGGCAGTTCCAAAAACTTCGGTTGCCGAAGGTATGGGCCGGTGACCGCTTCAAAAGGAGAAGCGAATTATGGTGCCACAAAAATATGTTTGCTACGAGGATGGGGTTTCGTCGCATGATGCATTGTAATTTACATAATCACCTACGCGGATTTCTTGTGCTTCGCCAGCTCCTACCTCAAGCACGAAATTTGCCGGTGTTTTTGGAGTATAGCGTGGCAAAGAGGCATCGTCAACAACGCCCTGTGGGTGCACTACATTACGCGAAACATCCACCACTTGATGGTCCTGAATCCACAAAATATCGAGATCGAATTTCATGTCTTTCATCCAAAAACTTGTATAGCTTGCCGTATCAAACAAAAAAACCATTCCGGTGCCTTTGGTAAGACCTTCGCGCCCAGAAAGACCCGTTTTTTCCGCCTCCGAGCTTCGCACCACTTCTGCGCACCACGTCGAATGATCGATGCTTATGCCGATCTTTGCACCGTCCTTGTACGTCGCGGTATCAGAAAGAACCTTTGCGGCATCAAGTGGAACCGTTTTGCCGCAGCCAGAAACAACCAGAAGTGTTGCAAGTGAAATAAAAAGCAGTAATCGCTTTTTATTCTTCATAGTCTCCTTCGTCATCCGCAATGTCACCACTTGCTTTGCTGCTGTTGGACCTATTGAAAAGCGGCGAAAAAACCGTTCCCATTTTTGCCAAAAATCCTCGGTCTCTTTTTCGAAGTTTTGCCTTGTACTTTTCTAACTGCTTATCAATTTTTGGTACAACCAGGTCAAATGCTTCATGCATTTCCCCACCCTGCTCATCCGCACGAACCATGCGTCCAGGAATATGAACAATCACTTCGGCTCGGCTCATGTCGTGTCCGTGATGCTTGTTCTTGAAAACCTCTAACTCCACTTCGATACGCGTGATGTTATTAAAGTGTCGCTCAAAAACTTGGACCTTTTCACGAATATACGAATCCAGTGATTCGGTCAACGAAGTATTCTTTGTGATAATTCGAATATCCATAAAACTCCTGAAATTATTTTATATAATCGACGAGTTTGTACACATCTCCGGCGCCCATGGTGATAAGCACATTGTTGGCGCCGAGTTTTCGGCGTGAAAGTTTTGCGCCAATCGCCTTCAAGGACCCACCCGCACTCACATTCTTTTGATACTTACTTGCAAGTTTTGCGAGATCCTGTGAAGTGTAGCCTTTTGCGTTTTCACGGGCCGAGGCAAAGATATCGGCGAAGATAACCTCATCGCACGCACCGAATGCCTTCGCGAATTCATTCTTAAAGTACTTTGTTCTTGTTACTTGATGTGGCTGGAAGACACAAATGATTCTTTTGTTCGGAAATCTCTTTCGTGCCGCCTCCAGCGTGAGCTTGCAGGCCGTTGGGTGATGCGCATAGTCATCAACAACCGTGAGCGAACCCTGCTTTGTGATCTGGAATCTTCGAAGGGCTCCCCTAAATTGTGCCAGTTCTTTGGTGATTTGCGCAAATGGCACACCAATTTCATCAAGCAACGCCAAGACAAGCGAAGTATTTGTTACACTGAAAATACCTGGAAGCAGAAGCGAAAAATCACTCGTACGTGTTCCCTTCCGAAGCGTAAACTTTGTATCACTCACAAGTTCCTGAACGTCTTCGATACTATAATCTGATTCCGGTGAACGGCCCACCCGAACAATATTCTTCAAACCCTTGGTGACATCCTGAATATTCTTGTCATCAGAAAGGGTAAAAACTTTTTTGATCGATTTTTTTTGCAAAAACTTTCTGAAAGAACTTTTCATCGACTCGATCGATTTGAAAAAATCGGTGTGGTCAAGCTCGATACTCGTGAGCAAAACATATTCTGGGTCGAGGTCCATAAACTTGGGAACATTTTCTGTTCGGCTTTTTTTGTACTCATCCGCTTCAACCACAAAATACTTCGATGTTCCTTCATGCGCGTTGGTTCCAAGCTCCGGCGATGCCCCGGCTCCAATCAAGAACGATGGGTCAAGCTCGGCTGCACGCATCAGATATGCCGCAAGCGATGTCGTAGTTGTTTTTCCGTGCGTTCCACAGACAGCAATCGTTTTCTTGCCAATTCCTAAATCATGCATGAACTCTGAATGCGTTCTTGTTGGTATCTTTTCTTTCAAAACTTCAGCGACCTCCACGTTCTCCTTGCCCCATGAAGCACCAATCACAACCAGGTCTGGCTGCCAATCCACAATGTGCCGTGCATCAAAACCGAGGAAAAATGTAATGCCGTTTTGCTTGAGGACTTTATTGGTGACAAATACCTCGTCAACATCAGAACCATTTACTTCGTATCCTTGTGCTTTTGCCAAAATCGCGAGACCGCTTATCGCTGTTCCCGTAATACCAATAAAATAAATCTTCTTCGGCTTCGAGTTTTTCAAGCCCTGAGATTTTATGGTCTTTTTTACCTTCATCTTCATGATTCCAGCCTATTTTTTCCATAGTACGAAAGTTTGATCAGCCAGTCTGCCATAACCGCAGCCGCATCTTCATGCACCAGCTCTTCGCATGCCGCCGCAATATCTTCTTCTTTTACATCATACAGCAGTTCCATAACATTCTTGTACAAGATGTGTGGTTCAAGATTTTTTTCCAAAAGCACCTTTGCCACACCGGCTTCTGCAAAATACTGAGCATTTTCGTGCTGATGATTATTGGCGGATTCAGCAAGCGGGATCAATAACATTTTTTTCTTGAGTGCAATAAGCTCAAAGGTGCTGGTTGCGCCTGCACGAGCAATGACCATCTCGGCTGCTGCCAAGAAATGAGGCATTTCATCACCAACGAAACCAAACAAGCGATACGATCCTTCTTCAACAAAATTCTTGGTACGCTCCTCAAGTTCTCCGTAGTTCAGGTCACCTGCGATGTGGATAACATTAAATTTCGTAAGAAGCTGTGGCAATATTTCCAAGACGGCTTCGTTGACGCGCACAGAACCCTGGCTTCCTCCCGTGACAACAATGATTGGCCTATCTTCTTTAAACTTACAGATCTCAAGTGCGCGCTCCCTCTTTCCGTGATAGATATCTTGTCGAACAGGAATTCCACTGACAAAAGTTTTCTTTTCATCGAAGTAATGATTTCTGTCAGGAAACGATAATGCAATTTTCGTGGCATACCACGCGAGACGCGTGTTCGCCAATCCAGGAACAATATCCGATTCATGAGCAAGCACGGGTATATTTTGCATCCAGGCAGCAATAACGGCTGGGATACTCACAAATCCCCCTTTGCTAAAAACTACTTGGGGTTTGAATCGAGAAATAACATTGCCAGCCTGTAAAATACCTCCCGGAATCTTTGCCATATCGGAAATATTTTTAAACGAAAAGTATCGTCGGACTTTCCCCGTTGAAACGGAAGTAAACTCAAAACCATATTTTGGCACGAGATCTTTTTCCATTCCGGTGGTTGAGCCCACCCACAAAAATTCTGCATCTGGAACTTTTGCCTTGAGAGCTTTCGCAACCTCTACTGCAGGCATGATGTGACCTGCCGTTCCTCCGCCAGTGATAAGTACGCGCATAACTATACCTTTTTAACTACGGGATGAAGTGGGACACGTGACGCACGAGCCTCTTTGCCACGTGTTTGCCTTGAAATATTCAAGAGAATGCCGCTTGCTGCCAGCGAAACAATAAGCGCGGAGCTTCCGTAGCTCACGAATGGAAGCGGAACACCCGTGAGCGGCAAGATTCCTAAAATAGCACCAATATTTATAAATGCCTGAAATGCAATCCAGGTAGTAATTCCAGCAGCAAGCAGGCGGCCAAACTCGTCGGGAGCATTTTTTGCGATTTGAAATCCACGAATAGCCAAGGCAAGGAAAAGCGCCACAAGCAGCAAAGAACGAAAGAGCCCAAGCTCTTCGGCGATGATAGCAAAGATGGAGTCGGTGTTTGTTTCTGGAAGGTAGTTGTGCTTTTGAATACTTTGCCCAAGCCCAAGCCCAAAAATTCCGCCGCTTCCGATAGCAAGAAGTGCCTGGTTAATTTGGTACCCAGCGCCTTTTGGGTCCAAGCTTGGATCAAGAAACACCGTAAGTCGTGCCACGCGGTATTCGGCCGTTTTAATAAGATACGCGATACCAGCAACGCCGGTAACGCCGATGGTTACCATATGAATCCACGGCGCACCAGCAATGAAAAACATCGCAAGAGAAATCACCGCAACCACCAAAAGCGAACCAAGGTCTGGCTGCATGATAATGAGACCGCACAACATCACCAAAATAGCCACAAACGGCAAAAATCCACGCTTCCAGGTTTTGATGTCACCGCCAATTTTTGAAAACCATGCAGCAAAATACAGGATAACAGCCATTTTCACTACTTCGGTTGGCTGAAAAACAATCGGTCCGATGGCAATCCATCGTTGTGCACCTTTTACGATATTTCCTTCGATAAGCACGCCAATCAACAAGCCCACAGCAACAATAAAAAAAGGAAGTGCGAGTTTTCGATAGAAGTGATAATCAATTCTGGAAAAGATAAAGAAAGCTACGATCCCCGTCAGGCCTCCGTAGAGCAACTGGTGAAAAAAGTACGTGTAGTCATTGCCAAAGTTCTCTCGAGAATCCACCGTTGATGCGGAAAGCACCATGATAAGCCCAAAACCGAGCAAAAACAAAACCACCAATAGCAAAAAGTAGTCTGGACGATGCCCCCCTGTTTTTTTCAGTTCACTTCTTTGCATACGGTTTATTTTTGTTTGTTGATACCAAAATTATATAATAAATGGCTTATAAATTCAATGTTTCCCAAGCCGAAAAAATGCACGTTTACTTCAGTTGATTCACAAACTCGATGAACTGGTCTCCACGGTCGAACTCATTCTTAAAGAGGCCAAAACTTGCGCATGCAGGTGAAAGCAAAATCGTTTCCCCAGGCTCACTTTCTTTGTAAGCGAGCTTCACGGCTTCCTTCATGGACGAAGCAAAAACATAGGGCACATCAACCTTACACTTCTTCATCTCTGAAAGTATTCGATACGAGGCCTTATCATCCATAAGGACAAGCGAACGAACATGTTTTGGGAACGTCTTCACGAGTTCTTTGAAAGAAAGGAACTTTTCACTTCCGCCACAAATAAGCACCAGCTTCTCCGAGAAAGAATTCAGTGCCACAATAGTAGAAATAGGGACCGTGGCCGTTGTGTCGTTGATAAACGTTCGCTTGTTAAAAACACGAACCTTTTGCATTCGGCCATCAACACCCGTGAACTCTTTTACGGCCTCAATAATTTTTTTGAGCGAGATGCCAGCAAGAAGCGCGAGCTGCGTTGCCGCCAAAACATTGGCGACATTGTGCACGCCCTGCAAAGGAACAAGAGAAACAGCGAAGAGCTTTTTTGTTTCATTCCCCTGCTTCGAAACAACATAGCCATCTTCAATACACAGTCCATTTGGCACCGAATTTTTCAGCGAAAACCAGTAGACCTGCGTGTAAAGACCACGGGCAGCTTTTCGTAAAGCGGGGACGTCGTAGTTCAGCACAACAAAGTCATCTTTCTTTTGATACTGAAAAATAGAGAATTTTGCACGATAGTACTCATCCAACGACTTATATCGATCCATGTGGTCAGGAGAAAGATTCGTCACAATGGAACCATGTGGACTCTGTTTTATTTTGTGTAGCGATTCAAGCTGAAAACTCGAAAGCTCCAAAACAACTCGTTCCTTTGGTTGCAACTTCAAAAGTGTTTCAAGCATAGATACGCGAACATTGCCACCAAGACGTGTTCGCCACTTCTTTTGCATCATCTCATACAGCAGCATCGTGGTAGTTGTTTTGCCTTTAGTTCCTGTAACCGCGAAAATAGGTACATTACAATTTTCAAAGAATATTTCTACATCGGTCACAAGTCGTGCGCCAGATTTCTTTGCCACCTTCATGAGCGGTGCCGTACTTGGAACTCCTGGGCCAACAACAATAATGTCGCTCGACATAAAATCTTGTTTTCGATGCTCACCCAAAACAAAAGAAATATTTTTGTACTTTTTCAGTTTTTGAACAGATTTTTTTAGAATCTCCTCGGTTTTTAGATCAGTGACAACGACCTGCGAGCCAGCCTTCGCAAAATATTCCGCGCTCCCCACTCCGCCACCATGCAGACCTAAGCCCCAAATAAGAACCTTTTTCCCTTTGTATGTGTTCATATCATTCCTATTGCGCCGACAAAGCGTTCTTTTGTTTGATTTTTATAATGTGAAGGTAGATTCAAAACACCCGAGATGGTGCATTCATCAAAATTCACGATATTTGATTTTGGAATGCCGAGTTGCTCGAGCGTGAGCAGATTGGCACCACGAATATTCAAAAATACTCGGTCTCCCCTTTTGGTCACACCTCGATCGCCAAAAAGTTTTTCAAACGTTTCAATGCGTCCATCGTTGGCACCCGTAACATCATAGCAACAATCATTGATGCCAGGCGATAACACAACATGAATATTTTCTTTTTTGCTTCCAGTTTCAAGAAGACGCGTCACAACTTTTTTCAGAATCGTAACCGATGTGCCCCGCCATCCCGAGTGGACCGAAGCAACAACGCCAAGAACCGGGTCAAACACCAGAGCCAATAAGCAATCGGCGGCCTTAGCCCCAACAAAGACACCTTTTGTTCGAGTAATAAGCGCGTCAACATCGTTAATTATTACCGTCGGTTCCGTGCCATCAACTTCCGCAAATTGATCACCATGAACCTGCTTCATGAAATGCACCGAGCGAGCAGGAATTTTCACCGATTCAAAATATTCTTTCCATTTTTTGGAAACATCATCAAACGGCTCACCGTTTATATAGATAAGCCCAGCATCATTCAGGGTTGAAAACGCGCACTTGATATGTGGAAAGGTAATCCCGCGAGTAAGAACCATTAGCTTGCACCAAATCGTAGCGCTCGCCCACTCCCTGCGTGCGTAAGTTCATTATGTTGATATGCGACCTTTCCGTTGATTATCACGGTTTGTATACCTTTTGCTTTTACGAATGGAGCCTCAAAATCTGCATCGCTCCCCACTGTTTCTGGATCAAAGATGACGACGTCTGCCGCCTTGCCTTTCTCAAGTGTTCCTCTGTTTCTGAGTCGAAGTCTGGTTGCAACGCGTCCCGTGAGTTTAAAGATAGCATCTTCCAGCGAGATTGCCTTCGTCAAACGAACAAGTTCAAGAAACTTAGGAAATGTTCCATACGCGCGTGGATGCACCAACTCGTTCTTTCCCACAATTTTATCTGTATCGTAGTATCCGTCGTCCGTCGCAACAGAGGCTGCATGGTGGAACAATAATCGCTGAACAACTTCTGGGCTTAGGCTTGGGTCAAACACCAACAAGCGTCCTCGTGCTGACTCAATAACATCCAGCACTGCTTCTTCCACGGAAGTCTCTTGGGCTTCCGAAATTTGTTCGAAATTTTTTCCAATAACATTCGAAAGTCCATCCGCCTTTGCAACGGTAAGTCTGGCAAAGTTGATAATACCTTTCTGCATTTCAGAAATAATTCGTTTTCGTGTGACCTTGCCACGAAGATTCTCAAGCAGGTGCTTCATGCCACCTTCATATGACCACGATGGTAGATACGGATACAGAACCGAGAGTGTCGTGCTGTACGGGTACAAGTTGAAACCTATGTCATTGCCGCGTTCAATAGCTTCCTGAATACGAATAATGACTTCATCAATCGTTTGATAGTTTGGCTTCCCTTTGGCTTTCATGTGAGCAATTTCCACACGAACATCAACGCTTTTTGCAAGTTTCAGTGCTTCCTCTACAGACTTCAAAAGATTCGCGCCTTCGTTGCGAATGTGTGTTGAATACAACGCATCGTGCGCCTGAACGACACGCGCAAACGATTCAATTTCTTCTTGTGGTGCAAATTCTTCATGTGCGTACCCAAGGCCCGTTGAAAGACCAAAAGCACCTTCGCGAAGAGCTCGTTCAAGTGTTTCAAGAAGACTTTCAAGTTCGCTTGGTTTTAAACCACGCACTTCATCGCCCAAAAAGCTTCTTCGGAGTGTGCTATGGCCCACCAAGCTTCCAAAGTTCACCGGAAGCGAAACCTGATCAAGGAAGCGCAAAAATTCCGAAAAACTTGCCCACTGTACGGAGGTTCGGCGAGCATCGGTCCACTTCTGTATAGAGAGAAGCGAGTCTTTGGTGACAACGGGAGCCAAAGAAGAGCCACAATTTCCACCAATAACGGTTGTTATTCCCTGACTAATAAAACTCTCTGCTTCTGGGTAATCAAAAAGTGACCAGTAGTTATCGGCATGGCTCAAAATATCTATGAAGCCTGGCGCAACAACCTGATTTTTTGCATCAATAATCGTAAGCGCCTTGTGACCCGAAAGATTCTGGAGCGCCGTAATCTTGTCTTCGGTAATGCCAATATCCGAATGATACGAGTCTTTACCCGTTCCATCTATAACTGTCGCATTGGTGATAATAACATCAAACTTCATATTCCCCCTTTAAACTTCATAAACCTCTGATTCGATGGAAAGTGCTGCCGCCAAAAATCGCTTCAGGTTGCCGCGGTTTCCTGTTGTATAGAACATCGTGCTGCCTTTTACTTTTTTGTCTTCCGCGGGAAGTTCTTCGTACAGCTTCTTTGTTTGGTTCGCGACACCTTCGCGAACGTCAAAGATAGGAATGTATGTTCCCATTACACGTTGGATGAGTGGTGCAAGGAAAGAAAAGTGCGTGCAACCAATAACAACGCTGTTGGGGCGGAAGTTGTCGATTTGCGGACCAAGAATATCTCGTGCGACAAGTTCGGCATCAATATCCCACAGCTTCAACTGCTCAACAAGATCAACAAATTCTGGCGCAGCAACAATGCGAACATCGTTCTTAGTTCTAATGGTTGTGCGTGCGATAAGTGTTGCAATGCGTGGGCTACGAGCCGTGGCTTCGGTTGTAAGCACCAAGATGCGATGCTCTGCGTTCAGCTCGGTTGCCGTTTTAATGGGCGGTTCCGTACCAATAAATTTTGTATCAGGAAAAACATCGCGAAGATAATCAATAGCGGCTGTAGTTGCTGTGTTGCACGCAACAACAATGATTTTTGCTCCTTTTTTGCGAAGGAATCGCGTGATCTGAAAAGATCGATCGCGAATTTCACGTTCGCTCTTGGTGCCATACGGTGCGTTACCGTTATCGGAAACGTACCACATGGGTGCATTGGGTAATTTTTCTGCAATAGATTGGTAAACGGAGAGCCCGCCAACACCCGAGTCAAAAATTCCTATCATGAGTTTCCCCTCCCGATAAGTCCTACTATTAATCCGAGCACACCACAGACTGCGGCTATAATCCAAAATCGCATCGTCACCTTCGTCTCGGGCCAACCCTTTGCTTCAAAATGGTGATGGAGCGGCGTACTCAAGAAGACCTTTCGGCCAAATACTTTTTTCGAAACAACCTGAATGAGCACCGAGCCCGATTCTAGCACAAAGACAAAGCCAACAACGGGCAAAACGAGCGCGGAGTTGGTAAGCATCGCGACAATGCCCAATGTAGTGCCAAGTGCCATGGACCCCGTATCTCCCATAAAGAATCGCGCTGGGTGAATGTTGAACCACAAAAAAGCGAGGAGCGCACCAATGATAGCGGCACACAACGCTGCCAAATCAACGTGATGCTGAACAAAGGCAATAACTCCAAAGACACCAAATGCGGCAAGGAGTACACCACCAGCGAGTCCATCGAGACCATCGGTAATATTGGTTGAATGGCTCGTTGCGACAATTACGAGAATAAAGAACGGAATGTACCAAATACCGAGGCTAAAATCACCAATTCCTGGAACATGAATCACGTCCCAGTTGAGCTTGAAGTAAAACCACAGCGCTCCGATAGCGGCAACCAAAAGATACAAAATAATTCTGTGGCGCATTCGAAGCCCGCCGCCCAAAGGCCCAATCTTTTTGATGTTCATGTAGTCATCAACCAAGCCAATCAGCGCTGCAGCGATCAGAGCAAACAACGGGAGCCAGGTTTGACTTCGAGTAAGAAAATTAAATCCGTGCAGAAAAGCACTTCCAGGAAAAAGTTTCGCGAGAGCAAGGCCAAGCACGGCAACAATCAAGACGCTTCCCCAAATAAGCACGCCACCCATGGTGGGCGTTCCTTTTTTGTCTTTGTGCATCTTGGTAAAGATAGGAGTGTTGCCTTCACGAATCTGTTTACCCAGTTTGTACTTATACAAAATATTCGTCCATGCAGGCGTCAAAACCATCGCAATAACAAATGTCACAAAACCCGTAAGGAGAATTTCGAGATATGGACGAAGGGCTTCTGGATTATTTCCAAACATAGTGCGCAAACTCCCAAGCTAATAATTTTTGTGTGTCACCACCGCGATCTTCTGAACCTAAAACGACATTGATAACATCGTGACCATTGCTTCGAGCGGCCGAGACAAGACACAAACCTGCGTTGTCAGTGAAACCTGTTTTACCAGCATAGACTCCCTCAACACCTGCCAAAAGTTTGTCAGTGTTTTCAAGGTAATGACGAGTGTGCGTATAGTCGTGTGAAACAACGGTCATAGTTTTTGTGGAGACCATCTGGCTCAGTTCTGGTTTATCAAACGCATAATCTGCGAGCTGTGCAATATCGTAGGCACTCGAGTAGTGACCTTCCTGATCAAGACCAGTGGAGTTTTGGTAGTGTGAATTTTCAAGACCAAGTTCGTCAGCTTTTTGGTTCATAAGTCGCACGAAATTCGAAATACTTCCGCCACCTACTTCTTTCGCCAGAACCTGCGCTGCATCATTGGCAGAATTTACCATGAGCCCGTAGAGCAGTTCGCGAACTGTTAGCACTTCACCGGGAAGCAGCGACATGTTGGAACCTTCAACTCGAATGGCATCACTCGTAATCTTCACCTGTTTATCAAGGTTTGGTTCTTGGTCTAAAACAACAACGGCGGTCATGACCTTGGTGATACTTGCCATCGCCACCTGTTTGTGTGCATCTTTTTGATACAACACTTTGCCCGTTGCTCGATCAAAAGCATACACATTCTTTGCAGAGATACTCGGATCGCTTGGCGCATCACCGCCAGGAAGATGTGGAAGAAGGCTCGTGCTTTGCTGGAGTGGCGAAAAAGCTGCGCCACCTGCTTCTGCAACCGTAGCAGTTGAAGCAAGGTGCGCTCCATGATCTTCCGCCTTTGTTTCAAGCCATGACTGCACAGGGGCTGCTACATTCAGCCGCGTTGCGAGTGCCAGTGCGATGGTAAAAACAGTTGCGAGCATTATGCTTGATCTCCATTTGTTGATGCTTCAGAGGACTCGCTGTTTTTGACTTCAGTTTCTTCATTGTGTGCGGAATCAATATCATCCACGGCTTCATCTGATTCCTTAATTTCCGCAACAACTTCGGCTTTTTTCTCCAAAGCTTCTTCTGCCGCTCGTGCCCCTTCAGCAAGCTTTTCAAGCACTTTGTTTTCTGAGAAATCTTTGTAGCCAGGGATTTCCTGTTGACTGGTCACACCCAAATGGCGAAGAAGATCAAAGCTTATGGAATAGGTAAAGGTTCTGGCATCTGTTTCGGATTTCTTTCTATCAACAAGGCCACGAATGAGTAGTGAGCGAAGCATAAGTCCGGAGTTCACTCCACGAATAGTATCGATTTCCGGCTTGCTGATTGGTCCCTTGTAGGCAATGACCGAAAGGGTTTCAAGTGCTGCACGCGAAAGTGGGCCTTCAAGCTCTGATTTTTGAAATGCCGTCACGACATCTGCAACACGGGGTGACGTGACCATCTGTACTTTATCTTCCTGGATCATGAGGGTTATGCCACGTCCAGAAGTTTCGTAAAATGTTTTCAATTTTTGCAAAGCTTCAGTCACTTCTTTTTTGTCTTTGTCCACGATTTTTGCCAGGCGCGAAACAGATGACTCGGTTCCAAAAGAAAAGAGCAGACCTTCCAAAACGACATCGAGAGATTCATTCATGCTATTCATGTGTGCCCACCGGAGTTAATGTTATTTCACCAAAGTGCTCACTCTGGTCTACGGAGATAATTCTTTGCTTCAGAAGTTCGAGCATCGCTAAAAACGTAATAACCACTTCCATTTTCGAAGCTTTGTCCATAACCATGTCTTGGAACTTGATTTTCGTGAGCTTTTCAAGATTCTTGCGAATATGTCCCATTTTTTCTTTGGTGGACATTCCGGCTTGGATGACTTCTTCGTCCAAGAATTCTTCTTTTGGAAGTTGATGCAGCACTTCTTGCAGGGCTTGCTGCAAGGCTTCAAGGTATATGTTTTCTGCTGGCAAGAAATGTGCATGCTTTGGCGGAACAAAACGCTGTCCAAACAAAATATGCTTGCGCGCCAAAGCCTTTTCCAGGTTCAAGGAGTAATCGCGGAAAAGCTTAAGTTGTTTCAGGCGGAATTCGAGCTCACGAGCATCAAGTTCTTCTTCGTCGTCCAGCACAAGCAATGGCAAGAGCGCTTTTGACTTGATAACCATGAGCTGCGAAGCGACCACAAGAAAATCAACAATAGCATCCGGATTGTGCTCCTGCATGCCTTCTATGGATTCGAGATATTCATTCGTGACTTTTGCGAGGCTAACTTGAGTAATATCGAGCTCTTCTGCCTCGATGAGGTTTAACAAAAGATCCAACGGACCTTGAAAACCTTCAAGTTCAACAACGTATTGTTCTGGAGCTGAAGTCACGAATTTTACGCTTAGTTTGATGCGAAAATTCTAACACAAATGGGGCATTTTTGCAATGCCTGCTTGTGCATACCTCTATGCCTGGTGGTACGGCCTATTACCAAACTTTTCTTTGTATGCCCGTATCGTAACTTTCTGGAACCGGCTTAGACGATCCATTGGGATTTCCGAGATTCTCAGTACATGTATCTTGGCAATCTTTTCAGGTTCCATGATTTTTGGCTCACCTTTTTCCAGGCGGCATAAGTAGATGGGGACTACCCAGAATTTTCCTGGTTCACTGCCTGGAAGCGTCATGACTGTGAGAAGCGCATCAACAGCAACATTTACGCCGATTTCTTCGGAAATTTCACGACGGAGTGCCTGCACAAGATCCGTCTCGCCCTGATCAATGCCGCCACCGACACCTTCCAACTCGCCTTGCGCATCACGCGCTGTAGCTCCGCGCTCGATAAGAATTACTCGATCATTGTCAAAAATAAGAGATCCCACGGCTAATCTTGCGTTTTTTGGTATATCAGAAATTCCGGAAACAAATTCCTGCAGCTCTGCGAGGGTGGCTATATTCTCTGATGGGAAATGAAATTGCTTTTGCGAATTCATTATTTTATCCTCCTCAAGATCTTTTTCACGAAATCCGTCTTGGCTTGAGTATAAAGCTCTCGTTTATCCGCGAATTTTTCGACGAGATCTTTTTTGAGTTTTTCGTACTCTCTGGCCACCTTTGGGTGAGACATGAGGTAGTCGCGAAAGAAAACGCTATTTTTGAAGGCACTTGAGCGCTTCGTAACAAGTTTCAAATGATGTGTTCGCTTGTGTTCCGGTCCTTTGGTAAAAAGTATACTTCCGCGATCCTTTCGATGGTCAATCCGAAATGTATAGCCGATCTTTTTCAATCGAGATTTATACTTTTCCCAACCTGTTAACGTTGGCACAACAACCAACAGATCCAAAATAGGTTTTGCCGAGAGGCCCTTTATTGCCGTTGAGCCTACATGTTCGACGGCCAGGGCATTTTTCTTTAAGGTTTTTCGAATCTTCCTTGCCTCAGCGTCAAACAATTTCGCCCACCTTGGGTCGTGAGCAACAATTTTTACTTTTTCCTTATGCACTCCGAGCATTACTTTGACTTCTTCTTTATCTTCGGCAACTTCTTCGCTTTCGAGAAGCTTCCAACAACTGGATTCTCTGCTTTTTTGTAGTTCGAGCCGGTCATCTGCAAAGACTCAACAAAACTCTCAGTGTTCAAAAGCAATTTCTTTTCTTTCAACAACTTCGAATCACAAAACGTTTGCAATTTGTAGTACGAACCAAAAGGAATCAGCGCGCCGGTTTTCTTTGTGATCTTTTTCTGAATCATCTTTTCCGAAGCCAAATCCACCTTCTTTGGGGCTTTAATCCCAGCCTTTTTCCACGCAGCTACTACAACCTTCTTTAGCTTGGCCAAATCAAGGTTCATGTTTCCAGGAACCAGCGCCAAAACCAATTCGCGATCAGCACCAATCAATAAAGATTTTGCGATAGTCTTTGGCTCAACATGCAGCGTTGCGGCTAAGTCGTAGGCAGTATACACAACTTTATGATTTACGATATCAAACTTGATTTTTTTGTCTTTCAAGAATGATTCGAACTTCTTTGGGAGAGCCATAAAAACCTTTAAATTAATCGGTAACACGAATATATATAATCCAAAGCAGGGCAAAGGCGATGAAGCACGCGAAAGAGACGCCAAATACAAGCAGTGTACGTTTAAATCCCAGCGAAAAGAGTTTTAGCATAAGGAGAAATTGAACAACAAAATAACCGATGATGGTATATATTGCCATCATCATCTGATACGGCGCACCTCCAGCCTGAGATGAAAATGCTTGAACCAGCCAGACTACGGCAACAGCAAGAACCCACGGAATAAGCGCGCATAAGACCACCTTGAGTATTGCAGGTTTTTCAACTCGACATAATTTCAGTCCTAAATATATCGAGAAAAACGAGACGACGAGAAGCATTATGAATGGTGGCCAAGGAATGAATATATCCATTGAGACTCCTATTTATTTTACGAACGGTCAGATAAGCGGGGCAATTATTATTTTTTCTTCTGAACATCCAACCTGATATGCGCTTCTTTCAGTCGCTTTTCTGGAAGTGACGAAGGCGAACCCATCATGAGGTCTTCGGCAGATTGCGTCTTTGGAAACGCCATAACTTCACGGATGTTTGGCTCACCGGCAAAGATCATAATGAGGCGATCAAGCCCAGGAGCAATACCACCATGTGGCGGCACGCCGTAGCTAAAGGCCTTCAAAATATGGCCAAAACGGCCCTGGATTTCTTCTTCGGACAAGCCCAGCTTCTCAAATACCTTGTGCTGCAACCCAGCGTCATGGATTCGAATTGAGCCACCACCAACTTCGTAGCCGTTCAATACAATATCGTAGGCTTTTGCACGCATCTTGAAAGGTTCAGTGTCCATCATCGCCAAGTCTTCATCGAGCGGCGCAGTAAACGGATGGTGCACTGCCTGTACCTTGGTATCGATTTCACCTTTTTCAAACATTGGGAAATCGGTTACCCACAAAAATGCCAATTTGGTCTCATCAATCAGCTTAAAGCGCTTGGCAACTTCGATACGAATGACTCCCAAAGCCTCAACGGCGAGCTTCCATTCATCAGCGGCAAAGAAGACCAAGTCCCCTGGGTGCGCGCCAACGGCAGAAATCAAACCCGAAACCTCAGCTTCAGACATAAATTTCAAAATGGGGGAGCGCATCTCATTTTTATCTACCTGAATGTAGGCGAGTCCGCCCAATCCCATCGCTTGCACCATTTTTGTATACTCATCTATTTCTTTGCGCGATAATTCCAAGCCGTGGGGGACTGACAACGCTTTTATGACTCCCCCGTCCCCAACCACTTTTTTGAAAACCTTAAATTCGGTGTTCTTAAAAATGTCAGTAACTTCTACGATCGGCAAATCGTATCGTAAATCAGGCTTATCAACGCCGTACGTGTCCATTGCTTCTCGATAGGTGAGGCGAGGGAAGGGCTTTTTCAAGAGCTCTCTGTCCCCTGCAAATTCTTTTGCAAGATCAATCATGAGCTCTTCGGTAATTGCCATCACATCTTCTTGCTCTACAAACGACATTTCCATATCTAGCTGTGTAAATTCTGGTTGTCTGTCCCCTCGTTGGTCTTCGTCTCTAAAGCATCGTGCGATTTGGAAATAACGGTCTAAGCCCGAAACCATGAGGAGCTGCTTAAACTGCTGTGGTGACTGTGGCAAAACGTAAAACTCACCTTCATGCAAACGGCTTGGAACCAAGAATTCTCGGGCGCCTTCTGGCGTTCCTTTGGCAAGAATAGGCGTTTCAATTTCCAAAAAGTTTTTTTTGGTCATGAATTCACGAATATGCTGAATCGTGGCAGAACGAAGTTCCATGTTTCGCTTCATTTTTTCACGACGCAAATCCAAGTATCGATATTCCAAACGAACTTCCTCCCCCACCTTGTCGGAGAAATCAGAAATTTCGAATGGCGGTGTTTTTGAGGAAGACAAAATCTTGAATGATTTTGCAATCACTTCAATCTCGCCCGTGGCGAGTTTTTTGTTAACCATCGTTTCCGGGCGCGCAGCCACTTCGCCTTCAACCTGGACAACAAATTCGCTTCGCACTTTATTGGCGACAGCAAAAGCTTCTTGTGCATCGGGGTGCACAGCTACTTGTGTGAGACCATATCGGTCTCGAAGGTCCAAGAAAATAATTCCACCGTGGTCACGGCGAGAATGTACCCAGCCAGCCAGGGTAACCGTTTGACCAGCGTGTTTTTTGGTTAGTTCTCCTAAAGTTGTCGTTCGAAACATAGTATCCTCAAATATAAATAAAAACCTTCTACCCAAGGGCGAAGGATTTCGCGGTACCACCTTGATTTGAACTTCATTAACGCTGTGACGGGCTGCCCGACTGGTTCTACTCTCATGCATCTGCACGATTTCTTCCAGCACCTCTTGCAGTGTTGGCTGCAATTGACGGTTTTCTCTGTGTTGCTATGATACACCTTGGCCGGGCATTCGTCAAAGGAAGCCCATGAAAGCAGGGTACCCTGAAGAGCTCGCCACAAGCGAGCTCATGCAAGTACTACGCAGGAACATCTCGGGAGCAGCCCTGGCTGACCTCGAGCGCCTGATCGTACGGGCACAAACTGTGCTGGACGCACAGGGATTCCACCGGGACCGGGAAGTATCAGTCTTGTCGCCCAACCCCTTCGAAAGGAGATACGCGGAAACGCTCCAGGAGCTCGCCGAACTCAAGGCGATCTGCATCGCACAACTTCGTAGGAAGCAGGGGCGCACATCTCGTGCGCCGCACCCCCACCTCAGTCTTGTCGCCGGCCGCCGATAACCCGCCTCTCAGTGCTCTGAAAGGCGGGTTTAACGCGCCTCGGTTGTGCTCAGTATACAGAAGAATAAAAACCGATTATAATAAGCCCATGCTCAAAATCTACAACACACTCGGCCGAGAATTACAAGAATTTCAACCTATCAAAAAGGATCGGGTTTTGTTATATCAGTGCGGCCCTACCGTGTACTGGACACAGCATATCGGGAACATGCGAGCAGCCGTTGAAACCGATCTTATTGTTCGATCGTTACACTATTTAGGATACGATGTAACGTTTGTTCGAAACTATACCGATGTTGGTCACCTTACAGGTGACAACCTGGGCGATGCAGATTCCGGTGAAGACAGAATGGAAAAGGGCGCGAAGCGAGAGAACACCACCCCAGATGAGATTGCAAAAAAATACATAGAAATTTTTGAAGCCGACGTTCGCGGCTTGAACATTGTACAACCCGACAAAAAACCACGCGCAACACAGTATGTGAAAGAGATGATCAAGATGGTTTCAGAGTTGTTGAAAAAAGGTTTCGCGTACGAAACTTCCAAAGCCGTTTATTTTGACGTATCAAAGTTCCCCCACTACAACGATTTAAATCGACAAAAGCTCGAAGAAAATCGCGAAGGCGCAGGTTCAGGCCACGTTTCTGATCCAGAAAAAAAACACCAACAAGATTTTGCAATCTGGTTTTTTAAGACCGGTGTTCACAAGCGTGCGTTGCAAACATGGAAGTCCCCTTTCCACTCTCCCGATGTTGAGAACGGTGAGGGTTTCCCTGGTTGGCACATTGAGTGCTCTGCCATGATTCGAAAGCTGCTCGGCAAAACCATCGATGTGCACATGGGTGGCATCGAACATGTTTCCGTGCATCACACTAACGAGATTGCTCAAAGTGAAGCCGCCAACGGCACCAAACTTGCGGACTTCTGGCTACACTACGAACACCTCACAGTTGACGGGAAGAAGATGGCGAAGTCCGAAGGAACGGCATTTTCAATGGCAGAAATCAAAGAAAAAGGTTTTGATCCGTTGGATTTACGAACGATGTTTCTGCAAGCACATTACCGCTCCAAGCAAGATTTTACCTGGAAGAACTTAGAAGCTGCGCGAAAAACTCGAGAAAACATCGTGGAAAAGATTATTCATATGAAACAAGAACTTGGCCGACACAAGGTAACCGAAAAAAATATCAACGATGAGTTTCAGACAAAATTTATCGAAGCACTCGACAATGACTTTAATGTTCCAGAAGCCTTTGCGTTGGTACAAGAAGTTTTGAAGTCAGATCTGCATATGAAAGAAAAGTTGGCTACTATTTTCAGCTTTGATGAAGTACTTGGACTAGAACTTCACCGCACAAGCCTTCCGAAAAACAATGTTACGCTCACGGCAGAAGTCGAAATGCTCCTTTCCGAGCGCGCCAAGGCTCGTGCAGCAAAAAACTGGGCGGAGTCAGACAGAATTCGCGATGAATTGAAATCAAAACACGGGCTTATCGTCTCAGATAAGCCAACTGGACAGCACCTGGAAAAGGCGTAGCTACTTCGTAGTTTCCGCTGCTTTTGCCACCGATTTCCACGTCACATTGTACGAAGTCTTCACAATTTCAATCCACGTCTGGCCACGATTAAGTGGCAGTTGTTTTCCTTTGGCATCAACAAAGGTCAGTGCACTATGTGGGTCTGAGGCAGATTTTTTCCAGGTGCACGGAAGTGACTTCCCATCTTGGTAGAGCGTGCAATCGCCCGAACCAGTAACCTTTACATCCAAATACTGTGTTCCCAATAGCGACGAATACGTTGTTCGCATGACAATAATATTTTTCGCGGCAAGCGCCGTGCCATCAATTTCATCTTTTTGCGCCAAACCCTTGTTGAATCGTCGGTAGGTGTTGCTTGCGGTATCGTATTGATACGAAACTTCTTCGCTTCCAGGATATGGAATTTCTAATGTTCCTGAAGCTGGGCGTACGGCTTCTTCGGCGTCGTCTTTGAACTCATATCCAGAAAAAGATTTACTCAAATCATAGCCTTTTGATTCCGCCTGGGTTCGAATTTTATCAAACGTCGAATACCCATTGTATGGTGCAGCTTTTCGCGCAACACGATAAAAGGCACCGCCATCATTAATGCCGTCAACGTGATCAATTTTTCCATCCTGGAAATACGAAAGTGCCCGAAACGATCCACCCCAGTGAACCATCAGGGCATTAAAGGAGTTGGCGATATCTATAAAGTTGTGGCGCGCTGAACGGATACCCCCAATTTCTTTTGGATCATTGATCTGGTAAATAGGCATCAAGCGCGTGATGTCGTCAATGAGAACGGGCATTTCAACAATAATTTCTGCCTTGCTTAGGCCAGAGAGTGGCCGCGCTACAGGGTCATTTCCCAACATCACAGCAATAGGACGGCGGATAGAAAGTTCTTTGGTAGTCTCAAGCCCAGACAACGGACTGTAATATGGTTTCCTGGCCGTTCCTTCGGAATTGGTTTCGCCAAATTGTGGCGTATTGTTTGCCGCAGGCGCGAGCCGTTTTTGAATCAAACCAAAATACGCACCTACTCCACCGGCAATAACGAGTAAACAAACAACAATGATTGTTGGCACGAGAAATTTTCGCGGCTTTTTTTCCGCATGAACATGTTCACGATGCACCATTGCATCACGCGAAGCATCATCAACTTTTTTTATGTCGGTGTGTTTTTCTTTTTTCATGATAATTTATTTCATGATTGCGCTCAGTATATCACAAACTTTAGGAAAATAAAAAATGCCCTTCATGGGCAGTTGGCAGATTTTGAAACAGAGGAAGGACCGGAAAAGCGTTAGCTTTACCTAGTCCAGTGTCCTCAGAAGTAGCGAGCTCGATTCTTTTTCGCGCACGTCGCACAGTTGAGTGTGTGAACGTTTTGCGAATCAGAGGCGGCGTCATGATGATGCTCTTCTTCGAACTGAACGGAGTTCATCATATGGGTGTGTTTAGCAACAAGTACGACTGTTGCCATCACCGCTACGACTATTCCCGCAATGGCTGCGAGAAGGTGCGGAAGCTCTACGACTTGGTAGCCCAAGACCATAGTCTCGACTACAAGGAGAGCGCGTTCGATGAAGCCTTTCATACGGCCTCTGTATTAAGAATACGACCTTTGCTTCTGAAGCCCCCAACGATGTGGGTAATCACCTCGAGTTTGAGGCTTCGGGAAGCAGATGTCTTTTCGAGTTTTTAGGGTGCGTTCTTCTGGTTTGTTGCGCCAATATTTCTGGCGGCCCGTGATGATAGCAAAAAATTGGACTTGTGTCAAGTCTGCGGTGAATTGGTTATTTTTGGATGCCAAAAGTCAACCTCGTTCGTGATACGAAGCTAACCCCTGGGACGTGCACGAACGATCACTGCTCACGGATCATGCGGATGCCGTAGCCGTACGAGCTTCGGCCGATGCCTGCTTCCAGTCGCTTCGTACCGGCCATGAAGACATGGCCTGGCCGCGGACGAAGCAGCACAAGACGCTTGCCCGAAGGCAGACCAGCAAGATCATGGACAGGCTCGTTGGTTGGAATAGCGCCACCGGCCACCGTGACGAGCCCGACCGGGAAGTGCGGCCGGATACGTGGCTCGTGAACCGTGAGGAACCCCTCAGGGCTCAGCTCAAAGACGAACTGACTCCCGGCCCACTTGTTGGATCCGATGTTGGTCAGGATCGTCGATGCGGCAATCCGAAGCTCGAAGCCCTCACGCACCCCCACGCGCATCTTGCTACGGTCATCGGGTACGGGAAGGACGGCTGCATTGATGGCAGCGGCAGCATCGTCACAGAACGTGATGCCGAACCCGTCCGGCACCTCTTCGATGGTGGTAAGCCATCGGTTCTGCTGTTCTTGCTCGCTCCTCGTCGCAGCACGAGTCAATCGGTAATCCAACTCTTTCGCAGCCCACCGGTATGCAGCGGATCTTGGACGCATGGATTCCCCCTGAGTGCACGCCCTGAAGGGCTTGGTTGACCTACGCCAAGAACGTAACAGCTTTCACTGCTCGTGTCAATTACGTTGCAGTTAGACTATTTCACAACCGAGAACCAGCTTCGCTTACCAACCTTAATAACCAGAGGCGTGTCGGAAAGCAAAATACTCTGCATGGCGTTATTAACCGCTTTGCCATTTACCTTCACACTTCCCTGCTGAATCAACCGGCGAAGTTCACTGCCGCTTTTTTCTTTTCCAAAACAGGCCTGCAAAACTTCGAGCAATCCCGCTTCGGATTTTTTCATGTGAATCTGCGGAATATCCGTTGGCGTTTCTTTGTTCGAAAATGTTGCAACGAATTTTTCACGAGCCGCAGAAGCTTTCTTCTCGCCGTGATACAGCGTTGTAATGGCCATAGCCAAAACAAGCTTTGCATCACGTGGATTCGAGCTTTTTTCAATCGTTGTTCGCACTTCGTCCATCGGTACGCGTGTACAGTGTTCAAAGTACACAGGAATAAGATCGTCTGGAATACTCATAACCTTGCCAAACATATCATCTGGCTCATCGGTAAGGTTAATGGTATTTCCCCAGCTGGAACTCATCTTGCGACCATCAGTTCCCAGAATCAAATTCGACATCACAATATTCTGCGCCGTTTGGCCGTAGTGTGGCTGCATAGTGCGGCCTGCAAGCAAATTGAATCGTTGATCCGTTCCACCAAGTTCAACATCAGCTTTCAGCGCAACGCTATCGTAGCCCTGCATGAGAGGATAAATCATCTCACGAAGCGAGACGCGCTTACCATCGTCAAGGCGTTTTCGAATATTTTCACGCGCAATAAATTCGGCGACAGAGAAAAGATTCGCCTGCTCACCGATTTCTGCATACGTAAGTTTTTTAAGCCACCTTGAGTTTTTACAAAATTCAACTTTTTTAAGATCGAGAATTTTTCCAGCTTGCTTGAGGTAATCCTTCATATTCTTCTTCACAACCTTCGCATCAAGCATTGGACGCTCACTCTCCTTATCAGAAGTATCACCAATAATTCCGGTGAAGTCACCAATCATGAAAATAACCTGGTGACCAAGATCCTGAAAGTCACGAAGTTTCAAAAGATTCACCGCGCGCCCAATATGAAGATTCGGGCTCGTTGGGTCAATGCCGAGTTTGATGCGAAGCTTTTTTCCCGAAAGAAGCTTTTTCTTGAGATCTTCTCGATCAATAACTTCTGCAACACCGCGCGTCAAAACTTCTTCAATGAGTTGTTCGTTCGTTGTGATTTTCATGAGGTGATAGTAACGAAAAAGTGTGTTTTAAGCAAGATCCTTCTCGAAACTAAGAATTTGTGAAGGCTTAAGACTCGCAAGACCGGTTTGCTTATCACTTACGGGCAAACCATCCTTCACGAGCCCGTCATATCCCTTTCCGCGAATGAAAACAATGTATTTTTCAAACCGACGCGGATCGCCAGAAAGACCCGAGAGTTTTGCCCAGTCTTCCACTTCCGTACCTTTGATCTCTAATGGATGAGCCATTTTCACAAACGACAACGTTCCATCACTCGTCGGAAGTAGCGCGGGCTCTCCATTTTCGTTGAGCATTTTTGAGACATCGGAATCAGCATAACGCATATCAACCACTTCATGACCAAAGTGAGAGCGAATAAACGTTTGCTCACGCTCCTTCACGTGGAGAATTTCAAATGTTGAATAGCCGCGCGTTGGCTTCAACGTGGCTCTCGTACGCTTGGCGGCTTTCTCGTTTTTAACCCACATAAATTCAAGATTTTCGGGATACTCCACTGCTTTCGCGTCAACAACCCTTCGTGATTTTCCATCTGCGGGGCGGGTTTCGTAAAGTCGCAGCTCGTCTTTTCCTGCCTGCACCCATGCATCATTTTCTCCGTCAGACACATGTACGAATGCCGTAAGTTCTTGTGGTGGAAAATCCTCCCCTGTTGCAGTTTTGTGACGACGCACTCGCCCATCAGATTCGTAGGTATACACAGATCCATGTGATGTCGTGAAACTTTCGACGGGAATATTCTCCCAATCCCCAAACCATTCCCGAAACGCTGGAGTTCGCGCAATTTTCCAGAACCGTTCGGGCAAATGCGAAGTTGGGCCGCCTGGGTACGCAAGCAGTCTTCCTTCTTGGTCTTTGTCGACGGCACGAATTTCGACTGACGCTATTTCTTTCTCAATCCTTTCGGCAAGTGGCACATTATACAAGGTAGCCGAATCAGCTTGTTCAGGCTGCGGTGGCTGCTGATTGAGTTTTGGCTCGCCAAACGGCATGATGTTTTTTGATTAATCTTCCGAAGAATATTTTATCGCCGGATGTTGTTTTATGTCCGTGTACCTGTACCAATCTGGCACAAATTCAAGAAAAGCGGCATCAGCATCGCGTAAAAACTCGAGGATATGACGAAATTTTTCGCAGTATACTTGCTTTGCTTCCGTAGCATCACACGCGCGCGCTTCTCCACGCATCTGAACCGTGCAAAATTCTTCGTCGCTAAAACCAATAACCATCGAGGCTTTTTTTGCTCCCGATTTCAGTGCTTGAAATTTTACTGTGCGAGACCGAGTGAAAAATATAAACTTTCCGGTCTTTTCGTCCCAGGCATAGTGAAGCGATGCGCTGTGTGGTGCACCATCATCCATCAGTACGGTCAATACGGAAATTCGGTGAGAACGCAAAAACGAATGGGTTTCGGGTGCAAAATTCATGCTACGCCTCCAATTTGAATGGGTTTATAAAAGTCGTGATCAATTGCACATGCTCGTCCAGACATAATGCCTCGGCTTGTTTAGCTCTACGTTAGCACACTCGTTCATGAACAACAATGAAACTATCTTTTGAGTTTTGTGCTCTCTGCTATCATTGCTTTGAGTGTGGCAATATCAAGATCCTTCAAAGTTTTGAACTTTACGCAGTATCCACTCACGCTCGCCTTGCCAAGCTTTTTTCCGTAGGTTTTTGCGAGATATGTTTTGTCTTTCAGGCCAAGAATATACAAAGAAATTCCCGTGGTATTCGCACTCAGGCCAATGGTATAAAATTCTTTGGTTGAACCATTCGCGTACTGTATGGTGTATGATCCATATCCAATATTTGGATTGGAAACAACTTTTCCTTTATCGTTTTTGCCGTCCAAGAACCAAAGCTTGCACTTTGGCATCGCCTTCAAAATAATTCGATGCAATTTTTGCATGTCGCTCTGCTTGGGTTCCGGCTGACTCGCGATATATTGTTGAATTTGGGACGATGTTGTCATGTTAATCAGAAAGAATATTTAGATCCAGCTCGATGTTTGCCAAGCCTTCACGGAGAATTTTGCCTGCATCCTCAACGCCTTTTTTGTATATATCTTCTCCCAATGAGTGCAGGAAGAAATCCAAAATTGCCTCGGCAGCTACATAGCCGATCTCTTCGCCTCGTTCATTGTGAAAAAATGTAATAATCTGCTCAAGGTATGCCTTCTTGTGTTCCTTGGACTTGAAATCAAATTTCGATGATACTTTCTTGGAAGCGGACATCAAAGCTCACATATACTACAGGGGCATTGTATCAAAAACATCCCTCATTCGAAAAGAGAGCGAATGCATAATAGAAGTTACGAACGAGAGCCTCGTTCGGCAACTTTCGCAAGTTTTTGCATCATTTCCGGAAGATGCTTGGTCATTTCGTTTATAAAAAGTTTCCGAAACAATGAGGTAAAAGGGCCTGTGACTGTTACCGTATGAACGAATTCTGTTTTTCCGTCACCTAACATATGAAGGCTGTGCGCAAAACGAAGTACTCCAAAAGGAATTTTTGATTCAGAAGTAAACGATGTCTGCGGATTTACTTCAACCAACTTTGCGGTTGCCTTCATGAGGCCTTTTGGTTGCATGCTAATCTTTGAGCCCACTTCAAAAGGCCCCTCGAGCTTTGCCCACTCAAGACTGTCATCATACTCTGGCCATTTTTCTACATTGCTCCAACGCACCCAGATTGACTCTGGTTTTGCTGTTGTGCTTTCTTTGTTTTCAAAAATCCACGTGTTTTTTGCTCGTTTAATAGTATGTCGAACATGAATTATAGCGCCAAGGAAATTCGGTGTATGCTATATTCTCCCTGGCTTTAAAAAAACTGCTTCCAGGTTGTGACCATTTGGATCAACAATAAAAGCTGCAAAATAACCAGGTTCGTACTCTGGTCGAAGTTTGGGCGCTCCGTTATCCTGCGCACCAAGCTTCACCGCCGTCTTATGAAAAGCGTGAACGGCTTTTTCGCTCTTTGCAACAAAAGCGACATGAGTTGATACGGACATTGGCACATTTTCACTGGCTTGGCGTATTTCAAACATGTCATGGACGCTAGTGCCAAATCCAACAACACCATCGTCTTCAAATACAACGTGGTAATCGAGAGTCCCGAGCACCGCTTCGTAAAAAGGGCGGGAGGCGACTAAGTCTTTTACTTTTATTTGGACATGATCAAACATATAATCCGATCTTAGCAGATTGTCGTGTTTTGCAAAAGGCACGACGACATCTACCAGGGAAACTTTTTCCCTCTGTACCAAAATTGCCCAGACTTCACCTTGCGCGTAGCAAGCTTGTATATATCGTCAGCTGCCTCTTTAGGGCTCAAATCCCCTTGCCCCTCATTCATATCCGTTTGAACAAAGCCCGGATGAACAGAAGAAACAACATATTTGTCACCGAGTCTTGCGGCTAAAATTTTCGTATACATATTGAGCGCCGCCTTTGATATAGAATAGGCCGGATACAAAACATCCTTCACGCCCTCAAATGACCCTCTTCGTGAAGAAATATTCACGACATGACAGCCCTTCGCAAACAAAAATGATAGCTTCTCACACACTTCAATGGGACCAAGCAGATTCACATCAAGAACATCTCTTAAAACTTCTGTATCTACTAAAAGCGATTCATCTCTTTCGTCCCAGTACCCAGCATTATTCACAAAGATGTCGATTTTCTTGTTCAGTAATTTTAATCGTTTTACGAGCGCTTGAATACTTTTCGGACTCGACAGCTCAAGTTTGAACATAACAAAATTATCACGAGCTTCTGTGTTGCGACCACTCCGAGAAGTTCCAATAACATAATATCCGGCAGCCAAAAATCTTTCGGCCAATGCTTTGCCAATACCTCGACTTGCCCCGGTTATCAATACAGTTTTCATTGTTGTGCTTGTTTGAAGTAACGTAAGTATACCAAAATAACAATATTTTGGCTTGGTGGTTTTTTGGTGGGCACAGAGGGAATCGAACCCGCGACCGTCTCCTTA
>CAYMIK010000013.1:0-45268 GCA_964390745.1 uncultured Candidatus Saccharibacteria bacterium
ACAAGGCCGTTCCCACTAGAATCTTGAATATTCTTCTCTTTCATATATTTGTGCAAACGATCTTGGATCAACTTTCTGTACTCAGTTCGTAGCGATTGAAGCTGTTTATGGGAACCAAGGTCTATTTCCTTTATCGCCTTTTCGTATGCTTCTTTTGTAAGCTGCTTGTTTCTAAAAACGAAGGACGCGCTTCGAAGTCCTGACGACATGAAGCAATTCATTGAACCACGAACATCTGAGCAGAATGAAATAAATGAGGAGTCTGCGCAGTCTTCGAGGAAAGAGCTGTTTGCAACCTTTGTTGAGCTAATTGTTTCATAACAATATTCTGCGTATCGAGTGAAGATGCAATCGAGGCTGTTTTTGGAATCCATAAGGCGATATGAAAACATACAGTCTTCATCATACGAAGCAGCAATAATGAGGTAACAATTTTTACAGTAACCTATTTGGTTTACATATTCGGAACCAGGTGAGTCATTTACTTGAACGCCAATTTGCGGAACAACCCGAAGAAGGTCTTTGAATTGTTCAAAGAATGTTTTTGAAAAGTCATAATCTCGACCAAATTCCATAGGATCCCATTTGTCTGAGTACCAGCACGACTGGCAATACACCGGGAAAGGAGTTCCTTCGGGGAACATGGCAATCATAGCTTGTTTACAAAGATCGCACTTCCTGGGATAGAGTGCTCGTTCATTTCTCCAAAGAAGTCTTCGCATCAAACGGCACTGCGGGCACCATTTTGGCGCAGGAACTTCAAGCTTTTGCAGTAACGCTAAATCCTGATCAGTTATGACAAAAGGGCTCTTGCAGTTGTGGCACGTAGTGTTTTGACTCATGTGCTCATTCTAATGAGATGGTTATGAAAACGCAAGATACAAAAAGACGCACCTTTCGATGCGCCTTTCTTTGCTTCAGAATTATTTCGCTTCTTCCTTTGGAGCTTCGGCTGCTTCAGGAGCTTTCGCTTCTTCTGCTGGCTTGGCTTCAGCGGCGGCAGCTTTTTCGGCTTCTGCTTTTGCCTTGGCTTCTTCATCAGCCTTGGCTTTTGCTTCCGCTTCTGCTGCCAACTTTGCTTTCTGCTTCTTGGTTTTCTTCAATGCTCGTCTTTGTGCATTCTCTGGCTTGTAAGCAACCAAGCTTGCTACGGTGTCAGAAGGCTGTGCGCCTTGCTTGATCCAATATTCGTATCGTTCTTTATCGACGACGAATTCGTGTGGCTTTGCTGTTGGGTTGTAGTGGCCAAGAACTTCAATGAAGGAGCCCTTTGGTGCGCGGCGCTTTTCCTGCAAAAGAACGCGGAATTTGCGATCGTTTGTGGAGCCTACGCGTGAAAGTCGAATTACTAACATGTGTGGTTTCTATATATAAGTTAAAATCAGCGCTTCCGGTGTGCCGTGGAGGGCCCGTTAAGCATGTGTGATGATACGAAATGGGAGGGGTTTTGTCAAGGCTGAAAGTGTATAGACGTGACGACAGCCGGCTCGCGCGAGGGCGGGCCGGTCGTCGGGTGAGTCTCCGCGATTGCGGATCTCACTGAGTGCGGAGAGCGCGTTCGACGCTCTCGATGAAATCGGTCGCCTCGGGACACTCCGCGCTTTGCATCAAGATGGTTGCGCTTACAACCCAGCCGAATTTCAGATCTGTGTAGCAGTTACCGCTGATGCTGAAGTTGCGTACTTCGAAGGGGACCTCTTTGCCAGCATCCCTCATCTTTTGCTGTTTCGCTTTTAGCTTGTTCAGAAGTTTGAGGAGCTTGATGATTCCTGCTTGAGTGGATTCCCAGGTGCGGAATGTGTCGCGCCGCATGGCGTCTCTCCATGTGTGCTTCGCGGGGAATTCCGCTAAAGCAAATCAGGCTACCATTTAGCGGTAGCCTTGTCAATGTATTTGGAGTAAGAACTATTTTTTGACTACGCTCTCCTGCCCTTCGATCTGTCCGCCTTCTTTCACGTCTTCCAGTTTAATAGAGAGCATCTTTGAAACGCCGTCGCGCTGCATGGTGATGCCGTACAAGATTTGTGCCATGCGCATGGTTTCGTGGTTGTGGGTGATAACAATAAATTGTGTGGTGCCGTCCAGCGTGCCAATGATTCGGGCAAAGCGACGTGCGTTGGCATCATCCAAGGCGGCGTCAACTTCGTCTAACACTACAAACGGCGAAGGGTTGTTGGCGATAATCGCACACAACAAGGCAATAGACGTCATCGCCTTTTCTCCACCAGAAAGCATGGATAGGTTTTTGAGCTTTTTTCCTGGAGGGTTGGCTTTAATCTCAACACCTTCAACAGATTCCTTGAGTGTTGGATCTTCTTGGTCGAGATCGGTTTCTTCTGTCACCTCTTCGCTTTCCCCTTCTTCCGCTGTTGCGCCAGGCTTTTTCTTTTCGGGTCGCAAGAGGCTCAACTTGGCAGTACCACCGTTAAACAAAATTTTGAAAAACTTATCAAATTCATTATTGATCTTTGAGAACGCTTCGTTGAATTTTTTCTTGATGGTTTTGTCGAGTTCTTCAATGACTTTTCGCAAATCGCCCGAAGCTTTTTCCAAATCTTCTGACTGTGTGTTCAGGAAACTGTAGCGTTCAGAAACTTCTTTGTGTTCGGCAATAACATCATCGTCAATTCCGCCAATGCGTGTGAGCTGTACCTGCAAGTGCTCCATATGTGCGCGTTGTTTTTCTTTTTCCTCAGAACTCATGGCGTCCATTGCTTGTTTCTCTTCCGGAGTAATAACACGAAGTTTATCAAAGCCGATGTCTTCGGTTATTTCTCGCTCAAGATCTTCCTTCTTTACTTCAAGTCGTGCTTTCTCAACTTCAAGCTGATTCTTTTCTCGCGTTGCGTTGGTAAGAGCTTCGCGGCGTGCACGCAAGCTTTTTTCTACTTCAATAAAACCTTTTTTGCGTTCGAGTTCCTCGGCGTCTAAGCTCTTCAACATGCCGCGTGTCTCAAAAATCTGATTGTTGAGTTTTTCTGCCGCAGCAGAAATTTCTTCTTTTTTCTTCGAAAGATACACAATGTTGCCATCATCCTTTGATGTGGTTTGATTCTGACCAACCTTGAGCTTTTCTTGGGTAAGTTCAATCTCTGACTTTACAGCACCCAAGCGTGAAGAAAAGTTTTCAAGTTTTGCTTCGGCGGTGCGAAGTGCCACGTGCGCTTCGGTAGCGTCGGCAGCTTTGTGTTCTTTGAGTTCCAGGAGAGCGTTTAGCTCTTTTTGCGCTGATAGGATTTCCTGTGAAGAGGCATTCGAGCCACCTTCCAGATTTTTTCTTAGACCTGCAACTCGTTCATCAAGTTCTTTGGCGTACTCTTTGATATCGTTGAGTTGTGTAATGTCTTTGACCGAGTCGATTTCTTTGATGAGACCGGCAATAGCACGAGAAATATCACGCAACTCCATTTCGATGTGAGGAGCCTGCATGCCAGTTTCGGCGCCATGTTCAAACTTTTGCATTTTGTCACGAAGAACGGCAAGCTTGGCATTGATGCCTTCCATCTCCAGGTGCTTTTCTTCGTACATTCTTTGCAGTCGGTCTCGTTCAGCCTCTACTTCTTGCAGCTGCGACTTTAACTTGAGACCTTCTTTTTCTAAGAGACCTAATTGTTGTGAAAGTGTTTTTTGGTCTTGGGAGTAATCCCGTTCTTTTTCTACTTCCATCAAACCTGAAATTCGGGCCAGTTCGCCTTCTAGCTCATTCTTCTTTCGCTGCTCATCTTCAAGTTTATTTTGTAGCTCTTCGTATTTCTTGCGATCACCAGACGCAAAATCACTTGCTTCGCGCAACTTCTTTTCTAATTCCTGATACTCCTTTTCCATTTCCTTGTAACTGCTTTCCGACTCAATATACTTTGCATTGATGGTTTTGAGTTGGGTTTTTATTTCGGAATGGAAATAGCTGAACCACTTGGTTTGGAGTTCAAGAAGCTCTTTCTGGAGTGCGTCACGCTCACCAGCTCGTTTGGTTTGTCGTTCAAGTGATTTGAGTCGAGGTCGAAGTTCGTTGAGAAGATCTCGAACGCGGCCAAGATTTTGTTTGGTTAAATCCAACTTGCGCAATGTTTGGTTGCGCTTCATTTGGTATTGTTTTACGCCAGCAGCTTCTTCAAATAAAAGCTTTCGTTCTGATGGCGATGAATTTATAAACACATCGATCATGCCCTGACCAATCACGCTGTACGTTTTTTGACCGAAGCCAGATTTTGCGAGCAATTCGATAATATCGAGTAATCGTACGGAAGAGTTGTTGATGAGGTATTCCGACTCCCCATTTCTGTAGACTTTGCGAGTGATTACAACCTGCGGAAAGTCGATAGGCATCTTTTTATCTTCGTTGTTCAGATGCAACGAAACGGAGGCCATGCTCATTTGTGGGCGTGCACCAGATCCTGCGAATATAACATCTTCAGATTTCTTTCCACGAAGCATCTTGAGGCTTTGCTCACCCAAAACCCATCGCACGGCATCGGCGACGTTACTTTTACCAGAACCATTTGGTCCAACCACGGCGGTATTGCCACGGTCAAACTTCAAAACAGTTTTATCGGCAAAACTTTTGAATCCTTGAATTTCCAGTCTTTCGAGATACACCGGGTGTTTTTGTCTTTGAAATCAGGAATACTATACCATATTTGAGCTTGGATCCCAAGGTTGACAGAAACGATCAGGCTTGGCAGGATACCACTACACACCGCACCCCTGAGGAGGGAAACACGATGGAAACTATCGAGCGCATGATCGAAGCGGCTGCCAAAGAAGAGGCGGAGATGGAAACGAAGCTGGCGGCCTTCACGGCGTACTGGAGCGTGCTCGACTTTCGCGTGCAGCCACGCTTTCCCGTCTTCCGAGCCGAACGAGTGTTCCCGGGTAAGGCACTTGAATGGAGGCGTGGGCAGTACGTGCTGACGCCCGAAAATCGTGTCCTCACGCCCGAAGAGATCAGGCACCAGCTTCGCGGCTCCATGTTCGCTCACAAGCCAATCTTGAGCATGCTCGCGGAGATGCGCGAGTATCTCGAGCGAGAGTTCCGTGCTGGTGCTCGGGTTTTCGGGGATTGACCCGAGACCTTCGGTGAATGCAAGCTACACCCCAACCGGGGAACGTGGTCTGCTTTGTATTGAGCGACTTCGAAGATCGCTTGACTTTTTGTTTTGTGAATGAAAATATGGTGGAGGTTAACAGCCAAAATCGAACTTCCATCAACTGTCTGCCTCGCACGTGCGGGCAAACCTTAGGAGGGCGAAGATGAGAGCGGATGCTCTCACGTTTTCTAAGGAGTACCTAACTGTCAGTTCGGTAATCCAGAGGTTGAAGGCTGAGTGGGATCGGCTCGCCCATGCTTCGGAGGATGTGTGGGAACGTGAACTGCTCGGCCGCAAGGTTGCGCAACAACTTCCCGGCAGACGAATTCTGACGTGGGAGAATGGCGTATTCCGCCTGCTGCCTGATCAGAGTCCTATCGCATTCGAAATGATCCCGGTGCTGACTTCAAACGGTGGCGCGGAGACGAAGCTGAACATCACGCATTTCGCTTTGCTACTGCAGGAGGCGCTGGATCACTGTCAGAAGGTTCGGGAGGCCCTCACTGAGCGCGAGTACCTCTACGGCATTAAACCCGCGGCGATCATGCTCGCCGCCTTCCAGGTTCGCTGGACGCAGTGCGATCGTGCGAAGCTCCCGTTCAAGAACGGCGAACTTTGTGTCGACGCGCCGGCTTCTGGAAGCATGCTGTATTGGAAGCAAGGCAAGTTCTTCCTTCGTGGGCGTGAACTCACTGAGGCGGAACTGATTCGAGCTGCTGAGATTGGCGACGTGTCGGTCTTCGACCTTCGCGATCTGGCGACTCAGGCATCACTCGCACTTGCAGCGCTGCCTTTTGGAGAAGGCCCCGGAGCTTCGGCGGACGAGGCGGTGGCGGCACGACAGGCGGAACTCTCTGAGTTGTGGTGACGTGAGCCCGAGCGGTTCACGGTACCCTCGACGCGCAAACGTAAACGCGCGTCGAGACGCGAAGTTCGATTCCAGGGGCATCCTCACCGAGGACGCCCCTGGCTATCGTATCCAAACATTTTGTGGTATTCTGGAGATCCTTCAAAAAGATCTCTATGAAAAACTCAAAAAAAGAAAAAGGTTTACTTATTGTAAATACGGGCGACGGCAAAGGAAAAACTTCCTCGGCTCTTGGCGTTGCTTTGCGAACTATCGGGTACGGTGGACGCGTGTACTTGCTGTATTTTATGAAAGAAATAAAAATGTCCGAAGTAACTGCTTTGAAAAATTTTGGTGAACAAATCGATATCGAACAGGCTGGCGCTGGATTCTTCAAGATCCGTGGTGATCATTCTTCCGAAGAGCAACATCGCAAAATGGCGGCTCTTGGTTTGAAGAAAGCCCAAGCGGCTATTCGTTCAAATAAGTACGACTTAGTTATCTTAGACGAATCATTGAACGCTGTTGATGTTGGACTCATTACCAATAAGCAACTTTTGGATACCGTGGATAAACGCAAAAAAAGTCACGTGATTGTCACGGGCCGCAACGCTCGCCAAGCTTTAGTTGCAAAAGCCGACCTCGTTTCCGAAATGAAGAAAGTAAAACACCCTTTTGACAAGGGCATTTACGCGAAAAAAGGAATTGATTTTTAGTCTTTACTTCTTCTCTTTCCAGTTTCCTGTCTCGAGCGCATTTTTTGCAGCTTCCAGCTGTGCAATTTGTTTGGAAGGTCCGCGTCCGGTTGCGCACTCGCGACCCTGGATGCAAACGGCGACAACAAATGTCTTGTTGTGGTCTGGACCTTCTTCTTTGATCAAAACATATTCAGGTGTCGTTTTGAGTTCTGCCTGCGAGAGTTCCTGCAGGCGGCTCTTTGGATCAACGTAGGTTTGCTTTTCGATGATCTGGGGCAAATCGCACAAAACATTTTCCGTCACAAAGGTATCGGCGGCATCGTATCCCCGATCCATGTAGATAGCGCCAATCAGTGCTTCCATGGCATTTCCTAAAATGTACTCACGCGCTCGTCCAGTATCTTTTGCTTCACCGCGGGACAAGAACAAAAATTCATCAACGCCGAGCTTTGCTGCAATCTTTGCCAAGTTGTTGGAGTTAACCAGGGCACTTCGCCAGTTGGTCATCTCGCCTTCTGGACGATTGTAGTTACGGAACAAGTGATCGGTTACAGAAAGTTCCAAAACGGCGTCGCCTAAAAATTCAAGGCGCTCGTTGTGTTCGAGTTTGAAGTTTTTGTGTTCGTTTAAATACGAACGATGCACCAATGCTTGGCGCAGAATGTCTTGGTTCTTGAACTTTACACCGAGTCTTTTTTCAAGTGCGGTAAGTTCTTTATCTTTTTCTGGCATGTGTCCTTTTCTGGAACAGATGTTGAAATCATCTCCCCAAAGGGATGACGCTTTTAACACATCTTCCGTATTAATTAATTATTCACCCTCTTTTTTCTCTGAACTTTTTTCGTCTTCTTTTTTCTTCCCTAGCTTCTTTTCTTTTTCTTCCATCAACTTCGGTTCGCTTCGGTAAATGGTTCCTAAAACTCCATTCACAAACTTGCCCGATGAGTCACTTCCAAATGCTTTTGCTAATTCAATTGCTTCGTTGATGGCAACTTTGGGAGGAATTTCTTCGCTAAAAAGCAATTCGTAAATTCCGATGCGTAAAACATTTCGATCAACCAAAGATACTTGGTCGAGCGGCCATTCTGGTGCAGCTTTTTCGATTCGTGGGTCAATCTCCTTGATATGCTCGATAACGCCTTTGGCGATCTTTGCAGCAAAATCGGGGTCATCAACTCCTGGGCCAAACTCCTCGAGGTTTCGTTTCAGCGACTCATCAAGGTCGACTTTACTTTCGTTAAAGTCCCATTGGTAGAGTGTTTGAAGTGCGATGGTGCGAAGGAGGTGGCGTGAAGCCATGACTATTTTTTATCTTTAGCTTTTTCTTTCTTCTCTGCTTTCTTGTCGGCTTTTTCTTCTTTCTTCTCAGCCTTCATTTGAGCAAGTTTCGTTTCGGCGAATGATCCAGTAACCTTTCGTCCACGATAGTAGCCACACTTTGGGCAAGCCATATGGGGCTTTGTGGTGGCGCCACAGTTCGGACACGTAATTACATGTACGGAACCGAGTGCGTGGTGACTTCGGCGTTGGTTGCTTCGAGCGCGAGTTTTTTTCTTCTTTGGTACTGCCATGGGTGTCCTTAGCTTGTCATTTCGAGCGAGGCGCTATGCCTGGTCGAGAAATAGACGGTTAATCGGTACGAATTTGCAAGCGGGATTGTAACAGGGTTTGCCTTGGTTGTCAACAGAATGGAACCATGAACTTCTTGACAAAGCATGCGGAGAGCGCCTATAGTCCTATGAACCCCAAACAAGGCATGCGCAAAGGCGCAATGCAACGAGGACGACATGAAGCGAAACGGATTGAAGTTCCTGTTCATGGGTCTCCTGCTCCCGGCCATCATGGCCGTGAATACCTGCCAGATCGGCGGGTTGACTCCCCTGAAGACGTACGTCTACCAGCCGTCGGGGTTTCCCCTCTACGGGAGCCCCGAGATCTGCATGGAGACGTCGTTGAACGGGGTGGGCGTCAAATACGACATGCTGTGCCCCAACGGGACGGCATGCACGGTGGCGTTGGAGGCGCCGGCGAGCACCCGCGTCCAGGTCGGGTTCTGGGAGAGCTACTCGAGCCACTGCGACACGTGGCTCGGTGAGGGGAAGTTGACCGTCAACGGTGTGCACGTGACGGGGCGAATGAAGTACGACCAGCCTGACCACCAGGGGTGGCGGGTGTACGAGACGGGATCTGCCAACCAAATCATCAACCCTACGGGGAGTGGTATCGAGGCAACCCCGAATCAGTACATGGTCGTAAGCGAGATCGACGCCCTGCTCGTCATGTTGGGGCCGGAGTGCAAGGGCCTCAGTGCCCCCTCGTTCTACGGCGACATGACCAACTGGGTCGGTCGCCCGCTCGACATCCGGCAGGCGCGCCAATCGCCTGCGCTCGCCGTCTACTTGGGTCAGTTCGGAATCCCCGGGCCGGGGTCCAACTGGCCTACCATGCGGTGGGTGTACATGGATCAGACTGGGAAGTTCATTCCGCCATCGTGTCTGGCGGTAACCATGACACGGTCGAACTGCATGGCGGTGGGGCTCAATAGCCAGAACCAGTATGCCGCCCAGGTCGTCGACAACGGAGGGCAGTATTGTCCGTAACGTGCTACGTGCGGACAGGGAGGGAAGTTTGGGGCGAGCACGACGTAGCTTGCCCCAAACAACCCAATTCACATTTGAGGCAGATCGATTCGTTCGATATCTTTTTAATTTGTGGTTTTCTGGGCGGTGTGTTCCCTGTATCGCAATAGCAAAAACATCCTCCTTGCGGGAGGATGGACTTATTTTTACGCTCTTATTCTATCGCAATGTCTACAATGATTGGCAAGTGATCGCTTCCTGTTCTTGTGCCAAACTCTCGGTTTACAACATGGGCGCCGTTTTTTATGAGCGCGTGATCAAGGCATAATCCAAGGAACCGCGGCAAGAAAAGTGGCCACGAAACGGCGCGTTGAAATCGCGTGCGTGTGTCTTTGAGGCCAGCCTTGAAAAGCCCTTGGAAAAATGCAGAGACGGTTGTGTCGTTGAAATCGCCAACAATGAGAAGTGGCTCTTTTGTTTCTTCTGCAAGCTTTGCGAGTCCCGCTATTTCCGCTTTGAGGCCCGCATATTTCTTTGGTGTGAGCGCGGCGTCGGTATGAAAGCCAGCAATTTTCATATTCTTATGCTGTGGCACATTTGCAACCAACGTCCCTGCCTTTGGATTCGAAAGGTATTGTGCATCAAACGTAGCATTTGGATACTTTGTAAAAACCGCCATGCCAAGATTCTTTGGACTTTGAATAAAGAAGTTGTTGGTGTATTGCGGGAGTCGCTTTTGTAATTCCTGAAAGGTATCTTCAAAAATCTCGTAGACAAAAGCAACGTCTGCGTGTGATTGCTCAATGGATGCAGCAATTTTATCGTAATGAAAATTCGCGATAAAAAGATTTGCGGAATATACCTTGAGTGCTGATTTGAGATCTTTGCGTGGAGCTTCGGTGTTTTTGTTCTGCAGAAACAAAGCGTTGATCACAACAGGAATAATTGGTAGCCAGCTCCACAAGGGGTTAAGCCACAACAAGCCGACAAACAAAACGATTCCAGCCACAAAGTACTGGAATCGAAAGTGTGAAGCGAGATATGCAAGCCAGCTTTTATTTCCACCAAAGGCAAAGATGGTTTTTGCAAGGAGCAAGAACGAAAGAACCATCAATGCAAAGGTGAAAACATTTCGTGTCACGTTATTCTTTTTCTACTTTACCAGTAGGAACATCAACTTCTCCGGCTTCAACAATAGCGGTTGCAGCAATCTTGTCTCCTGGCTTCAATCGCATAATGCGAACTCCTTGCGTATCACGGCCATGGCTTGGAACATCTTTAAGCGGCAAGCGGATAATTTGTCCTTTTTCAGATATCACCACCAGGTCGTTGTTCAGTAAATCTCCCCCAACAACATTAGCAGAAATAACTTCGCCATTCTTTGGAGTAATCTTGGCATTTCGAATCCCCGAACCACCACGAGACTGACACTTGTAGTTATTCAGAGGAGTTCGTTTACCAAATCCGTTTTCGGTGATCGTCATGAGTTCACCAACTTTGTCATCTTTGGAAACCGTATCCATTCCAATGACGTAGTCTGCACCCTTCAAGCGAATACCTCGAACACCGCTGGCTGCGCGGCCCATAGCTCGAACATCTTTTTCTGAGAAGCGAATTCCCTGGCCCTTTACGGTGGCAACAACAATGTCATCATCGCCTTCGGTTCGGCGAACAGCCATGAGCTCATCGCCGGCTTTGATCTTGATGGCAATGAGGCCAGAGCGTCGAACATTGGCAAAGTCAGCAATTGGTGTTTTCTTCACTAAACCTTTTTTGGTAGACATTGCCAGGAAGCCTGATTCTTTCAAGTCTTTCGAAAGCGCAATAACTGCTTCAATTCTTTCGGTTTGGCCAAGTTGTAAGAAGTTCATGATGGCCTGACCCTTCGCAACGCGTGTTGCTTGAGGCAATTCGTAGGCCTTGGTTTGGAACACACGGCCCAAGTTTGTGAAGAACAAAACATTGGAGAGCGCGCTGGTTGAGAAGAGGTAGTCGATAATATCTTCTTCCTTCACTTCCGCTCCTTTAATTCCTTTACCACCTCGGTGTTGTGCTCGGTAGACATCTGGCGCCATGCGCTTAATGTAGCCACCTCGAGTGAGCATAACGATGGTTTCTTCATCGGGAATCAAATCTTCTTGTTCGAATTTGCCAACGCCTTGCTTGAAGACTTTTGTTCGTCGTTCGTCACCGTATCGTGTTTTGATGTCGGTAAGTTCTTCTTTTACGATACCCAAAATCTTTGCTGGGCTCTTCAAGATTCCTTCCAATTCTTTGATGAGCTTTCGCTTTTCTTCTAATTCGTCTTCAATTTTCTTTCGTTCCAAACCTGCAAGGGTCTGCAATCGCATTTCAAGAATGGCGGATGCTTGTTTATCAGACAAGCGGAAGTTCTTCATCAGGTTTGCGTGAGCAATTTCCTTGGTCTTGGACTTCTTGATGGTAGAAATAATCTGGTCGATGTGATCAAGTGCTTTCTTCAAACCTTCCAAAATGTGTGCGCGTTCACGTGCTCGATCTAAGTCGTACTGTGTTCGGCGTGTAATAACTTCTTTTCGGTAGGTCACAAACTCTTCGAGCATGGACTTCAGGTTCAAAACTTTTGGCTGGAGCCCTCGGTCGGTCAAAGCCAACATGTTCACGTGGAATGTGCTTTGCAAAGCAGTCATGCTGAACAATGAGTTCAAAACCTTCTTTGGATACGCATCTTTTTTCAATTCAATGACAATGCGAATTCCATCTTTGTCGGATTCATCGCGCAAGTCTCGAATTCCTTCAAGGCGTTTGTTCTGAACAAGTTCAGCAATCTTTTCAATCAATGTTGCCTTGTTCACCTGGTATGGGATTTCGGTAATAATGATATTGAACGTTCCATTTTTCTGTTCTTGCAAATCAGCCGTTGCGCGCATAACAATTTTTCCACGGCCCGTTGCATAGGCTTGGGTAATTTCGCGGATATCATAAATAGAAGCACCCGTTGGGAAGTCTGGGCCCTTCACGAATTCCATCAAATCAGTGACAGTTGCCTTGGGGTGATCAATGAGGTGTGTAATTCCATCAACTAACTCCGTGAGGTTGTGTGGTGGAATACTTGTTGCCATACCTACGGCGATACCAACGGTACCATTCAAGAGCAGCTGTGGAACTTTTGTTGGCAGAACAGTTGGTTCTTTCAAGGAACCATCGTAGTTTGGCATGAAGTCAACAGTATTTTTTTCGATGTCGGCCAAAAGCTCCGTGGAAATAGGAGACATCTTGGCTTCGGTATAACGCATAGCAGCTGGAGAGTCGCCATCGATAGAACCGAAGTTTCCTTGACCGTGAACCAGAGGATAGCGCATAGAAAACGTTTGTGTGAGGCGCGCCATCGCATCGTACACGGCAATATCTCCGTGTGGGTGGTACTTACCAAGCACTTCACCAACCACGTTGGCAGACTTTTTGAAGCGAGCACCGGGGCGAAGGCCCAACGAGTTCATAACATAGAGAATACGTCGGTTCACAGGCTTCATGCCGTCACGGACGTCTGGAAGTGCACGTGAAACAATAACGCTCATCGCGTAGTCGAGGTAGGATTGCTCCATTTCATCGATGATGCGACGAGGTTTGACGTTGACGTGGACATTCTCAAGAAGTTTGTCGACGTCTGGCTTGTTGTTTTCTGGGTTTCCCTTGCCTGATTTTTTGCTTTTTGCCATACATCCTCAAAATAATGTCATTTTTGAGCTGCCCCACTCCTCTTTGGCTGCCCTTGTTTCAAACTGAATATGCTGAATTTCGCCCAAAAATAGGCGAAATTTACGAGTTCAGAATAACAAAAAAAGCCTTGAGTGTCAAAATACCACAATAAAAAATGAGGGCGCCCGGCTCGATCAGCCAACGGCGCCCACATGAGAAACACTCACTCCGTCCGGCTCCCTTCGTCCCGCCGCGATGCTGCCTCCTTGCGAGTTTTCTCGCTCCTTTCCTCGCGATTGTATTGCTGACGAAGACCGGGCCGCAATCCTTTCTGCCCACTTCGACCTTCGATACTTTGAAGGTCGCGGAATGTGGGCAAGGCACGCGACACCCACGCGTGGCCCCTCACCTGGAAAACTGTGGAGAGCGTCCGCACGCTCCGGGAGTGCTTCTCATATTCCCACAGTTCTTCAGCCCCTTGTTTTCGGGGTTGACGGGTGTTGACGAGAATGATGGTTAGGATTGGGCAGCGGGAGGAGGAGATTCTCCCACCAAATTGCCTAACCTATGCGGAAACCGCTCGTGTATCCGTACACGATGCCTCCTTTCGCGACACGCAAACATACTCCTTTTTGAGGAGTGTGTCAAGGGTTATGGGGGTTGAGGCTACTTGCTGGCTTCTTCTTTTAGCTTCTCGGTATCAAATACAAAATCATAGTTCCATTTCTTGAGAGTGTCTTTATTGAGTACATTCAAGACGCGTACGGTAAAAACTTCGGGGGTGGGAACCGTCTGGAACGCTACATATCCTTGGAGCGAACTTTGGCCAGCAATGGTTTGCGTACCAAGTATCTCTTTTTGGCCTTGTTTGGTTTCGTACTCTGTGGCAAGGCCGGCATCGTTGAGTGGGCGTGGTAAGTACGTAATCCCATCAGCAACGATTTCGAGATTGCTCTGCGTGTCTATTTGAATGGTGTTTGAAGTGAGGTTGCCAATTCGAAACCAGACAATGGTACGGTTGCTATCAACTAAAACTTTTCGAACATCGATAACGACATTGTTGATGTTTTGCTCTTCCTCGGTGAAATAGGTGTTTGCACCGAGGTCTGTTTCAAAAGTATGTTGTTGATCTTGCAGTGTTTTCTCTGCTCGATCCACGGCGTTTGTGGCAGCGGCGAAATTCTTTCCGGCATCGCTGATGTCATTTTTAACACTTGCAACAAATGTCGGCGTTCCAAAATGAATCTCTGTCCCCCAAAGTCCGTACGTGGCTATGGCAATGATAAAAATAAACACAACAACTCCAGCGATAATCATCTTTCGTTGGTGGAGCGGCCGGTTCTTCAGCGAATCCAGGAATTTTGGCATGAATGTTCGGGTCTTTACGAGCTAGGTCCGAGTGTCACGGAAACAGATTGCGGATTAAAGGACTGAATCTTTACTGTTCCTGGGACGCTTATGTTTGTTTTGCTCAAATTAATCGAGTAGGTTCCGGCAGTCTTTCCTTGAAGATCAATTTGAACTTTTACGTCGCTATCGTTGAGGGCATCGATAACACTATTGCTTCCACTTACCACCACCGTTACGGTTGTTGGTGCCTTGCTTGTAACCTTCAAGCCGCTTCCAATGCCAGTGAACAGAATTTCTGCATTGAGACTCTTTTGTTTGGTGTTCGCGGCAATCTCCACACTTACAGAAACTGTTGAGGTGTCTTGAACGGTTACTCCTTCGGGGACTTGGAGAGCAACTTCGTTTCGAGTGAACGATGAAGTTGTAGCAGCGACACTAATGGAAGCTGTTTGTACAAATTGTATGCTCGAAAGAACGCTCGATTTTCCAGAAATAGTTACTACTTGTGGGTTCGTAGATACTCCAGTAATCGCAAAGCCTGAAGGAGGAATACCTTGAATATCTGTTTTGATGCCAACGGTCTTTGTGTCATTTTGGCGCTCAACGGGAATCTTCACTTGAACTGAATCGGGCGAGAAGCTGAGGTTGCTTACCTGTTTCCCGTTCTTATCAAGACCCTGGAGATGTGCGGTTTGGGTCACCTCTGTCTCTTCGCCAGAAAATGTTACCAACGCAACAACTTTGGCAATTTGGTCTACATTGTCTTTCGCGCCAGAAACGGTTACTTGTGATGGGCTGATAGCGGGGTCTCCGGCAATACCAAATCCATCAGCAAGTTTGCCGCTTGTTTGAACGTTGACCGAAAACTGATTGCTGGTTTTCTTGCTTAACGTGAGGCTAATGGTTGCGGGGTCTTTCTCGAGGATCTGAACTCCGGCAACATCGGTGACAACATGAATATCGAGGTTTGCGGTGCCTGCTTCGAGGTTACTTGCATCGATGAATGCGACAAAATCTTTTGCGCTGAGGTTTTGAAATACTCCTTGAGGAGCCTTCACCTTAATTTGGATATCCGGTACTTGGTTCGAAGGTGCTAAAGAATCTTGAATGTTGTATACCTGCACAGGAATCTTTGCGTTCACGGTTCCCACCTGTGTTCCTGCATTTACTGCATAGATCCAAACTCCACCAGCAATGAGCAACGCCAGAAGTTTGATGTGCATATTTGAGAAGATGTGTTTGAAAAAAGATTTCATAGATATTTTTTCAGGTTTGCGAGGAATCGGTCGGGTTTGATTTCTTCAATGAGCTGTTCGTCATCTGCAAGTGAGATGGTGCCACGCTCCTCTGAAACGATAATTGCAATGGCGTCACTTTCCTCGGTCATACCTAGACCGGCTCTGTGACGCGTTCCGTACTTGTAGGTCTTTTCTTTTTTCGAAAGCGGAAGAATGGAACCAGCAGAAACAATTCGATTGTTTCGGATAATGACTGCACCGTCATGAAGTGGAGACTTCGGAAAGAAAATGTTGAGTAAGAGTTCTTCCGAAACTTCGGAGTCGATTCGTGTGCCGCTTTCTGCATATTCCTCAAGTTCATCTTCACGTGCAATGACGATGAGCGCACCAGTTTTGGTTGACGAAAGTGTTTTTACTGCGCTGGAAATGTTCTGCAATGTATTTTCTTTGAGACGTTCTTTGGTAGTTCGTGTAAAGAATCTAAAGATGTTGCTTCGGCCTGCTCGCTCGAGCATTTTTCGAAGCTCTTGTTGAAAGACTACCGGAATAACAACCACCATGACGGCGAAGAAAGCTTTCAAAATCCAGGTGAGAGCAATGAGCTGCAAACTTTCGGCAATAACAAAAAGGACCCCCAGGAAAAGTAGGCTCCATACTACTCGCATCGCCCTGGTGGAGCGTAGCCCTGCAATGATCCTATATAAGATGTAGGCGACAAGAAGAATGTCGATCACCGAAAACCAGGAGAATTCAAATTGAAGACCCTGGAAGTATGTTTGCGTTTGTGTGATGAGTGGCGTAAGAAAGCTCATGATGATTCGTATTATAAAATGTTCGGCCTTGATTGTCGAGGTTTGAGTGATTCTTTTGTGGCTTTCAGGTGCTTTTGTCTCTTTGGATCTTCACATTGGCGGAGTTGACTTTGCGCATGGAAATACTATGATTGATGTCATCGCTGATCTTTGGCGAAGGCTTTTGGTAATTAGGGTCAAAGGAGGCCCAATCGCTATGAGTACCTCCTCGGAGGGCAAGGAAGTGAAAGCGGGTTTGCTGAGCCGCATGAACGCCTACTACTGGGCGATGCTGTTCTTCGCAGGCTGGCTGGTGCTGGGCTTGGTGCAGAACTACTTCAAGCCCGTCACGCCCACTGCGAGCGAACCCACCTCGCTGGCAGTCATCCACGCCGAACACTCCGCGCCCGAGTAGTGCGGAGTGCCAATGTTCAGAACCCTTGAGGTTCGATCGATCCTGATGGCAGCGTCCGTCAGTTCGTTCGTCTCGAGACGGTTCTTAGGTCCTCGTGCGCGCGCGCCGGGGACCTTGTTCTTTTTATTTTACGAAATGAAGTTTTGTCTCAGGCTCCTCCTCATTTTCTTCAGAGACTCGACGCCCCCCCCAAGCTGAGAAATTACTTCACCATCCACTGTTTGCGTTCATTCTCGGCAAGTGCGCCCTTGATCTTGAAACCTGAAGCAAGCTTGTGGCCACCGCCGCCAAGCAATCGAGCAATTTTTGAAACATCTACTCCCTTATATTCTTCGCTTCGCAAGCTTCCTTTAATGACGTCCTTTGCTTCCTCGGTCAGAAGTAGTGAAAAACGGCTTCCCTTGATGCTATTGATAATAGTGATGAGACCAGAAAGTTCTTCAACGTCACTTCCTGCTTCCTCAAGATCCTTTTTCGTGATGATTGAAACAGCCATGCCAGTATTTTTGTTGACGCGAACGCGTTGCAAGGCCTTGCCCCAAAGTTTTAATGCACCAACAGAACGCTTGTTGTACAATGTGTCCTGAATTTTTGGAAGTGGTGCTCCTTTAGCAAGCAGGTCTGAGGCAACGCGAAGCAAATCGGGGGTGCTGTTGGAGTGTTGAAACTTTCCTGTGTCGTAAACCATGCCGGTCATAAGGTTGGTTGCCATGGTTTGTGTGATCTCTGCGCCAGCTTCGCGAAAAATATAGTACATCAAATGACATGTAGCCGAAGTCTGTGGCTCAAGAATCTGAAAATCACCAAAGGGCGTGTTGCCACTACCTGCGTGGTTGTCGATTTGTATAACCTTGGCGCGTGTTGTAAGGATGGCCGGAGGAAAAATGTGGTCAATCTCACCGGAGTCGTGAGTTATAACCAGATCGTATCCTTCAAGAGAGTCTTGTTCGAGAATGTTTTCGATCCCGGGCAAGATTTCTTTTCGATTTCGGTGTTCGGGGTCAGAAATAACATCAGCATGTTTTCCAAGCTGTGTTACGAGAAACTCTTGCATCGAGAGTTGCGAACCAATGGCATCTTCGTCTGGGCGCTTATGACCAAGCAACGCAATTTTATTTGCGTTCTGGATGTACTGCATGAGCACAGCAACTTTTTTTGGAAATCCCTCCGAGATGACGGATTTCATTTTAGCTTTCTGTTCCTTTCGACTTCTCAAGAACTTCTTCGAAGTGGGCCTGTTTTTCTTCTTCGTGATCGAGTCGGAATCGGAGCTGTGGGACGTACTTCATTTCTAAGCGTCGATTCAAGTGCTTTTGAATTTGTGCAATGGTTTTATTGAGTCGTATCATAGTGGATTGCTCTTGGCTTTTTGGAAGTACGCTTACGTATGCGGTGGCATAGTACAGATCAACGGAAGCTTCGACGCGCGTAACGGTAACAATGGTGCCGAGAGGAACTTCGAGAAATTCTTGCAAAAATCCGCCGAGTTCATCGCGGATAAGGCTATTCACTTGTTGAATTCGATCTTTCATATGTATGTAATTATTGTGACGAGCTGTATAGAGTAGCGTGTTTGTGTTCTCCTGTCAAGATTATCGCAAATGAGGCGATAATTGACAAATCGAGGATTTTATGAGCATAGTTGGGATACACACACACCGTGTCAGGCAGCTTGTTTGGCCTGACCTGCGAGGGTCTCAACAATGCGAACGAAGCGAAGCTCCACGCGTAGGCTTGGGCGGCCGATCAAGCCGCTCAAGACGGGTGAAGTCTACCGGGACCGAATGCAAGCCGCTTCCGGTGAGCGCGATGAACCCGACTTGGACCAGGCCACCAGCCTGGATCCCGGCGCCACCACGAAGTCCCGGCAAGGGAACGTGGTGGAAGTGACGGCCGAACAGAGCGTGAAGCCGCTCGGCCCGAAGGTGGACCGCTTCAGCTCGCCCAACGATCAGACGGGCTGCTGAGGCTGAGCTACGTGGGCACAACGCCTACCGGTTCCGGGATCGCAAGGTCCTTGGGCCGGTAGGCGCTCTCGCCTCCACTACTCATTTCGTGTGTGCGAATCTTTGCTACGACAAAGTGCACTGAAGTCTTCCAAGAAGTACCTTCGGTGTTTTTGGTTTGTGGAATCTTCACATATCGTCACGCGACGAGCCAAAAGTCTGCATTTGACGAGCTTTTTTGGTAGTGATATATTCGATCCACAACACGAAGTGGGACCGGGACAACAACCGGCCCAACCCGTACAACGGGGAGGTGCAACATGCTGAAGCGCGGAAACGGCCATCTCGGCCACAACTCCTACCTCGGCCGCTGGGGCCACACCCGCAACCTGCTCGCGCTCAAGGCGAAGATCGACGACGGCGCGTGGAACGGTGCCGACCCGAACCACCTCGAGGGCGCCCAGGGCTGAGTGCTCCGAGGTCGTACCGGAGTCCCCGCCGAGCACTCGCGCCATGCGAGGTCGGCGGGGACTCCCGCTTCACTTGTTCATCGCAATTGCGATGCTTGTAAAGCGGAGTCATGCTTTCCGCAGTTAGTACTGCTTCGTGTATCGTGCAATCTTGCACACTGAACTACCGTATTTTTCTCCTGCCCTCGGGCAAGAAGTACCGGCGGTTCTTCAATTGGGGCAAATAGAAATACTGCCATTGTGTCTCAATGGTTACGTCTTTCCAGCATGCCAGACTATTTATATATTCGTTCTTTCTCTTCTATTTCGTAGGCAATAATTTCATCATTCTCGCGAACTTTCACGTTCACGCGAATTTGCATACCACATTCATTGGGAGCTTTTACTTCGTCTGCAGGTTTCTTGTTCTGCTGGAGCTGAGTAATTTCGCCCTCCCCTATTTTTTCATCGTGTCTGACCACTTCGATCTTTGACTTGTTCTTCATAATGTCTTTGGACACCTTGCCACCAATGATCATCTCGTTTCTTGTGGTTCGGAAAATAGCGAGAACTTTGAGTTTACCCAAATCGATTCGGTTGCGAACTGGTCCAGCTAATTTCGCAATTCGTGATTTAACATTTTCGATCAAATCGTAAATAATTTTGTATTCCCCTATCTCCACTTTTTCACGTTCGGCCATCTTCTTGGCATTGACAGAAGGAATGACATTGAAACCCAAGATGGAAGCGCCCGTGTTTGCTGCCAACATCACATCCGAATCAGTAATGGCGCCAGCACCAGAATTTACTACCTCAACGCCATACCCTTCCAGGTTCAACGGCTGAATACTTTGCAAAATAGCATCTACCGAGCCTTGTACGTCGGCTTTGATGATGACAAAAACTTTCTTTTCTTTGCTTTTTTCGAGTGACTCAAATTTGCTTCGCAATCGTCGTGCCTTTTCTTCGCGGCTAATCTTTTCTGCACGATCCTTTGCGTCCATCTTCGAATCTACTACTTCCAAAACGTCACCAGAAAGTGGAACTTTGCTTAAGCCCATGATCTGTATTGGCATAGAAGGACCAGCTTCGGAAACTTGTTCGCCTTTAAAGTTGGTCATACCACGAACATTTCCAAAAGCATCCCCTACGGCTACAGGGTCACCGTTATGCAGTGTTCCAGTTTTCACGATAACGGTTGCGGCTGGGCCACCCTTTGGGCTCATCTTGGCTTCGATAACATAGCCAATAGCTTTTCGCTCTGGGTTAGCTTTTAATTCTTGAATGTCTGCAACGAGCAGGATGGTATCGAGCAACTCTTGAATCCCCAACTTTTTCTTGGCAGAAACTTCTACGAAAACGGTATCGCCACCCCATTCTTCGGGCTGCAATCCAATTTCGGAGAGCTGCTTCTTCACTTGTTCAGGTTTTGCATCAGGCAAATCGATCTTGTTTACAGCAACAATAATAGGAATGCCGGCAGCCTTTGCGTGATTCATAGCTTCAATGGTTGTTGGTTGAACGCCATCGTTGGCGGCAACTACTAATACTGCGATGTCAGTAACGTCGGCACCTTTTTGTCGCATTTCAATGAAGGCTTCATGTCCAGGTGTATCCAAAAATGTAATCGGTCTCCCCTTGTCTACCACTTGGTAGGCACCGATGTGTTGGGTAATGAGTCCGGCTTCGGTGGCAGCAATGTTTGCTTCCCGAATGGTGTCGAGCAAGGTTGTCTTACCGTGGTCTACGTGACCCATGACTGTGACTATTGGTGCGCGCTTCGAAACAACACTCCCCTCGGCTTCACGTGAAAGTTCTTTCAAGTGCTTCCCTGTGAGTCGAGAAGAAAAAACGGCATCAACTTTTTCATCAAGTGTAACGCGCTTACCAAGTTCTGGCGCAATAAGTTCGGCAGTTTCGAAATCAATTTCTTGGTTCATGTTCACCATGAAACCGTTTTGAATCAAAACAGAAATAAGTTCCGTCACAGGAACGTCGAGTTTTTCAGCAAGATTTTTTACGACAATATTCTTTCCAATAACAACAACACCAGATTCTTCTTCGCTGTTTTCTGGTGCTAAAACATTTTCATCTTTTGGGTCTTTAACGTTCGCCACTCGGACCTTCCTTGTTTCGATCTTTGATCACATTATAAAAAAGCATACCAAACATGAAGAGCGATATTACCCACAATACAACAGCAATTGTATTGAGTACTCCCCTCCATCCACCAAAGAAGTATGCTATTGCTCCAACAATTACGAAGACAATGGCTTTCCAAAGTGGCGGAAACTTTTCCATGAAATACCCCAGGATGTCCTGGAGGAATCGAATAAACGGGTTCATGCTTCCTTCTTTCGTTTTTGCATAGTATCCCGTTTGAAGGTAAAAGTCAACGGATTACAACTTGTCATGGTGAGCTTGCCGAACCATGACTTTATTGAGATTTAATAATGACTCTGTAATCTCGGGACTTGAAGAGCTTTTTGTATATATTCTCAGGTGCCACGATGACACCATGACAGAAAACTATAGCTCGCTCACAATGACACGAAGCTACGGTTCGATAGCTCATTAAACATTTAAAACTTCGCGTTTCTTCCCGCGATGATTCGAATCTTCTGCGGAGCCGAGGTAATCACGCAAGGAACCTGAGCAATAACGTTCCCGGAAGCAAGAAATTCCATACCTTGTGGTGCAAGGATCTCAACTTTTCGAGAGCGCAACAAATTGTACGGCGACATTTTTCTGTAGTCGTCTTTTGAAATGTTGCCACTCCCCCGGTCGCGCATTTCTTTGTATTTTGGTAAACGTGCCGTAAACGCGACTTCGAACATTTGATCCGTTGCTTCAATTTCTCGTTTTGAGACGAGAGGATTTTCGCTGTCACTTCGTAGGTTGTAAATGGTGAGATCTTCAAACTCCCCACTCACGAAATAGTTTTCATCCAAAAGCATTCGAACATCTTGTGTATGTTTTCGTTGACCCAAGAAAGAAAACATGCCTTTCTTCTTTTTTTCTTCATTGATGCGCGCATGCACTCGCGTAATAAAGTAGGTATCGTTTATTGCGAGTGGATACAACTCTTCAATGCGTCGCGCGGAAAGTGCACGGGCAGCTGCATCGGGTGTGGCAACACCTAAATCAGCCGCGAGTTCGTCATCGGGTGCCACGGGGAAATATCCCAGGGTAAAATTGTACTTTAATGCGTACTCAATTGCTTTCGAAAATGATTCTTCGTTTCCGATCATCACAATCGTATCAATCTTTTTCGCATATGCATCACGCATAATATCTGGAAGACGGCGCACCGGAGAAATCCGTGCACGCTCCCCTTGCACCGTTAAATCATTCAGGGCAGCATTGATGTCCTGAACATATTTTTCGTATGCGGGCGCATTGAGAAATGAGTCAAAGATGTAGTAGTACATGCAGTTTTTCGCGTGTTTGGAACTTCCCTACATACCCAAACAACGAGTTACCAATTACGCTTCTGGCTCTTCGCCCATTGAACTTTTTGAACTTGCAACTTCCCCATCTGGTTCGGGCATCTTGCATGTTCCTGAGAAGAAAGCACCTTTGTCGATTTGGATTAAGCGAGCTTCAACGTCACCATAGATTCGTGCTGAATCCGTAAGATGCAAAAATTCTATCGCTTTTACATTTCCTTGAATCTTTCCTGAAACGGTTGCGTTTGCTGCTTCAACAGAAGCTTCGATGGTTGATGCTGGGCCAACAGAAAGATTTGCGTCAGTGTGAACTTTGCCCGAAACAATTCCGTCGATCTTGATATTTTCTGCCGTAATCAAATCACCTTCCACTTTTACAGAAGGACCAATAGTGGTTTCAAAATTTTGTATAGGATCCATTTTCTTTTCCTTTATTTCTTATATTGATCTTGTGCGTGCTTTACAGCTTGCGCTTCCTCCTCTGAGAGATGGTAATTCGACTTCCCATCTGCAATTGGTTTGGTGTACACACGCGTTTCTGTTCTTGCGTGTAGACTTGAAATTACAAACCCGTTGTCTTTTTCATCGAGAATTGCGATCGCAAAACTTTGGTCTCCCCCATCTCCTTCTCCAGCAAAGGGATTGAATCGAACGACACCAACTTTCTGCAAACCTTGTGAAGCCATCTTGTGAAGCTTATCAGCGATTTTGTAAATGGCGTCAATATCGTTTCGTGCATCCATGATGTCTTTTTCATGGCCATTCAAAATCTCCTCGAGGTTCATGTCGGTCTTCATCATAAGTGCATCGCGCTGCTTCATGGTTTTTTGAAGTAACGTATATATGTAGACCAGTGCTCCGATTAACGCGAGCACGAGCACCGTAAGCACAATGATGAATCCTGGACTTGCAAAAAAATCCATGCGTTTTTGTTTTTAATCTGTAGAAATATCATACGTGGTTAGCGCCTGGGTGTAAAGAAAAAAACTGGGGATTTTTTGAGGATAAATGCGCTTATTTCAAAATGACACCACAAGAGAAATGTGATAAAATTATAAGTGCGATGCAAGGCACGAAGTGTTCGGAAAGCAAGGGGCAATGAAATATAACCAGAAAAGTGTCATAGATATATATATTAAGTAATAAAATCAATATAATGTCAAATACACAGGAAGTTGCAAGTTCAGAACGAGAGATTGCGGAAGCAAAGTTCTTTAAAAAGGATCTTCTGCAATTTTTTGTCATTGTGGTTGTTCTCGCTGCCCTTATTGCAGGATTAGCACTTTGGGACAATCGATCTCATATTTTGGCTAACTTTACGACAAAACTCCTCGACTTCTTCAAGATATCCTTCTAATTGTTTCACGTGGAACATGATCAAGGTAAAACTCTTCTCAATATCGAAAGAAAATGATGCTTTTTTGGAGTTTATAAAGTCTGAGCCCGGTATGGAGAACGAAGAAGCCGATGAGATGCTGGAAAAGTACATGAACCATTGGTTTCGTCAGAATAGAACAAAAGAAATCGTTAAGATTTCAAATCCAAAATTAGTTGGCAACCATTTGATGGCTATGGTATGGTATAAAACACCTTGAGGCTTCATGAAGAAGATTAAGCTATTTTCTGTTTCGCATGAAGATCCTTCGTACGTGACTTTCATCCAAAAGCACCCAGAACTTGACCAATATGAGGATGAAAAGGTCCTCGAAGCAATGGTAAATGAGTGGATAGCTGAGCATCCTCAGTGTGATGTTCATGAGTTCCTTGGCCCAACCACTACGGCAACACGCATTTTTCTGTATATTGTTTATGAATCTAAAAATAATTAATTGTTTCACGTGGAACATATATGATCAAAGTAAAACTTTTCTCTACATCTCAAAAAAATGCCGAATACGCTGAATTCTTGAAGGCAATGCCAGAAGTTGCGCAAAAAGAAAACGATGAGGCACTTCAGCAGTATATGGACTACTGGTTCAGCCACAATCAGGATAAATATGTTATTAAGATCTCGAATCCTACGCTCAAAGACGGTTATTTGTGCTCTTTTGTTTGGTACAACCCAAGCTTTGCCGAAGGTGCTTCGCTTGATCCAACTGTAAAGCCCAAGAGTAGCCAGAACAGCAACTGAGACTGGTGAATATCCCAAGGGTGGTGATCAAAAAAGCCAATTACGAGGTAGCTGGCTATGTTTGATATTCCAAAGATGATGAAAATCGTTCTTGGAGAATGGGATCGTAAGGCGTTTATGGCCTTGATCAGCATAAAAATAACTGGAAGCAAGAACCCCAGGAGGCCTATAAGTCCAGCTTCGGATGCGATGAGAAGATAAATATTGTGCGCAGGCTGATACTGCCAGTACGGGAGAACTAGGCTGTGGCGATCTGAGTAGGCAGCGATGTCATCGAGGAACGAATGAAGTCCTGTACCCGTAAGCGGAAAGCGCTCAATTGTTTCACGTGAAACGTTTATGAGGAGGCTCCGCTCCGAAGTCGCGAAGTCGCCATGAGCATCTTCGATGGTTCCACGCGAAGAGACAAATGGCCAGAAGGCGAGTGTTATGAGTATGCCTGCAACGATGAGGATGGCGAAAAAGGCCCTTAATTTATTTTTCATCTCTATATCGTCTTCTTTACGCTCATTTCTGATGACGAAATAGAGCCCAAGGACTCCTAGAGAAATCGCAGAACCAAGCCAACCAGTGCGCGAAAAGGTTAATACGAGGGCTGTTGCCTGGATAAGTATGAAAACAAGCCAAAGAGCGGTTTTTAAAATATTTTTCATGTACCGAGCACGGCCGATATACATAAGGAGGATCGATGCCGAGATACTTGTGCCAAGAAAGGCAGCAAAAACATTTGGATGGGGGAATGTTCCGTACGCTCGAAGGTAGGTATCTCCCGCTACGACGATTTTCGCAACATTGATGGTGGTGATATCAAAAGGGGATTCGCCGAGGAGTTTGAGCCCAAGCGAGTGCTGCAGCGCAAATTGGAGAATACCAATGATGGACTCGTAGACTCCTGCAAAAACAAGTGGAATCAGGAAAAGAGCACTGGTTCGTGACTTTGCGGTGAGTATGTAGATGGCGAGACCAAAAAGGGAGACGAGCACGATTTGGAAAAAGAAGCTCCATGCGACATCACTTCGATGCGAAAAGAATGTGAGCAGTTGGGAAAGAAGAAGTATTCCAATGAACAGCGGGAAGAGTTTTGAAATTCCGGAAAGGGGATTATTCCTTTTTCTGACAGCATGAACCGCAAGGAAGGCGAGTGCGGCCACCAAAAGTGCATCGTTCACGTACAAGAGAATAGTTGTGTAGTCAATAAAACTCCCGTAGATGTGCGAGTAGATGTTGAGAAACTCAATTCTTTTTTGAAAGGGGATGGTGAAAATGAAAACTAAAAGCGTGATGACGCCTACGCCACCAATAGAAAGTTTTTGAAACTTCTCTCGAAACTTTTGCATGAGAACATGATATAACGTTTCGAGAGAAAATACGAGAATAAGAAAAACCAAAAAAATCAGGAACGGAAGGAGTGAAACGACTGAGTACGGATTTTTTTTGGAAAAGGAGGAATTGCCGGAACGGCGGAGTGCGTTTGCTTTAGGCGAATGCACGAAGCCGTGATGGTAATTCAGACGTGGTGCCCCAACGAGGGATCGAACCTCGATCTCATCCTTAGGACGGATTTGCTCTTCCAGTTGAGCTATCAGGGCGGGCACTAGGAAGTGTATCAAAACATTTTTATATTTCAAAACGAGAATTCTTTTGAAAAGTTTTTCTGTGACGTAACACTGATGCAGATGCAGTGCTAATGCAAATGCGAAGCATTCGCATTAGCATCTATTCAGAATAACCCACGGCAAAGTCAGCGACCACAAGGGACGCCGACCGCCTTACTACGATGAGCAAGGACTTCATGCTCCGAATGCTCCCATCCTTTTGAGCTTGGTTTCAAGCTCTCCATTCAGGGCCTCCTCGATGGCTTCTGGATGCACTGCTTCTCGCGGAATAATGCGAGTTCGTGCATTGGCCCGAGTTGAGACGAAATCTCGGAGCTCGCTCTCGAACTCCCCGCCCGCAGCCGGAACGAGAAGATTGGTACTGATCGCGGCGGCAGTCTCGGCGTATCCGCCTTCGCCCACCAGTACGACCGCATCGATCTCTTGTTCCATCACGAATGCAGTGAGCCATCCATCACCGTCCATGGGCGCCGGGTGTACGCGTACGGACTTCTGCAGCTGAGGAAGCCTGATGATCTTCGGCTTTCTCAACCCTGCATCGCGTGCGCGTATACTGACCACCTCTGGAAACTGGTCGCCGAGTCGGATCATTTCGGCGGCAACCAGGATGCCTGCCGGTGAGTTTTGTGGAATGAAAACTCTCACCGGTACCCGTCCTAGAACCTCAGCCACTTCGAGGCACTTCTGTACTCGAAGTGCGGTGGTTCTCTTGTCCTTATCCTCGATCTGGTTTCCCAGCACGAGGACTTTTAAGCTCAGCGCTGGCATCGATCTCTCCGTTGTCCCGTGCGGGTCCTTTGAGGTTCATGTCAGTCTAAACAGGCGGTGAGTATTTGTCAAACGCGCGTTACTCGACATATTTCTTTCCATGGGTTATAGTCGTGGCATGAAAAACCAGACAGCCGAACAACTCAAACAAGACCTTACATTTTCTGCGCGCATCCGAAATGCCGATTTTACCTTTCACACGACGTGGGGAATGTTTAGCCCCAAAGGGATTGATGAAGGAACCTACCTTTTGCATCATAGTATTCATGTTGGTGAGGGCGATGCAATTCTGGATTTAGGCTGTGGTTATGGAGCACTGGGAATTCCCCTGGCAAAAGATGCGGCGAATGGTTTTGTTGATTTGGTGGACTCAAATTTTAAGGCAGTAGAGTTTGCTCAAAAGAATATCGAGCTTGCTGGTCTAAAAAATGCGAATGCATTTCTGAGTTATGGTTTGTCAGAAGTACCTTCCGACAAAAAATACGATGTTATTGTTTCAAACTTACCAGCCAACGTTGGTCGTGAGATGTTGTTTATTATGTTGAGCGATGCGCGTGACCACTTGAAAGAAGGCGGACATTTGTATGTTGTGACTATTGCCGGTTTGCGAAACTTCATCAAGAGTAACTTCGAAAAAGTTTTCGGAAACTACGAGAAGCTCGGACAAGAACGCGGGTACACAGTAGCGGGAGCGACGAAGGAGTAATTCAAAAAAGTTATCAACTGTTATGAAATTGACGGTTGCACCTTCTCCGCGATATGGTGGGAAGGTATTTTTGCAATTTGAGAATTTGAGGTGGGGCGAAAAACCAGTTGGGGGGAGAGGGTTGTGCCAAAACACAAACCGAATCCACGGAGGTACCGTGGAGTGATACCTGCTTTACCTCCGGCTCGGAGGTCACGTCGTCGAGTTCGTCCTTCGGACTTCGATACGTGGGGGGTCGAGAAACCTCTCACGCCTCGAGTGGCTTTTGCAGGCCAAGACCTCGGGCCGCCATTCTGGCCCAGAGGAGCACGTCAGAGAGTCAGGGGCCCGACCCAATCTGGGCGGGCTCGCACTCGAAGCTAAGTCACGCGACCTTTACTCGCCCCTGGTCGCATGACTGATCGGCATTCGGCGGAGCGCACAAGGTAGTTACCGTGCGCTCCGCCTCACCTCAACTTCTCAAATTAAAGTTCAAACACTATGGAAATTCTTCCCGTTAAAACTCGTGTGATGAATCCTCCAAAGGATAATATATTCGCTGCTCTTGATGCCGCGCAATTTGAGTTTCATGAAAAAGATATTTTTATTCTCACAAGTAAAGTAGTGAGTATTCACCAGGGCCAGTGTGTTTTGGATGATGGCACGATCACTAAAGATCAGCTCATTGCCAAGGAAGCCGAAAAGATTTTGGGATCAAAAAAAGTTTCGGGTGGGCAAGTGGTCATGACGCTGAAACACCACACGTTAATTTCATCGGCAGGCATTGATGAAAGTAATGGCAATGGCTACTTCATTCTGTGGCCAAAGGGGTTACAAGAGTTCGCCAAAGAGGTACACACGTATCTCAAGGAACGGTTTCATGTGAAACAATGCGGTGTGGTTATCACGGATAGCCACTCAACGCCACTGCGGTACGGTGCAACGGGCATAGGGATTGGGTTCTACGGGTTTGTTCCTATTAAGGATTACCGTGGTTCTCGCGATCTCTTTGATCGTAAATTTGAAATGCAGCAAGCTAATTTAGTTGATGGCATTGCCGCAGCTGGCGTCTTGGCGATGGGCGAAGGCTCTGAGTGTACTCCTGCCGCCGTGATTCACGGGATGGAAGAGATCGATTTTGTTTCGGGTGATTTTTATGACCACTGGTTTGTTCCCGAAGATGAAGACGCATACTTTTATTTGTTCAAAAAAGAGTAGCACTGCTACTCGTGGTCGAGCTGTTTGAATTTATCGCTAGAACAATACTTTTGCAAGATCCGTAATATCCGGAAGTTGCAGGCAGTCAACTTCGGGTTTTTGCTTTGACTGATTTACCAGAATGGATCGGATACCAAACGTGGAGGGGACATCAAAGTCACTTCGAGGCCTATCGCCAATGTACAGAAATTCTTCGGGTTTGAAATCTTTGTAGAGCGAAAGCCACAACTTGTACGCTTCACCGCTCGATTTTGAACCGGTGTCACCAAAGATCATGTTGGTGAAAAGTGAAACAGGAATTCCCAGTTTTGAGAGCTTCTCGCGGGCTATTCTTTCAATGGAGCCAGTTACCAAATCAACGGTTCCGAATTTTTGTTTGATTGCTTGCAAGACTTCCAAAACTTTTTCGTTGGGATGTAAAAACTTTGCGATGTCGGCGCGCTCTATGGCCTCCTGAACGGTGTCGCTGGCATTTGAGAGCCCAAGATATTGTAGTGTTTCGTTTCCACTGAGGCCCGTGCCCTCTTTGTAGAGATCACGAAACATTTTTCCGGCTTCTTCCACTGAAACATTTTTATGCTCTGCTATTTTTTGATACAAATACGCCTGAATCGCTTCGTCGATTTCTTTGGATTTCGGGTACAGGGTTTGATCGAGATCAAAACCAACAACCTTGATATGTTTTTTTACTTCTTGAATGTCGAACATTTATTTCACGTAAAAAATTGTGGCGTCGCCAAGCGGGCGCTGCAAACGTTGTGCGTACTGCGTTGAAAGATAGTTGATCAGCATTTTGTCTTCTTCCAAATTTTCGTGCGAGCGGTTAGCAAATACCGCCGTGGTATATACTTTTCCTGCATACACGTTTGCCTGGAACGAAACAAGCCAGTCACCTTGTGGGTCTTCGTTTCGTGGATTGTATTCTGTGAGAATGGGATTATTGTGCGACAAGCCTTTGTCTGCAAGATACTGAATTGCGCGATCCAAAATATTTACGCCTGCATAATCTTCAAACTTGGCAATGCGTTCAGATTCTGGGCGCTTCGTTTCTTCCTGCATCGCACCGTACCAATAGGAAACACCATGCTCAGGAATCTCCTTGGAAGCTTCTTCGCTGGCAACTTGATACGGGCCGCTCTTTACGCTTTTAGTTTGCACGCCTTTTGATGGCTCGGCCAAAATTTTCTTCGTACGCTGCTCTTCGTTCAACATGAGAATATTTGCACGCGACGAAAGCATGTACATGTCGCCAGTTTCAAGCCCCAGGGCTTCACGAACCGTCATGACGTAGGCATCGTGCAAACCAAAAATATTTTCAGGATAAGCATTCACGGTGTTGTGAGCACGTGCAATGTGGAATGAAAAGAGTTTACCGTTATCGATCCAGAATATGTCATGGGTAAGACATGGGTCGTGGGTAAATTCTACCTTTCCGGTTTCTGGGTCAATTTCTGTTCCCATGTCGTGTGTTGGGTCAAAGCGTTGAACAACGTAGGCTCGTGAAGGGTCAACCTTCAAGCGCTCACCAGCTCTGGTGAGTTGATCATAGCCATAGTATGAACGCGTTCGTTCGCCGTAGCTGTAGTTGCCATCGTGATCGAATCGCAACAGCTGCGCTTTGTACTGTTCGCGAAGTTCTGGAATTCCAAGTTGCCCTTGTTGGTAGAGTCGCGGAATATTTTCAAAGGCTTTCTCGGGTTCACGGAAGACAACAAGCACCGAAGAGGTTCGTGCCAAACCTTTATGCTCGTCGGCATGTTGCTCGGTAAGACCGGATATATAAATATGTGTGAGAACGCCCTTGTGGCCATCGATAAATGTTTCGGCATCCGTAACATTGAACGGCAGTTTTTCGGTGTTGATTTTGAAAAGGTTGTAAAAGTCTTGAATGAATGAGTATCCACCCTGCAACGCAATCACAGCGCGGCCTATCTGGCTTCCGACATCGGCGCGGTGCAGCATATCCATTTTGTAATCTTGGAACCGATTCTTTTCGTTGATGAATTTGAGGAAGCTGGGAACACTTTTTGCATGAAGTTCGTAAACTTCTTTACAAACATCAAAGGCAAGGCACTGAACGGTCACGTTCCCGTTCTTCTGGCCAATCTTGTAGTAGTATTCTTCATCTGGAATCGTAGCAGCTTGTGATTTGAGATCTACCTGTATAGTTCCGTTTACATCTTCGTGGTCAACAAAGGGTTCTGTGGCAATACCGTCTTTGATTTCACAGTTTACGCGGCCAAGTTCGGCACCAAGGTAGAGCTGGTCTTGGTGAGAAATGAGTTTTCGTTTGTCGCCCAAGAATCGCATGAGAGAAAATTCGAGGAGGAATTCATCGCCACCTTCAATGAAGTAGACGTCGTCGCCAACTTTGATATCGAGGCGAATCAGGTTGCCGTTTCGTGAAACCTTGAATGGAACTTTTGGTTTTTCTGCAACTTCTGGGAGTTCTATGATGGGTGGCTGCAGGTGTTGGAAATCTTTGGGGTCCAAGTTCACGGCTGCTTTTTCTTTGACAGGAAGTTCGGAAACTAACTTGATGACCTTGTTCAACTTATCAAAATAAATCTTTTCACTTCCATTGAGTTTTGCCAAGGTTTCGTACAGCTTGTCACCAATCTTGGGTTTAATCCATTCAAGGTACTTTGCCACGACTTCTTTGCTGAAGTCATTTTTGTAAATGAACATCGGCAATACAATGATATTTTCGCGGAAAGCATCCAGGATCTTTTCCGAGAGATTTGGGTAGTGTGAGCTTGCGGCTTTGCCCTGACGAATCTGGTTGGAAGCTGCAGGGTCGATACCATTTTGCAGTGCGAGTAACAAGTTGGTGCTTGGTGAAAAGGTGATGGTTTCTTCAGAAAACAAAATAATGAACTGCAACGTTGGGTGTACCAATGAGTTCAGGATCATTCGCTCGGTGCCATCACGGTTTACAATCAAAGAGCCCAAAACAGAAACCAATGTGCGGTTTTCTGCGTCGATATCATTAAAAACTTGGCCTGGCGCGGAGGTGTTGGTGCAAATACCAATTCGTCCGGCGGCGCCTTCTTCGGGAGTGATTAAATATGCATCAACAATAGGGAATTTCATATTCCCACTTTAACCTACCAATTCTTACTTGTCCACCTTTGTGGGAGCAGTTCTTGCAACGAGAAAGTCTTCACGGTTTCGTTCTTGAAAGCAAAGCAGTGATACTTTATATCCAGGTTGTATCGATCAGAAATCTCGGAAAAAAACTGCAGGCAGGCGCCACAGATGCTGCATGGTTCATCTTCATATTTTGTAGACACAAGAGCGAGTTCCAGAATCTTTTGACCAGGATGATTCATGAGCGCATCGAGCACCACCGACATCTCGGCATGCATGCCAAGGCGATTGTCGTAGCTTCCGTACTGCCCACCAAAAACGATCTGACCATCTTCAAGGAGCACGGCAACTCCATACCCACTTGCTGCGTCGTATGTAGGCAGATTTCGTGTGACGCCTTCAATGGCATACTTTTGAAGCTCGGTGGTCTTGTTGGTTTCTTTCGAAGTAACGCTGTTGGAACTTGGTTGAACTTTTAATCTTTCAACCAGTGGTGAAACCTTTGGAACATAGAAAGGAACTTCTTTCTTTACATCGCGGGTTGAAAAAATTTCTTTGCCAGAAAAATCGTAGACGGTGTAAGCGATAGGTGCATCAATTCGTCCGCTGAAGTCTGCAATGACTTTTATCGACAAGAGCAAAGAGCCACCTGAATTTTCCTCGCCTTGAAGTGTGACAATTTTCTCAACAGCCAAATCGTTTCGGTTTTTTGCGCAGGATAGTGCTACCTGCACACTTGTGAAATCAAGGAGGTGTGTGTCAGAGGCGACATTGCCAGCGAAAAATTCGCCACCATTCTTGGTGACCGCAAGGCTCACTGACCCTGTTTTTTCTTTGCCTTTTTTTGCGATACTTAAATGCTGATGTGCACGAAGTTTTTCGAGGTCATCCATAGGATTGTTTAGTAAATTTCCGCGTTGCTTCTAAGCTTGCTGACAGAAAGTTTGTCTTTGGCCCAGTTGTAGTGCAGAACTTTTTTAATGTGATCGTTCAAGATATGAATTTTGTCGCGCTCGAGTTTGTGGAACATGGATTCTGCCAACTTGCTTGAGATGCGAACAAATGGCAAGAATGGAACGGGCAGTGCATAGTAAGGAATCAGTTGCGTGCCAGCCTTTGGGCGAGCAAGAATTACCGTAATGGGTTTTTGTAACTTCTCGGTAGCATAGTCGATTCGATGCGAACCATCACAGATAATGTTGAAGTGTGTTGGCCCACTGTAGCGCAAACCGTAGTTTATGACGGGAACATTCGAGTTAAAAATATCCAAATGGTCCATCTTGCTGACTTCGTCAACATAGAAATCTTTCAGGAATCGGTCACCCAGATGATGGAAGTTTCCCTTGGCGTCTTTCACAAATAAGCCACGAAAACGCTCCAGCATTTTATCGAGATCAATGAAGCCATCTTTTAAATCGTACATGTGGTCTTCAACAACGGGTGGCAAAATATGAAATGCGCCACGGCCTTCCCAGTTATATTCAATGCCTTCGCAAAGTTGCGTGATGTCGAGATTCTGTGTTTTTAGAAATTCATCGACTTCTGAAAGAATGGCAATTTGATTTTGGTAAATCGTTGGTTGCGCGGTATATAAGGGGGCTTCTTCGTGTTCGCTTTTTATCTTGGGGAATTCATCGATCTTGAACTGTGGCGAAACCGTTGCGAAACAAAAATCCGCATCCTTATAGGGAAGGATATGGTTTCCATCTTTATCATAGAGACCCTTGAAAACAGTCTCATGCAGAAGCGATTGAAGCTCGCTCCATTGAATTCTATTTTTGAGTGTCAGTTTGCTCATCAACGCTATTGTAACTATGACCAAGCTAAAAAGCAACTCACCCGGAGACGCGAAATCGCATCTCCGGGGTGCGCAGGTTTTGGGCCTGCTTCCTTCTTGGTCTCGCGCCGTCGCGTTCTGTGACGATGCGTACTTCTTGGAGTGTTACTCCTGTTGTTCCAGTTCAACCAACGTTGTCGTCTACGTTTACGACTGGCACGCTTGGCGGACGAAGATCCTTGGGGTGGATCTCGCCGCATCCGGTCTTCGGATCGAGCTTTACGTCGACCGGGATCTCTTCGGAGCCCAGTTGGTACAGCACGAATGCTGCGATGGAGCCGGTCATCGGTTTGCCGGCACGAGTGAAGCACCGTTTGATGACCTTGGTGTCTCCGGGAACACTCTCGATGGCTCCGTTGAACGTCAACGATGACGTGCCATCCTCGAACTTCCCCAGCCACTGAACGCCGGGGATTCCCGAGACCGCGACCCATGCCGGGTCGGGGTTGACGTCCGACCAGCTCACTACGATGTGGCCGTGTCGCCCTGCGGCGATGTTGGCCAACACCCTCTGTCGGTTCCAGAAAAGATCGAACCGCTCACCGGCATCTTCTGCCGGTTCGGTCTGACTCCATGCGGGAGCGGTGAGACCGAGTACTCCGAACACCAGCGCTACCACGCTGATCCAACGAGTTCTTTTCATGCGGCTCCTCTGGCCTGTGGCCGGTTTGAGCACCCACAGTTGGGCGCCTGGACAACCTGACATCATACTCGTTCCACGTGAAAAGTCAAGATATGCACCGTTTATTCTTGACAGCTATCACCTTTTCTGCTACACTCTTCGCGTCAATTTTGAATTCTATAAAAACAAAAAAACATATGCCAGGGTTTACCGAAGGACCTCAGTCAAGCTCACTCAGCCCCGAGAGTCAAGAGCCTCAAGTTGAGCAAGCACCAGCACCGTCTCAGGAAGAAGTGTTAAATGAGGACAATATTAATGCTGCACTTATTGCCCAGCAAGAAAGAAATGAAATTCAGCGCAGTATGGCGGGAGAGCTTGGCGAAACAGAAGAAACCTATATAGCTGGTATGCGAGCGGACGAACTTTTCTCAAGGCTTACTCCGGCCGAACGCGAGGAATTTTCACGTCGTTGGCAAGCAAAGCGTGATGCAGGGTTTGGCAAAGACAAGGCACAATAATTTCTGAATCATAATGCCTCACTTCGAACAACGATTTTACCAAAAGACGTCAGAAAAAACTTCTGCGCGCAAAAAAACCAAACAAAATCCTCGTGAGCGAAGACGTTTGGAGCTTTTGGGTTCGCATTCTGACACCGAAGAAACTCGGGAGCTTAGCGAATTACTTCGAAGTGAGCAGGAAAAATCACGAGCAGAAGGCCGCAAGGAGCTTGCTCCTCAGTTACGCGAAGTTGCACAGGAAAGAGCGGGCCTACACTCAGATGTAGTAGATAGAGCTATCGAAGAAGACCTCATAGAGCGTGTCAGTGAAAAATCCACAGAGAACGAACCAGAACATCCATCGAACATGGGTTGACAAAACCCCTACATTTAGGCTACATTAATAGCGTCCAAGCTCTTCCGCACTCCATTTGAGCGCGTAAACTGTCGATTGAGGGAGCGAAGGAATATTCTTTAATAACGAAAGACTGAAATGGCTCAAGAAATGGATCAACAGTTTGTTGATTACGTTGTGAAGTCAATCGTCGATCATCCAGACGACGTTACTTCAGAACGAACCATCGACGAGATGGGTGTTCTCATTACCTTGAAGGTAAATCCTGAGGACATGGGTCAGTTGATTGGTCGCCAAGGACAGACTGCAAAGTCTATCCGAACGCTTTTGCGCGTTATTGGTGCCAAGAACAACGCACGTGTGAACTTGAAGATCATTGAACCAGAAGGTTCAGAACATCGCCGCAAAGAGCGACCGATGGGAGATCGACGAGATGATCGCCGCGACAATCGTGGTGCATCAGACATGGGCGACATGCAAGACCCTACAGCATCTGTTGTAGACGATCTCAACCTTTAGAAATTTCTTTTGTCAGCCTTGAGCTGGCAAAATAATACAAAAATCCACACCTCGCGTGTGGTTTTTGTTTGGAAAGTATATAATCATCCTATGTACATCTTCGACATCCTCACACTTTTCCCCGAATCGCTCGAACCCTACGCACAATCAAGTATCTTGGGTCGCGCACAAAAATCGAAAAAGATTTCGATCGAGTTTTTGAACTTTAGAAAATATGGAATTGGAAAGCACAAACAAGTAGACGACTCGCCATTTGGTGGCGGCGTTGGCATGGTTTTAAAACCAGAACCACTGTTTGACGCAGTAGCAGAAATCAAAAAGAAACGCACTAAGACAAAGTCGCACGTAGTACTCATGTCACCACGCGGTCGCGTGTTCACACAAAAGGTTGCACGAGAGTTTGCCGAAAAATATGACAACTTGGTCTTGATTGCTGGCCGCTATGAAGGCTTTGACGAACGAATCGTAGAAAATATCGTGGATGAAGAAATGTCTATCGGCAACTACGTATTAAGTGGTGGCGAACTTCCTGCAATGGTTATTACCGAAGCTGTTTCACGAAACATCCCAGGTGTTTTAGGCAAAGACGAATCTGCGCACGATGAATCACACTCCGAAGAAGGCGTTTTAGAGTATCCGCAGTACACAAAACCCGCGGAATTTAAAGGAATGAAAGTTCCGCCTGTCTTGCTTTCTGGCAACCATGCAGAAATCAAAAAGTGGCGCGAAGCGCATAAGAAGCGCTCAAAATAGCGAGACGAGAGCAGAACAAGCCTGCTTAGAGTGTTACGTTATCTGGAAATGAAATAGTTTCAATGATGTCGAGAATCTTTTTTCGATCTTGTTTTGATAGTGATTCGGTGGAGAAGAAAAGCCCGATGTTATCAAAATCCAAAGCATGAACGTTCTTCCCAAGAAGGCCTATGTTTCCAAAGCGGATATCGGAAAAGTACACTTCAAGTTTGCCCATTTCGTCTTGAGAATTTTCTATGATTGCCTTTCGGCCTTGAAAAACTTTTTCCATTTTTTCATAGCCATCTCCATCCAATGTAAATTCGCCCCTGCGACTTGCTGTGTATTGAAACGAAATTTTACCATTCGTAATAACGCCACTCGAATCAAGGCGCTTATCACCAAACATGACGTCTCCACTGAGATTATCTACGCTACCCTCAAAATTACGGGGGAGCTGGAGCCTCATGAAAGATGTTTGGAAGACATTGGTGTCTTTTTTCCAAACAAGAAAGCCGGTCGTAGTGATGATTGCTACTACGAGTACAGACGCAAGAATAATAAAGGTTGAATTTTTCATTGATGTGTGTTGTTTTTTACATTCCAATTATAACAAGTTACGTGCTTTCCTCAAAGCGAAGTTTCTGCTAAAATAACCCCATCAAAGAGGGGGAAGAAAAACAGACATGCAGATAGACATTGAACGAATCAAGCAGCTCCTGCTCGCTGGCAATTATATTCGTCAAGAAGATCTTCAGAAGGCTGAAGTTATTTCGGCAAAACGAAATATTGGCCTCATGGACTACTTGCTCGTCCAAGGAATTGTTACCAAGGACATCATTGGCGAAGTTATCGCTGAAGCGTTGGGCGTTGCTTATGCTGATTTGAACTCACAGCAACCATCGCGTGAGGAAGTTTTGCGAATTCCAGAACAAGTAGGAAAAACCTATCGATGTATTCCTTTTTACGAAGACAATAAGTTGGTGGTGGTGACAACGGATGATCCAACGCAGCCAAATCTTATGCCCGACCTGTACCAGCTGTTTCCAAATAAAGAAATTAAGCTTGCTTTTTCACTCTCAGAAGATATCGATGCACTTCTTCCGTACTACGAAGTACAACTTGGTGCAAAATTCGTAAAAATTATTGAATCCAGCCAGCAAGTTGCGCCGGAGATCGTTGATGAAATTATTAAAGATGCGCTTGCCTACCATGCTTCCGATATTCACATGGACCCACACGAAGAAGAAGTGGTGTTTCGATTCCGCGTTGATGGTGTGTTGCAAGAAGTTGGTCGCATCGAGAAGAAATACTACGAAAGCATCTTGAACCGTATCAAGATTCAAGCCAACCTCCGAACCGATGAACACTTTTCTGCACAGGACGGAGCTATCCGATTCAAACACGATGGCATAGCAACCGACCTCCGAGTTTCAATCTTACCAACCCTTGATGGTGAGAAGGTGGTTATTCGTGTTTTGGCCGAATATGTCAAAGGATTTGCGCTTGCCGACTTAGGTTTGAATCCACTCGATCAACAAATGTTGGTAAAAGCTTCAAAAAAGCCGTTTGGAATGATACTTATCTCTGGTCCCACGGGTTCTGGTAAGTCCACGACATTGTATGGTGTTTTGAAGCTCTTGAATTCTCCCGAAGTGAACATCTCGACGATTGAAGATCCAGTTGAGTACAAGATTCAAGGCGTGAACCACATTCAGGTAAACACCGAAACGAATCTCACGTTTGCCAAGGGTTTGCGCTCTATTGTGCGTCAGGATCCAGACATTATTCTCGTGGGAGAAATTCGAGACGAAGAAACCGCGGAGATTGCTGTCAACGCTGCACTTACGGGACACTTACTGCTCTCTACCTTCCACGCGAATGACGCAGCTACCTGTATTCCTCGCTTGCTCTACATGGGTGTTGAGCCATTCTTGCTCGCATCAACGTTGGAACTGGTGGTTGCACAGCGATTGGTTCGAAAAATTTGTGAATCATGCCGTGTATCAAAGGTAGTAGTCCGAGATGATTTGAAAAAGTTCATTCCAAACGTTGAAAAATATCTTCCCAACAAAACGATAACACTATATGAAGGCAAAGGCTGCAAATCGTGTGGAGGCAAGAAGTTTAAGGGACGAACCGCAATCTACGAATTTATCGAAACAAGCCAAGAACTCCAAGATCTTGTCTTAAAAAACCCTTCGCGAAAAGAAATCTGGGAACTTGCTCGCAAACAAGGCGTTCGATCATTGTTTGAAGATGGAATAGAGAAGGTGAAGGCGGGCGTAACTACCATGGAAGAACTTTTGCGCGTTGCCTCTCCTGAAAATGCATAAAATGGCAAAGACAGAAAAAAATAATCAGCCGAATCCAAAGAATTCCAAAAAGAAAGAAAAGACTCTCCGTGGTTTTGGGCTTTCAAAAGAAAAAGATTTCTTTCTTGAAAATCTTGCCATGCTCCTTGATGCGGGCATGGATCTTATTTATGGTTTGAATGCGCTAGAAGCAGACACCAAGAATAAAGGGATGCAAAAAGTCATCCAAACGATTAGGGCTGAAATTTCTGCAGGCTCTGCATTGTGGCGGGCTATGGAAAAAGTGAATCTTCTTCCTCCACAAATGTTGTATCTTGTACGACTCGGCGAAGAAACGGGCCGTTTGCCAGAGAATATCGATGTGATCGTGAAGCAACAAGAAAAACAGAAACTGTACTCCTCGAAGGTTCGCTCTGCAATGATTTACCCCGTGTTGGTTATTACCCTTGCCGTGGTTATTGGAACCGGTGTTGCTTGGTTTGTATTGCCAACTCTAACCAATGTTTTTCGCCAACTTGATCTGAATCTCCCTGCTATTACGCGAGGCGTTATAGCCATAAGCGATTTTCTCCAGAAGCGTGGGTATTATGTTGTGCCGCTCATGTTCGCGGCAATCATCGTGCTTGTATACTTTGTTTTTGCATACAAAAAGACAAAATTTATTGGTCAAGCTTTTTTGTTGCACATACCCGTTGTGAAAAAGCTTATGATATATGTAGAGCTCTCACGATTCGGATTTGTGCTTGGAACCCTTTTAAAAGCCGGTCTCCCCATTACCAAAGCTCTGGAGTCATTGCAGAATTCCACTTCGCTTCATAGGTATGTTCGCTTCTACCAGTTTCTCTATCAAAATGTTGCTGCGGGCCAATCATTTGAAAATTCGTTTCGATCATTCAAGGGTATCGATAAGATTATGGAACCGCACATTCAACAGATGATTGTTGCAGGAGAAAAATCTGGGTCACTTCCAAATACGCTGCTTCGTATTGGAAGTCGATTTGAAATGAAGGTAGACGAAACTACGCAAAACCTCTCCGTGCTGTTGGAACCTTTTCTGCTGGTGGTTGTATGGATATTTGTTTTACTCCTCGCGCTTGCCGTCATCATGCCAATTTATTCTTTGGTAGGTAACATTAGTGGTCAGATTAAATAAGCAATCGAATCGTGGCTTTACGCTCATCGAAATGATGATGGTAGTGGCCCTGCTCGCCTTTTTGGCAGCTATCTCAGCGCCGTACTATCTTTCTTTTGTCCGGCGAAATGATCTTTCTGTAGCTGCACGAGCCGTTGCGCTTGCGATGCAAAATGCCGAGATTCATTCTCAGGGTATATTGCTTGATCAACCGTGGAGTGTACGTGTCGCACAGGGCGCAGTGACCATGTACAAAGGAACGAATTTTGCCACTCGCGACCAGGCGTGGGACATTGAAACCAAAATTAGCTCCTCCCTCACACTTTCTGGCACCACCGACTTTACGTTTTCACGAGGCACGGGATTCCCACAATCAGCTACTTCGGTCACCTTGAAAAATATTAATAATGAAACGCGGACGGTGAGCGTCAATGCAAAAGGTATCGTTGACATCCAATAGAGGTTTTGTTCTTGTTGAAGTTATTCTGACTTCGGCCCTTTTTGCAGTATTTGCAGCGGGTCTGTTTGGCGCGTTTATTTATGGGTTGGAGTCGGTAAAAGCATCGGGACAACGCAGCCGCGCCGTAGGAATTTCCGAAGAAGGCCTTGAAGCCGTCCGAAGCATCAGAGATCGCGGCTACACGAGCCTTGTTGATGGTTCGTACGGTGTTATGAATAACGGAACAAGGTGGAACCTGGTGCCAGGTTCTGATGCAACCGGAGAATTTACGCGACAAATAACTATTCAGACGATTGATGCGCATACCAAGTATGTTCTCTCGTTGGTTATTTGGAATGAAGCGTTAAAGAAGCAAGCTGCCTTTGGTGTTGTTTCGTATCTCACCGACTGGACCGAAATTCCTGTTTGGACGAACCCAAGGACAGGAACGTGTCTCAACATCAGCGGTGGACAGGATGCACAAAAAATTGCGGTGAGCGGAAATCATGCATTTATGGTCACCAATAGTTCTGGTTTTAGCCTCGTGGCTGTTGATGTCTCAAATAGTTCCAATGTTCACCAGGTTGGCGCCATTGGCGTTCAGACAAGCCCAACGAATATTGCTATTAGTGGTACTAAGGCGTTTGTTACAACTCGAAGCAATGGCGCAGAACTTCAAGTTGTGGATGTCACGGATCCTGCGAACATGGGCAACCCAACTACCATCGATCTTTCTGGTAACTCTGATGCCAATGCGGTCAGTGTTGCAAATGGGAACGCCTTTGTTACTCGAGATGCTGGCTTCGAAGAGTTCCACACAGTGAGTGCTACCGCTCCGTATGCGCAGAAGTCAGTACTGGAGCTTACCTATAATGCTCGCGCCATTTATACCAACGGCAACTATGCGTACATTGCTTCTGCCGACAATTCGCAAGAGCTGAAAATCGTGAATGTTTCAAACCCACTCACTCCCTCACTCGCGGGTGGGTATGACGATCCTTCAAGTATCGCCGATGGAGTGGCGATTAAAGGTTATGGAAATTATCTCTTTCTTGGACGATCAGACGGAAAGATTATCCTCTTTAATATCTCCAATCCAACGTCACCACAAAAGATCGGAACATTTGACGCCGTGCAAGGCGTCAATGACCTCGCGGTAAATTCGCAATCGAATCTCTTGTTTGCAGTAACAAACTCAGGAAGCAAAGAACTTCAGATTATCGACGTTTCGAATCCTGGTTCACCGGCACTTCGCGGATACTATGATGCCGACGATACGTTGAATGGTGTTGCCTACGACTCGGCTCGTGATCTTGTGTATGTTGTTGGTGCTTCGAACCACAATAATTTTTGCAGTATTAAACCAAGCTAAATGTTTTCTCATTTGCGCAAACAAGATGGCCTTACGTTCGTTGAACTCATTCTCTACATGGGGGTTTCTTCAACGATTCTTCTTGTGATTGTTGCGCTCTTTGCGGCGATGCTGCAGACGCAAACAAAGCAACAGGCTATTGCGGCAGTTGAGATCGAAGGGAACCAGGCGCTTCAGACGATGGCGACGGTTGTTCGTAACGCCAGCAGCATCAATACTCCTACGGCAGGAACTAACGGAAGTTCTCTCTCGGTAAATACCTACAATGCTGCAACAACACCCACTGTTTTCGATGTTTCCCAAGGAGTGTTGCGCATGAAAGAGGGTGCAGCCGCACCTATTTCGCTTACATCTTCGCAGACAACCGTGAAGAGTATCTCTTTCAAAAACCTGACCGTAACAGGAACACCTGGGAACATTCAAATCGTTTTGAATCTGGATCATGTGAATCCAACCAACAATCAGGCATTTGGATATCCGCAAACCTACACCATTAGTGCGTCACTTCGACAACCATGAAAAACGTGAAAGAAGCGAAAAAAGAAAACGGTTTTATTCTTCTCATCAGTCTCCTCATTGTTGGCGGCGCTTCTTTGGTATTTGCTGTTGGACTTTTAATCTATGGATATGACTATACCTATGTAAGTGGCGACTACGAAATTTCTCGACTCGCTCAAAATGTGGCGAATGGCTGTGCCGAGGTGAGTCTACGCAAGCTTCGCGATGATCCAACCTATGCAGGCAATGAAACGATCACATTTCCTGCCGGTGAGTCGTGCCGAATTCTTCCGATTCTAGGAAGTGGAACAAGCAATCGCGTTATTCAGGCGCAAGGTTGGAGTGTTGGACAGCTTGCAACCAAGCGAACAGAGGTTCGTGTTGCAACCGTTGCCGCACATATGGTGTTAACCAGCTGGCAAGAGGTTACGGACTTCAGCGCGCAGTAAAAACTGCTTGCCAGAAGGTCCAAAACGTGGTAGAATGTTTGCAAATGGTCGAAAAAATAAACAAAGAAAAATTTTCATGAAAATTTTTAAAGCAAAACAGGGTTTCACACTCATCGAAATCTTGCTTGTTATCGCGATCATTGCCATTTTGGCAGCTATCGTGATCGTTGCTATTAACCCAGCAAAACAATTCCGCGACGCACGTAATGCGCAGCGTGAATCAAACGTAAATGCTATCTTGAATGCGTTTAGCCAATATGGCATTGCAAATGCTGGCGCACTCCCAGGACCTGTTGCTTCAAGCTCTATTCCAACTTTGTCTGGAAGCGAGACCTGCAACACAACTGGTGTAGAAATTTGTGCTACGAGTGGTTCAGCATGTACCGGTGGTCCAGTTGATCTGAGTGACCTTGTCACGAAGAACATCATCGTTGGTATTCCAACGGACCCACAGGCTACTGCTCCGGGAACTGGCTACAAAGTTGCCCAGACATCCAATGGCCGAATTGCGGTTTGTGCTCCTTTGGCACTTTCCGATGGCAACCAGCAGTTAGACATTACGGTTTCTCGATAATTCTTTCGTAGAACCTAAATAAAAAGTCTCGCGTTGTTTGCGAGGCTTTTTGTTTTCAAAAACTAAAAAGGACTTTTTGCTGGGAACTGTATGGTTCGGAGGATGCTTCGTACTTCAGCTCGTTGTTCACGAGAAGCATTGAGAACCGAAAAATCTACCTGATAAAATGTTGCAACGGAAAAGGCTTGTGCTTCAGGAATAAAACGAAACTTCTTTTTGGAAACATTGAGATCGGTGAAACTTACTACGAGCGGCCCAGTCTCATCTTTACTGTCCCATATTGTCGCATCCTTCCCACTAATAACTTCTTTGGTGCGATCCAGTGAGTATATATCAACACTCCCGAGTTCCTGATACGGAAAACCACAGCGACATCCAACGAATTTTATTTCCATAGAACCCTTCGCAATGACTCCTTGATACATTCCTGGTGCCTGCGATGTCTGATCTTTCACAACATAACCCGTTGGAAGCTCGAGGCTCATGAACCCAAAATCCGTTCGGAAGCTGTGTGTTTTTACCCGATAAATAAAGACGCTCGTGCCCCCAATGAGCACAAGAAGTATGACGACAAGGGCGATAAAAACCTTGGAGTTTTGCATGTCCTGAGTATATCGTAGAACCGACATTTTGAGAAACAAAAGAAGCTTCAAAGGCCCGGCACAAAGCTTCTCTGTTATTCCCCTTGACACCTAAAAAGGGTTCTGGTATTTTATATGCACGTCCCAAAACCTTCGGTTTGTGGGAATATAACAGGCTTTTCTTCGGGAAAGTCACAGTTATTGATTCGCGCTTTAACAATGTAAGAGTGACGGGAAACATTCGTTCTAGAAACGAATGGTTTCTTACGTCGATAAACTTTGAGCTTTTACGTTCATACGATCATCAAAAGTCGTATTAACAAGAAGTTTTATTTTGAGAGTTTGATCCTGGCTCAGGATTAACGCTGGCGGCGTGTCTTAGGCATGCAAGTCGAATGTTCGCAAGAACATGGCAAACGGGTGAGTAACGCATTGGTAACATACACAAAGGTGGAGAATAAGCTTTCGAAAGGAAGTCTAATACTTCATGTGGTTACAGTTCATATGAACTGTAAAGAAAGCCTTCGGGCGCCTTTGGAATGGCCTATGTCCCTTTAGCTAGTTGGTGAGGTAATGGCTCACCAAGGCAATGACGGGTAGCTGGTCTAAGTGGATGATCAGCCACATCGGAACTGAGAACTGTCCGAACTCCTACGGGAGGCTGCAGTCGAGAATCTTCGGCAATGGGGGAAACCCCGACCGAGCGACGCCGCGTGAATGAAGAAGCCCTTCGGGGTGTAAAGTTCTTTTATCTGTGAAAAATGCTCTGCACGTTTGTGCATTTGTTATGTATGGAACCATACATGAACGAGTTCACCAAAGTGCAGAGTTGATGGTAACAGATGAATAAGCAACGACTAACTTCGTGCCAGCAGTCGCGGTGATACGAAGGTTGCAAGCGTTATCCGGAATTATTGGGCGTAAAGCGTCTGTAAACGGTTTATTAAGTCGAATATTAAATCTATGGGCTCAACCCATAGGCTGTATTCGATACTGGTAGACTTGAGATCGGTAGAGGTAATAGGAATTCCTGGTGTAGTAGTGAAATGCGTTAATATCAGGAAGAACGCCAATTGTGTAAACTTATTACTGGGCCGCATCTGACGTCCAGAGACGAAAGCGTGGGGAGCGAACGGGATTAGATACCCCGGTAGTCCACGCTGTAAACTATGGGTACTAGGTTTTGGGAGTGTCGACCCTTTCAGAACCGTAAGCTAACGCGTTAAGTACCTCGCCTGGGAAGTACGGTCGCAAGACTAAAACTCAAAGGAATTGACGGGAGCCCGCACAAGCGGTGGAGCATGTGGTTTA
>CAYMIK010000014.1:0-23539 GCA_964390745.1 uncultured Candidatus Saccharibacteria bacterium
CATTCTTCACTATCAGCTCCACCATCGAAGGCCGGTAGGAGCTGGCCTCGATCGAGACCCGCGTGGTGTGCGTACGTTCCACGACAGTGTGGGTGGCGAGATACAGCTCACCCTTCTCAAACGCGAATCCCGCGACGAGAGAGAAGAGCACGGTGAGTGCAACTCCGAGCGAGAGGATCTCGCGGGCACTTCCCACGAACCGAGCCGCCGGTGGAACCGACGTCTCGTCGGCACGCACCGTGGTCAGGTCCGCGCCAGGGACATGTTGCCACTTCCCGTTCTTCTTTGCAGCGTGTGTTGCGGGGATTGCGGGGACAGAGGTGTTCGCCATGACTCCGTTTCCTTTCAGGGAGTGCTCAACGTAGCATACCTGCACCATGCAGGGAGCCGACGTTCGGTTTCGATTGTGAGGTACTGCGCTTGTTGTCAAAGCAAGACGATATAACGCCTCAAGCTTTAACGCATGATCTTACTCCATTTTACGCTATTTGTCAACCCTCATGCAAGGGTTTTTGGCTTAAAATAAAGAAAAACAGGCCCTCGCAGGCCTGTTTCATTTCATTGCTTGAGCTTATTCCGTCTTCGCTTCTGGCTCTTCTTTTACTTCAGGTTCAGCTTTTGGAGCTTCTTCTGCCTTTGGGGCATTTGCTGCTTCCGCGATGTCTTTTTCAGCCTGTGCAACTTCTGCATGAACTTTCTTCAATCCTTCTCGGTCTTCTTTCAATCGGTCTGCTTTGGTCATTTCTCGAACATGGACCAAATTGGCACGTCGAACCTTGAAGGCATTTACAATTTCAAATTTTGCAACCACAGGCGAGTGGAGAGGGAAAATCTTCTCAACACCAATGCCGCTTGCGGTCTTTCGAACCGTAATTCTTCGATTCAATGGGCTTGTTCCCTGAACCTTAATAACGAGGCCTTCGAACATCTGGATACGTTCTTTGCCATCAGCTTCTTGAATTTTCTGGTGTACACGAACTTCCATTCCTGGGCGAATTGCCGGAAGTTTTTCACGTCCAGAGAGATATTTTGCTTCGTAGTCGGTTACAACTTTCATAGTTTTGAGACTTGTTTCAAATGATGTAAAACGAGCTTGACCGTTTCAGAGGGGGTCAGCTCAGAATTGTTGACCACCAAATCATACACCGAACGGTCTTTCGTGTCAATACCGTAGACCTTGGCGTACCGTTTTATGTCACTTTCGTCACGAATATCAATGTTCCGAAGCGCCTGGGCCACAGAAATATTCTCTCGTTTCGCAATGCGTTGTGCTCGTACTTGCTTGTTCGCGGCAAGGTACATAAGGAAGATTCCAGGTATATTTTGTGCTTCCTTGAGGTACGGCAAGACGCGGCTTTGCATCACCACACGGCCTTTTTTGGCTATTTGAATGAGTCGCCTATCGGTTTCACGATCAAGTGCCGGGAACTTTTCGCTGTAGACCGTAAACTTCTCAATCGACATGTTGTGCTCTTTTGCCATTTCTCTTCGAATCATCCCACCATCCATGGCCTTGTAGCCAAGCTTTTTCGAAAGAAGTTTAACAAAAAGAGACTTCCCACTTCCCATGGGCCCCGTGAGAAGTATAACTTTTGGGAATGTTTGCGATTTTTTCATGCGAGTTTCGAAATAAATTCTTTAAGAATTTTTGGGAGTGGCGATGAAAATTCTACGCGCTTGCCAGTTTTTGGATCGTCGAACACGAGCTTGTTGGCGTGAAGGAAGAATCGATGAAGCTCAAATGGTTTTTTGGCTCGCTTTGCTTCTTTTGTTGTATAGATATCGTCACCTACCACAGGATGCGAGAGTGCTTTCATATGTACACGAATCTGATGCGTCCGTCCAGTATGGATAATAACACGAAGGAGGGAGTAATGTTCAAATTCTTTGATCACCTCGTACTCGGTTGAGGCAGTTCGAACCTTCCCTTTGGAGTTTTTGTTTGAAATATCTTCAAGCGGCTTTGCGATCCACTGCGTAGGATTATTTTTGGATCGAACAATGGGAAAATCTATCGCTCCTTTTGTCTGTTTCATCTTTCCAAAGACAAGCGCCGTATATTCCTTCGAAGTTGTTCGATCTTGGAACTGTTTTTTGAGCGATGCAAATCCTTTTTGCGTTCTTGCAATCACCAAAACGCCGCTGGTCCCGTGATCAAGCCTGTGAACTATTCCAGGGCGAAGCTTATCGTCACCAACAGATGCAATTTCAGGATACTTCGCTAAAACACCCTCAATCAAACTCTTCGTTTCCCCTGTTTCGCTCGGGTGCGTCACCACATCAGCAGGTTTTTCTACCACAATGTAGTCGGGTGCTTCGGCAATAACTTTGATTTTTAAATCATGGTCTGCCTGCGCAACCACTTCTTTCGGTTTTTGGAAGAACACCAGAACTTCATCGCCTTTTTTCAGCAACTCTGAAGCCTTCTTATTTCTTCCATTCACCGTAACGAGATTTGCTGTGATAAGCTTCTTCAACTTCTCACGAGACATATCTGAAAAGGACTGGCTCAAAAATTTGTCCAGTCGCTCCCCTCGCACCTTTTTGAATAGAATTTTCTTGGATTCTGCCATGGCCCGATTATATCATGCAAAACGGCATCAAGCTATCCAGTGCGTCAATACATAGAGCATGACATTTTCGGCAAAAAACAGGAGACAGAAGGCAATATACAGCATCTCAAACCACTTATACTTTCCTGCCTTCGCAAGCAGAATAAAGATCGGGAAAATGATTATCAGGTAACGTCCCATGCTCGTGAGTTGCCCACCCGTCACAGCCGGAATAAACATACACAGCGCAAAAATGGCGTAGGAAAGTCGCTCTTTCCAAAACAATATACCAATTATGAGAAGACCAAAGAAGAAATACGCAAGGTCGGTTACCATACCACGGTGTGTTCCTATGGTTTCCAAAGAACGCGAAGCTACAATTGGCCAATAGTCACGGGCAATGGTTGTCCAAGGAAACTCAAAGCTTCGAAGCCACGCAGACTGGCCGTGAATAAATGCCAGCGCATCGCCCACTTTGAACTGCAAGAACAACATAAAGGCGAGAAGGCCTGCAACGCCAAGCCCAAGCCACAGAACATCAACTTGTATCTCTCGCCATTTCCATTTTCGCGCTGCCATATATTCAACAGCGAGCGCTGGGAGCACGGCCAACCCCACAAGACGCGTAAGGCTCAAGAAGAAGGCAAATATTCCGACCCACATCCAGTTGCCTTTTCTTGCAGCATAAAATGCCGCCACAACAAGCAACAAGAAAAGCGATTCGGTGTACATCGTGATGAAGAAAAATGAAAGCGGAAAGAGCAAGATGAAGAAAATTACACGATTTGCCAGATTCTTTTCAAAATCCAACTTCAAAAGTTTATACAAGAGCACACAAGCAATCACAAAAAAGACGAACGAGAGAACTGAACCAACATAAAAGTCATTCCATCCAAACGGAGTTGAAAAAAGTTTCACGATATACGGATACAATGGGAAAAATACCACATCGGTTTGCACCAAAGGGTCCGGAGAAGCAACATACCCATGATGGATGATCATGTGGTACCACTCGCTGTCCCATCGTGACCATATATCAGAGATCGCACGAAGCTCGGGCTTCCATGTTGGCAGATCTGGCTGCAAAAAGAGCCATCGAATATTGGCGTACTGACCAAAAATTTCGAGAATTACGCGCCACGCGATAACCGTAAAGGCGACGGTCCATTCGCCGGTGTGTTTTTTGTACGATTGAATCAATGCATGCAGCATTAGGCCACCCAGTTTCCAGTTACAAAGAGAATGAGAAATTCAAAGAGCAAAAATCCTGACAAAAATACATAGGCAACCTTAAACGGAAGCCACTTGAACGCGAGTCCAAACAGTATAAAGAACGGAAAGATAACAATTTCGTATCGGCCTATTCCCCCAAGCTGGCCACTCACAGCTGGAGCCAAAAAAGCGAGCAGCGCGAAGATGGCGTACGATTTTCTGAGATACATGAAGCACAAGACAACCAGTAGAACACCCAACAAGAAGAACAAGAGATCAAATAATCTCACGCGAAGGTCATCAGAAAGCGAAGCCTTTGAAAAGTCAATGAGCAAGGGTGCATACTGGGTTGCAATCACGTGCCAAATAGGCTGGAAACTTCTATTTGAGGCCTCACTCGCCGTAATGACCAGCCACGGACTTCCAAACTTTGCCCAGATGTACGCCATGTAGGTTCCAAGACCCAGCGGGCTAAGAAGCGTTGCCACGATGTCAGCTCGAACATGCTTCCATTTGAAATTCTTTTGTTGTAAGTACTCAAACACCAGCGCTACAAATGCAAATGCACCCACAAGACGCGTGAGACTCAAGAAGAATGCCAGCACGCCAGCCACCCAGAAGTTGCCCTTTCGTGCAGCATAGAAAACCGCAACGGCCAAAAGCAAGAAGAGCGACTCGGCATACATCGCTACAAAGAAGATCGACAAAGGAAAGATCAACAGTGCAACAAGTGAAGCAAGCGCAAGTTCCTTTGTGTAGTCGAGAAGAATGAGCTTGTAAAAAATCACTGCCGCAGCAAACAAGCACAACGTAGAGAAAATGGGTCCAAAATGGAGCGGATCGACATGCAAAACCCACGATGTGAATTTCACCAGATACGGATACAGTGGGAAGAATGTGATATTGCTATGGAGTTCGGTGGAAACAAACTGGTATCCGTGCTGGATAATATCGTAGTACCAACCAGCGTCCCACTGATCCCAAATTTCTTTCATGCGTTGCAGCCGAAAGCCAATGGCGCCACCACTTCCTACCCGAAGCAAAGACCATCGATAGTTCGCATACTGCCCAAAGAATTCAACAACGAGCCGCCAGACAAAAACGATTCCCACAACAGAAAAAATATCACGGTGCCTCTTGGACCAGACGTGAATTGTGTGGAGAATATTATTCATAGGATATGTGGTGGACGCGACAAGATTCGAACTTGTGACCTCTACAATGTCAATGTAACGCTCTAACCAACTGAGCTACGCGTCCGCTCGAGATATCCTAGCGGAAAGTACTCAGAAAATCAAGCGCTGAGGCCCAAATTACTTTCCGTATGCTCCCAATTCAGAACCGCTTCGTGAAGCTTTTTTCAAAGACGAATTTGCCGGCAGCTTGAACGAATCATCCGTGTAGTTGGGGTCAACAGCAACATTTCCCGTGCCAGGCGTTGGGTTCACTGCCTTCTTCTTGGTTTGTTCATTGTTGAGATATTCAAAGTAGGCAGCACCGTTTGCAAACATATTGTTATGGTCTACCACGGCGTCTTGTGGGAACGCAGGATTTGTGTACAACAATCCGTAGCGCGAATGGCCCGTCACGATGTTGTTGTAAATTTCGGGACTGGTTCCTTTGGGGTTCGTATCGGTGACAACGAGGCTAATGCCTACCGTTCCGTTGTTCGCAATCGTATTATTATAAATCTTCACCGCTGACTTCTCGATCTGAAGACCCAAAAATGTATTGTCGGCAACAATATTGTTATAAAACTTTGACGAAGAAGACGAGTCTTTGAAGTATGCGCCTTGGTTGCCATTTCCTGATAGCGTTGTTCCAGAAACTTCAATGGTCTTGTTCAAAGCATCAATCGAATTGTTCTCAAAGTTCTTGATCGTCATATCTTTGATCACCACTTTGCCAGAGATTCCTTCGGGAACAAAGATTCCAAACATAACCTTGCGCTTGCCATCCAGAATCGTCTTGTCGCGACCTGCGCCTTCAATAGTTAACGCCTTATCGACACGAATAATGGAGCTAATACCATTCGTCGTCGAAGCATCGGTAAAAGTGCCCGCTGCAATTTTAATTGTGTCGCCCGCTTTTGCCTGGTTTACAGCATCTTGAATCTTTGCAACATCTGCTGGAACTTCAACAACACCGTCATCAGCGGTTTCTTCTGTTTGAGATGAGGATGAATGATTATAATTTTTGTCCCACCAGACAAATCCAACAATCATCGCCGCACCCAGGGCTGCCGCAATGACTACCATCAATAGAATCCCACCTATTTTTTTCAATAATGCCATTATTGCTTCTTCTCAAAAATGATTGAGGCACCGTCGGAATACACCTGCTCCCAGTTGGGGTCAGATGCCAACTTACTTTCAAGAGGACCACCGTGACCTATCAAGAAAAATCCAATTTGGTAGTGATCTACAAGGCTCTGAAAGCTTGGATCGGCATTAACAATAATATTATAGTCCTTGAAAACCTGCAAATTATCATTTCGCCAGTGGGGCATGCGTCCATCGATGAATACCTTATGCTCAGGAAGCTTTTCGATGAGGTAACCACCCCAGTTATAGATGTTAAACATGTTCCCAGGAAGATCATGGGTCTTCACATAGGTTACCGCACCAACCGGATAGTTCGCTTGAATAGCAATGGCCGTTTCCGAGAGCGATGTTTGCCATCGATCGAAGAAATGGTTGAACGTCACGAGCGAAAGAACCGCCGTTCCCATAACAAGCACAAACACGAGCTTCTTTCGTAAGACCGGCTCAAGGTAGGTATCAACAAAACCCTTCGTTGAATCGAGCAAGAAAGGCGTCATGATAAGAGCAAACAGCGGAATGTGACGAACGCTTTGGGTCGCGAGGAAGAAAAATCCGAACAAGAAGACAACGTATGTAAAATCAATCTTGCTTTTGTGCTGAAGATACAAAGCTTCAATCAACACAAACGCAAAGATCAACAATAAAATTCCCGTTGGCTGCGTAAAGTTTGGCGGAAGCCATTCGTTAATTCGTGACATGGAATATGTATCGGTCACGGTACGCAAAAACTCTTCGTAAATTCGGTAGCCATATGGGTTTGCAAGTGTTGCCACCATTGCCACGAGGCTTGCGCCAACGAATTTCAGATACGAATGCAACGTAAGCGCATATTTTTTCTGAAGAAAAATATTCTCATCGCCATCCAGGAAGTACCATACCTTTAATCCTTCAATAGCCACAAACGTTCCCAAGATCACAATCCCAATCGAAACACTTCCGCCATGCAAGTTTGCCCATACAAGAAAGATGAGTGGCAAAAAGAGGAACGCCTTGGATTTTTTGTTTCGTTTCATCGATGCAACCACAGCCATCGTGAGCGCAATAAAGAGCCATGGCAGCACCTGCGGCCGGGCGCCTACATAGTACAAGAACATTGGCGAGATCGCGACACCAACCAGTGCAGCGTGCACCCAAGAAATTTTTTCAACAGCAGCGTACTTGAGGCCAACAAACAGTGCAAGACATGCAATGAAGGTATAAAAGATGCTGATGGCTACTTTGCCATGAATCAGTGTCAGCCAATAAATTACGATGTTGCTCAGGTATTCATGGTCAACCCATCGAAAATCCGAAAATGTAAACGAAAACCAATCCGTTCGTGGAATCATTCGCGATCCCCACTCTCGCATACCTGCCGCAATATGCCAACCAAGATCCGGATCATCAGGGATCTTGAAAAGGATCGCAAAGGTAATCAAAAATAGGATGCCAAAAAAGAGCACATTGAAAAGTGCACGGTTTTTAAAAGGCTCATGTATGAGCCGAAAGAGGGGTTTAGGAATCTTCATGCGGATATTGTAACGGAAATCGCACAAGAGGACAACGCACAAGCTTGACGTGGCGAAATGTTGGTGCAAGGATATCCTCGCTGCACCCACCCACAACAAACCAGCACCGAAGGAGGCACGATGAGCCACGATAAGCGCCACCTGGAAGACCTGGAAGTCGGCATGGTGTTTCCGCATGGAAACGAAATAGTCGTCAACCGAGAAGGCATGGGCGGCAAGCCTGTTCTGCCGCATGAACTCGACTCGGTCATCGACTTCGTGCGAAGAGCTTCGCAGCACGAGGTGTCCGCCAGCGGGGCACGGCAAGACGTCGAGTTCCACATGCTCGGTCCGGGCCAGGTTCTCTACGGCGAAGTGATCCGCGCAAGCACCACGGTGTCGGAGATCAGGCTGATCGACGAGGACGGCGACTCAGCAACCGTCACGCTCCTCGTGAGAGCAGCCAACGATCTCGACTATCTCGCATTCCAGTTCACGCGACGCTGCACGGTGACGAAACGACGCAAGCCGCCGGAGTAACCCACGCACTGGTTACGGCCAAAGGAGGTGCACAAAAAACACTCGAGCGAACCGCTCACCCAAGACCTTCTACGGAGGAGAAGGTTCTTGAACGTGACTATTTTTAAAAAGCTGTTTGACGCAACCGCCGTAGTGTGAAAAAATACGCTCAGTATTTTGATTTTGCATTTTCTTCGGGTTCCCAAAATCAGGAGCGCAGTTAGGAAGCGTGGGCTCGTAGCTCAGGGGTTAGAGCAGCCGGCTCATAACCGGCGGGTCGTTGGTTCAATTCCAACCGAGCCCACCACAAATTATAAAGAATCATTCACAGACCGCTGTGACTCCTTTTTTAATTAAAAGCGGCGGGGCGCGATTGATCGTACTGATCGCTCGCGCACCCGCCCCGGTACTCCGTTCCGAGTACTACCGAACCACTTCTTCGATCAGCCGTTGCTGATCAGATCACTTACGTCTCCCGTTCCCTCGTCAGGGCTGCGGGAGGACGTTGAGGTACCCGTCCGTCCAGACGGTGACGCAACCATCCTCCCCGGTGACGTACGGCACCTGGGTAAGGGTCGCGAAGCTCTTGACCCCGACCTCCATGCCGGCGAGCGGCATGGACTCTTCCGAGGAGTAAGCCTGAAAGCAGCCAGTGAACGCGCCACTTCCTCGGACGTTCGCTCCTCCGAAGCACCGCCCCGAATAGGCTGCCGGGTCGCAGTCGTAATCGGAACCGCCAAGCCCGAAATCGCCGTCGCTGTACGGCATCCAACCCGGACCGGGGTTCTCGACGTACAGCCCCAGCGTCGTGATCGTCTGGAAGTCGTCAGCCGGCGGATTCGGACCGCCGTTCTGCGCCCAGACGGTCTTGCAGACGGGCGTCACGTGGCAGTTGCTGTCCACGTTGACCCACCGCACACCATCCGGATCGAGGCTCCCCTGGCCCTCGTCGCAGCCCCAGAGTGTGAGGTTGGAGTGATCGTCAGCAAACGCCGCACCTGGCCCTACGTAGACCTTCGACCCCTGGGCCTTGGTGTAGACGAAGTGTCGCACCCCGTAGGGTTCGGCACTACCGCACTCCATGGAGTAGTGGGTGACGCCGTTGTAGTAGAACGTCTCCACGTCCTTGCCCTTGTTCGTCTCCACCAGATCGCTGGCGCCGACGAACGTGTCGCCGTGCCAGATCTCGTCGGAGAAGTCGAGACCGGGCACGACCCCCTTGACGGCCGTGTGCACCATGACCATCTTGGGCGGCGGCGGGCACCCCGAAACGTTCAAGTTCGCGAACCCCAGCCCGATCACCAGCACGGTCATCCACCGCAACTTCGAGAACTTCAGTTGCATCGCACAACCTCTACGGCCTATGCCCCCAGGGCTAAGGCCTATGAAGGAGAAAAGAACACAACCAGACTCCCCTGAGCCTGGCCTTCGAACTTGGCCATTTGTATCATGCTTCAACGAAAATGTCAACGCACAAGACTTGGCACACTTTTCGAAGCATGCTAATCTCAATACAGATGTGCATAACTCTCAGACAACCCAAACACGATTTTGGCCAAGATAAGCCAAAGTCGTCTCTTCATATCTCAGGCATCTCTCAAGATCCGCACGGTACGATAGTAACAGGTCATCGACTCATTAATTAAAGACAAAAAGCCATGAATACTACCCAAGAACTCCACGAAAATGATATCGTTTTAGCCGCTATGCGAGGTGACTCGCAAGCAGTCTCCGACATCTATCGAAGATATGTGGACACTGTTTATAAATTTGTTTACTACCGAGTAGGAAATAGAGAAGAAGCAGAGGATCTTACCAGCGACATCTTCATAAAGATGATGCACGCGCTCCCCTCGTTCTCATTCGATTCAAAATTTAAAACCTGGTTACTTGGAATCGCCAAGCACACCGTTTTAGACTACTTCCGAAAACACTACAAGAACCGAACGCTCGCACTTGATGACTTCTTGAATGTCGATCTCGGAAACGCACTCGCCATTCAGCCTGTTTTCGACTTCGATGAAGACCAAAAGGAAAGTGAGAGCATCACCAAACGTCTCGAAGAAAAAGTTCGTTCCGTTTTGAGCAAGCTTCCAAAAAATTACCGAGAAGTTTTAGAACTTCGATTTTTGAAGGGCTACTCTATTCGCGAAACCGCAGAAGAACTTGGCAAAACCATCTCGAATATCAAGGTTCTTCAGTATCGAGCACTTCATCGAGCACAGGAGCTCGGCGCTCTCTAAGAGGGGTTTGACAATTTAACCAGGTCTGGCGGTTCACCCGTCAAGGCAATTTCTCTACTCAATGTCCAATCAAGAAAAACTTCAAAGTTACATCGCGTGTTTGAAAAATGGAACATCAGCCATTGCTACTTTGAATAGCTCAAAGAATACCAACCTTACGCTTGCCATGAAAGCAGCCCGCGATATGCATGTTCGAAGTACCTCTAGTAAAGCCGATGCGCTCTTTGTGAATTCACTGGAACAAAAACTTCTTCTCATGAATGCAGAAAGCGAAGTCATTCACGTGCGTTCTGTCGCGTGGCAGATTATTCCTATGGTTGGAGCTGTTGCGCTCATTACTCTTTTCAGCTGGAAAGTTTTGAAACCCGCACGCGACATAAAAAGTGGGCAGGAAGCTGGAACTGTTGGAGATTCGTACATCACAGAAGAGTACGTAGGTGACAAAGCGCCTCTTTCGGTTCCTAAAGCTGACTTTAGCGCTGCCGCATCTACCATCTTTTCACAAGACATTTCAGCTTCTGTCTCGGCCCCTTTTAAAAAAGTAACGACGTCGGCGACTCGATAAATTCTTCACTCCAAAAGCCTCACCAGAAAAGCCCCACATTCGACCGTAGGGCTTTTTTGAAATTTCAAACAGTCAGAAGCTGCCCGAAGGTAGCTTCCTTCGAGCAGAACCCTCCACGCAACGCTTCACTCTCGTGCCGTCACCACCAAAACGGCGAGTGCGCAGGTGAGTGCGAGGCATCCGAGACCTGTGATCGGCACGACCATCATGTTGGTCGAAACGAAACTCACATCCCAGGTGACACGGAAGACTCGGAACCCTTGCACCACGAGGGCAAAAGCGAAGCCCCAGCGGACCAACGTTAGCATGGCCCACCTCCTTGATATATCGAGAATATACCTCGCTAAAATAATTTGCAATAGAGAACCATCCGCCGGGAGGTTCTCGCGGGGAAAGGTTTCTTTTTTGTCCCCGCATACGCGAGAGTTGTTCGCCACACGAGTGGCTTCACGCACTTACCGGCCTACCACGCCCATCTTCGAGGTGCTCGCCTCTTCCGCATGAGCACGTGTGGCGGGATCTGGCGAAGCCGGAGGTTTAAGACCTCGCGGGGAATGCAGAGGATCCCCACGACGAGCCCAGCAACCACGAGCGAAAGCCCTATCGCGAGCGGCATCATGAGCGCCGTGTAGTTGTGCGGCCAGGCACCCCAGACGACGATGATGATCACCGACCCTGCGAGAAACCCTGCACAGGAAGCAGCTCGCGCCATGGCTGCCCAAAAGCCTCCGTTCATGTGCCCCTCCTTGTGGTGGCATAACAGGTTGCCCCCATTGTAAATGAAAGAGGGTTCTGGTCAAGAATGATTACAAAAAGCCCCTCACTTACGTGAAGGGCCAGTGTGCACTTCTGTGTGTTGTCTTACTCCAACGCTTCGTGGTTCACATTAATTTTGTTGTGCCAGTCGATTTCCGGGAACTTCTTCAAGAGATCAGCGATATACTTTCGAAGTTCTTCGTAGCGTTCTTTTGTCTTGCCTTCAAACTTCACCGTAATGTATGGCCCATTTTGTGAGTAGCGAACCACAAACATGCCATCAGGAAGCTCGAGACGAATACCATCCCCCGCTCGCTCATCATCGATTATTTCGGCCGAAGGGAAATCTTGCTTGAGAGTTGGAATCATCTTTTTTGTGAGTTCAACCTTGGAATCATCGGGACAAAAAAGTTTTACTTCTGGGCTCGAAACGTACAAAGGCAACTCGGCAACAATTTCTGAAAGCTTTCGCCCAGTGCGTGCCAACAAATTCAACACACGAAGCGATGCAAAGACCGAGTCATCGTGATTGTAAAAATCTGCAGAGAAAAAGAAGTGTCCAGAAAGCTCACCAATCATCGCAGCTTTCACTTCTTGGTTTTTCTTCTTCAAAAATGAATGGCCCGTTCGCCACATAAATGGCTCACCACCGTTGGTTGTAATAGTTTCGGGAACTACTTTTGAGCACAACGTATTGAACATTACTTTGGCACCCGGGTGATAGTGAAGAACGTCGATTGCAAAGAGGCAAAGCAGCACATCGTTCCAAATTATTCCACCGTTTTCATCCACGATACCCAGACGATCACCGTCGGCATCATACGAAAAGCCGAGATCAGCACCAACTTCTTTTACCTTGTCTGCAACACGTTGCGCTACGCGGGTTTCCGTTGGATCAGCTGTGCCAACGGGAAACGTTGGATCAACATTGCAGTTGCTCTCAATAACTTCCATGCCAAATGCCCGCAAGATTGGTGGCACCACTGCGCCACCCGTTGCGCAGCTTGGGTCAACAACAATCTTAAACTTTTTCTTGATATCAAAACGCTTCTGGAGATCGGCGAGATAGTCCGGTGTAATGTTTTTGTCTTCGTTGGTTCCCTTTGTTTGGCCTTCTTCAATGTCGTCGGCTTCAGCCATCTTTCGAACTTCCTGGATTCCTTCAGAGACTAACGTTTCCGAATAATCAATCGCAAATTTAAATCCATTGTACTCTGGCGGATTATGAGATGCAGAAATATATACGCCACCTTTTTTCTGCAAAAAGTATTGTGCCCAGTAAAAAACTCCCACAAAGGTCATACCAATATTTACCGTATTGATACCAGCCCAGTTCAAACCCTCAACGATTTTTGTTGTGTACTCTGGGCTTGTTGCGCGCGAATCACATGCAATGAGCGCTTCGGTAAGCCCATGACGTCGTAAGTAGGTTCCGTATACTTTTCCTAGGTGAAGAACAATTTCTGGCGTAAGATCTTCTCCTGCAACACCACGAAGATCATAACCACGGAACATATGAGCATTGAGTTTCATATCGATGTGTTTTTACGATGCCTCCATCATATCATGGCCGCTTTTGGACGCAACGGGGGTTTGTGAATAATTAAAAGGCCCCCCTTCGTCCCCGACGCGGCGTGCGTCTGAGTTCGAAGGAGGGCTTGCGACGCTTCGCCGCGTTACGGCTTCGCATCGCGCATCCGGACGTGTGCGGCGCGGTGGGTAGCGGGATCAGCCCCGTCGCCACACGAGTACTCACGAGCGAGCATGAGCAACGCTCCCAGCGCGAGTACGGTCTTGAGATTCAGGAGCATGTTAAGCTCCCGTCTCTGAGCCCGGCTTCGGGCTCTTCGTTTACTTTGCGGCACGAGCATCCTCCTTCACACGACCTCAGTGTGGGAATTGGTGCACCAGGGCCAGCACTCCGAGGCAGACAGCGAGATAGACCAGGGTGCGCAGGAGCGGCGCTCCTTCCCAGATCTTCACGAGACACTTCATGGGCTCCCCCCTTGAGGCCCGTCCCGTCTCTCGACGAGCGGCAGTTGAACGACCGGTGGTTCCAGATTCTTGGGCTCAGCCTCCTTCTTGAGGCCACCCTTGAGCATCCAGCGAGTTGTGCTGAACTCCGTCCACCCCGCGAAAGCGAGGTACGCGAGCACGAGCACAGCCACGACTGCGGCGGCCAGGCGTCCTCGAGACGTCTCGAGCCCACCGGCACCACGTTCGTAATCCTTACTCCATGGCATGGCGCTTCTCCCGGACCCGAACAGGGTCAACTGAAGTTGGTAACATATCCTAGCGCCAAAAGAGTAAAAATTGCAAATCAAAAACGAGTCCCGTGAAGGACTCGTTTTTTTATCTTCTAGGATTGCGTTGACGCTGCGCCACCTTCAGGAGCTGGCTCTGGCTTCTTCAGTGCCTCTTTTGCCTTTTCCTTGAAGTCTTCTATCGCCTTACTCGATTCAGCTTTCAAGCCAGAATCTTTTTTGGTATCAGACTTTGTTTCACGGTGATGATGCTGGATCTCTTCGCCGCGCATAATCGCTTCAAACTCGTGCTTTTCAAGAACTTCATATTTGAGCAAGGCGTTAGCGATCGCATCAAGCTTATCTTTATGCTGATCAATAATCTGAGAGGCTCGTGCAAGAGCATCCTCAACCAATCGTTTCACTTCAGAATCAATCGTCTGCGCCGTCTCGTTGCTGTAGTTTTTCGCGTCATGCAACTCTCGACCCAAAAATACCAATTCATCACTTTCTCCGAATGTTACCGGACCAAGCTTTTCGCTCATTCCGTACGATGTAACAATTCTTCGTGCCAATTCCGAGGCGTTCTTCAAATCGCTCGAAGGACCCGTGGTAACATCGCCAAAAATTTTCTTTTCAACGGCATAACCACCAAGGGCAACAGCAAGATCAGCCAAGAACTGTTTCTTCGATTCGAGTCGGCGATCTTTGTCTGGAATTTTCAATGTGTATCCACCCGCACGTCCACGCGCAATGATAGAAACTTTGTGAACTGGGTCAGCGTCCGGAGCTAAGATGTAAGCAACCAGTGCGTGACCACCTTCGTGGTAGGCGGTAATTTTCTTTTCTTCATCGGTAATAACCCGGCTCTTTCGTTCTGGACCAAGCAATACCTTTTCAATCGATTCAAGACAGTCTTGCATCGTAACTTCTTTGGCTCTCCTGCGAGCAGCAAGAATTGCAGCTTCGTTCAAAACGTTCGCAAGATCAGCACCAGCCAAACCAGGAGTTCGTTGTGCAATCATTCGAAGTTCAACATCTTTTGCCAAAGGTTTTTTGCGCGCATGAACCTTTAAGATCTCTATACGATCTTCCAAGTCTGGCAAATCAAGAACTACACGGCGATCAAATCGGCCGGGTCGCAAGAGTGCAGGATCCAAAACGTCTGGGCGGTTGGTTGCAGCAACAACAATCACAGAATCATGTGGCTCAAATCCATCCATCTCAACCAAGATTTGATTCAAGGTTTGTTCGCGTTCATCATGAGATCCGCCTAAGCCAGAACCTCGCTGGCGCCCAACTGCATCAATTTCATCAACAAAGATAATGGCAGGTGCAGCCTTCTTCGCTTTTCGGAACAAGTCTCGAACACGGGATGCTCCCACACCAACAAACATCTCAACAAATTCAGAACCCGAAATGTGGAAGTATGGCACCTTTGCTTCACCAGCCAATGCCTGTGCTAACAATGTCTTACCGGTTCCAGGAGAACCCATCAATAACACACCTTTTGGAATCTTTGCACCGAGTGCCAAGAATCGTCCAGGGTACTTTAAGAACTCAACAATTTCACGAAGTTCTTGCTTGGCTTCTTTTGCGCCAGCAACATCTTTAAAGGTTGTTTTCATGCGCGTTGGTGTCATGTCGCCCGACTTCACCTCGCCAAAAGACATAGCACGTTTATTGCTGCTTTGTACGCGGCCGAACATAATCCAGATAAAGGCACCGATCAACAAAACAGGTACCAAGAATGGCAAAACGGTTCCGAACCAGAACTGCGAGGACGAAAGATCTTTTACTGAAATATTTACTTTGTTGATTTTCTCAGCAGGAACACCATAGTTCACGAGAGTCTCGGAAAGTGCGCTCTCAGATTCTTTTTGCGCTTCCTGAACGACAGGGTCCTTTCCTTCTTCCGTTTTCAACGTAACCGTAAGCCGGTCTCCGTTCACATCGATCTTATCAACCTTCCCATCTTTTACTTCCGATACAACCTGGGAGAAACTTACTTGCTCAGGTTGCGGCTGATTGGTATTAAAAAAGAAGTAGAGACCAACCAAAACGATAACAAAAAGAATGGGCGTAAGGGTATTTCGCCAGCTGCGTTTCACGGTATCTTTGTCCATTTTCATGAGGCTTTATTAAATTTATCGCCACGTGGTAGTGACGGAGGCTTATAAATTGAGCGCTGCCTTACATATGAGCCTAGGCGAGCACTTATTGAGTCGTTTCATGGTAACAACTTCAAACTGTGCTGTCAACGATATCGGTGAAGGCGAATTACATCACGAAATCGCGTGACTTTCAAGTCTTTGGTAATTTCTTTGGATTTATTCGAAACACCCGAAGTCATGACTTTGTAGACCTGCTCGAAGTGTTTGGCGCTCAAAGGTTCCACGTGGCCAAGTGTTCGGAGTGCCTGGTGAAAAAGTTCTCTCGCAACCGGGCGTGGGAGAGTTTCAAATGCTTTGGTTTGAAATGTAATAGTATCTCGCGTGGTTGTTGCGATGTCTGAAAACGATCGTGCTGCTTCGAGCTTTAAAAAAGTATTGAGTTCAGAAAAGATCTCGGCATTTCGAACGAGCGTCTCAGAAAAATTCTTGTTATAGGTAGTAAGATCCGGAATAAGAACATTTCGAATCTTATTTCGCGTAAAGGTATTTTGCTTGTTGGTAGCATCTTCGCGAAAAGGAATTTTGTAGCCGCGGAGATATCCACGAAGTTGTTGCTTGGTAAAAGACAATGTTGGGCGAATAATATTCCCCTCTTGTGGCTGCATACCCGAGAGCCCTTCAAGGCCTGCGCCCTTCAAGATATGCATGAGGATAGTTTCCGCCTGATCATCTTGCGTGTGAGCTACCGCGACATACTTTGCGTGATACTTCTTTCGAAGTTTTTCAAAAAAGCTGTAACGAAATTCGCGTGCCTTTTCCTCGAAGTTTCCTTTGGCAACTTTTGCATTCGTCGTTTCAATAGCAAGGTGAAGTTTTTTGGCAAATGATGCGACAAGAAGTTCATCGGCATCAGAATCTTTGCCACGTGTGTGGTAGTTCACGTGTGCAACAACAATACGCAACGGGAACTTCTCGGAAACCTCATACATCAGATGCAAAAGCGCGGCTGAATCTGACCCACCCGAAACACCAACGATGATGGCATCGTTCTCTTGCAGCCGAAAGCGCTCAAGGAGGTTATTTTTGAATTCATGAAAGATCTTCATGCCCAAAGTGTATGGGTTCAAAGGGCTGTGGTCAAGAGAATTGACGAAGAAGCGCTAAAGGCGTAGCATATTTCCATCCGGTATAGCTTTCCCACCCTTTCAATCCCACAACAGGGAGATTTCAGGATGCGGAACGACGGTAACCAGAACGGCGGCGGAGAATCGAACACGCTCGATGGGCTTCCGATGCCCGAGGGCTCGGCGGCGGCGGCGCGTGAGCCCGCACCCGATCAACTCGACCGGGCTGGGTCCCATTTTCGGGCCCTCGAGCGTGCCCTGCGGAGCTCGAACCGTCCCACGCTCGACTCGCTCACCCGGGTGAGCCAGAGCGGCGGCTCGGGGAAGCGCAGAAAGGGCCGCACGCCCAACTGACCGCGCCGTACCGGCGGTCTACGTACCAAGGCCCCGGCCGTTAACCTCACCTCGAGGGAGACGGCCAGGGGCATTCTTTTCGTTTAAGTGATAGTTTCAGAAGTTTCGGAAGAAATTTGTTATAATGAGGCAAAACGAAGAAACGAATGCTCAAAAAAATCAAAGATCTCGATCACAAGAAAATTACCTGGATCCTTCTCGGCCTTATTACCCTTGCAGGATTTTTTCTTCGAGCCTACAAAGTTGGTTCGCTCCCATCAGGCCTCTACCCGGATGAATCAGTGAATGGCATTGATGCCCTCCAAGCTTTGAACGCCGGAAATTTTAAACTCTTTTACCCCAACAACTTCGGCCGTGAGGGTTTGTTTATTAATTTGCAGGCCATTGCCGTGCACTTTTTTGGAAATACCACGGCAAGTCTTCGCTCGCTCTCTGTCATTTTCGGAACAATCGCAATTGTGGGCTTGTATTTCTTGGCGAAAGAACTTTTTCAAAGGCGCATGGCTGGCTTGATTGCCGCATTCCTCATCGCAACATCGTATTGGGCGATAAATTTTTCACGCATCGGTTTTCGCGCCATCATGACTACGGCCGTAGTATCATTTACGCTGTATTTTTTCTTGCGTGGAATGCGACAGAAAAAGCCTTGGCTCTTTTTGGTCAGTGGTTTGCTCTTCGGAATTGGTTTGAACACCTACACAGCATTTCGCGCCGTGCCGTTTGTGCTTATCGCGCTTCTTCCCGCACTGTTCTTGAGCTATAAACAACTTTTCAAAAACTATTGGCGCGAAGCACTCGTGTTCGTTGCTGGCTTTGTTGTTACTGCTGGGCCGATACTTATTTTTGTGTTTTTGCGCCACCCAGAACTTTTCAATGGACGCGCGAATGACCTTTCTGTCCTCTCCTCCAGCGTTAACCACGGGCATTTGTTACAAACGTTGGCATATACTATTTCGGCCTCGCTTGGCCAATACAATTTTCATGGCGATACCAACTGGCGACACAACTTTAGCGGTCAACCACTCTTGGATCCACTCATTGGAATCTTCTTCTTGGCCGGGCTCGTTGCGCTTCTGGTAGAAACGTTCGTTCTCATCAAAAAAAGAATACTCAAAAAAGAACGCAATCTCACGCTTGCCCGAAACTTTACCATCCTGGCGCTCTTCTTCTGCATGCTCATCCCAGAATTCATGACGAACGAAGGAATCCCGCATGCACTTCGCGCCATTGGAACACAGGCCGGAACATTCTTGATTGCAACCTCTGCTATTCTCTGGTGTGTGGGTTATGCCTACAGGCAAAACAAAGAAACAAAAAAGTTCCTCGTTGGAGCACTCTTGCTCGCACTCACTTTTAGTGGGGCATTCAACATTGTGAAGTATCACGTTTTGTTTGCACAAAGCGTTGAGCAGTCGCAAGCCTTCAATCATGATTACACGAACATGGCAAAGTACATCATGTCGCTTTCAGCTGACACGACCAAATATGTCTACATGAATGGTGGTGGCATTGATATCGATAACGGACTGCGCGTTACCGCCGAACCTATTTATTTCCTCACGTACGGCAAAGCGCAAAATGTGATTTACATTCGCCCCAATGAAGACATTCAGCTGATTGCACACAACAGTGTTATTATTATGCAGGCTTACGATGACGATTTAGTTCATCGCATTGGCACTGTTTATTCCAACTCACGAACAGAGCACATTGATCTTGAGCCCGGAACTGGAAGCGATTTTACGGTGATTGAATTTTTATAACCACGAGGTCCCATGACAGATTTCCAGCCACAGTTCGAAGCTTTCATGAAACAACTCCAACTCAACGCAGCTTCACTGCCATTTTCTTTTTCCGAATACCCCATTGACCACGCATGTTACCGAGTAGCTACACCAGAGGACTATCAAAATACTTTGGCTGCGTTTGAAGCGCTGAGCTCCGTTGTTGTAAGCGCTCCACATCACGAGAGAAATTTTCACATTCTTCTTTTGAAAAATCCACTGACGCACAATGATCTTAGCGTAAGCTGTATTGAACTTTCGGAGCCGGGTGGAAGCGATTCCTATCGAACAGGGTTTCAGCATATTGAATTTCACGCTACCAAAGATTTGCAGCAACTGGTTGCTGGCAATACAGATCTTGCACCGTATTTCTTCATAGGAAAATTTGGCGACGAGCACTACCTCAAGTGGCCAGATAAGTTGGCGCTGAAGTTCACGGCAACTCCCGTGCTCATAAAGTCACTTTCGAAAGAAGATGCGAAAATAGTTCAGAGATAACAAAAGAGCCGCACATCGCGGCTCTTTTTTCGATGCAGAATTATTTGTCTTCTTCTGCTTCTTCTTTCTTTTCTTCCTTTTCGGCAGACTTCTCTTCTTTTACTTCCGCAGAAGCACCTTCTTCCATCGCCTTGAGGCTCAAGCCTAAGCGGTGGTCTTTTGGTTCGATAGAGAGAATCTTGAATTCTTTTTCATCGCCTGGTTTCAAGACTTCCGAAGGATCATTGAATGGCTTCGAGGAAAGTTCGGAAACGTGTACCAAGCCGTGGATGTGTTCATCGAGCTGAACAAAGGCGCCAAATACGGTAACCTTCGTAACTTTTCCTTTGACCACTTGTTCCACTTTGTATTTTGCAGCTTCTTGAACCCATGGATCTTCTTTCAAGCGTTTCATCGAGAGAGAAATTCGTCCGTTTTCAATGGCGATAATTTCACACTCAACTTCGTCACCAACTTTGACAATATTTCCCGGGTTATCAATTCGCTGCCATGCCATTTCAGAGATGTGTACCAAACCTTCAAGACCTTCAAACTGTACAAAGGCACCAAAGTCCACGATACCGCTGACTTTTCCTTTGACCTTTTGGCCAATCTTGAGTTTGTCGATAATTTCTTTCTTCTCTTCTGCTTCGGCCTGCTTTTCAGAGAAGATAAGTTTTTCTTCTTTCTTGTCCAAGTCCAAAACTTTCACTTTCAGGCTTTGACCAACGAATGCAGAAAGTTTGTCGAGGATAAGTTGCTTGTCGCCGTCCTCAACTCGAGGATAGTGTTCAGCAGAAAGTTGCGATACCGGCAAGAATCCCTGGATACCATTGAGGTCAGCAATAAGACCACCCTTGTTGGCTTCAAGAATCTTGATTTCAACATCGGTTGAATTCTCTTTCATGTCTCGGATATCCTGCCATGCACGTTCACGGCCAGCTCGGCGGATAGACAACTCAACTTCGCCATTTTCATTTTCAATCTCTAAAACAGAAACTTGAATCTTGTCGCCCACTTGCAGTTTTTCAAAGGTATCAAGCTCATCAAGAAGTTCGCGACCACGAACCACACCAGTCAAAACTCCACCCAAGTCGAAATGGACTTCGGTTTTGCCTTTACCAATAACGGTTCCTTCTAGCGTGTCGCTGACTTTTGGAATATCAAAACTTTTTGGATCAGCTAAGAGCTCTTCCATCGATGGCTGATTTTTGGTGTCTACAACTTGAATTCCAGAAGCTGGAATTTTTGTCTTGTCGATTTCGGTCATAAAAAAATAAAACTCTGCGACGGGGGTTAAGTATAAAGGCTTCGCATCCCTGCGCCGCCGAAAAGGCGTGCCGTCTGCCAGGGAGGAAGTAGAAGCAGAATAGCAGGAAGGCACCAGAAAGTCAAGACTCCAAGCCTACAAAATTCTCACCGTTCCATGATGCGCTCGAACTTCCACCATGTCGCCATCTTTAATCTTCTTGGTTCCGGTCTGTGTTCCAATAATGCAGGGTTTTTTAAGCTCACGTGAAACTATCGCCGCGTGACTTGTAATACCACCTTCGTCGGTGACGATACCGCACGCAATCTTCATCAAAGGAACAAACTCTGGGCGAGTCATAGATGTAACAAGCACCTCGCCTTCCTTGAACTTAGAGAAGTCCTTTTCGTTCATAACCACTCGGGCTACACCTCTCGCATAGCCTTGGCTCGCAACGGTACCAGAGATAATATTGTTCTTTTCCTGGTTCAAATGGGCATGACTGATATCTTCAAAAACACTTTTTGCTTCAGCACCAAAGAGGTCAAGACGCTCACGATTCTTTTCGTAAATAAACATAATACTTCCATCTTTTCGAGATTGGAGCGTCTTGCTCGTAACCTTCCCAGCAAGTACATCAATAACTTCTTCAGGAAGAATGTAACAAATAATGTCATCGGGGATTCCACTGCGCCGCGCAAGTTCTTTTGCGATAGCATCCAAGCAGTTGAAACCAATGAGGTTAAACTTCTTTCGAACTTCGCGCCAGTAGGTGATCTTTTGAAAAAAGCTGAGGGGATTTTCCGAAAGATCACGTTGTTTCAATGTCACTCGCTCAGACTTTTCTTTCTCACTTTTCAGAGTGAGCAACTTGGCAATTCGCTCTTTGGTTGCACCCAACTCTTTGTGTTTCTGAATCTCAGAAACAATTTCCAGTTCAGATAAATGCGAAGCGTTCGCGTAGGAAGACTTAATCCAATCAAAATCCTCAATAAACTTTTGAATATCTTGAGGGCTCACCTTGCTCTGTGACGCAAGTCTCAACAAACCAAGTTCGTATTCTTGGCTGAAGAGTAAATCTTTTGGGGTTGTGAGGGTAAGCACATCTTCGTCTGAGAGGGTGTACTCGGCTTGAATCTTCTTGATTTCTTTTTGATCGAAACCGGCATCAAATGCATCAATGAAAAGTGAGTAGTTCCAAAACTCCGCGTAGTGCTTCTGAAGTTTTTGATTCAGCCAAAGCAACTCTTCATTTGAAACCTTGCTCCAATCCATATGAAAGAACTCACGGTGCATCTTTTGAATTTCTTCGCCCGCCAACAAAAATGTATCGTACCACTCATCCATTTTTTCTCCTCGAAGTTTGTACGCGGCTTCGGCAAGAGCGTTCAACTCATCAATGTCGTAGTAGGCATGAAGCTTTTCATCTTCAATGTAAAAGAACCAGTACTGCATACCGGAAAAAACGCCATTCTTCATGTCGATAAATCGCTCAGCGGGAGGATAAAAAAGCCATGGCTGTCCATCGCCGGCTTGCTTGTACCACGTGATCTTTTTCGATTTACCCAAACGCTGCTTTTTGAGAAATGTATAAATGTCAGCGAAACGATAGCGTCGGTCGCCGCGCGTTCCAATATGGATAGCAGGTAGGAGCCCCTGCTTGTCCCACTTTCGTAGGGTTGTAGTGGTAACCGAGAGGATCTTAGCCGCTTTGGCAATGGTCAAAAGCTGGGTTTGGGCTCGATTTGAGGAAGGAGGCATGGGTTAACTTATAATAACTTATAACTTCTTATAGTATTTTATAGCTTTTTTGTCAAGAAGTTTACCGAATTCAAGTCAATTTTTTGGCTCTGTTAAGCGTTTTTCTGTAACCCCAAGGTACTTGACAGATCCTAAAAATCTGCTATAATGGCCTGTCAACCTGAGCAATAATGCTCGCGTTGCCCTGTGCCAATATAGGCACGGTGTACCTCACAACTCGCAACAGAGACCCGGAAAACCCGGGAGAAAGAGGCTTTGCAATGCCCGCGAATACCGACAGCGTCACCCGTCGTACCAGCCCCCTCGAAGCCCGAGTACTCGAAGTAGCCTTCACGTACACGGAGTATGGCGAGTGCCAGCGTCATGGCGACGTCATCGTCATCGGCGTTTTCCAGCGCCACGGCGACAAGGACGGCGACGTGCTCACCGAGCTCGGTCGCGACCAGGTTCGCAGGGAGGCCATTCGTTGCCTCACGGGGACCTTGTTCGACCGGGCCGTCAACACCGGGATGTATCGCTCACAGGAGAGCGTGGACGTCGCGCTCAAAGCCATCGGCGTCGACATCCCGGCGATCGCGGATCCCAACCTCGGCTACAAGTGGGCCATGGCCCTCACCAAGGAGGACCCGGATGCGGCCACCGCACTGGTCAAGGCCGAAATCGGGGACACCTTCAACGAGGTGACCTCGGGTACCATCGGCCAGTGGATGCGCTACTTCCCGAGCATCCGCCTGATCCGCAACATGTTCGAGGAGCATCTGGCACCACACATCAA
>CAYMIK010000014.1:23549-29165 GCA_964390745.1 uncultured Candidatus Saccharibacteria bacterium
TCCACGAGGTGGCCGGGATCCTGCGCCGCGACGGCAGGCCCGTGGGTTCGTTCCTCACGGGAACGCACTCGCCCGTGGCAGACGCGTCGTTGACGCTCTACGACGACCTCGACTCAACGTCGCGCCTCGGGCTCGCCGGCGTCCTCGTGGCCGTCTGGATCGTCCGCCAGGACGGCTCCATCAACCGGCTGCCCTACGTCCTGCGCCTCGACCTGGACCCGGAGTGGGACGCGACGCTCGCCCTCAGCGGCGAGAATTCGCTCCACCGCGAGGCCAGCGACCTCCCCCCGGCCCCGCCGGAAATCCCGCCCCTGGTGGTCTGAACCTGACTCACCAAGCAACTCCGAACCTTGGAGTTCGCCGTCGCCCACCCACTTCTTCATGGAGTGTGGCAGGCGGCGGTTTTTCATATCCAGCAACTTTTGACACCTTGCCCACCCTACAACTTCCTGCTAGAATTCCATCGTAAATACGCATTAATCACTGAAACATATGAACATTTCTTGGCACGGCGAAGGTGCAATCCGCATTCAATCTGGCGAATCAACCGTACTGCTCGATCCGTACAGCAAAGACTCGGGGCTTTCTCCTCTTCGAGCCCACGTTGACATTGTGGGGCTTGCTCGCGGCAAAAAAGATAAAGAAAATATGCAGCACATCAAGGACCCTGGCCTTGTCATTGAAGGTGCTGGCGAATATGAATCGCACGATATTATTGTTGAAGGAATCGAAACCGTTTTTGGTGGAGACCCTGACACCACACCAGTTTTTTACACCGTTCACGCCGAGGGTATGAATATCTGTCACCTGGGCGCACTCGCAAAACCTTTGACCGACAAACAAATCGATGCCATTGGAAATGTAGATATCCTTTTAATCCCTGTTGGCGGCGGCGATGTTCTGGATGCAGAAAAAGCGGTAGCACTCGCCAACGAACTTGAACCACGCATCGTTATTCCCATCTACTACAAGACCGATGGAATTAAAGCCAAGCGAGCCGACGAAAAAGCATTCTTGAAAGAAATTGGCGCCGGCGATGCTTCGAAAGAAAAAACACTCAGCGTCAAGAAGCATCAGCTGCCACAAGAAGAAACAAAAGTAGTGGTACTCGAAAAGAACTAGCAGCAACTTCAAAGGCCCGGAAACGGGCCTTTTTGACACCCCAAAAAATGCGAGTATAATAAAACTATCACTCGACATAGGAGAGTGCTAATTCTAAAGCATAAGGAGATCAATGAAAAACGATTTTCGCGCAGAAAGTTTTCTCATCCCAACCGTGATTGAAAAAACGAACATGGGTGAACGCGCATACGATATTTACTCTCGCCTTTTGAAGGAACGCATCATTTTTTTGGGCACAGGAATTGACGATGCAGTTGCCAACACGGTTATCGCGCAGCTTATCTTCTTGGAGTCAGAAGATAAAGATAAGGACATCAAGCTTTACATCAACAGCCCGGGTGGATCGGTTACTGCTGGCCTCGCAATTTACGACACGATGCAATTCATCAAACCAGATGTTTCAACTATTTGTGTTGGCATGGCTGCATCGATGGGTGCATTCTTGCTTTCAGGTGGTACCAAGGGCAAACGAATGGCGCTTCCTAATTCGGACATCATGATTCACCAAATACTTGGTGGCGCAGAGGGCCAGGCATCTGACGTGAAGATTCGCGCAGAGTATATGTTGAAGCTCAAGTCGCGCTTGAATAAGTTACTTTCCAAGCACACAGGCAAGAGCGAAAAGAAAATCGAAGAAGACACCGACCGCGACAACTTCATGAGCGCGCAGGAAGCACTGAAGTACGGACTGATCGACAAGATTATCGAGAAATAAAAAATCTACTCATTTGTAGCAGCCGAGCCCCAGGCGCACCCAGGGCTCGGCTTTCAGTTGGTTGGTCTCCGCGTACGACGACGCGTTAGACCGGGATGCTCCGGAGCGGCTTGATGCCGCGCTGGCGAAGCGCGTGCATCGCCAGCTTCATCAAGACGAGAGGGACGATGTCGTCGAACTTCCGGCTCCTGATCGTCATCTCGCTTTCCGTCTCCAGGATCATCAGTCCCTGCCGTGGTTGACCGGGCAGCATGATCGGCTGCGTAGCGCAGTACCCGAGGAGAACTTCTTCCCAGGAGAGCACATCGTCCAGCTCTCCGAGCTTGACGTTGAACAACCCCCACGCCAGCACCATCGGACGCCCCTCCTCGACACATTCGAGAAGGTTGACGTCGGTGGCCTCACGGGGCCTCGGACGCTTCGCGAGGAAGTCCCGAATGCCCTTCCTGACACGATCGGTCAATTCACCCGGCTTGTTGATCCTTTCGAAGCTGATTCTGGTCAGCATAGTCAGCCGCCCCCTTAAAGTCGGCGATTTATCCTAATACCAAAATGGCGGCCTTGTCAAAGGCTCGCTAAACGTTTTGTAAAAACCCTATTTCGTTATCTGCAACGAAGTGACCACTGCCTGAAATGTCGCAAGGTCAACATCGCCAATATTGGTGAGCACCAAGGACATCGACGGAACTTTTTTCAGCGGAACAACATACTGCACAGCGTTCATGCTTCCATAGGTTTCTTGCCCGCGCCCTGGCAAAAAAGTGAACGAGGTCGCCGCAACAAGATCTTTCCCAACTTTGGTTTCCGAGGTAATGACCCTGTCTTTAAAGTTCGTTTCTGGTTTTTGTGCGCTCTCGGAGTTCTTTACACCGATCCACATCGTGGCATTGAGGGCATCACCATCTTTTCCATGAAGGCTTTCGAAGGCACCATTCAACAGACTTGTTCTTATGTCAGCCGTACTTACAATTCCCGTGAGTTCGTAGGTGTCGGGATAGGTAAAGGTAAATCCATAGTCTTGGTTTGCATAGGTACGTTGTGCTTTATTGGCGATATTCGAAAGTGTCTCAACTTGATCCTTCAATGTGGCGACATCTTTTTGCGATTGCTTCAGTTGATCGTGAAGTGGTTTTGTCCAAAAAAGATATTCGCCAAAACCAATTACCATGGCAGTAGTGATTGCCGTGACAAGAAGAACTTTTACGGTTTCGGGGATTTTGTGTTTGAGTTGAAACATGTGGTGACATTATCGCGCGGAAAAATGTTCGTGTCAAAAAAGGCGGCGTTCAGAGAGAGTTGGGGAGTCCAGTCTCTAAACGCCGCGTGCAAGCGTTGCCTACAACAAACTACGGTCCGACGCCCTCACCCAGGCTGGGGTGTCAGGGCAGACTCCTTCCCCGGGGCGACCCAGTGGATCGGTCCCGTCACCTTTTCGGTCCCGTCCTTGGAACCGAAGAAGGCAATGATTACTCGAGTGAACTCATCCACCCCTCTCTTGGGAGGGGTATTCCCCAGCCTCACTTCATGCACTCCAGAACCGTCGGACATAGGTCGGAACCTTCTTCTTCACCGTTGAGTTAACCAGGACCGCCTCCCCAAAAATGAGGCCACTCCCCATCTCGCGGCACTGGGATAACAAGAAACTATACTCCTAAGAACACGCAAAGTCAAGCCTGCGGGCTCACGTTCCCGCGGGGCTCAAAAAGAAGAGGTCCGGTTCGTCGCGAGGGACGAACCGGTTACCTCGATGAGCGAGCCACGCCGGGGCGCGTTCATTTCTTCCAGCCCTCCACGTGGAAGTACGTGGCGGTACCGGAGCCGTCGTAGGAGTAGTAGCCGCCGTAGCGGTTGGTACCCCCGTTGACGCTATCGACATCCGGGACGTAGACCCGGACGTTTCCGTCCACCACCGGAGTGGTGAAGCCGGCAGCGAGCCCGCCGCAGCGGATGCCGAGCAGTGGGATGCCGCATGTCTGGACGCGGCGGATCTCCACCTGTGGACCCGGGATACTTCCCGAGACCCTGTAGTGGGCCCAGCCCTGCCCACGACTGCCCTTTCCGGTAATCGGCTGGCGGGCAACGTCCGCGAAGGCGGAGGTGGGCACCAGAACGAACAACGCGAGAACCGCGAACTTGGCGAAACGCACGGTCAGCCTCCGTTCTGCAGACGACCCGCGTCGCTGCAGTCCTCGCCCCAGCACGTAGGGCGGAATTGGGGGTTGAGCTGGTTGGTCTCGGGCACCGTCATGGCGGCCGAGTTGCCAGCTTGCTGCTGCGGCACCACATACGTGGGCCGCTTGGGACGCTGCTGCGCAGTCTTGCTGTTGGTCACCACGACGCCCTTGAGGCTCATCGCGGTATTCCCGCCAGCCCAAGCGTTGTGATTCAGACCAGCCAGCAGAACCAGCACAGTACTGTACACGAGCACCACCCTCATCGTTGTCTCCTGCGTCGATATCATGTCGGGAAGCCCTGTTGCCCCCGAGCTCAAAAACTCGTGGTTTTTGAGGATATCTGCATATTATACTCCTTTTCGGCCCTTTTGTCAAGTTCGATAAGAGCTGAGTGAGAATTCGACGCGCGCCTCGCTGAGACTCACCCGGCATCAATCTGAGCCTTGACTTCACCTCCCATTTCTGTTACGCTTTTTTCACTGATAGTCGATTTGAAATTTACTTATTCATTCACAGAAACACAGCTTACCTACGTGAAATCGCTCAATTTTCTTTCGAAATTTACTCTCAAATTGTCCGCACTGAACCAAAATTCAGGCCATTTGTTGTTGATCGCGTAAGAAAACGAAGTCGCGTGGGAAGCCAAGAAAGGCCCCATGTTTTATCTCCTTATATTTATCGTTGCAGCAGCGCTCGGAATTGGCGCTGGTTATGCAATTCGAAAAGTCGTCGCCAAATCTCAGGGCGAGTCTGTTGAAGTTCGCGCAGAAAAGATTCTTAACGATGCGAAGTCTGAGGCTCAGAGCGTTTTGCTCGAAGCAAAAGAAAACGCATTGAAGGCAACTGAAGCTGCCAAGCACGAAGAGACCGAACGATTCAAACTTTTGAAGCAATCAGAAGAGCGCGTTGCAAAACGTGAGGCTTCGATGGATCAAAAGCTCGAAGAAATTGAAAAGCGCAATGACGAAGTAACCGCTCGTGCGCAAAAAGTAAAAGAAGTGAAGACACAGCTCGAAGAAATTCGAGTGCAACAACTCGAAAAATTGGAAAAGATTGCCGCCCTTCCAAAAGAACGCGCGGAACAAATCGTTTTGGAGCGCGTTGAACGCGACATGAACGAAGCCGTTGAAAGCCGCATGAAAAAGATTGAAAGATTGGGCGTTGATGAGATGCGCGAAAAGGCATTGAACGTTTTAACGCTCGCTATGCAGCGAATGTCTCACGATGTAGCCAGCGAGCGAACTGCAACCATCGTTGAGCTCCCTTCAGACGACGTCAAAGGACGAATCATTGGTAAAGAAGGCCGCAACATTAAGCACATTGAAAAGCTTACGGGCATTGAAATTGTGGTTGATGACACACCGGGTGCCATTATCATTTCTGGCTTCAACCCCGTTCGCCGACACGTTGCAAAACTTGCTATTGAAAAACTCATTGCTGACGGACGAATTCACCCTTCGAAGATTGAAGAGTGCGTAGAATCTGCGAAGCAAGAAATTGCCCTGAAGATGAAAGAAGCGGGAGAAGCTGCTTGCTACGAACTCGGAATTGTGGACTTTGATCCTAAATTGGTTCAGCTCTTGGGCCGATTGATCTTCCGAACTT
>CAYMIK010000014.1:29175-32928 GCA_964390745.1 uncultured Candidatus Saccharibacteria bacterium
CGAACTTCTTACGGTCAAAACGTTTTGAAGCACTCACTTGAAATGGCACACATGGCAGAAATCATTGCCAAAGAAATTGGTGCTGATGTAAACATCGCGAAGCGCGGTGCCTTGTTGCACGACATTGGTAAAGCCGTTGACCACGAAATTGAAGGAACCCACACGCAGATTGGTGCGAATATTGGTCGCAAATTTAATTTGGATCCACGAATTATTCACTGTATCGAATCTCACCACGACGATCCAAAGCCAGAAACACCAGAAGCACTTATTACGCAAACCGTTGATGCTATTTCTGCTTCACGCCCAGGCGCCAGACGCAATTCGTTTGAAGAATATGTTCAGAAGCTGGAAGAACTCGAAAACTTGGCAACTTCGTTTGAAGGTGTTGAGAAGTGTTACGCCATTCAGGCAGGCCGCGAGATTCGCGTGTTTGTAACGCCCGATAAAATTGACGACGTTCGTGCTCGTCAATTAGCGAAAGACATTGCAAAGAAAATTGAAGAGCAGTTGAAGTATCCTGGCGAAATTAAGGTGAACTTACTGCGAGAAATGAAGATAGTAGAATACGCACGATAAAAAAGATGATGCCCGGCGAGCCTTGCGGCCAGCCGGGCATGCTCGAAGACGATACTTCGTCGAACGTGGACCTACCCGAGCCCCCTGGCATAGTCCTGGCTCTGGCGGGCGAGGTCTTTGACCCCGAGCCAGTAGCTCGCTATTATGGCCAGGAGCAGCCCGGGCGGCTTGGGTAGAGACCACACAGCCAGGATGATTACGCCCCACGAGAGGAGGAGCTTCCCGGCGTCCAGTATGACCTGTCTCGTAATTCTTCGCATGTCACCTCCGGTCTGAGAGTGCGGACGGCACCCCGTGGTTGGTAATTCATACAATACAAGTCCTACTCTATTAGTCAATGCGCATATTATTTTTCGGCGACATCGTCGCCAAACCCGGCCGTAAGGCCGTAACACAATCGCTTCCAAAACTTCGTGAAGAATTCGCGCCAGATTTTGTATTTGGCAACGTTGAAAACTTATCGCACGGCTTGGGCGTCACGCCAAATGCCCTGCAAGAACTAATAGACGCAAAATTTGATGGCTTTACTTCCGGCAACCATATCTACGACAAAGAAGCGGTCTTTGAATTATTTCAAAATGCATCACTCCCCTTGCTTCGACCCGTCAACATGCCTCATGAAAAAGTAAAAGGTCATGACATTTTAGAACTGCAACACGGCTCCCGAAAACTTATCGTCATGAACTTCATGGGAAATGCCTTTTTCCAAGAGCCCTACGAAAATCCTTTCACAAAGATTCCTGAAATTTTAGAAACATACAAAAATGAGCGGCTTGCTGGCATCATCATCGACTTCCATGCCGAAGCCACCGCCGAAAAACGCGCCCTTGGATTTTTCCTCGATGGAAAAGTTTCCGCAGTGCTAGGAACCCATACACATGTCCAAACCAACGACGTACAGATTTTAGAAAACGGAACTGCCTACATCACGGATATGGGCATGAGCGGCACAACGAACTCCATCATTGGTGCATCGAAATCCACACTCCAAAAAACTTTCATCGAACAACAGCCCTTTCGCTACCAAGTGGAAGAAGAGGGCCCATCAGAGATAGCTTTTGTTGTTATCGATATCGACCCAGAGACACAAAAAACGACAAAAATCGTATCATACAAACGACCAGTAGAGTAATCAAGAGCTTGTGGCCATCCGCAGCAGTCTCCTTGATGAAATTATTGGCAGGAGGGTAATTTTCTGGTATACTTTTTAAGTGGAAACACGTTATTTTGTTAATTAATTTTTAGAGGAAGTATGAATAAGCAAGACCTCGCAAACGCCATTGCACAAGCAGCAGACGTTTCCAAGAAAGTTGCTCTCGATATGCTCGAAGCATTTGAAAGCATTGTAACCAAGACATTGGTTGAAGGTGGAGAAGTTTCACTCACAGGATTTGGAACCTTCAGCGTTTCACAACGAAAAGCACGCATGGGTGTTAACCCACAGAAGCCAACAGAAAAGATTCAGATTCCTGCAGTAAAAGTTCCAAAGTTTAAGGCTGGAAAGTCATTGAAGGACGCAGTAAAATAATCTGCTCTGTTTGTCAGGGTGAGTACAACAAGCCATGACATCAAGACCCTCCTAACCCGAGGGTCTTTTCTTTTTTTTATTTCACAAAAACACACGCTCGCACTGCGTCGCTTGTAAAACGTATCGTTGACAAAACAACCACACATCTTTACTATATGTGAGCTGGCAAACCTCCACACTCGAATAGGAGAAGCACAATGCACCTCGACAGAACCAGTACGAGCCAACAGCTCGAAGAGCTTCAGACCCGCGCCGAAGCAAAACGGGCCGAGGTCGAAGGGCTCCTTCGGGAGCTCAATAGCAAGATCCGTGAGCTCGAGACCGACAACCCCTTCCTGGCCAACTGCGCGAGCAAGCAGCTACCGTTCGAGCAGACGCTCGACGGGGCGATCGGCTACCTCGCGCAGCTTCGAAGGGAGATGGAAGAAGAGCTGGTGACAACCTCACGGAACGGCTCACCCCCTGGTCGAGGCCTGGTCGTCACGCGGATCGGAGATGATGGAGACCGGAAGACCATCGTCGTCGGTTCGTAACGCAGGGCCATTTCGAAGTGCAACCCCAAAGAGAGGACGCATGAGCAACACCGAAGAAACGCTCGCGATGCTCCAGCGTGGAATCACCATGCTGGGAGAGTTCCGTGTGAACGCAAGCCAGTACCAGAGCGAGCTTGCGGGATTCGGCGATCGCGCCGCGCTCGGATCAAGCCTGCCGGCGCAACTGGCAGAGCTGATCGACCGCGCCGAGCTGCTGCTTCGGCAGCTCGGGACCGGCGATGCCTACTACCGAAAGCAGCTCTCGCCCAGTGATGACGGCGAAGAAGACCGGCATCTCCTTCGGGCATCGCGACGGCCCCATGGCCGTCAAACGCGCAGCGTCCCAATCGAGGAGCCGCTGGCGAGGTACTCGTAGTGCCACAACACCCGGAGTCCTCACGACAAGCCCACGCGCTGTCGCGAGCACTCCGGGTGCCATAAAAAAACAATCACACATTTCTTGTGTGAAGCATTTAGTTTTCATCTCGGTAATTTGGACATGGAGCGGGATACCAGAATCGAACTGGCCTCTTCACCTTGGAAGGGTGACATAATACCACTATACCAATCCCGCCTGGTCGGGGATGTGAGATTTGAACTCACGACCTCCTGCTCCCAAAGCAGGCGCGCTAGCCAGCTGCGCTAATCCCCGATAGCAGATATACGAATGCCTCGATACGGTAACACAAAAGAAAGCAGGCGTCAACGAAAGACATCCTCAAACAAAAAAAGAGGCCCCACGAGAAGGCATCTTCTCGTGAGAAGGTTGAAAACGCGGATACATTTCGCAAGAGAGGAGAGAGAAATTCCACCTACGGAATATTTCCATCGCTTTCAGCCTGCTCATTTGAAGTGCCTTCAAGAATCCAGAGGCGCAGGGCATATCAGGACCTTTATTCTACCGCGGCCATATTGCACCGTCAATGAAAGCTGTGGACAAGCGAAGAAACAAAAATCCCCCGCTTTCGCGGGGGATTTCCTTGATTCTTTTTTAGAGAACCACCATTCTTAGAGTTCTTTTACCGAATTGAATTGCTTCACCTCGGGAAGGAAACCAGATGTCAGCACGTCCAGAGTACTTTTTAGCAGTTCGGTCTTCAACGGTGAAGACTT
>CAYMIK010000015.1:0-32790 GCA_964390745.1 uncultured Candidatus Saccharibacteria bacterium
ACCGCCGACCTCTGCTTTACGAAAGCATTGCTCTACCAGCTGAGCTACATCGGCACGTGCTCTGTTCTTGCCTCGCGGCAAAAGACTCTCACATTGTATACAAAAACAAGATTTTCGCAAGCGCCAGCACCTGGCTTTGCGTACAATGGCCTTTTTCGTATATAATAGCCTTGGTATTTTTCGCCAAAAAAAGTGGCACAGAAGGGGAAAAAGAAAACAAACAAGAAACGTCCAAAGTTTCATCCGGTCTTGATGCTCGGAGGAATTATTGTGGTGTTGGCAATTTCGTTTGCTGTTGTTTGGTTTTTCTCTGGTTACAAATACTTTTTTGCAACTCCGGGCGTAAGGAGTAGCTTTGCGCAGTCAAAAGCAATCTACGAAGAAGATCTTGCAGCGATACAGAAGGCCCGTGACGATGAAAATCGTGTTGCATCTCTCGTAGCAAAGACCGGCAACAGAAAAACAGTCGAAGACCTTCTCACCGAAGTTTCTGAAAATCAAACAAAAGTTTTACAGAACAATACAAACCTGGTGGTGAATACTATTGCGTTTGAAGAGATGACTGTTCCATTTTCGTGGATCATGGCTAAGCGACATATGCTTTCGGGTGTAAACGAACTTATTGCGTGGAAAGAAGATTCGAAAAAATATTTTGAACTTGCTTCGCCATACTACAATATTGTTTCGGATGTTGCGGAGTACAAAGATTCCGTGGCGAATCAAAACTTTGATAAACAAAATAACAACGACGCCATAGCGAGTCACACGAAACTCAAGGCGCTTTGTGATGAGATTTTGGCGCAAACGAAGATACTCTCAACGGTATCGGGCAAAGATTTCGAGAATCTCACGAAGTACTTTACCAAAGCTTCGGCCTACCACGATAAAAACATTGCGTTTTATCAGGCCGATCAACGACGCGACACGGCAACGCAGAAAGATCTCTCCAATGATGTTACGAGCCTGAAGAATGAACTTGCCAAGATGAACCCACTCACGGATCTTGAAGATCTTCAAGCTTCCCATCTTGCTCCTCTGCGTGATACACTCAAGGATGAAGAATCGCGAATAACGAGCGACTACAATATTTTCAAAGACAAAAACTAATGGAACCAAAGAATCCCATTCCGCAATTTGCACCAAAACCCGGCATGAACAATACACAGCCACCGCGCCCAGGCCAGCTTCCAGGTGAACCAGCAAAGAAAAAGCACCACACCGTTTGGTGGTTCTTTGGCTCGTGCTGCGCAGGATTTATTATCGTAGGAATCGTGTTTGTCGCACTTGGCGCTCGGTACTGGCCACAAATCCGTGACTTTTCACAAAAGTTTGTAAATCAAGTGAACAATACGGCATCCAACACCTCCACGAACACCTACGTGAACGAGGTAAATGTTCCTACAAATTCAGAAAATACCACCACCAACAGCACGAATTCTACGAACAACTCCACATCAAACAACACAACTTCCAACGCCGTTAATACGCCTTCGAGCTCAGGAGGGAGCGGTACACAAACGCAAAGCGGTCTCATCTCCGCCGTGATTGCGAAAGGCATAAATACGAAGAACGGAAGTGCGGAAAATGTTACTGACACCTTCTCAACTACTGACACTTTGTACTACGCGGTCATTCAGGTAAGTAATCTCAAGAAAACAGATGTTGGTGTTGATTGGTATCAAAATGGCGTAAAGGTTCAAACCTACTCTTTGGCTGGCGCAAGTGGCAATAAATTTATAAACTTTTATCTCGATGTTTCTGGCAGCGATCCAGATGCGCGCGTCGGTGACTACCAGGCGAAGATTTATTTTGGCACAGCTCTCAAAAAGACACTAAGCTTCACTGTTGCGAAATGAAATTGGTTGTTGTGTGCGACAATATTCGATCCACTTTGAATGTAGGGGCGATTTTTCGATCCGCTGATGCGCTTGGTGTTTCAAAAATCTACCTCTCGGGAATAACCGCAACACCCGAAGACAATAAAGTAGCAAAAACGGCTCTGGGTGCCGAAAAAGCAGTTGCGTGGGAACATGTGTGGAACACGCTTGAAATATTGAAGAAGCTTCAGAAGCAAGGGTATGCCATTGTTGCGCTCGAAGAGGCAAGGGGAGCTAAGTGGTATTTTGACGTGAAGTTGCCAAAAAAAATGTGCCTGGTTTTGGGCAATGAGGTTGAGGGTGTTTCGCGCGATGTTGTCCGTATGTCGGACATTGTTGCCAAAATTCCAATGTTACGAACGAAGGAGTCATTGAATGTTGCAACGGCCTTTGCTGTTGCGGGTTTTGATTTTTTGCGAAGGAGTAAATATGGCAAGAAGTAAAGCTACAAAAAAATCTGCGAAAACATTTTCAGACCATGTCTACGATGTCGTGGCAAAAATTCCGCGCGGCAAAGTTGCAAGCTACTTTGAGGTTGCTCGTGCGGCAGGCGCACCCGGTGCGTCGCGCGCGGTTGGAACGGCGATGGCAAAAAATGAACACTTTGATCGCGTGCCGTGTCACAGAGTAGTTCGTGCTGATGGAACGATTGGAAAGTTTAGCCGAACAGATTTTACGAAGAGAGAACTGCTTGAAAAGGAAGGTGTGAAATTTGAAGGGAAAAAGGTTTCGCTAAAAAGTTTTTATTACTTTAAGTAAAAGAGAAGAGCGTCATACAAACGATGTGTATAACGTTCTTTGATTGTCCGCAATTCATTTGCATGACGCTCGCCTCTTGCCGATGTGTCGGCAGACGTGATGCGAATTGATCTCCAGCAGGCGACCCGAGGACCTTACCCGGTCGGAGGCAGCGGGAGGATGTAGGTCCCGTGCTCCTTCGAGTGCCTGTAGGCCGCTGGGAGCCAGGCCACGTAGATCAGGACGAACCCGATCAGGGCACCCGAGAGCACCCACGGGAGAAGGAGTCGCTCGTTCGTGAGCTCCGATACGTTGCCGCGATGTACGATCATCGCGGTGACCCACCCGACGATTGCTCCGCCGAAGACTCCGAGCTTCATCGGAAACAGCGCTCCGATGAGGGTGTTCTTGATCAGTGTCCTTTTCTCTTGCGAAGTCATCTTGGCCTTCCGCGCATCTTGGCATTTAAGCCTCAGCGCATTGGGGACATTTCACACTATACCAGAAATACCAAACTGTCAACAAAAACCTTGCATTTTCCGCTCAATTGAGGTATAATCATGTATATTTACGATTGAATTGATCATGGAATCCCGAGAGCAAGAAGTACGTGCAGCAATTGCAAAACGACTCGAATATTTTAAACAATCCGGCGTAAACCCTTACCCTTCCAGCACGAAGGCTACTTTGCGCATCGCCGAGCTCCTTAAGAAAAAAGTTGGTTCGCACGTTACCGCAGCTGGCCGCTTGGTTGGCTTACGATCGATGGGAAAGTCAGCCTTTGGTCATCTTGAAGATGCTACGGGTAAACTCCAGGTATTTTTCGCTAAAGATGAGCTCGGTGACATCTATCAAACCGTGAAAAACTTTGATCGAGGCGATTTTGCTGAGGTTTCGGGTGAACTTTTTACAACCAAAACAGGCGAGCTGACGATTAAGGCAAAAGAAGTGAAGATTCTCACCAAAATCACGGCGCCGCTTCCAGAAAAGTTTCATGGACTCGCTGATCATGAGGAAAGACAACGCCGCCGTTACTTAGATTTACTTTCAAACCCCGAGACTCGTGAACTTTTTAAAAAACGATCAGAATTTATCAAAAACATTCGCGCATTTCTTGATGGCGAAGAATTCCTCGAAGTTGCTACTCCAATTTTGCAGCCACTCTACGGTGGTGCATTGGCAGAACCATTCAAGACACATCACAACGCACTCGACCTTGATTTATACCTAAGAATTGCCCCAGAACTTTACCTCAAGCGCCTTGTTGTTGGTGGTTTTGATCGTGTATATGAAATTGCCTCGTGCTTTAGAAACGAAGGTGTGAGCCCACAACACCTACAAGAATTTTACATGTTGGAACTGTATCGAGCCTACACTGATTACGAAGGCCTCATGGAGTTCACAGAAAAATTCTTGAAGACTGTTTTGAAAAAAACATTTGGAACGCTTGTTTTTGAACGGGACGGAAAGAAGCTTGATTTTAGCAAAGAATGGGAACAAGTTGATTTCCGTGAGCTCGTGCTGAAAGACACCGACATTGATGTTTTTGCTCACAAGAATGAAAAAGAACTGCTTGCTGCCATTGCCGAAAAGAAACTGAAGCTTGATTTACCCAAAGGTGCTGGCCACAGCAAGGTGATAGATGAGCTCTACAAAACCTACAGCCGACCAAAAATGCTTGGCCCAGTTTATTTAGTAAATCATCCAACCGCGCTTTCGCCGTTGGCAAAACAATCTGAAAAAGATCCTGAAAAAGTTGAACGATTCCAACTTGTTGTTGCTGGCTATGAAGTTGTGAACGGATTTTCTGAGCTCAATGATCCCGTTGAGCAAAAAGCTCGATTCGTGGGTCAAAAAGATGCACGTGATAAAGGCGACAAAGAAGCCCATGAGATGGACCAGGACTATGTAGACGCTCTCGAGTATGGCTTGCCGCCAACGGCGGGCCTAGGAATGGGAATTGAGCGAATTTTTGCACTACTTACGGGTCAGTCGTCAGTGCGTGACGTTGTGCTCTTTCCAACTATGCGACCAAAACAATAATTTAGGGAGTTACATGAAAAAAATACTTCTTTCAACATTACTGGTTGTGGGGCTTTTTGCATTTGGCCTTGCGCCTAAGGCTCAAGCGGCAGAATTTAAAGGTGGCACGAGCTACAGTTTAGGCAGTGATGAAAAGATCGAAACGAATTTGTATGTTGGAGCCCAAAGCATTGTTATTTCAGGAACGGTTGAGGGCGATGTGATAGTTGCTGCAAGATCGGTGGAGATTGATGGTACGGTGAATGGAAACGTGGAAGGTGTTGCAGAAAACATTACAATTTCAGGAAAGGTAACTGGTTCCGTTCGTGTAGCTGCAAGTAGCGTCACGGTTTCTGGAAATGTTTTAGGTGATGTTATTTCAGCCTCGGCTCAATTCACGGAAAGTGGAAAGGCCTCGATAAACGGAGTGCTGGTTGTCTATGCCGGCCAGGTTGATATTAATGGAATCGTTCATAATGATCTTCGTGCGTCCGCAGCAGTCTTGAATATCGGTGGCGAAGTTGATGGCAATGGTTTTGTGAATGTGAATCAAATGACTATTGGCGGCAATGGAAAGATCGGAGGCAATCTCGCGTACACAGCATCTGCAAAACTTTCACCTGCAGAACAACAAAAAGTTGAAGGATCGTTGGAGTATAAGGAAGTTTCAAAATCTCGATATGGCACGGCACCAAGTTTACAAGACAAGGTGATCGCTCAAGCAGTATTCCGCGCCTACATGTTTGTTGCTCTTGGTGTGATAGCACTGCTGGCTCTGTGGCTTTTGCCTGTTGCTTCCAAAAAAGTTTCTGATGTAGCGCTTGGTACAAATCTGTATCGAAACTTCCTCGTTGGATTCTTGGTTCTTATTGTTTTGCCCATTGGTGGAATAGTGCTTTTGCTTACCATCTTTGGAATTCCGCTTGCCTTTATGCTTGGTGGCTTCTATGCGATGCTTCTGAGCCTTTCTGCGCTTCCGGTTGCGTGGTTTGTTGGTACGAAGATTTTCTCTGGCGCAAACCAAAAGAAGGTTGGCAAATACTACACGATGCTCTCGGGCTTGCTCGTTGTTGAGGTTGCGTTTGGTATTTTGAAGCTTGTTCCGGTTGTTGGATCTCTTGCCTCGTTCATCGTTGTCTGCTGGGGATTCGGAGTACTGTTGCGCTCACTCTGGGAGATGACGCATGGTGTGACGGTTGCCAAAAAACAAGAAGCTGTTGAAAGCGTGAAGTAATGCCGAGAGTTTCGAAGAGCGAAGCTGTCACTTGGGTTGAAGTTGATCTGGGTGCGGTTCGGCACAATATTCGTGAAGTTCGGCGTCATACCAGGGGAATGGCACTTATGCCCGTGGTCAAGGCTCATGCCTACGGGCATGGTCTTGTTCCTATTGCGAAAGAGTGTGAAAAGAATAAAGTTGAGTATCTTGCCGTAATTTCAGTTGATGAGGCGCTAGAAATTCGCAAAGCACATGTTGCAACGCCTATCCTTGTTTTGGCGTATGTTGGAACATTCTTGCCCAAGATAAAAGTTCAAGAAGCGATCCGAAAAAACATCGACTTTACTGTTTTCGATAAAGAAACGGCGCACTTTTTAAATGCAATGGCAGCCCGCGAAAAAAAGAAGGCGCGAATTCACATTAAGGTCGATACAGGAACAACGCGCATTGGACTGTATCCAAAAGAATTTTTCGATTTCTATTCGGTTGTTGAGAAGCTTTCTCATGTGACGGTCATGGGCGTTTTTACGCACTTTGCGAATGCCGAAGAAGATCCTGCGCTTACGCTGAAGCAAGCTTCTGCGCTACGGAAAATTCAAATGCAACTTCTTGCCACAAGAAAAAAGGTTCCGTATTTTCATGCTGCGGCTACGGGTGCTCTGCTTACGAATGAGAAAACCTATTTTAGTCTTTGTCGTTTAGGAATTGGTTTGTACGGACTCTGGCCGTCGGATTATATTGCAAAGAAAATGCGAGGGAAGGTAACCTTGAAGCCAGCACTCTCATGGAAAACGAAAGTTATCCAGGTGAAGAAGGTAAAAAAGGGATCAAAGATTAGCTACGGCGGGACATATACGGCACCTCATGATATTATGGTAGCAGTTATAGCATGTGGCTACGCCGATGGGCTCGACCGTGCCTTCTCAAACAAGGGCCACGTTCTGATCAATGGAAAAAAGGCGCCTATTCGTGGTCGTGTTTGTATGAATATAACCATGGTTGAGGTAACGGGCATTCCCAAGGTTCACGCGGGGACAAAAGTTACTTTGATTGGTAAAGATGGCGAGCAAGAAATTACCGCAGAAGACCTAGCTGCCATTCGCGGAACAATCAACTACGAAATCGTCACACAAATAAATTGGACAATTCCACGTTTCTATAAAAAGTCATGAGAAAACCAAAAAGAAAATCTTTTTTTGCATCACAAGATCGTGTGATGCTGCAAACAACCGACTTTGTTCCAACAAGAAGTAGCAATGTAAAAATTGCGTTCATTGTTGTTGTGATTGTTATTGTTTTGGTTGCTGCCTACTTTTTGCTTTTTTCGCCCTATTTCTTGGTGCAGTCCGCAACCGTTTTGGGAAACAAAGAAGTAACATACGATCAGGTACAAGCAACACTCAAGGAGACTGAGAGTGCGCGTAACACACTCATTTTTCCCAATAATAATCTTTTCTTGATTCGAGGCTCGGATCTTTCCGCTCGCCTGAAAGAAAAGTATTTTATTGTGAGCGATGTAAAAGTCCAAAAAGTTCTTTTGAATGTACTGAAGGTAACCATTACGGAAAGAGCGCCAGTTATCATTTGGCAACAAAACAATACGCGCTTCTATGTCGACCAGAATGGTTACGTTATTGATCGCGCGCCACTTGATGTTTCCGGAATAACGCTCCCACTCGTCATTAACCAAGTTTCGGGTGATATTCCTGAGATAGGTGACTACGTGATCAATAAAGAGGCACTGGAGCGAATTGTGACCACACAAAAAGAGCTTCCAGCTAAGATTGGTGTTAATGAAAAGCTCGTGACGATGCCAACGGGCTTTGCCCTGGAATTTTCCGTTCAAACTTCAGAGGGTTGGAATATTATTTTTGATCGAACACGCTCAGTGGAATCGCAGCTCGATGGCCTTAAGTCCATGCTGGACGGTGCCATAAAAGATAAAAGACCATTTCTAAAGTATGTCGATCTTCGGGTGAAGAATACCGGCTACTTCAAGTAGTTACTTCACGTGTTCAAAATTCATGATGAAGATCGAGTTGTCGAGAACGGCAACCGGTTTTTGTAAGTGCACCCACTGATACTGATCGTCGGGTTGTGCGTACCACGAGGCACTTACAGCAACGTACCCGGAAACATCCATGCCATTCTTGATCTCCTGGAGACTTGGGAAGTAGCGGGTTTTGATGCCATAAAATGCAGGATCAGCTGTGCCAAAATATCGCAAATAGATGGAATCAATATGATTTTGATCCATGTACTTTTTGAGTGTTGTCAGATCTTGGCCCCAATCAATATTGGAGTCAATCGTGATATTCTCCGGGGTAACGCCGTTGCCCCAAGAGAATGGGTTGAAAAACGCAAGGTAGTTTGGAAACGCATGAATAGTGGTATACAGCGAAAAGCCCATAACCGCGACGAGAACCGGCCGAAGATATTTTTTTGTTACGAAGTACTTCAAAAACGTTCCGGCAAACAAAAAGATAAATGGATAGATAGGCAAGACATAGCGAAGGCCCAAGTTGAGCCGACTGTTCATGCTTATCGCAAAAAATATTGCCGGTGCAATTGCGAGTACGATAAAGTCGAAACGCGTTTGCTGTAAGCGTTGCCAGAAAGCTTTAAATCGACTCTTTTTTGCACGAAGAAAGGTCAGGGCAATGTAACTTGCGCCCGCAGCAACGGCACCAACGGTAATTGCGAGATCTGCCAATGATGTTTTGAACAAAAAGACAACAGGGAAGTAGTACCACCAGCCGCGGTTGGATATTTCGCCCAAAAATGCCGTGGTGTGCCCACCTTCGTTGTGTGTGAGTACTGAAACCATGCCCTCCCAGTAATCAAACGCGACAACGGGAACGTTGTTACCAACCCAGTTGAGAAGTTTCTGTTCTTGTGGAGATCGTGCTGCAACAAATTCATGAACAACACGAGCCGAATCTGTGTCGATGGATTCATAGATCTTCTTAGTGCCGCCACCGTAACACACAATAATAACCACAATCGCTATGGCTAAAGAACAAATGAGGGGCACGACTTTGCGCGACAGAAGGTCTGCTGCAAATCTTTTTAAAAACTTACCTTTGAACGATTCGTTGTGAAGAAGTGAATGTGCAATCGCGATAACCGCAATGACCACTCCAACAACCAGCGCTGAGTATTTTACGAGCAATACAAGAGAAAAGGCGAGAGAAAACCATGCGAACGTTTTCTTTGTGGGGTTCTGGAAGAACCGGGTGAGGGTAAAACAGGTAAACAAAAACGCAAAACTAATCGGCACATCGGTGGTAACGAGACCCGCATGCCCCAGGATGACTTCGCAGGTCATCGTAAAAAACAAAACTACTAATGCTGTCTTTGCTCCGTATAACTTTTTGGCCCAGAAGTACACAATAACTCCGAGCAGCGCAAAGAACAAAAGCATCATGGTTCGCCCAGCCATCAAGATTTCTTGGCCCGGCTTATTGTTGTGGTAAATAACTTGTGGACCAAAGTCCCACAAATGCGCTTGATCAAAATACGGACCGTCAGTTTTTGAGTCAAGATGAAAGAATAAAAGGGGAATGGCAGCAATATCTTTTACGAGTGCAGGATGCTCTGGATTCATTCGAAAGTCACCAGTGGCCCAATACGAATAACCTGAAGCCAGGTGAACAGCTTCATCGGTGGTTTGTGACTTTTGCGAGACCGTAAAATACACCAAAACAAGCGCTGCTGCAATAATCAAAAACGCCAAGGCGGTGTATGAACGGCTCATATTCTTTTGAGAAACCATCATGAAAATCCTTTATCTATCTTTAACATCTTCATCTTTGAAATCACCCTCATTGTAAGGAAAATTACAGAAAAATCAATATCTCGAACAAAAAATTGATTCAAAAAAATAGTCGTGCGGACCCTTGATTTTTTTCTCTGGTTCTTGTATAGTTTGCTCGATATACCCCTCGATGTACAACACTTCATGGCCTTTTTTCGATCTCTCCGTAAGTTCTTTATTCTGGATCGTCTCGTTTTGGCGCTTATTCTTTGCGCTATTGTTCTCAATGCAGCCGCTTGGGCGTTCATCCTTTGGAAGGTCCATGGAAATGCAGAGTGGCGAGCAACAGGATACAGTGTCTACTTTGGCATTACGGACTACGGCCCTCCAGAAGTCTTGTTCCGAGTTCCTGCCATTGGCTCACTCTTCGTTGTAGTGAACATCGTGCTTGCGTATTTTCTCCACAAAAGAAGTCAGCCATTTGCAAGAATTCTCCTGGGAGCCACTGCGTTCCTACAAATTCTCGTTATCATTCCGCTCATCGCTATTTACTACATCGGAAACATCGGAGCTTAAATGACTACAGTTGAAACAACGAAAGAGCGAATGACTCGCAGATTCTTTGAGATTCTCCCGGGTTTTGTCGCGTGGTTTACTATAGTTGCTATCTTTCCGTTGTCATACTACACGCCCGTCCTGGTGGCGCTTTTTGTTATTCTCTATGACCTTTCGTGGCTGATAAAGATTGTGCACATTTCGGCACACCTTATTTATTCGTACCACGAAGTACGAAAGACGTGGAAAACGGATTACCCCAAACTTCTCTCGGAATTAGAAGGTGAATCGAAGAAGCCTGGTTCAAATATTTTGAATTGGCGCGATGTCTATCACATTGTCGTTTTGCCTACGGCAAAAGAGAGTTTTGAAGTTCTTGATACAACAATACAAGCGATTGTTCGTGCTGATTATCCAAAAGATAAAATTATGATTCTTTTGGCTATCGAAGATCGTTCTGGAGAACTCGGTCGCGAAAACGCGCGACGATTGCATGAAAAGTATGACAATGTTTTCTACAAATTCGCCTCGTACTTCCATCCTTCTGATATTCCTGGAGAGATCAAGGCTAAAAGTTCAAACATGACGTTTGCGATGCGAAGTTTTCGAAAGGAGATTGAAACCTCAGGAATCCCTATCGACAATATCGTTGTTTCGGCATTTGATTCTGATACGCAGGCCTCAAAGGAATACTTCGGCTGTCTCACGTACCACTATGTAAACAATCCAAATCGAACGCGCTTTAGTTATCAGCCGATCCCAGTATTTCATAATAATATTTGGGAAGTACCAGCCATTGCTCGTGTCACGGCCATGAGCTCTACTTTCTGGCAGATGATCGAAGCTTCGCGCCCGCAACGCCTGATCACTTTCTCGAGCCACGCTATGAGCTACAAGGCCCTTGTTGATGTAGACTACTGGCCCGTAAAAGTTATTTCCGAAGACTCACAAATTTTTTGGCGTTGCTACCTCAAGTACGATAGCAACTACTGGGTTGAGCCAATGTTCACAACGGTTTCAATGGACGCCACTGAAGGCGAGACCTACTGGAAATCGTATGTAGCGCAGTATATACAAAAGCAGCGATGGTTCTGGGGAATTGAAAACTTCCCGTATATTTCACTCGGTTTTTTGAAAAATAAGCGCATTCCTGTGTACAAAAAGATTTCCCAGTGGGCGCGAATGCTCGATAGCTTCTATACGCTCGCAACGGCACCAATTATCTTGCTCGTAGGAGGCTGGCTTCCGCTTACTCTTGGCGGAAAGGCCTTTGCGAACAATGTTGTTTCCCAGAACCTTATCTCGCTTACCAGCATTTTGACGGGCCTCGCACTGGTTGGTTTGGTGACAACGTTTATTATTAGTATCCTGCTGGTGCCAACACGGCCAACACACCGAACTTCGCTGGTCACCTTAAGCATGATGGCACAATGGGTACTTGTGCCCATTGTCACGATCTTTTTTGGCTCTGTGCCCGCTATTGACTCGCAAACTCGGCTGATGCTTGGGAAGTATATGGGTGAGTTCTGGGTTGCTGATAAAGTGCGAAGAAACCCCAAGGATAAGCCAAAGAGCCTATCGCCCTCAGCACCACGAAAATAGGGCAAGGCTTGACAAAAAAGCCAACCTTGTGTATAATTCCGTTACTTTTTGAATATCCCACAGAAGATTTATTAAAAGGTTACACATGAAAGCAGTGATTCAGACCGGTGGAAAACAATACGTTGTTGCGAAAGGCGACAAGATCCACGTTGAAAAACTTGATAAGAAAATAGGTGAGAAAGTCGTTTTTAACGAAGTTCTCCTCGCTTACGATGACAAAAAAGTAGAAATTGGTAAGCCGACACTCTCTGGTGTGGTTGTAGAAGGGGAGGTCAAGGATCAATATAAGGATGACAAGGTATTTATCCTGAAGCACAAGCGCCGAAAGCGATACTTGCGCCGACAAGGCCACCGACAACAGAAAACAGTAGTTGAGATCATCAAAGTCTCATAAGCGTACAAGAAGGTTGTGAATCAACCTTCTTTTATTTTGTCAGCTCATTTCATTCATTATTAAAAAAGGAGAGCGTTATGAATCAAAACGCCAAGACGGCTCTGATCGCAGTAGCTGCGGCAGTGCTCACAGGTCTCGTTGTTTTTGGTGCCACCGTGTGGTACTACAATGACAAAGACGGTGAAGACGATGGAGTTGTACAACAAAATGTTGTGACAAATTCCAGCAATACAACCACGACCGGTTCTTCGGGTTCGGTGAGTACGTACAACACAAAAGATTACGACTATGACCTTCTGAATCTTGAATCGTTCCCCGTGCAGCAATCACTTGTTCGCAAGGCCGTTGCTTCAGGGAAGCAAGAAACGATCCTGACAAACGCTGATTTAGAAAAGGCATTGTCAGACCTTGCTGATGTCTCACGACCAAAAGTTTTGGTCGAAGTTTCAGAGCCAACAGAATCTCGCTATGTGTACTACACAATTGTCTTAGATGGAACGGAAGATTCTGGAAACACGCTCTATCAGTTCGATACCACGACCGAGAAATTTACCAAAATGAATGTATCGGCTGATATCGTCAAGAACACCGGCGGACTTACCTCTACGTTGACGCGCTCAACTGATGGCGAGAGACTTGCGCTAACGAGCGACCTTGATGGAAAAAGTCAAGACCTCTATGTGGTGAATCTTGCAAAAGACACTATGACGAAGGTTATCTCGCTCACAGGCAATGAAACCATGAATGGTGGCGATAGTGGACTTTCTTCGTATGTAAAACTTTCATGGAAAGATGCCACAACACTTTCGTATGAAGTTTTTGACAAGACCACTACGGAAACTCACTCAAACACGAGTCAAATTCATAAAATGATTGAGACTCGAACGGTTGAGGTAAAGTAGAAGAATATAAAAACAGCCCGCAGTTGGGCTGTTTTTATATTGCGTGAACCTTGACAAAAAGAGCAGTTTTGCTATGGTCATTGGCTGTGCTGGCAAAAAACCGACTCCAACACGCGCAAAGCGTTCATGAGGGGATCATGAAATACATCTGGTCATTGCCGTGGTGGCTGCAGTCGTTGACGGCCTCGTTCTTCATCGTACCCCTGATCGTCATGACGGGGTACCTGAGGCGAGTCTGGAGCGTGCCGACGTCGGCCATCGCGTTCTACTACTACGTGGGGCTCGTGATCGGCGTCTCAGTCGTGCCGCTCTTGTTGGGTACCATTCGCCCAGCAGAATACACGCCGACGGTGCCCGCGCTCTCGATGCTCGTGATCGGCGTCATCTTCGGCGGGCCAGGCTACCTGATGTTCTACAACGCCATGGCCATAGCACCAAACGCTGGGATCGCCTCCGCCATCTTTAGCTCCAACTCGGTCTGGGCGATGTTCGCTCTCATCTGGCTGGGGCGAGAGTTGCCGAAGGCCTTCCCGAAGCAAGGGCTGACGTGGATCAACTACATCGGCGTACTGGTCTTGGTGGCCGGCGTGTTCATGGCCTGCTACAAGGCAACGCCCAAACCGGCGACCTCGTAAGTACAACGCAACAACCACCGCCAACGCGGTGGTACCTCAATGCTCTGAGGGAACCCTGCTCCGACCGAAAGGAAGGAGTGGGGCAACCTGTCTTATTTGTATTCTCTTCGATTATTGAGCGCTTGCGTGAGCGTGAACTCATCCGTATATTCAAGGTCACTGCCAAAGGGCAATCCGGATGCCGGTCTTGTAATTTTTAGTGGGGAAGCAGAAAGTTCTTTGGCGATATACATGGCCGTGGCTTCGCCCTCAACATTCGCGTTTGTAGCTAACACTAATTCTTGAACCGTGGCATCACCAAGTCGAGACAGCAGACTTGTGATTGTTAAATTCTCCGGAGAAACACCATGGAGGGGCGAAAGTGTGCCGCCTAATACGTGGTATAACCCACGGTAGTTTCCGGTTTTTTCTATAGCAATAATATCGAGCGGCTCTTCAACGACGCAAATCATGGAGCTATCGCGCGTTGTGTCGCGGCAGATATCACAGAGGTCTTGCTCGCTAATATTGAAGCACCGTGTGCACTCGCGAATATTCGCCTTCACGTCGCCCAGGGTTTTTGCAAAATCCGCGACATCTTTTTCTTCGCTGGTCAAAACATAAAACGCCAAACGAGCGGCCGTTTTAGGGCCGATCCCAGGAAGGCGACTGAAGTGTGTTATGAGATCTTCGAGAGATTTTGGAAGCCGAGCCATTTCGCCTCTACGAGTTCATTTCTGGCATCTTTAATTCACCTGACTGAATCTTTTTCATCATGACTTTTTGAAGATTTTTCTGTGCGTCTTCAAAAGCTTTGACGATGTCTTTTTCGAGCTTGTCTTTGTTCTCGGGCTTGAGTTCTTCTGCGTTGAGTGTCACAGCGCTAATTTTTTGTGTTCCGTCCATGGAAACGGAAACGGCGCCATGTGAGCCAGAAACCGACTCGTCACCCATGGTATTTTTGTATTCTTTTGCTTGTTTTCGAAGCTTCTGAACCTGCTTCAATTGACTGAAAAGAGCCATTGCAACCCTCAACGTTACTTGATAAATTGAGCCTTTGTATTATAGAATAAGGCCATATAATTGTAAATCGTGCGATCACGATTTTATTTCTAGGGGGATTCATGACAAAAAGTCCAGTTTCTGTGGTGAATACTATTCGTATTCTCTCCACAGTATTTTTGGTTATTGGTTTTTTGGCGATAATGGCTGGACTGATTGTTTCCGTGAACAATTTGCAGCTCACATATGACTACTTTACCCAAACAACCACGGCCATGAGAAACGCCGCAGAAGCAAATTCCACCATCGCATTAGCACAAGGAACCATGGAAGCGAACAAGATGATTGCAGGTTCCCTGTACGCGACAGGAGTCGGCGCATTGCTCTTTGGCATCGGCCTTGCTCTGGTAGACCTCCTTCGAATCAATTCGTGGGGAATGAGGAAGTAATTCTCAAACAGAAACGGTATCAAAAAAGCCCTGAACAAGGGCTTTTTTCTTATGATTGACAATGGCCCAAAAGTATGCTAATATAGCCGGTCCTTTAAGGACTAGCGCCTACTCCGAATCCTGTGGCAGGGGAGGCGACGAATTCGGCATCAAAACCGGTTCAGGCCCTGGCCAAAAGCCAGGAGCAAGCGGTCAAGAACTCCATCATCTTCGGGCAATCCCGCCCAATGATTTTGGAGGATGCAATGGTAGACGAAAAGATTTGTGATGGATGCGAGCAGCTTCGAGACTTCTGCGTATGTGGGAAGTATCGGTGTGAGGAGTGTCTTCGTCGTGACTGTATCTGCAACTACACTGGCTACCAGCGCTTCGTAGAGCGTAACCGGGATATGGTCTCGGATTCGTGGATTCTGAACCAGTGGGAAGAACACCTCAAAGCGGAGCTTCTGAAAGAAGAATACGAACATGAGCTTCGCGAGCGTGCTGAGCTGGAGAAGAAGCTCCAGTCAGAAAACACTTGGGTTGAGCGGTGCTATGACCCCTTATGTTATTGCCCTCTCGAAGAGTGTGAGTACCACGGGATTGTGTGTGCAGACTGTGGCTGGCACCCGAACGCGTACCTTGCATGCTGTCAATGTTTGTACTGCTGTCATCGGTGCCGCAGCGAGAAGTGCCCAGGGGATAAGACCCGGACCATTCTCGGCATCGGCTTTTTCAGGAAGTGCAAAGCTGAAAGCTGGTGGCAGTATCTGTGCACAACGGACCTGCGGGTTTTCTGAGAATTAGTAGAGCTACCAGCCCGCGCGCTGGAGTTCATACCGAAACGGCCGGCCTTCCTAGATCTTAGGGAGGCCGGCTGAATCATTTTGGCATGAATAATTTATACTTCTTTTGCTTTCAAGTAGTTGAAAATCGCATCAGCGGCAACGGTTCCTTCAGCAGCAGAGGTAATTGCTTGGCGGAAGTTATTTGAACCAGTCGTGACGTCTCCTGCGGCGTACAGGCCTTCAACGTTCGTTCTCTGATCAGGGCGAACAATAACAAGATGATCATGTGAAAGTTCTACACCCACTTCTTGCGCTAATTTCACAAGTGGGTCGCTTCCAATTTCGATAAAAATTCCTTCGAGAGGAAGAATATCGGAACCATCAACAACCTTATCCAGCTTTACTCCAGAGATAAAGTTTTCGCCTTGGATCTCCAAAACGTTTGTGTTCAATAAAAATTCAACGTTCGCTAATTTCTTGACCTGCGCAACGGTAATCGGATCCGCTCGGAACTCTTCGCGTCTGTGTATGATGTACAGTTTTTTTGCGTACTGAGCGCAGATCACTGCTCCCGTAAATGCAGAGTTTCCGCCACCAACAATTGCAACCGTTTTGTTCTTAAAGAAGGCGCCATCACAGGTTGCACAGTAGGAAACGCCTTTTCCAACGAGCTTGTCTTCACCAGGAGCGCCCAAGTGTCTATGCTTGGAGCCAAGCGTGTAAATAAGCGTCTTGCCTTGAATTGTTTCGCGAGGAGTTGTAACCGAAAAACTGCCATCGGCATTTTTTTCGATTTTGTCTGCGCGAGCATACACAATCTTCGCACCAAACTTTTCAGCATGATCTTTGAACTGCAACATCAAATCAACCCCGGAAATGGAAAGAATTCCGGGATAATTTTCAACTTTATCGGCGAGGTTCATCTGTCCGCCAACATCTTCGGAAATAATACAGACCGAGAGTTCGTAGCGACCAGCGTACATGGCTGCGGCAAGTCCTGCTGGGCCTGCTCCCAATATGACAACATCGTACATAGATTCGAGGGTTTAGATGTGAGAAGTGATTCGAGAAAGAAGCGTATCTTTGCTTTGAGCGCCTACCAATTCATCTACTTGCTGCCCGTCCTTAAAGATCTTGGTTGTTGGAATGCTTACCACACTATACTTCATCGAAGTGTCGGGGTTTTCATCAACATTCAACTTTCCAATCTTTGCCTTGCCATCAAGTTCAGCGGAAATCTCTGCCAAAATAGGATCCATCATCTTGCAGGGTCCGCACCATGCTGCCCAAAAATCTACAATAACAACGCCCTTTGACCTTAAAACTTCTTCGTCAAAATTCTGATCGGTAATGGTTACTTCCGCCATATATCCTCTTATAATTTTATTTTCTTGGGAGCTTAATAGTAGCAGACAAAAAAGCTTTTGAAAAGAGTCTGAAAGAACAAATTTACGAAAAGCTCGAGATGGTTAAATCTTCAGGTGGAGGAGGTGGCGGGGGAGCCATGTCGTCTCCGCCTCCTGGCTCGCTGTGGCGTGTGTCGAGATTCTTGAACGAAACCTGGTTTTCATCCCAAAAGAGTTCCACCTTGCCCGTCGGACCGTTACGATGCTTCTTAATGAGGATGTCTGCAATATTCTTTCGAGGCGATTCTGGATCGTATACGCCTTCACGATAAATAAACATAACAACGTCCGCGTCCTGCTCGATAGATCCCGATTCACGAAGGTCAGAAAGCTGCGGAATTTGTGGCTGACGTTGTTCTACGGCACGTGACAACTGAGAGAGTGCGATAACGGGAATATTGAGTTCGCGCGCGATACCCTTGAGCGAACGAGAAATTTCCGAAACTTCTTGAACGCGGTTATCGGATCCGCCAATTTTAGAGCCCTGCATCAGCTGCAAGTAGTCGATGACGATGAGGTCTAGACCATGCTCGGTTTGAAGACGGCGAGCCTTGGTGCGAATCTCGTGAATCGTGGCTCCAGCGGCATCATCAATGAAAATGGGAGCTTCAGAGAGCACGCCAATGGCATTGTTGATCTTGTCGAAGTCGAGATCAGAAAGGCGACCTGTTCGAAGCTTCCAGAGGTCAACGCCCGCCGTTGAGGCAAGCATGCGGTCCACGAGCTGTTCTTTTGACATTTCCAAAGAGAAAATTCCAACTTTTTTCTTTGCAGAGGCGGCAACGCTTCGCGCCATATCAAGTGCGAGGGTTGTTTTACCCATCGAAGGGCGAGCAGCGAGAACAATCATGTCGGATCGTTGCAAGCCAGCTAGCAAGTTGTCGAGTTGCGTGAACCCAGTTGGAATGCCACGCAGGCTGTCGGCGTTATCGTGCAATTCAGCAATACGTTCAAAGGTCTGAGTGAGAACGTTTTTCACAGATATGAAGTTTTGTTTCAGGTGTGCCTGCGAAACAGAAAAGATAAGTTTTTCTGATTCATTCAAAACGGCATTCACTTCCTCTGCTTCGTGAAATCCAAGCTCGGTGATTTTTGTTCCAGCAGAGATAAGTTTTCGTAACGTAGATTTGCTTCCCACGATACGAGCGTAGTGTTCAACGTGTGTCGCCGATGGTACCGAAGATGCTAAATGGGCGAGGTAGCTTGAGCCGCCAATGAGATCGAGTTGTTTCTTTTCTTGAAGTCGGTTTGTTAAGCTCAAAACGTCTATGGGCTCTCGTCGCTCATAGAGTTCGAGCATGGACTCATAGATTATGGAGTGCGTTTGTTTGTAAAAGTCTCCACTGGAAACGATATCTGCTACCTGAATGATAGCGTCTTTGTCCAACATTAATGCACCGAGAACCGATTCTTCAGCCTCGATGTTTTGCGGAGGTTGCTTTGCTTCTATGTTTGCCACAATTTCAGTAGTTTAAATAAGTATTGTTTAGCTCCTATCTAAACAATCCCTCTTTTTTCTATATATTTAGTTATAGCAGAGTTAGATATGTTAAACAATCTTCATAATCTGTGGATATTCATGGGAAAAATATGTATCTCTTCTTTTGTTTTTCGATATTCTTTGTATCGTATTACTCATTTCATTGCTAATCTTCCACTTTTGTGGTATAATGTTTTCAACAAAAATACAACACGTACATCGTATGCCAAATCCGCCACAGGCACCGAAGCCACAAGAAGGCGACCCATCGCTTTTGAATCAGTTGTCGCCCGAAAATGGCGATTTTCAGACATCACCGGAAACACCTCAGGTTCCTTCGCCTGAGAATCTTGACGTTGCCCAGGCTGACGTCGTTCGAGAGAAGCTCGTTTCTGAATCTGCGGGGCTTGGCGCCAATCAAACATCTTCTACTCAGACACCCGTGCAGGCAGGTGTCTATTCTCAAACAAACACAGCTTTGGCAAGTATGGGTGCAATGACTCCAGAAGACCAGATTAACCACTTGGTAGACGTTGCGCACAAGAGTGGGCTTGATCATGCCTACAAAATGGCACTCGACACGAAAAATGCCTATATTATCGATCGATTCCACGATGAACTCGTGAATCGCGTTTTACATAATAAGCAGCAGTCCATGTAAATGGCCTTTCTTTTTCTCGTCATCTCACTCGTTGCGCTTCTTGGTTTCCTTGTGTTTTTACTCTGGGGGCTCTATTCTTGGCGTTTTTCGAAAAAGCAGCTTCATAAATCGCTCAATTTTCGAACCTTTTTGGTGAAAATTCAGAAAGAAGTTGATCCACAAGGGGAGGAAGCACGAAAATCACCACAAGAAGTCATCTCGGTTGCCGAGCAGTTTTTTGCGAGCCTCACATTTTTGAAGCGTGGCGAAAAATCGCTGTTTGAACCGCCACAGCACATTGCCTTTGAAATTGCTGCAACCAATAAAACGATCTCGTTTTACATGGTGGTTCCGGAGGCCATAGCTCCCGTAGCCGAGCGCCAGCTGCATGCTGTGTATCCCAAAGCTTCCATTGAGGCAGTTGATGAGTATACGGTTTTTGAACCAAACTCCGAAGTTGCAACCGCCACGCTAAACTTCCGCGAGAAGCCATTTTTCCCGATCCGAACCTACTACGCGCTTCAAACGGAGCCGTTAAACGGTATTACGAATGCGCTCAGCAAGCTTCATGAACATGAATCTGTGGTGATTCAGTATGTTTTGCGTCCAGCGTCAAAAAAGTTTACGAAAAAAGGTCCTCACATCGCGAGAGAGATGGCACAAGGAAAAAGTTTCCATGATGCATCACGTTCAGGTTTTGGGAAGCTCAGCGAAGGAATTCTGAAGGGTACGGGCAAGGCTGCAAGTAGTGTTCTGACGCCAAAGAATCAGCAACACCTCGTGCAGAATAATGACGACAAACCTACGGTGCTTTCACCAACAGAACAACGCCAGATGGAGGCACTCCAGGGCAAAGTTTCGAAGATGAATTTTGAGGTAAATGTTCGTGTTGTTGCTGCTACGCCAACAGAGGCAAACTCTGAAATTTTGTTGCACAATGTTCTCTCGGCCTTTGATCAATTTGATGATCCTGACCTCAACGGTTTTTCGCCAAAAAATACAAAACCAAAGCAAGCAATCGTTTCTTTGGTGTATCACCACTTTGATCCTCTCGAGCGCCTCATTTTGAATACGGAAGAGATTGCTAGCATTTTTCACATGCCAAATCAGTTCATTGAGACGCCGAATATCCGATGGCTTGGCGCAAAACAAGCACCCGCACCAGACAATTTGCCACACAACGGCGTTTTGCTTGGTATGAATGTGTATCGCGGAACCGAACGCGAAGTACACCTGACTCCAGAAGATCGACGTCGCCACCTGTACATTATTGGTAAAACCGGTACAGGAAAAAGCACGTTAATGGAAAATATGATCGTGCAAGATATTCGAAACGGTGATGGTGTGTGTTTGGTGGATCCTCACGGCGATTTAGTAAGCAACGTGTTGCCATTTATTCCAAAAGAACGCGCCGAAGATGTAATTTTGTTTGACCCCGGCGAAACATCGCGCCCGATGGGTTTGAACTTGTTGGAATACGATGAGCGATACCCCGAGCAAAAGACCTTCGTCATCAACGAAATGATCAATATTTTTGATAAGTTGTACGATTTGAAATCTACGGGTGGGCCAATCTTTGAACAGTACGCCCGAAATGCCATGCTGCTTATTATGGATGATCCGGAATCTGGTTCAACACTTATGGAAATTTCACGTGTATTGGCCGATGCGGAGTTTAGAAAGTTCAAGCTGGATCGATGTAAAGACCCAACCGTTGTTCACTTCTGGCGCAAAGAGGCAGAAAAGGCAGGTGGTGAGGCTGCTTTGGCCAACATGGTGCCTTACATTACCTCAAAGCTCACGAGCTTCGTTTCGAACTACACGATGCGCCCTATTATTGGCCAGCAAAAGTCTTCCTTCAACCTGCGTGACGTGATGGATCAAAAGAAAATTTTGTTGGTGAACCTCTCCAAAGGAAAAGTTGGCGAGCTGAACTCGCATCTGCTTGGAATGGTTTTGGTTGGAAAGATTTTGGCGGCGGCCTTGAGTCGCGCCGACACCAAAGAAGCCGAACGACCAGACTTTCATTTGTATCTCGATGAGTTCCAGAATGCCACAACGGATAGCATTGCTGTTATTTTGTCCGAGGCCAGAAAGTATCACCTGACCTTGAATATTGCTCACCAATTCATTGGTCAGCTCCAAGAACCTATTCGAGATGCCGTTTTTGGAAACGTTGGCTCTATGGTGGCGTATCGAATTGGTCCAGACGACGCTGAATTTTTAGTAAAACAGTTTACCCCGGTATTTTCAGAAACTGATCTGATCAACATAGATAAGTACAATGCCTATGTGAAGATTATTATCGATGGTACTCCTTCAAAGCCATTTAGTTTGAAAGTTATGCAGAAGAATGACGTAACGCATCCAGAATGGAAGAACGAAAAAGTCGGTGACGCTATTCGAGAACTTTCTGCTTTGAAGTACGGCAGACCTCGCGAAATTGTCGAAAGAGAAATTTTAGACAGGACAAAACTCGGATGAAGACAATTCGTAAAATTTTCGTTGCCATTTTCGTTGCTGCTCTTTTTGTGCAGCCTACCGCGATAAGATTCGCAGATGCAGAAGCAGACGTTGCGGTGAGTGCTGAACCAACTTCTGTTACCACGCCTGGAACGCTAAACACCTTGGACCCCGCACAAGAACTTCGTGAAAATCTTGCCCTGTTCCATTGCCAATTTCTCGATTGCGAAAAAGAAGCCGAAGCTGTCTTTGGAAACGAAACTTCTGGTGACAAACAGAGCCAGGCGCAGGATCCTCTCGCTGATCTCTCAGATTTTCAGACGGTGACTAACACGAAATTCGAACAACAGTCAAAAGATGTCGCGCAGCTCCTCAGTCTTCGTGAGTATGCCATTAGTCAGGCACAGCTTGCTGCCAACGAAATGATTCCTGAACCGCCCTGCACTTCAGGAAAATGCATTCTTGTTATTATCTCGCGACAAATGACGTATGCTTTTCAGGACGGGCGACTTATGAACGCAACAGCAGTTTCTACGGGCGTCGCCGGACACAACACGCCTCGCGGAACCTTCCGTGTCTATGGCAAAACTGCGAAGCAGAAAATGAGCGGCCCTGGATACTATTTGCCCAACGTGCCGTGGATTCTCTGGTGGAGTGGCGACTATTCGATTCACGGCACCTACTGGCATCACAACTTTGGACATCCCATGAGTCACGGATGTGTGAACATGCCAACTCCAACGGCTCACTGGTACTTTGACTGGGCGCCAGTTGGCACGCCGGTTATTATTCGATAAAATTCGATCACTATGCAAAACGAAGTTATTCTACGAATACGATTTCCGTACATCGGCGAAGGGGGAACGCTGGAACATATCCAGTTGTTTGAGTCGTTTTTGCAGAACGTTTTTTATCTGCTTTTGCGTCGCCCGGAACTTATTTCCTTTGAGATTTCTGCGATACATGGACAGATTCGCTTTTACATTGTAATTCCGCGGGCGGTGGCTGATTCGGTGAAGTCGCTGTTCTTTTCGGTGTTTCCGAACGCGGAGATTAAAGAACTCGAAGAATATGAAAGCTTGGGCGAAATTCCGCGAGAAGTTGCTGTGGGCTACGAAGGACAGGTTCTTGGTAACGAAGCATTTTCGCTGCGCACCGCTGGGCAGATAAAGGGGGATCCGCTCAACTCATTCTTTAACTTTTTGTCATCGCTCCCACGTTCTGATGCGTTGTTGTTCCAGCTCATTGCCGATCCTATAGACGAATCGTTTGAGGAATCGAGTGGCGCTGGAATGTACAACATTGCTGAAAAAGAAGGTATTTCAAACATCAAAATCAAATTCAGTGCAACCCTGCGCATGATGTACTTCACTACGGAAGAAAATGCCGCGAACGCTCCTTTTGCAGAAATCGAAAATGCTTTTAGCCCATTTGCAACCGACAAAAACTATATAAATGTGCGGCAACTTGATGACTCACAAAAAGCCGTGGACGGATTTTTTAATCATACGATGGGTACTGCTAGCACCTTAAGTTTGGAAGAGTTGAGTTCGCTGTATCACTTCCCAAACCCAGAAGGTAAGATTAGCGGGGTTGATTGGCTTTTTGCCCGAAGAGCAGAGCCTCCCATGAACCTACCAACGCTTGCGAATACCGAAGAAAAAAATCTTTCGATGTTTGGGCAAACAGATTTTCGTGGACGAAAAGTAGAATTTGGCATTAAGCGAGAAGATCGCCGCCGTCACTTATATGTTGCAGGAAAATCCGGAGTAGGTAAATCGCGCTTATTGGAGAAACTTATCAGCGACGACATAAAAGCGGGCAAGGGTGTCTGTGTTATCGATCCTCACGGTGACCTCATTCAGGATTTGTTTTATCATGTGCCCGATTCGCGAATAAATGACGTGGTGTACTTCTCGCCATCTGATTTAGATTTTCCGATTGCCTTTAACCCTCTCGAGAATGTTGCACGAGAGTACAAGCAACAGGTAACACAAGGTTTGATCGAAATTTTCAAAAAGTTTTTCGGTGCCGATTGGACACCAAAGATTGAGCACGTGTTTCGCTTCACGGTTCTTGCCTTGTTGGACTTCAAAAAGTCTACTATGATGGGTATTCAAAAAATGCTTACCGATCGCGCCTACCGACAAATGGTGATAGCCGAGATTCAAGACCAAGTGGTGAAAAAATTCTGGGCGAATGAATTCTCGAGCTGGTCAGAAAAGTTTGATAACGAAGCTATTGTTCCGCTCATTAACAAATTGGGTCAGTTTTTGTCGAACGAAATGGTTCGAAACATTGTTGCTCAACCAAAAAACAAAGTGGACTTTGCAGATATCATGAACAACGAAAAGATTCTGTTGGTTGAACTTTCCAAAGGAAAATTGGGAGAAGAAAATGCTTCACTGCTCGGCTCATTGCTCATTACGAAGATTGAACAAGAAGGTATGGCGCGCGCGTATATCGAACAAAGCAAGCGTAAAGATTTCTATCTCTACGTAGACGAGTTCCAAAACTTTGCTACCAAAACCTTTGATAACATTTTTTCCGAAGCTCGAAAGTACCGTCTGGATCTTACGGTTTCTCACCAGTACTTGGGTCAGCTGTCTGACTCTGCGCGTGAAACTATCTTTGGAAACGTTGGTTCGATGATTACCTTCCGTCTTGGTGCTGATGATGCCGGATATGTTGCGCAAGAACTCGCACCGCGCTTTGAGGCAAACGACATTATGAACCTGGGTGTCAGAGAGTTTTATATCAAAATGTCTATCGATGGTGCCTTGACACCAGCCTTTTCCGCGATGACAATGACGGTGCCGGATCCAGAGTACAAGCCTGAGCGACTTCAAAAGATTTTGGATGCCAGCCGAAGCAAATATGCAACACCTGTTGCGAATGTGGAGAAGGAAATCGAAGAGTTGTATGAGAATATAGGGAAGCAAACAACTGCGGGAAAAACGGGCAGCGCAAGCGGAGCACAGCAACCGCCAGAAGAAGAGTCATTTGAGGCGCCTTTAGTCTAAATAGGGTCACATGAGCCAAAGAGTCTGCCAGAGTTGTAAGGAGGGGTTTGAAATCACGGCGGATGATTTTGCATTTTACGAAAAAATGCAGGTTCCGCCACCAACGTGGTGTCCGGACTGTCGACAACAGCGAAGACTTTCGTATTACGTGAATATCTTGAAGCCAAAGATGTATGCGCGAACGTGTGATGCTACAGGAAAGAAGCTTGTGAGCATGTTTCCGCCGAATGCAAAGTTTCCTGTGTATGACCGAAGCTACTGGTTTAGTGATAACTGGGACCCTATGTCGTACGGCCGCGACTATGATTTTAGCAGATCATTTTTTGAGCAGTTTAGTGAATTACAGCGAAGTGTCCCAAGATATCATACTTACAACGTAAAATCCGAAAACTGCGAATTTAGCAAAGCGGCAACAAATTCCAAAAATTGTTATCTCGTAACGGGTTGGAATAATGACGGGTGTATGTATGGCTCAACGGTGGGCTGTAAAGATGTTTCGGATTGCTGGTTTATGGAAGGTTGTGAATTGTGTTATTCGTGCGTCAACTGCGATGACTGCTTTCGGGTTGCGTTTTCTATGTACGCCTATAAGTGCACGGATTCGGCATTTTTGTACGATTGCAGAAGCTGTACGAACTGTTTTGGTTGCGTAAATTTGAGAAATAAATCCTATTATATTTTCAATAAGCCCTATTCGAAAGAAGCGTATGAGCGCGAAATAAAAAAATATGACCTCACGACTCACGAAGGGCTTAACAATGTCCGCAAAAAATTTCTTGTCTTGAAGCAGTCCCAACCGCACGTGTTTGCCATGTTGGTTAATGTTGAGAATGTAATAGGAGACAACGTTCATGCAGCAGAAGATCTTTTTCAGTGCTTTGATTCATGGCAAATGAATCGCTGTAAGTATGTTGCTTTGGCTGGGCTCAATATGTCAGAAGCATATGATTGCTATGATGCTGGCACGGAGTCATCGCTTATGTACGAATGTGTGGGAGCTGGCGGAAATTTAAATAACATTCGCTTTGCACTCTACGTTATCTCGCAAAACTATAACGTAACGTATTCCGACATGATAACCGACTCGCATGACCTGTTCGGCTGTGTTGGGCTGACAAAGAAATCGTACTGTATATTAAATAAACAGTACACCAGAGAGGCCTATGAGAAGTTGGTTCCACAGATTATTGAGCACATGAATACGACTCCCTATGTGGATTCGGTTGGCAGAGAATTTCGTTTTGGGGAGTATTTTCCACCATCCCTGTCGCCATTCTCATATACCGATACTGCTGGTGACGACCTGATGCCAATGACGCAAGAATACGCACAATCTCATGCCTATTCATGGGACCATTTCGAGGAAACGTCTCATGCGCCAACGCTCAGTGCATCGGACATACCAAATCTTTCGGAAGCCTCGGAGGACATAACGAAGGAAATTATCCAGGACCAACAAGGCCATTCGTATCGAATTATTCATCAAGAATTACAGCTACTCCAAAAAATGGGGGTTGCCTTGCCCAATGAATGCCCGGTGTGTCGTTTTAAGAAGCGTGTTGCCCAACGTAACCCTATGAAGCTGTGGGAACGTTCGTGTCAATGCCAGGGGATTGGCTCAGGAAATCATGCCTACACGAATAAAGAAACCCATACTCACGGAGATGCTCCTTGCGCAAATGTCTTTAAGACTTCCTTTGCTCCGGATCGTCCAGAAATTGTATACTGTAAGCAATGTTTTGAAAAAGAACTTTATTAAATATATGTCCCAACGAAAAAAATGTACCAAGTGCGGTAACGATTTCCTCATCATTGACCAGGAAGAAAAATTTCTTCTTGATCACAACTGGCCGTTCCCGGAAATGTGCCCAGAAGATCGACAGGCGCGAAGAATGGCGCTTCGTGATCCTCGGAAGTTTCATAAAGAAAAGTGTGACACCTGTGGCAAGGAAGTTATAGGTACCTACACCAAGAAAAAAGGTGATAGGGTGTTGTGCCACGAGCACTGGATGGAGTGGTACCAATCATCCGATCATCTCGTAAAGTAATGAATTTTCAAGAATTTCAAAAAGAATTAAATAGACTTAAAGCCGACCTACCTCGCATTCCGAGCTTTTCTCTTCGAAGTGAAAAATCGCCCTATGGTGACTACATCATAGATTGCAATAATGTGTACTATGCCTTTGATGCGGTGAAGTGCGAGGACGGATTCTATCTTTACGATACCTACAAAACAAAGAACGGCATCGACTGCTATTTGGCGGATTCATGTGAACTGTGTCATGAAGTCACTGATTCCTCGGGTTGTTATAACGGAACGTACTTGAGCGGCTGCGAGGAGTGCATTGACTGCAGCTATTGCATATCATGTATGAACTGCCAAAATTGCTTTGGATCTGTTTGTTTATCAAACAAAAGCTACTGCTTTTTTAATAAACAGTTGAGTAAAGAAGAATACGAGCAGCAGGTTTTAGAGTACAAAAAAAAGAAAAGCCCAGAAGAAATCTTTACAGAAGTGAAGGCCATTGAGGAAAGCTTCGTGCCAAAGACTCCCATAGAGCTCTACAATGAAGACTCCAACACGCTTCACTACGCGTATCACAATAAAAACAGCTATTATCTTTCCACATCAACAGGAAACGAAGATACGGCATATGCCTTTGACTCACACAGAGAAAAGAATACCTTTGACACGAGTTATTCAGTTGAAAACGAAAATTGCTACGACCTTACTGACTGTGTTCGAAGTAACGGATGTTTTGTGAGTAAAGACCTCGCAAAGTGCATCGATTGCTATTTTTCTGAAAATCTCGTAAATTGCTCAGATTGCATAGGATGCGTGAATCTTTCAAGCAAACGGTACTGTATTCTCAATAGGCAATACACGGAAGAAACGTACAAAAAACTCAAAAAAGAAATCCTCAGTTCCTATGAGCCAAAACTCTTGACATAACGGGCCTTTTTTGTTAGCTTATAACCATCGATTAGCCTCGATATTTAAGCCTCATAAAAACAAAAAAGGAATTTTATGGTAGATCTATCCAAGATTGCCTTAGCAAAGCAGATGTTAGATTCTGCGGAAAAAAGCGTACAATCAGCCAGACAGCTGCTTTTGGAAGTGACCGGAGTGCAAGGCAAGAGCCTCAACACCATTCGCGATAAAGCAAGCCAACTCTCAACCTCTGAAACCGGCGAAGGCCGCATCGTTGAGGGAGTTTTTGATGGAATGAACATGGTTGGCCCCGATGGCAAGCAGTATCCCGTTCCTGCAAACTACGCCAGCAAGTCCAAGTTGATCGAAGGCGACACCCTCAAACTTACTATTCTTGAGGATGGTTCATTTGTGTACAAGCAAATTGGCCCCGTTGAGCGCGAAAAGGCTCTGGGAACATTAACCCAAGGAGACACGGGCGACTGGCACGTACTTGCCAACGGCCGAAGCTATCGAGTTCTGCTCGCCTCTGTAACATATTTCAAGGGTGAAGTGGGCGACGAGGCCACTATCGTTGTTCCCAAAGGTGGAGACTCCGAATGGGGAGCCGTTGAGAACATTATCAAGAAAGGTGCTTCTCACACGATTGCTGCTGAAAACACTGAATTCGCTGCCTCAAATCTTCCCGAAGAAGAGCCAGCACACGACATCTTGAAACTCGACGACGTTAAAGACTAACGAAATGACCGGTATTATCGATCGCGTGAAAGAACTTCACTCCAGAAACGCTGGCATTTACCAGTTCTTTAAGTTTGCTGTCACCGGAACTATTGGTGCCGCTTTTGACTTTGGTATTTTTGCGATACTCCACAGCTATTTTGGGTGGCACTATCTACGTGCCAACTTCGTAAGCGTCTTTATTGCCATTTGTGTCACATTTCTGTTCAATAAATTCTGGACCTTTCGCGCAAAAGGAACCGAGGATCTTCGAAGACAAACTTTTAAGTTCTTCGTGGTAGCTACTGCGAATTACTTTCTTCAACAGCTCCTCTTGTTCTTGTTCGTGAGCTATCTTCCGCTCGAAGCCATCTTTGGAAAAGTCACGCAAGCAGATATCGAAGATTTTTCGAATATTAAGGCCCTCATTTGTAAGGCATTGGCGATTTTCATCGTCATGTTTTCGAACTTCTTCTTGAACAAGTTCTGGACTTTTAAGGGTGTTGCAAATACCGACGAAAAAGTTTCGTAAATGGGTTGTCTTTTTGTCAGGCTTTGCTAATATGAATGTATGCCTAGTCTCTACAGAAAATACCGGCCAACTTCCTTCCCGGAGGTTATTGGTCAGCCTCATGTTGTAACCACGCTCCAAAATGCACTCGCACATAAACGAGTAGGGCATGCGTATTTATTTTCGGGTCCAAGAGGTACGGGCAAGACAACTATTGCTCGAATTTTAGCAAAAGAACTTGGCACGCAACCACTGGACGTCATTGAAATCGATGCTGCATCAAACCGTGGTATTGATGAGGCGAGAACATTGAAGGAAAAAGTTCAGGTTGTTCCCGCGCAGTCCCCATATAAAGTGTTTATTATCGACGAAGTGCACATGCTCACCAAAGAGGCCTTCAATGCATTGTTGAAGACCCTGGAAGAGCCACCAGCGCACGCTATTTTTGTTTTGGCAACAACCGAACCAGAAAAGATCCCTGAAACTATTATTTCTCGAACGCAGCGTTTTGATTTTCGAAAGATTTCAAATGAGAAGATTAAGGAGCACCTTCTTGAAATCGCCGAAAAAGAAGGAGCAAAGCTTCATCCTGATGCTGCAACGCTCATTGCGCAGAGTGCCGATGGTGCGGTTCGTGATGCGTTGAGTATTCTAGATCAACTTATTCATAGCAGCCAAGAAAAAAAGATTGAAGCAGAAAACGTCCGTGAAGTTCTTGGTCTGCCACCTTTGGCGCAAGTTCAAGTGCTCATTGATAGCTTCTTGGCAAAAGATGCGAGTGCCGGAATAGCGCATGTTGAAGAACTCAACAAAGTTGGCGTTGATTTTTATTTATTATTAGCTCACCTGATTGAATATATTCGCTCACTGCTCATTGCTTTATCGTACCCGGATTCACAAAGACCACCTATGAGCGAAGCGGAACAACAGCTGTTTGCCCATCACCTGAACGATGTCTCCCAGGCTCAGTGCCTTGAATGGCTCTCATACTTGTTCCGTGCTCGTGACACAATGCGTGTAAGCCCAATTCCTTCGTTGCCTTTGGAAATTGCCATTATAAACATCACGAAGAGTGCCGTGTCGCAGGTTGTCACGGCGAAACCCGTTGCAGAAACTTCAAAACACATCGAAAAGATAGCTAAGCCAGAATCAAGACCAGATACGCTGGGAAAAGCATCAATGGAGGCACCACAAGAAGAAACCCAGCCGGAGCAAAATGAGCCGCGGACTTCTTTGACGCTATCGGAAAAACCAAAACTCGAAATTCGTATTGATACCTCTGATATTGTAAATGTTGAGCCTGTTTCGCTTTCTTCGTCGGGCGAAATGAATCTGGAAGAGATCTTTTCTCGATGGAGCGAAGCCTTGCTTTCTGTGAAGCAGAAAAACTTTGTAGTGGGCGGCTTTTTGCGCGGGGGAGTTCCTGTGGAAGTCCGAAAAGACACGCTTGTGATTGCATGCAAGTTTGGGTTCCATAAAGATAAAATTCTTGAAACCAAAAACCGATTGCAGATCGAAGAAGTTTTGGAGCGTCTGTATGGAAAGAAAATGAAGATTTCATGCGTGTTGGAAAGTGAACTGACGGAAGGACAGCGCCAAAAGCTCAAGGAAAAAGAAAAAGAGCAGGAACTGACGCTTACAAAGAACGCGTTGGAGATGTTTGAAGGGAAGATGGTGGGGGAATAGTGATGGGAATGATATAGGAACTAAGTATTGACCAGCGCTCCACTTTCTTCTATACTTCGGAAATACTTTAAATACGAAACCCCTCATGGATTACGCGCTCTCGGTTGAAGGAATCACGAAGTCATTCAAAAACAACGAAGTCTTGAAGGGCTTAAACCTCAAAATGGAACGAGGGAGTATTTTAGCGTTGCTGGGGCCAAACGGCGCCGGCAAAACCACGTTGGTACGCATTCTTTCAACGCTTTTGAAGCCCGATGGTGGCAAAGCGCTGGTAAATGGTTTTGATGTCGTAAAAGATGAAGCGAAAGTTCGTGAAAGCATTGGGCTCACGGGTCAGAATGCAGCTGTGGATGAATACCTTTCTGGTTACGATAACCTGGTTATGTTCGGACGCTTGTTCCACTTGAGCAAGACAAATGCCGTGCAGCGCGCCAAGGAACTCTTGAAGAAGTTTGATCTTGAAAAGGCTGCCAACCGCCAGGTAAAAACCTATTCCGGCGGTATGCGTCGCCGCCTCGACTTGGCCGCAAGCATTATTGCTCTTCCGCCAATTATCTTCTTAGACGAACCAACGACAGGACTCGATCCACGAAGCCGTCTTACGATGTGGGAGATAATCGAAGAGCTGGTTAAAGAAGGAACTTCTATTCTTCTTACGACACAATACCTTGAAGAAGCTGACAGACTTGCTAATCGTATCGCCGTGTTAGATAACGGCACGATTATCGCCGAAGGAACTGCGAACGAACTCAAGAGTAAGGTAGGAAGTGACCGAATTGAGCTTACCATCAACGATGAAGCGCAGTTTGCCAAAGCAAAAGAAGTTTTGAAAAGCAGCGCTTCACTTCAGGTTGATGCAAGTGAACATACCATCAGTTTTGCCACGGATCATGACGTTCGAGATCTTCGAAAGATCCTAGGTGAGCTGGAAAATGTACAGGTGAAAGTTGATGAATTGCAACTCCACAAACCAACTTTGGATGACGTTTTCTTAACGTTGACTGGTCACAAAACGGGGGACGAATTGAAGGCCGAAGAAGATCGGGAAGCAAAAGATGAAGCTAACAAGGAGAAAAAGTAATGCAAACCGCAAAGATTGCTCCAGAAAAACACTCTCATCTCTACTTTGTATTTCATGATTCATGGGTTTCTATAGGGCGAAGCATCAAGCTCATCGTTCAAAGCCGTGACCAGCTTCTTTCTCTTGTTTTGCAGCCAATGATGTTCATGTTGTTGTTCCGTTACGTTTTTGGTGGGGCGATTAACACGGGCGGCACAACCTACGTCAACTTTTTGATTGCTGGAATCGTGGTGCAAAGCGCAGCATTTGGTGCTTCGACAACATCGTTCAGCTTGGCAACGGATCTTGCACGTGGCGTATTTGATCGATTCCGATCACTTCCTATGTCAAACTCCGCGGCGCTTACGGGTCACGTGGTTGCGGACCTCGTTCGAAACACTGTTTCTACGGCTGTTCTCATTGGTGTCGGGTTCTTGGTGGGTTTTCGCCCTAACGCCAACTTTGGGGAGTGGCTTTTGGCACTTCTCGTCTTGCTCGTCTTTACTTTTGGTATGTCGTGGCTCTCGGCCGTTTTGGCACTGCTCGTGAAAAGCGTTGAGGCGGTGCAGTGGTTCAGCTTTATGATCGTTTTTCCGTTTACGTTTGCAAGTAGCGCCTTTGTTCCTACCGAAGGAATGCCAAAGTACCTTCGAATCTTTGCCGAACATCAGCCAGTAACCCAGGTTATTGATGCCATCCGCGCCTTGCTCGTTGGCTTACCACTCGAAAACCATGTTTGGCTATCCATAGTGTGGTGGGGTGGTATCTCGGTTGCATCGATTGTCATTTCTGTCTTTTTGTTCAAGCGACAGACAAATCGGTAACGTATCGTTGCTGTGCGTGCAAAAAATCAAGGTGGACCTTGATTTTTTCGTTCAAAGCTGTTATTCTAAGCACGTTTTTCAGTAGCGTATTGGGGAGTAGCCAAGTGGTAAGGCAACGGGTTTTGGTCCCGTGATCGGGGGTTCGACTCCCTC
>CAYMIK010000016.1:0-9858 GCA_964390745.1 uncultured Candidatus Saccharibacteria bacterium
GGCAAGAAAGCTTGGAGTAAAAACTTCTAACTATCAGGAAAAGTACGAAAAAGCCTTGCATTGGTGGCAGACTGAGGGAAGGAACTTTACCAACAAAAAGGTTGTAACGTATGCGATCAAGACACTCAATGAAAGATTGAAGGGTGATCTTAAGAAGGATTTTGAATATACACCGACTCTTATTCATGCCGATATTCATCCCTGGCACGTTTTGTATAACTCCAAGAAACAGAAAATCCTTGGCATTATTGACTTTGGAGATGTTTGTATTGGTGATCCAGATTATGAGTACCTAAGAATCTACGATAGTTACGGAGTTGCCTTCGTAAAAGGTCTTATAAAATTCCTCAATCATCCTGACCCAAAAAAACTTATGCGAAAGCTAAAGTGGTTTACGAAGTACAATACACTTGAAGATGTGGTTATTGGTGCAAGACGCAATGATAAGGATATTCTGGAGTGGGCAATACCAAGACTAACTAAGGTCCTCAGTAAAGCCTAGAAGTCAGCTTCTGCTGTACTTATTACACACGCTCTAACTTCTTCCAGCCAGCGGAGCCAATATGTTAAGTTCCTGGTGACCGGTTCCTGGTCTCCAAGCTGGCCCTTGCCGGATTCTTTTTATTTGGTAGGACAATCAAGACTTATACTGGGTTTGGGATATTAGAAAGTTCAACATTTGCTTAATACACATTAGGCTTTCATATGAGGACTTAATAAAAACTTAATGTTAATTCATTAGTGTTAAGTTCACTTGTGGAATCAAGGATTATGATCTATTCTTCAAATATCTTTATGAGATAACTATGTCCGAGCAATACACTTTCTCTTCAGTCGCGAGTGAATCTCCAAAGTCAAATTTGAACGAGCGAGAAATGGAAACACTCAAGAAGCTTCATCTGTCGTCTGAAGATCTTCAAGGCCTTCTTTCCGGTGAGCCCATAGCACAAGGAAGTTATGCGATGATTTTTGATCTCCCAGAATCAAACACTGTTGCAAAAGTTTGGAAGAATCCCCAGAGAGACTCCGACCGTGCCGAAACAGAACATGTTGCGCTTCGTATTCTTCGGAAGCGAAAATATCCATATAGTCCAAACGTAAAGGGTTACGTGGAAGATCCAAGAATCCTTTTTGAAACTAAAGAATATGGCAAAAGCAGCCAAGAGTTTGATGATGAAGTCTTGGATCAACTTGCTATAGCGTTGGCAGAGCTGCATTCAATTGAACTCTTTTCGTATGGCAAGCCACTTACAGAACGAAAAAAAGGCACACAATTTGAATGTCTCATAGATGGCATAAAGACGCTTGAGAACAAACTCGCAGAAGCTACAGGGAGCCAAGAAGATATCAACAGCATTCAAGATGCGATAGAAAAGTTAAAGATAGAAGCAGGTAAAAACGAAAATGTATTTACAAGCAGTAAGTTCACTCTTATTCATTTTGATTTGAATCCCAATAATATTCTTTATTCTCGCGGTGACCAGAAGCTTACAATCCTTGATTGGGAACAAGCATCGGCAGGGGATAATTCTATGGATATAGCAAAACTCTTTTTCAAATCAAAATTTGATGAGCAGCAAAAAAGAAAGTTTCTTTCAGAGTATAAAAAGAAATTGCAACAAGATGATCCTGGTCTTGATTCGCGGATTAAGGTTTACGACCAGTTTGTGCGGATTAACTCAGTACTTTGGAGATTAGATGTCCTCGCTTCTGAACCAAACCAGCATACGTCAATTGAAGAAAGAGAATTCTATCAGCGCGTCAAAGACAATCTTGATACAGAGGTGAAGCAGCTCAAGAACGTAAATGAGGGTCCAAAATAACCATGCCTGGATTTGATTTACATTTTCATTCAAGTTACTCCGATGGGAAACTCTCTGTACAAGAGATTGCACGAATACTTATAAAGAAGAATCTTGATTTTTGCGCACTCTCAGATCACAACACCGTTATTGGCATACGAGAGTTGAAAAAATATCTTAAGAATTCTCCTACAGAGGTAATTCCTGCAACTGAACTTACTACGAAGTATGGCGATGACGAAATTCATATTCTCGCCTATGATTTTGATATCGATACGGTTGCAGACATACTTGAGTATCGTAATGATCTTGTTCGAAAAGAAAAGATCGAAGAAATGCAAAAAGCGGTAGACCTTTTTAGGAGTGCTGGTTTTTGTGTGTCTTCGAATCTCTCACCAACAGAAAAACAACCCGTTGGTCTTACTGTTGCTCTCGATGTCCACTCTCATGCTAAAAACCAAGAAGTATTTCAGAAAGAGCATGGGAAAATGTTTAGCCTTGACGACATATATTATGAATATCAGGCCCCTGGAAAAGCATGTGCGGTTGAAAGAGCGGGAGTCACCGTTGGGTGGGTTGTAGAGCAGTTTAAGGATATTGCAAAGGATTTAATAGTTGCACATCCATTTGTCCCAGTAAGTGTAGTAGTAAAACCGTTAAGCGAAGTAACAATACAAAATCTTATTCAATTGGGTATAAGTGGAGTCGAAGTTTATCATAATAAAACAACGTTACAACAAATTAATTCCTTAGAAAATCTTGTTCAGGCAAACGGACTTCACTACACTGGGGGTTCCGACTCTCATGGAAAGGTGGGAAAAGATACTCCCCTTGGCCAATACAATGAAAATAAAAAGCTGGAGCGTTTTCAACTCACAAATTATCAAATGCAAGAGTAATATTTACTACAATGATTCATCCCATTCTCATGCAGGAGGTTCAAGGGCTTATTAGGTGTCACTTCAAGAGATTTCGCGCAATCCAGGCCGCCTATCTTTTCGGAAGTATTCTAACTGATGCATTTACTAAGAATAGTGATGTCGATGTACTTTTTATTATCAGTAATGTTTCTGACAGAAATAATTTCCTTAAAGAAATAAGACACGCTCGTTCAAAGATAAGAACTTTTAAGCTTGATATAAATATTGTATTTGATAGTGAGTTTGAAAAACGATGGCACATATATCGACCGCCAACCTTCTATATGTGGATCAAGCAAAAGAATATTTTGCTTTGGGGCAGGGATCGGCTCCAGGCATTCAATAAAGAAGAAGTTACTTCTGAGTCTATTTATCGCAGGGCGGTTGATCTTGCCCAAAGTAGTCGGAGTATTTACCTCAATGATAAAAATGCAAAGTTTTGGGAAGAAAAGTATGTGAAGTGGCTTCGAGAACTTACTCGTGAAATTCTCTATGTTATGGGTAGGCGAGAGGCGAATCTGGATATATGCGCTTCGGAAATAGCGAAAATCGCTCCTCGGCTGCGCCAAGTAAGTCTTCTCAAGAGATCAAAACTGTCTATAAAAAGAATCTCAGAGATTTCGGAAGCACTTGCCCAGCTTGCTTCTCGAAAGGTAAATTAAGCATGGAACTCTTGATGCTCACATCCCGATACGGCACTGGCTACGGGATGGGTTATTCATCGTATAAAGAAGCAGAGGCTCTTGCGAGTCTTGGTCATGATGTAAGTGTGGTGTGTATCAATCCTATACCAAATGAATATAGTAATGCACGAATCAGCTTTATTCATCAACCAATTTCAGACATTCCGATCTTTGAGTTTTTCAGCTTTTACTTCCGACTTCGCAAGCTTTTTAAGAAGAAATTAAATATCAATTCATTTGATGCTATCTACATTCAGTCACTTGAATTTGGACTTGTGAATTTTAGGAAAGTCGAAAAGCCAGTTTATTACTTTGCACGAAGTACGATGAAAGGACTCGGTGACGCCTTAAAACAAGAACATGTTCACATAAAGGCAGTGAGAAAAGTTGTTCAAAAGGTTTTGATATGGCTAGAGTATCGCTGTATGGAAAATAGCAAAAGAGTTCTTGTAAAATCCTATCAAATGAAAGACGAGGTCTCTCGATTATACAGGCAAGATGAAAGAAAAATAGAAGTAATACAAGGTGGGTTGGATTGTCAGGCTTTCTCATCAGTCAATTTAAGTATCCATAATTTGAAGCAGAGATTTGGCATCCCAAGCAACAAGAAAATTGTTATGTATGCCGGTAGAATTGTACCCCAAAAAGGATTAAAATATCTCGTAGAAGCCTCACTTGAACTCTTGGCAGAACAAGACTTTGCTTTGATTATTGTTGGTGAGCCCACTGATGTACGCTATACCGCTGAAATAAAGAAACGAGTAGTCAATAGTCCACAAAAAGATAATATTTTCTTTATCGGTCATGTTGATCAGCACAATGTGCCTCTTGTCTTTGTGTGTGCAGATATTGTAGCAACCCCTTCAATATACGAACCTTTTGGGATGGTAAACATTCAAGCAGCCTCACTTGGGAAATGGGTGATTACAACAGATCAAACAGGCTCAAGAGAAATATTGCAGAGCTACTCACGCATAATAGTCGTGAAAGGTCACTCATCGGAGGCACTGAAAACTGCGATAAGAGATGCATTGCTTCTTCAGAATGGCCACTTTGTACCTAAGTTTGGGGAAGGGCATTCATGGCAAATAGTAGGGCGGCACCTGCAAAAGATCTTTACTGAGGTTAAATGAAACACATTCTAAAGAGAAGCCTCGTGACTCAATAGGGGGTGGTCACTCATTGAATAATCTGGCGGCTAACCGTCCCATTTGTCTCATTTTACTCTCAGAACCTGTCGATGGTTCTGAACCGGAGTGGGGAGCCAGATAAGCACTAATGATTAACAGGGGCCCAGGTCTCTGTTATACTTTTTTCATAACCTTAACGAAAAAAATGAGACATACAAAGCTTATAGTCTTGAGAGGACCATCTGGATCTGGTAAAAGTACCGTAGCAGAAAAGTTATTTCAAAAGGCAAAACGAAAAGTTTGCCTCATTGAACAAGATCACTACAGGTATATATTCAATCCAGCGGGTGGTGGTAGCAAGCATAATTCAGACGCAATACACAAAATGATTAAAAACGATGTACTGATTGCATTGAATGGCGGCTATGACGTTCTCCTTGAAGGAATACTCAGTGTATCGGCTTATGGAAAAGTATTGGATGAGATATTTACCAAACACCCAAACAAAAATTACATGTTCTACTTTGATGTGAGCTTTAAAGAAACGGTAAGGCGATACCACACGAAACCAAAGAGCATAAGAAAGAATTTTAGTGAGAAGGACATGAGGAAGTGGTATCCTTATGCGCATAGGTCAAGTCACAAACTAGAGAGAATTATTCCAGAAACTTATTCTATCGAAGAGACGACTCGGTACATTTCAAAAGTAAGCAGGTTCTAACCTCTTCCAGCCAGCGGAGCCAAAAGATCTGGTTCCATAACCTTTTTTTGTTTATTTGAGAGTCATAAGCTAGAATCAATAATATGAAACGCGGAATTCTCAACATGATACAAAACCTGAAACTTCTCTCCCCAGCGAGTAGCACTTTGAACGAAAAGGCACGGGCTATTGAAGTTAACCAGATTAGCTCTGACGAAATCCAGTCGATTATTAATAGAATGTTTGAAATTGCGGCAGGGGAGCAAGGTAGTAAAAATAAAAGAACAATGGTTGGTCTTGCAGCTCCGCAAATTGGCGTGTTGAAACGAATAATTTTGGTTGGTATCAATGCCCAAGGAAAAGGCGAGCGTCCAGAGTTGAGGGCATATATAAATCCTGTCATTGTTGAAAGATCTTCAGATTCAGAAGAAGGCCGAGAGGGTTGCTATTCTACTGGAAAAATCTGTGGTATTGTTTCTCGAAGTAAAACTCTTACGATTGAGGCCTACAACCAGGCGAGTGAAAAGATTCAAGAAATTCACCAGGGTTTTCCTGCAAGAATTTTCCAACATGAAATTGATCATCTCGATGGTATTCGATTCCCTGATCGAATTACTGATGATACAAAGCTGCACTGGGTCGAGGCAGATAAATTTGGCGAATATCGTGAAAAATGGAATCAATGGGAAGTTCTGTGTCCAAGAAAGAAGTGGGAACAGCTAAAGAGCGGGCAAGCTCTGTAGGCAGGTTATAACATCTTCCAGCCAGCAAAGCCAAACAGACAATTATATACTTAATTTTCCAGGACAGTCGAAATTGCCGGCAGAAGCAAGATGCCCGACATATTTTGTGGCGGCGTTTACATTTTGAGCGAAAGTGTATTTCGGAGAATTTACAGTGGATGAATTATAGAATAGCAGGCTTTCATCTCAGTCATTCGAATTTTCCTTGGCTATAAAAACAAAGGGAAAAGGCGTCAGGCGAACAATGTCGTCTGACTACTTCCTGTGATTGTCGTCTGCTCATTGGCATGACGCCTCCCCTTTACTGCTGCCGCGCTCGCGCTAGGGTTTACGGAGACCAAGGCCCTCTTCAACAACCTTCGCGAGTGCCTTGTTGCCATCGACGGTCAGGTGTACTGAATCCGCGAAGAGCTCGGAACGGGTCACGGCCGCCTCACCATCGATCACTTGAACGTTGAACCTCGCCGCCACCTCTCGCACCGTCTGATTGTAGACTCGGTGGTGCAACTCCATCTCCTCGGGAGGCGGACTCAGGGGTTTGCCCTCCTTCCACTGAGGCTTGTGCGCGAGCATCTCGTGCCAAGCCGGTGCGGTCCCGCTGTAGGGCTGCGTCAGGAACACGAGACGCGTCCTCCCTTGGGCGATTCGCACGATTGTCTCGATGTTGGTCCTGAAGCCCTCGAGTGGCTCCGCCGGGGGCGTTGGGCCATACGAATGAATCCGTATGTACTCCCCGTTGGAGTTCTGCGGTTTATCACCGCGTGCTGACCCGAACTTCCTTTCCAGCTCCATTTCCCTCGGCTTACGCTTCAGGTACCAGTAGAGGTGGCTCCACTGGAAAACCGTGTTGATCGGAGTAGCCCAACGGCTGAACTCTCCCGCAGGGCTATATCGTCCAAACCTGTGTTCGAGGTCTGGCCTCCAATTTTCCTCGTACTCGAGGTTGAGGTACCCTGCGCTCTGGTCGTTGACTCCGTCACTCACGATGACGATGTCGGGCTTCCATGCAATCGCATTGTCTGCCAAAGTTGCGATTGTGTGAACCGTCGTGTATGCCGCAAACCCGGCATTGATCACATCGGTATCCGGGAGAAGCTCGTTGAGAAATCCCGGGTAATCGTTGCTGGGCTGCCCGTGCGTGGTTGATCCACCCAAACAGACGATCCGTAGTTTGTCCGTCTTGTATGGATGCATTCTGTCACGGGAGTCTTTGATCTCCTCGTGATTCCTTCCCACGTACCACATGGGGCCGAACCCGCGAAGTGATGGGGCTCCAGCGCGAATGTGGTTCATCGGATTGGGGTCGCGATGGTGTTTGTGGTCACTGTACCGCGCCGCTCCCTCACACAGTACAAGTACGACAACGACTGCAAAAATCGCCTTTGCCCGACGAGTCCGCCGTGGATTCATGGCTTAACCTCAGGGTTCCAGTCGGATGCTCGAACTGGGCTGCCTCATTCATGAGACAAGCGGACCGAAAACCACCAAAGTGATATCCAGACTGCTTATCTCAAGGAGCTTATGATGGTAAGGCAATTCCGCCCACTTTGTCAATGAAGCAATGCGGAGGTGTTGGATGTAAATGACAAAGATGGCTTTTCTAACTTCTTCTAGCCAGTGGAGCAAAAGATCTATCTCGTGGTCAGTTTTTCCGGATTCGCAAGAGACTTTGCTTATTGTCTCGATTTTGTGAAGCATGGAGACTGGAGTAAAATATAGAAACCTATCTAAATTTAAAACGGGCACGCAATGATACTAAAGCAGGCAAAAACTATCGACTTCGATAAAAATAAGAAATATGTATTTATTGTCTCTATGGGTGCTATTGAACAACATGGTCCCTTTCTTCCTCTCGGTACAGATTCGTACTGCCAGGATGCTGTTCTGAAGAAAGCAACTGAAGAATGCCCCGATGCTGTATTTCTTCCGACGTTGGACATAACATGTTCCAGGGAACATAGAGGTTTTCCTGGTACGATCTGGCTCGAGAAGTCAACAATGCTGCTTGTACTCAAGGACATTGTAAATTCTTTGTCAGAGAATGCTAGTGATATTATCTTGACCTCATGGCACGGTGGCAATATAAGTGTTATCGATCAGTTTATGGCAGATTATGGGAAAGTCTTTCCGGCAATAAGATTCCATCACGTTAACCTTGATCCTCCGGAGATTATTGAGAAAACCAAAGAAGCTCTCGGTGGGCCAGTGGATGAGCACGCCGGCAATTCTGAAATTTCCATGATGCTTGCCTCAGATGAATCACTCGTTCAAGAGCCGTCGTCTGCTTATCCGAAAAAGAAAATCACAGCAGATTGGAGCGATAACGCAACCATCAAGGACCAAGCACACGATGGCATCGTTGATGCACACCCTGCGTGGATTGTTAGTAAAAAACACGGCAGTTATTTTATCGATCTTTCGGCTGAGCATTTGAAAAATGAAGTTCTGAAAGTTCTTAACGCGGCAAAGACTGAGCTTCGTAACTTGTAAGATTCTGACGTCCGAGAATAAAAGTGTAGTCTGTTGAAAACAATGTTAAATGCACGAATTGAAAAGTAAGCCTAAACATGTTATAGTATTTTCCAGTTAGAATCAAAGTGTCTGAGAAGCTCATGAAGCTCGTGCAAACGAGCTTTTTTTATTCAATGCGGAAAATATTAATTGAAATAAAGATGTGCGCCAGGAGGAAACAAAAATAAAGAAATATCTTGCAATATTTTTAGCCCTGGGACTTCTATTCTCCTTCCATGTTCAGGCAACTGATTCCGTACCTACGGATGTAGAGACAGATTTTTCTTTTCTTGGAAAAGGGAGCGCGCGAAGTATTGAATTAAATGACCAGCATTGCGGCTACTTGCCCGAAGGTTGTCATGCGCATGTATCGGGAAACTGGAACTCCTTTCTTTTCAAAGAGGGTGTCTTTGAGGCAGACATTGATACTGAATGGCAACATGCCACATCTAATGGCAAGAAGGGTTTTTGTGCGCCCGTGCATGGAACAGCTGAACTTCGAAAACGTAAAAGCAACGATAAAATATTTGTCCGCATTGATGGAACTGACTGTGATTCTTTAGCTTCAAGCGAGGTTTTGCCACATGTCTATCGCTTAACTTTTACCATTACAGGCGGAACGGACAAATATAAAGAAGCTACGGGCGAGGGATCGATTTCAGGCCTGGATCTCGGAATCAATGTTTTTCTCTTTAGGGCCAGAGGAAGCATCACCCTTCATCCCCAAAAATAAAAAGAATCGATAAATATATGCGCAAGTTTGAGCTGTATGCATCTCTCGCGATCCTCTCTGGCCTCGCGTATTTAGCTTGGCTTGCTTTTCATATTCAGGATTTGATTGGCGCTATATATTTCGCTCTTGAAATTGGCATGTATCTACTTGTCCTTATCTTTTCGTATAACCATGCATCCAGAAAATATCAAGTACTTGGTGGGAACTATAATCTTCGTGCCCGGGTGGATATTTTTATTGCAACAAAAAATGAACCGCTCTCAATGGTACGCGAAACGACTCGTGCAGCGCAACTAATAGATTATGCCTACAAGAAGATTTACATTTTGGATGACTCGGGAAGAAAATCTTTGCAACGCGTTGCTTCCGAGCTTGGCGTCACGTATGTACATAGAAAAAATACGCGCAAAAAAAACTTTAAGGCAGCAAATTTAAATCATGGTTTGTCTGTTTCCTCGGGAAACTTTGTTCTTGTGCTGGATGCCGATCAGAAGCCCAACCATAAAATTATTGACGACCTCTTGGGCCACTTTAAAGATCCCAAAGTTGCCCTTGTGGCCACAAAGCAAACCTTTGATGTTGATGAGAAAGATTTTAATAATGATAATCTTTTCTACAACTACATGCAGACAGGAA
>CAYMIK010000016.1:9868-24188 GCA_964390745.1 uncultured Candidatus Saccharibacteria bacterium
CGGGTGTTATTTATCGACGAAGCGCGCTTGATGCTATAGGTGGATTTCAGGAGTGGAATCTCGTTGAAGATCTCTATACGACCTATGTATTAAATGCCCATGGTTTTAGTACGCTTTATGTTGCGCTGCCGTACACGTTAGGCACCGCTCCTCGGCTCCTGAGAAACATATACAAACAGCGGAAAAATTGGGCCACAGACACTTTGCGGCTATTTTTTTGGAGGCAACCGCTTTTTAATGCCCGCCTTACATTTCGTCAGAAACTTCACTTCTTTGAGATGGGCTATATTTATATAATAAGTGGGCTGGTTATACCCGCCTTGTTTTTTATCAACTACATATCGTTGGCGACCAATAACACCTTTATCACTGGTGGCCTGTCATTTCTCATTTTGAAATGTATTTCGTTCGTTTTGGCGCTTCGGTTTTTTGATGTGCTGAGTCAAGGAAGCATCTCAACGAGAATGTGGGCTTCACTGTTTCCTGTGAACTTTCAAGCTATTGTTCAGGCGCTACGCTACAAAAAACCAAAATACGTGGTGACACAGAAGCGCGAAGAAGGGGGAGATTCATTTTGGTTGGTTTTGCCGCAAGCGCTGCTTCTGGGGTCAGGCTGTGTTCTTGTTGTCTGGTATGTTTCAACTTTCGGGTTTACGCCGCTTGTTGTGGTGAATACATTTTGGATCATCGTCCTGGCATATTGGGTTATGCCAGTATTTAAAAAAGTTCAATTTTCTAAATTTCAAGGAGTATAAATGTCTCAAAAGAATAAAAGTATAAGAATTCTTCTCGCCGAAGACGAAGCGTCGATTCGAGAAGTGCTCTCGAGACGACTGCAGCAAGCGGGATATGAAATTATCGAGGCAAAAGATGGGCAAGCGGCGATAAAGTTATTCAAAGGCAACACCGTTGATGTTGTGTTGCTGGATCTTGTGATGCCATTGAAAAGCGGTTTTGATGTGCTCGAAGAAATTCGCGTAAAGATGAAAAGCAAGGTGCCAGTTATTATTCTTTCTAATTTGGACCAGAAAGAAGATCTGGAGCTCACGAAAAACTTAGGCGCTGATGAATTTATTGTGAAGTCAAACGTGAGCATGCGAAACCTCATTTCGAGAATCTCTCGCATCTGCGATAGCAAAGAAGCGAGGACAAAAAAATGAAAACGGTACTCGTTGTAGAAGATGAAAAATCGTTGCGCGATGCAATGCTTGAATCTATTAGGGACGCTGGTTATGTTACGATCTCCGCTTCAAATGGTGAAGAGGGCATAACACAAATTCGTGAACATGCGCCCGACCTACTTGTTTTAGACATACTTATGCCTGTTAAGTCTGGTATAGATGTCCTAAAATTTCTTCAACACACTGACAGCAAGACTCCGGTTATCGTCTTAACGAATCTCGATGACACGGAAGACAAACAAAAAGCACTCGCGCGAGGTGGGTACCGTTATTTCATTAAGGCAGAAACTTCACTGGAAGAAATTGTAAGAAATATTCGTGACATCTTAGACGACAAAACAAGCATGGGATTTGAAAAGATATGAAATTTGCACCTATACCAGATAATGAAAAAAAGCGTTTGGTGTCTCTACATAAGCTCGGGCTACTTGATACCCCACGAGAAAAAAGATTTGATCAAATTACAAAACTTGCGACCATAATATTTCGTGTGCCCATTTCAACGCTTACGCTCGTTGATGCAAAACGTGAGTGGTTTAAATCATGCCAAGGGTTAAATCAGCGCGAAGGTAGCCGGGCGATATCGTTTTGTGGTCATGCACTTGTTGACCCTGATGTGTTTGTTATCCCTGATGCAACAAAGGACCGAAGATTTTTTGATAATCCCATGGTTGTGGGCAAGCCGTTCATTCGCTTTTACGCCGGAGTACCACTCATTAGTTCTAACGGATCCAGGGTGGGCGTATTCTGCATCAAAGACACTAAGCCTCGCACATTTTCAAAAAACGATGAACATATTTTGAAAGCACTCGCATCGTGGGTAGAAGTAGAAATCAACTCACACAATCTTATTCTTGCGTTGAACCAGGAACGAAAAACTTCAAGTCAGCTCGTGAAGAAAACCAAGCTTCTTGAAAATTCAAAGAAACATGAAACAAAATCAAAAATTGCTTTGCTTAAGTCTGTGAAAGAGCTCGAAAAAGCTAAAGCCACCATCAGTTTAGAAAAGGCAAAAGACGAAGCGATGCTTTCTAGTATTGGCGACGGCGTTGTAGCTGTTGACGTAAACAGAAAAATCATACGTATCAATCGCGCTTTTTGTAATATCTTGGGATATAAGCCGGCTGACCTCATCGGTACGTTTTTTACCGACCTTCCGTTCGAAGATGAAGCGGGAAATATTATCCCGTTGCGTCAAAGGCCGTTGGTTATTGCACTCAAGACCGGGCAGGTGCTTAAGTCGACGTACTATTTCAGAAAAAACAAAACGAAGCGAATCGCGATGGGAATTACGGTAACCCCCATTATCTTAAAAGGCAAGATTGTTGGAATTATTGAAACAGCTCGAGACGTAACCCACGAAAAAGAAATTGATCGCGCCAAAAGTGAATTTGTTTCACTTGCTTCTCACCAACTTCGAACTCCGCCAACGACCATTAAGTGGTACGCTGAAATGCTTGAGCAAGGCGAAGACCCTCTTACTAACAAGCAAAGAGGATTTCTCTCTGAAATACAAAAGGGAAATCAAAGAATGATTTCGCTTGTTAATGCACTCTTGAATGTTTCGAGAATGGAAACAGGCTCGCTTGATGTGGCTCTCAAGAAAACGTATCCGCACAAACTTCTTAAGGATTTTTTGAATGAATTTCAGAAACAAATTAGCGATAGGAGTCTTGGAGTAAGGCTTAGAGGCGACCAAGACGTTTCGCTATTTACGGACCCAAAGCTTCTTCAAATAATCGTAGAAAATCTTATAACGAATGCTGTAAAATATACTCCTGATGGAGGCACAATCGGAATAAATTTTGGCGTCAAAAAGAAGGGAGCGCTCTTTGGACGGCAAAAAGTTTCAGATACGTGTTTTGCACTCAGCATCGCGGACACGGGGTATGGTATACCCGCAAACCAACAAGACAAGATATTTACAAAACTCTTCCGTGCAGACAATGTAAAAGCAAAGGATACTGATGGAACGGGCTTAGGCTTGTACCTTGTTAAGCGCATTATCGATTACTATCGAGGCAAAATATGGTTCGAATCCAAAGAAAACAAAGGAACAATATTTTTTGTGACCCTGCCTCTTAAGGCGCGTCGGAGAAGGAAGGGCATAAAGAAATTAGTTGCCAACAACGGTTTGGACTAATCTCAAAGATTTCTGAAACGACTTGGCTTTTTATTTTCATGAGTTATAATAAGAATATGCAAGAACATACAAAAAAACTTGAAGGTTTTCGTTGTGAAAAATGTCACAAGCTTCTCGCTGTGCATGCGGGCAAGGGTTCGTATGAAATTAAGTGTGGGCGATGCGGAAATCTCAATATGCTTCTCCAGGAGATGATGGATCAAGTAATTGTTACTGATCCTACTGGAAAAATCCTTTATGTAAATGAACAGCTTCAAAAGATTACGGGATATTCGGCTGAAGAAGCCGTAGGGCAGAAGCCATCATTGTGGGGCGGCCAGATGTCACAAGATTTTTACAAAAAGTTGTGGCATAAAATTTCCGTCGATAAACAAGGTGTGGAGGTTGGCGTGGTGAACAAAACAAAGCAAGGGAAGTTGTACCAAGCCTTTCTTCAAATCTCGCCCGTTGTGGATGCTCATGGTGAAGTCATGCTGTATGTTGGGATCGAACGTGTGATTCATGCAGACAAGAACACAACAAAGAGCGACAAAGGCTCTGTGGATTAAAACTGTTATAGTATTTCTGTAAAATTAGAACAAAAAACCAAAGTGAAAATATCAGGAAGGGTTCGAGCGACGGGGATCGCCATAATTAAACTGTCTATGTTGACAGTAGGTCTTCGATTTATGCCATTGCCGGAAGTAGGGGCAGCATCATTGTCGTAATTCTCCTAGGTGGTATACTGTTCATTGTCTGGAAACGAAGAAAAAAGATAAATAATTGAGAAAAATATGAGCGAAAGAATTGTAACCAACAAAAGAAGCGAAGTTCAAAACAAAGCATCTGTCCTTACGCGATTGAAAAACTGGTTCATGCGCCACAAAAAAACTATAGGAATTGTTGTGCTCGTACTTGTTGTGCTTGGAGGTACCTTCTACGGCGGCTATTGGTATGGTGCTGCGCAACAAAAAAAGGCGGACGAAAAGACCAACTCGCCGTACGAGCGAATTAATGCTCTTCGTCAAGCTGCATCTGATCGTATCGTTCTTTCTGGAACCATCACATCCGTTTCAGCAACGGGCCTCGAGATGAAGACTACGGCGGGAAAGGCCTACACGGTTTCCTTTGACGACAAGACAACCGTTTCAGAACTGAAGGGCACGAAGAGCGACGTTAAGAAGTTGAAAAAAGGTATGAAGGTTATCATCACGGGCACCAAGAAGTCTGACACAAGCGCTCTTGCTCAACGAGTCCGTATTCAGTAATTTTCAAGAGATCGAAAAAAGTAAGCGAGGCACTTCGGTGCCTCGCTTGTTTGTTTTTTTTGTTGAAGACAGTGTTCGTGTCTGTGTTTTTGAAGCTTTGTGTAGGGTTGTAATTCTGAGAAAAATCTGATATAGTATGTGTGTTACTTTGAATACAAAAATACAAAAGTGAAAATAACAAGAAGGGTTCGCGCGACTACGATCGCCATGATAATGCTGTCCATGCTGGCAGTGAATTTTCGTTTTGTACAAGCCCCAATTGCGGAGGCTTTTTCTGGGGTAGGTAACGGAAGTACTGACTTTCCCTTCCGCATTGAAACCTGTGAACAACTCCAAGAAATGGAGAGTGACCACAATGCAAGTTATATCCTGATGAACGACATTGATTGCTCTGCTTCCAGTTCGTGGAATGGCGGCCAAGGTTTTGCGCCAATCTCGGGTTTCTCTGGAATTTTTGACGGGCAAGATCATTCCATTGACCAACTTGCGATGACGCGAACGGGAATAACTGGAAATTACTTCGGTCTTTTTGCAAGAGCAATGGACGCAACAATAAAAAACGTTCATCTGACGAATACGAACATTCAAGCTGCCAATAACGTTGGTGGCATTGTTGGCGAAGCGGCACATACTATTGTGAGCCACGTTTCTGTAGCGGGAACAGTTACCGGAATATCTACGGTTGGTGGCGCTATTGGCATGGCGGACTCAGACTCAACCATAGAAAATGTTGGTGTTACCGCTGCTGTTACCGCAACCAACGGAGGTGCTGGAGGTGTCGCTCACACAGCATCCAACACGAGTATAATGAATAGCTATTTTAATGGAACGCTTTCAGGAACGACTGGCCCCAATGCAGGAATCGTTTCCAATGTTACGGTGTTTACGGGCGAGAGCAATGCGCTACAAAATAATTACAGCACGGGAACACTCAACGGAGATGCGGATCTTGCTGGTCTTATTGGAAGTATATTTATTTTTGGAACCGGCACATTTTCCATCAACAATAACTTCACCACTATAACAGGAACGAGTCCGATTCCTGCGATATATTCGAGTGTTGTTATTGGAACGCCAAGTCTTTTGAATAACTACTTTGATCAAACGGCAACTCAAACAGCATCATGTACGGGCGATGAATCGGTTGTTGGGGATTGTACGGCGGTCAATACCGATGGTACTGATTCAGATCACTTTAAGTCACTTTCGGTAGAACCCATCGCAAGTTGGAACCTCACTGATGATTGGACGATAGATTCTGGCTATCCCATTCTCCGAGCAGCAACACCAAGTTCTTATTCTGACCCCGTGGAGCCTGGCGTACCAAGCAACATCGTTGTAGAACCCGGAGATGGAAAAATTGTTGGTGCGCACTGGGATCCGCCCGCAGATGATGGTGGTTCGGCCATCACGGATTACAACGTGGAAATAGCAACGGCAGCTGAAGCATTTACAGACTGGTCACCAGTTGGGCGCGTACCAAGCGCGGATCCGTCTATCGGCGAACTTACCGGTTTTGCGAACGGCGATGTATTTGAACTTCGTGTATATGCGGTGAATGCGATTGGAGTAGGTGTTGCTTCGGCGCCTTCGGATCCATTTACCATTGGCGGTCCTCCAAGCGTTGTCCAAAATCTAACTACTACCCGCCACACTGGAACTGGTACACTCACCATCGATTGGGATGCTCCTGCAAGTGATGGGGGTTATGAAATGGTGAACTACTTGGTATATATTCGTGAGCATGGAACCAGTTGGGGAGACCCAGCAGAAGTTGCTGTCCCAACCACCACCTATGATGCAACGGAGTTGGTTTTGGGAACACACTACGACGTGAAAGTTGTTGCTGTGAATACGCTAGGTCAGGGTAACCCTGTTGAGGTGGATAATATTTATTTCCAGGCAGCAACCTATGAAATTTCAACCTGCCAGGAGTTACAGGAAATGTATCTTGATCCTACCGGGTCATATACACTCGCGAATGATATTGACTGCTCTGGTTCTGGTGCTTTGAATGATGGCGATGGATTTTTGCCTATCCAAGATTTTACGGGCACTCTCGATGGCCAGAATCACGCTATTAATGACTTGAATGTGATTCAGACGGATAGCGACGCGGGTATTTTTTCTAACACCTTGAATGCTACCATTCAAAATGTATCCATTGTTCGCGGAAGATTTACAAGCCAAAACAACGTGGGAAGTTTTATTGGAACGGCTGATGGCGAACTGCACCTTGATCATGTTTCATCGAGTGCGGACGTAGAAACCGGAAATGGTTTTTCTGGGGGTATCGTTGGTTACTTTAATGCCTATGACGACGGAACAAGCACGAGCATAACAAATGCAAGCTTCTCTGGAGACATTACCAACGAAGGCGACCCTGACGGTATTTTATTTTACTCGGGAGGATTGATTGGGTACGCAAGTCAGAGTTCCTTTGCTGATGTTGTTATTGATAACTTTACCTTTAGTGGTTCGATTCGTGGGTTAAACACCATTGGTTCGGGTGTTGGCGGTCTTATTGGAAACGTGCAGCTTGATAACAATAGCCAGTTCGACATTAGTAATATTCATGTCACGGGTCTCATTCAGGGCGCCGTTGGAACGGGTGGTGTTATTGGTTTGGTTGATGTGGGGGCGGGTTCGTGGATGTATATCAATAGAGCTATCGTGAATGGCACTGTTCAAACCGCTGCATATAATGTTGGCGGTATAGTAGGTGAAGCACATACATATTCCGGAGCCGCAGATCCATTTATTATTAATAAAGCCTATATGCGTGGTAGCGTCAGCGGAACAGGATCGGTAGGTGGAATCATTGGGTTCATTGATGGCGACGTCGGAGCAGTGAGTGAATCTATTAACAATGCGCGTATTGATTCTCAAATAGGTTCAACCGCTGGCGGAATCGTTGGTTACGCTTCGTACGTTGAAGTGAGCAATAGCTACAACAGTGGAAAAATTGTTGGAGCGTATGACCTTGGTGGAATTGTTGGGCAAATGCGTTCCGGGTCAATCGACAATAGCTACAACAAAGGAAGAATTATTTCGGATTCCAACTTGGTTGGCGGACTCATAGGAAGCGCACAAACCGGTGTTATAACATCAAACAACTTCAATGCCGGCGAAGTAAAAACGCTTGGCGCTGAGCCGGTGTACACAGCTGCGGTTGTTGGCCAAGTCTATCTTTTTGATGATCAGCCTAACACCATATCAGGAAATTACTTCGACCAGAGCCGCAGTAGGATGACGAATTGTATGTGGACTCAAACAGCCAGCTTCGTTACTGTGGTAGACAACACGGGATGTACAGCAGTGAATACGGTTGTAGAACCAGATGCCGACCATTTTATTAACAACAGCACCAACGAACCGATGCTTGGATCGTGGGATTTTTCATCCGAAGAACCTGTCTGGCAAGTACAAGCTGACGCATTCCCGCAACTAGCCTGGATGCCAATTGAGAACGAAGTTGGTATTAGTACCTGCCAAGAGTTACAAGACATCAATAACGACACGGCTGGAAATTATGTCATGGAAAGTGACATAGATTGCACGGATTCGGATTCGCTCAATGGTGGTGATGGTTTTAGTTCCATTGAGGAGTTCACAGGGTCATTCAATGGCGCGGGTCACAGTATTATTGGTCTCACGGTAGCCCAGGGGTATCACATAGACAGCAACTGGGGACTTTTTGGTCAAACACTGAATGCAACCATTGAGAATCTCAACATGGAAGGGGGAGAAAACCCAGGCGAGGCCTATGCAGGAACCGTTGTTGGTATCGCACAGGAAAGTTTGCAAATGAACAACGTTACTTCAACCATGGACATTACGGGGTGCTATCAAGACTGTGGTGGGTTGGTTGGTAAGTTTGCTCCTCGCAGCACCATAACTTCGAATATTACCAATAGTTCTTATTCTGGTGACATGCTTGGTTCGGATGAAGGCTCACATTTTGGAGGCATTCTTGGGAACTTTGAATATATGGGTCGGGCGAATGTTCACATGAGCGCGCTTGCTTTTAATGGAACCATCGATACGAGTGGTGTTGCGCTTCAGGATACTGGTGGTTTGATAGGTGGCGCATTTATAGCTAACGACGGATCAGAATTTACATTAGAGAACTCTGAGGTGTCGGGCTCGCTATTAGGCGGTGGCGCAACGGGTGGAATTATTGGCGAGCTGAATCATGGCGACATTACAAATATTACCCTCGACAATCTTTCCATAGAGATGCCGGTGACAAGTACGACGCCAGGTTCGTACAATATTGGCGGAGCTATTGGATATATTTTTTCTACCGCTTTTCCTGGCACGTTGCTTAGCATCACGCGCGTAAAAAATACGGGCGCTGTCAGTGGATACGGTACGGTTGGTGGACTCGTTGGAAACATCGACAATGATGGCTCGGGCAGTCTGTACATAGGAAATAGTTATAACCTTGGTGATGTGACTTCGAGTATTGCCGCTGGGGGTGGTCTCTTTGGTCTTGTTGGTAATGTCGATGTTGAAAATACGTTCAATGCTGGCATGGTTTCTTCCGATACCTATGCTGGTGGCATTGCGGCCGAATCATATAATTCTGTTCTGACAAACACCTACAACATTGGCGAAGTTACCGCGTCGAGTGACCATGCGGGCGGTATTGCTGCATACGTAAATGGCGGTGTGTATCAGGATATGTTTAATGCGGGCAGTGTAAGCGCCGTTGGCTATGCCGGAGCTCTTTTTGGTGAGCGAGATGGGGAATATGCTATTTCCAATAATTATTATGACGAAACACGAAGCGACCTGACCGTCTGCAGCTATGCAACGGGTGGTGGTGGCGAGCCCGTTGAAGATGGATGCGTTGCAGTGAACACTATGGAGGATTCAGACACGAATTATTTTAAAAACAACAATATCAATTCGCCCATGAGTCTTTGGGACTTTGAAACCACGCCTGTTTGGGAAACGCAAGAACGAAGCTATCCGCAACTTGTCTGGTCAACAACCCCCATGCCACCCTCGGATATTCCTTTAGAAATCTCATCATGTGAACAGTTGCAGGCAATCCAGGACGATCTTGTCTCGGACTATGTTCTAACAGGTGATATTGATTGCTCTGAAACCGTGAGTTGGAACGAAGGCGAAGGATTTGTTCCTATCATTGGGTACTCGGGTGCGTTCGACGGAAACGGCTATACAATTCATGGTTTGTTTATTGAATCTTCGAGTGAAAGCGTGGGACTCTTTTCGACGATTGAAAATGCAAGTATCTCTGATGTGACCTTGAGTGGCGCAACGGTACGGGCGTTGCCGGGAGCTACCTCAGGAATTCTCGTGGGTGCGGCTTTTGGAAATTCGATTCAGCTTGAAAATGTTACAACCGCAGGAAATATTTACTGCAATACGAACTGTGGCGGTGTGGTTGGGTACATGACGGTAGCTGGCGGAGACAGCTCGCTTGTTGGAGTCGAAAGTTCAGGAGAGATGTGGGGAGATGATGAAGAATCTGGGAATGCACCACTCATTAATAACGGCGGCATTGTGGGCAATATGAGTATTGGTGAGGACGCTTCTGTGTTGCTTGATGGGCTCAAGAGTAGTGAAATAATGTTTGCGATCAACGAAGAGTCTGCGAGTTCTGGTGGTATTGTTGGGCATGCGTCCGTCAGCGGGCCAAGTGCCGAACTTCAACTTCTTGATTCTGCTTTCCGCGGTGTCGCCTTTGGTGGCGGATACGCTGGTGGAATGATTGGTCAGCTTGTTACCGAAGACGTAACCACGGTGATTCTTGATGGAGACAATAACTCAGAAGGAGCTGTTGGCGCCTTCGGAGTGGCGGGCGGCCTTCTCGGCTATGGTGATCTTGGTTCAGAAAATGAAGGTGCCTTTACGCTCAGGAACTCCGGAAGTCAAGCGCACATGGAAGGCATTAACTTCATAGGTGGAGTCATTGGAGTCATTGACGCTCCAAATCCTGCAACGGCAGTTGTTGACCAGGTGTATTTTACCGGAAATGCCGTGGGCACATTTGCAACAACCGGTGGCATTGCTGCTTCGCTTTCTGGAGTAAGACTCCAAAACGCATATAACGTATCGGAAATAGACGGAGTAAACGGCACGGGTGGAGTTGTGGGCTATGTGGAGTCATCGTTCATAAACAATGTCTACAACGCTGGTACTGTATACAACGGTGGAGCTATGGGTGGTGGCCTTGTCGGTCAGTCGGTTGATAGCGTTATCAGTGATTCGTTTTCTGCCGGAGAAATGGTTTCAACGGAAGGCGGAACGTATACTGGCTCCGTCATCGGACAAATAACGTCAGCAGAGTCAGAAAGCATGGTGAATGTATGGAGTGACGATCTTAAAACTATGGATACGGTGTGTGCGAATACGATTGGGGAAGAAGACGTTGCCTCGCCGTACAACACAGGGTGCACATCAGTAGACACCGAAGCAGAACCCGATGAAACGTATTTCTTTGATAAGACTCATAGCCCATTAAACGAATGGTCATTTGACGGTGTTTGGCATGCACACATTGACGACTACCCAACGTTCGACTTACGACTCTCTGACGAACTTACGCCGGTTGCTTCGTGTGCGGATTTGCAGGATATGGCCGAAGACTTGAATGGCGGATATGAACTCACTGCCGACATCGACTGCAGCGGGTCTGAAGCCTTCAATGGCGGTGACGGATTTGAACCTATTGGCACAGAAGCTGACTACGGTTTCCGTGGACTCTTTGAAGGGAACGGACACATTATTTCCAACCTTCAAATCGTTCGGATCAGTGGAACCAATGTTGGTCTGTTCTCTCGTCTCGCAGACAATGCTCAGGTTGATAATGTGCTATTTTCTGATAGCGCTTCAATAGGAAACTACAACGTTGGTATGGTCGCTGGAAGGATGTCCGACAACACCAGCGTTACTAATGTTGGTGTTGCGAATACCTCGGAGGTTTTGTGTACGCGGGCGTGCGGAAGCGTTGCTGGGTATATAGAAGACTCTGCACGAGTTGGAATATCGTATGGATCTGCGTACCTCGAAGGTATTGCTGAAGTCGGTGGCGTTGTTGGTTCCTCTATTGGCGAGGTTTCAATCCACGACGTTTACTCAATAAGCTATGTCAGAGGTATCTTTGACACTGGTGGTATCTTGGGATACTCATTTGAATCAAGTGGAGATGGCGCAACCGTTCAACGCGCGTATTCTGCTGGGTTTATTGATGGTGCCATAGATGCTGGTGGTGTCGTTGGCGGTATGGATGCAGGCTCTATCTATGATTCCTTCGCAGCCTCTCCAGTGCTTGCTGCAGAAATCATGGGTGGCTTGGTAGGGTACGTTGCTGATGTTGCAACAAGCAACAATGCCATTGATGCCGATGCCACGGGATTAGAAAACTGCTCCGACGGTGGAGACTTTACGGATTGTCTCGTTGTAAATACTCTCGAAGAGCCAAATGAAACATACTTCTTTAACAACGTTGACAATCCACCTTTGGACGAATGGTCCTTTGATGATGTCTGGCAGTCTCATGAAGCAGGCTACCCAACACTAGTTGATGTGACCGACATTTCGATAGCAGAACCCGATGTTACGACGTTTACCATCACAGCATCTGCAGGGGCGCATGGAACGATTTCGCCATCGGGTGAAATTTCCGTTGACGAAGGTGAGGATCAGGCATTTACCATTACTCCTGCAAGTGGATATTCAGTTGATCACGTTTTGATTGATGGATCATCTGCAGGAACCGTGACTTCGTATACCTTTACTGACGTAAACGATGATCACACCATAGCGGCAACGTTTAAGGCTAACACTCCTGCTGATGACGGTGATGGTGACACTGACCATGGCACAGACGGTGGCTCTGGTTCTGGCTCAAGTTCCAACGGAAAACCATTGGTTGCTTTTACGCCCGACGCACTTGAAGAAACTCCTGACACCAAAATTGTTTTGAATGACTTCCTCGACTATCTTCAGAATACTGGTAAGTCGCTCGACCTCAAGGTGGGTGACGTAATCTTCTTCATGGTTGAAGGCGAGGAACACAGTGCAACCATCAAAGAGATCGGATCTGACTTTGTCATTGTTACGCTTGCGTCTCATCCATTCGATGTAAAAATCATGCTCGGTCAAACGGGGCAGTACGATGTAACCGAAGACTCAATGAATGACATTCAAATAACGGTAGCATCAATATCGGGTGAAAATGCTCGACTGACATTCAAACAGCTTGTTGCTGAAACTCCAAGAACACCGCAGCCAACATCTTCGGCAGGTATTCCTTCCACAACTAAAAATGAATCACACATGGTGTGGTACTGGATTATCATTGGAGCCGTTCTTCTCTCGGGTCTTGTGGTGGTGGGAGTAGTTCGAAGAAAGAAGCAATAATTTTTCTGTATTGCTTTGAGGAAAGATTCCTAATCTGCCTTGCGCAAGATCTTCTCCATGGCTTTCCCTTTCGCCAACTCGTCAATCAACTTATCAAGATAACGAATCTCTCGCATGAGAGGCTCTTGTATTTCTTCTACGCGAACGCCACAAACCACCCCGGTGATCAAAGCACGTAGCGGGTTCATGTTTGGAGCCTCTGCAAAAAAAGTCTCGACAGTGTGTTGCTTGGTTATTTGGCTTTTGAGGCCTCGTGCCGTGTATCCTGTAAGCCAGCAAATCACCGTATCAACCTCGGTTTTTGTTCTGCCCTTTTTCTCAGCTTTTTTCACATACAATGGGTACACGCTAGAAAAACTCATGGTGTAAATTCGTGGATTGCCTTCTTTCATGAGGGTCCTTTCTGATTACGTTTTTCATTGTAACACGAAAACCGCAGGGTTGAGCTGTTATTGGGAGTTTGCCAAAAGAATCTTCAGAAAAACATTGCTAATATTCTCGTAAAGTCGTACCATGAATATACATCCGTATTCATTCATTAAACAGGAGACAAAATCATGAATGACACTCTAAAGAAGGCCAAGGGTAAGATTGAGGAAGTAGCCGGTGAAGCCATGGATGATGAAGCACTTCGTGCAAAAGGCAGATTGAGCCAGAAAGCCGTTGAAGCAAAAGAGAAAATGGGAGATATGGCAGAAGATGTAAAGCAAAAGCTTGCTCACAAAGCCAACGAAGTGATGGACAAGATGGAAGCATCTGATCCTGACACGAAAAAATAGTCTCAAGAGATCTTCAGAAATAGCCATGACTGCACAACAAATTTCCAGCGGCACGGTGCATACTTTGCCACAAGATCTTAAAAAAGCTCTCACATCTGACAAGGCAGCTTTTGAATTGTGGCAAGGCCTCACGCCACTTTCGCGCAATGAATGGATTTGCTGGGTTACGTTTGTAAAGAAAGAAGAAACTCGCAAAGACCATGTAAGGCGAACCGTGAGCGAACTTAAAGAAGGTATGCGCCGTCCGTGTTGTTGGATTGGTTGTATCCATCGAAAAGATAAGGCCGTAAGCCCTTCGGTGCGCGGCGTTTTGAGCAAACGAGCAAAGAAAAAATAGCGCCTCAACCCGTATGAATATGTTCAAGGCCGTGAAGGCAAAAAGTGTACAAGAATATCTCGATTCCGTTCCTGCGGAGAGAAAAGAGACGATAGCATTCTTGCATAAGTTCATACAAAAAACCGCACCGAAGCTGAAAGCACATTTCGCTAACAACATGCATCGGTACGGCTATTTTCCGAATCGTAATTACAAAAACGAACTGATAACATGGCCAACCGTTTCTTTGGCAAATC
>CAYMIK010000017.1:0-4128 GCA_964390745.1 uncultured Candidatus Saccharibacteria bacterium
GGAGCAGCTGGCACTATATATGACAATGGTGCACTAACAGTTAATAACAACTCTCTCACAACTACGAGGCAGACACGTCTTCCCGCAAGCTCCTATACGAACATGACATTGAGCAATAAGGGGCAAATTACTCTCGCGGGGAACGTGACGGCCTCCGGAAACATTACTATTGGTACCGGCACAACTCTTACGCCATCGTCCTATACAATCAATGTTGGCGGCAACTTTGCAAATTCAGGAACTTTCACTGCGGGTACGAGTACTGTGAATTTCAATACAGTTGGAACCACATCAACCGTTTCTGGTTCAACGACTTTTTATAACCTCTCCTGTACTACGGCGGGTAAAAATATTACCTTCACTGCTGGAACCACCCAGACTATCTCGAATGCGTTAACGGTCACGGGATCAGCGGGAAGCTATGTGACCTTACGAAGTTCTTCGAATGGTTCGTATTGGAATATTAATCCGCAAGGAACACGCTCTGTTTCGTATGCTGATGTGAAAGACTCGAACAATTCAAACGTAACGGCCATTACTGCAACAAATACCATTGATTCGGGGCACAACAGTAACTGGTCTATTACGGGCCCACCTCCTTCTGACCCTACGATTAATAATTACGCAGATGGTGCTTATACTACCAACAACGCACCGTCTTTGAGTTTTAATTTGAGTGATCCAAATAATCTTAGTGTGAAATATCATATACAGATTGATGACACGGCAGATTTTTCTTCAACCATCGTTGATGAAATTGAGGGAAGTTATTCGGCGAGCCCGCGAAGCAATGTAACTTACACACCCTCTGCGCTAGCGGACGGTTCCTACTACTGGCGAGTTTTGGCAATAAATTCTAATGCGCAATCAAGCAGTTACACAACGGCCAATGGTGGTAGCGTTGCGTTCCGTGTCGATGCTACGGCACCAACTTCTCCTTCCGTAACCATTAATTTAGGAGATGCGTACACGACTTCAACAAGCGCTACGCTTACTCTTTCTGCTTCCGATGCAACGAGCGGAATGGCAGACATGATTGTCTCAGAAAATGCTGATTTTTCTGGTGCTTCCTGGGAACCCTATGCAACTTCAAAATCTTTTACGCTTTCTTCTTTGGATGGAACAAAAACGGTTTATGCAAAGTTCCGAGATACTGCTGGAAATGAAACGGCCTCGGCAAGCGATACGATAGTCTATGACACAACAGCACCAAGCGGGAGCGTTGCTATTGATTCCGGGAATGCCTATACTACGTCTTCTTCTGTTACTTTGAACATTTCAGCAACGGATGCAACGAGTGGGCTATATGAGATGCAAGTATCGGAAGACTCAGGCTTTGTGGGCGCAATTTGGGAAAGTTATGCGACATCAAAAAGTGTGACGTTGTCGGGACTTGATGGAACTAAGACATATTATGTTCGCTTTAAAGATAACGCGGGAAATATTTCGCTTACTACATCCGACGATATTATTTTGGATACGGCAGCACCCACTGGCGGATCGGTATCTATTAATGCTGCTGCCACATATACCAATTCGCGAAATGTCACTCTCGCTATCAGTGCACTTGATTCCACAAGCGGTGTGTATCAAATGCAGGTTTCAGAAGATTCTGGATTCATTGGTGCAAGTTGGGAAACGTATGCTCCATCTAAAGCTTTTACACTTGCAGCAACAGACGGAACTCGAACTGTTTATGTTCGGTTTATTGATAATGCAGGGAATATATCGAGCTCAGCCAATGATTCGATAATTCTTGATCGATCAGGGCCCATAGCAACGGATTACAATATAAATGCTGATGCTGCATATGCTACATCAGCAGACGTCACACTTACTATCGGCGCAATCGACCTCACGACCTCGGTGCAAGACATGATGATTTCTGAAAATTCTTTATTTACTGGAGCCTCATGGGAGTCATATGCAACCAGTAAATCTTTTACGCTTTCATCAGATGAAGGACTGAAGACCGTATATATTAAGTTTCGTGATGCTGCAGGAAATAGCTCACTGCCCACATTTGACACTATAACGCTTGATACAACATTGCCTGATGGAAGTATCGTTATTAATAGTGGTGACGGCTATACACAATCACAAAGTGTTACTTTGTCGCTCTCTGCTTCGGACAACATGACCGTTTCTCAGATGCGGATTTCAGAAAATGCCGATTTGAGCGGTGCTTCGTGGGAGCCTTACGCGACATCAACGGCATTTGTGCTTTCGGCGGGAGATGGAACTAAAACGGTATATGTAGAATATCAAGATGATGCAGGAAACTATTCCGCCGCTGTGAGCGACTCTATTACCTTCGACGAAACAGCTCCTGCAACAAATTCGGTATCTATTAACACAGGAAATGCTTACACGGGCAGCACCTCGGTAACTCTTGGGATAAGTTCAAATGATGCAACGAGTGGAACAACTCACATGCAAATTTCTGAAAGCGGTTCGTTTGTTGGAGCGTCGTGGGAAGCATATGCGACCAGTAAGGCTACAACCATTTCTTCGGGAGATGGGGCAAAAACCGTGTACGCACGTTTTAAGGATGCAGCTGGGAACACTTCTTTGGCTGTTTCGGATGCCATTGTTCTTGATACGGTAAACCCAACAGGAACGGTGACAATAAATTCTGGTGATGTATTGACCGCAGTTCGAAATGTTACACTCACCATTTCTGCGAGCGACGCAACGAGTGGGGTTTCTGAAATGGAAATTTCTGAAAGCCCGACGTTTGTGGGTGCTTCATATGAATCGTATGCAACGAGTAAGTCATTTAGGCTTTCGGCGGGTGATGGAACTAAAACGGTGTATATTCGCTTCAAAGATGGTGCAGGAAATGTTTCTGTTGCTTCAAGCGATGCAATCGAATATGACTCAACAGCACCGAGTTCGGTGACGTTGGTGATAAATTCAGGTAGTGCTTACGCAAATAGTACATCCGTACCATTAACTATTTCCGCAGCAGATTCGGGAAGCGGTATCTATCAGATGATGATTGCAAACGCTTCTGATTTCACGGGTGGCGTTTGGGAAACTTATGCAACAACAAAAACTTGGACGCTCGATTCTACGAATGGGGCAAAGAATGTTTACATTAAACTTCGCGATATCACTTTGAATGTTTCGGAAACGGCGAGTGACTCTATTATCCTCGATACAGAAATTCCAACTGGATCGATAACGATTAATACGGGTGACAGCATAACCAATACTCGAAATGTATCACTGGATCTATCCTCAAGCGACACAACAAGTGGCGTTGCACAAATGATGGTATCCGAAAGCGCGAGCTTTGCGGGCGGTGCCTGGGAGTCTTACGCAACGTCAAAATCGTTTACATTGTCATCAACTGATGGAACCAAAACGGTTTACGCTAAGTTTAAAGATAATGCCGGAAACGTCTCTGTGGCTGCTTCGGACACTATAACGCAAGACACGACGGGTCCTGCCCCTGTGAGCATAAAAATTAACAATGGTTCATCATTTACGACATCACGAAACGCAACACTCAAGCTTACAGCAGCCGATGCAATAAGTACCGTAGCCTTCATGATGATTTCCACGAGCAGCTCATTTACAGGTGAGTCGTGGCAAGTATTTGCACCGGATGCACTTTATACACTTTCAGCAGGTGACGGAACTAAGACGCTCTACGCCAAATTTAAAGATTCACTTGGGAATATTTCTTCTGTTGCGTCTGCAAGTATTGGCGTTGACGCTACGGCGCCAACTGGAAGCGTGACAATAAACAATGGTGCCCCGGCCACATCTTCGCGCAATGCAACGCTCAATCTTTCTGCCACTGATGCTGTGAGTGGCGTAGCTACGGTAGAAATTTCCGATGACGCCTCGCTTTCTGATGCAACACCGCAGTCGTTTGCGGCAACAAAATCGTTTACATTATCAGCGGGAGATGGCACAAAAACGGTTTATGTGCGTTTTACTGACAATATTGGCAATACCTCGCCAATATATTCCGATACCATCACGTATAAAACTCCAACGACGCAGTCAGACAACGGCGGTAGTGAATCTGGTGGTACATCGGGTGGCTCGACTGGCGGGGGAAGCAGCAACAATGGCGGAAATGAAGGATCGGGCTCTGGCACGGGCGGAGGAAGC
>CAYMIK010000017.1:4138-22694 GCA_964390745.1 uncultured Candidatus Saccharibacteria bacterium
GAGACTACGGGCGTAACAATCAAAATAGTTGTTATCGATAACACGAATAAACCGATTCCGAATGCCACGGTCACTCTCGAAAATGGACAAAAGGCCGTCACGGATAATGAGGGTGTTGTAGTGTTCGATAATGTTCTTGAAGGCCAAAAGAACGTCACCGTTGAGTATGATAATAAAGTTGAAGAAAAACAGATCACGATTTCAGGTGACAACTCGAAGGTGTCCGTAAAAGTTAGCTGGTCACTCGAAACGGGCATACAGGTTGCAAAAGTAGCTGTGCTTGTCTGGGCGGGAATAATGGTGGTGGGAGCAGTAACGATTTTCGCCGTAAAGCGTGTTCGAAGAAAGAGGAAGTAGCTACCCTCAAATAATGCAAATAAAATCAGCGCAGGGACACGAATTAGATTCGTGTCCCTGTCTGCGCGCGTTGTTGCGCGCGCGTGTTACGTCTCGAAGTCGGTTTCGACGACGACGAGAAGGTTCACCCCTTGCGGAACGATCACGAGGCGCTTCGCGACTTCGCGAAGCTTCTTGTAGCTCATCCCATTCTCCACCGTCTTCCACATCTCATTTCGAGCTTCCGAAATGAGGAGGTCCAGGCTTTCCACGTTGCTCTCCGGGTTGTCCGAGAGATCGGAGGCCGTTGCGGCGCTGCGATATTCCGGTTTCACCAGGAAGCTCCGTGTGATGGTGACCAGCGGCTTCGTGCGAGGGCTCTTTTTCGGCTTGTTCAAGGCCAGTCTCCTTTGTGGGTGATTTTTTGGAACCGTGAACATTACCATATTTTGTAGATTGTGTCAAGTCTGCCCTTTACAAAATAAGGGCCTCGTGTTATATTCATGTCGCCCAATTTGGGGCAATTTTAATCAATAATCTCTCATACTTTTGGACTTTTCCGCATCCTGCTTTGTGCTTACATAAGCCAAAGTCCGCGGCGAAGGGAGATAAAAGTAGAGGAATAAGGAAATTCATGTCAGAACCTATGAAACTCTTGGATATGCTCCAGGCCGGTGTGCACTTCGGACACCAGAAAAGCCGGCATAATCCTAAGATGAATCGATTTGTCTACACTACCCGAAGTGGCGTAGCTATTTTGGATTTGCAAGCTACGGCAACAAAGCTTCAAGAAGCTTTTGATTTTGTTGTGGATCTTGTATCCAGAGGTGGCTCTATTTTGTTCCTCGGAACTAAAAAGCAGGCAACGGCTGTAGTAAAGGCAAAAGCCGAAGAAGTTGGAATGCCATACGTTAACACTCGATGGCTCGGCGGAACGTTTACAAACTTTGAAACGATGCACAATCGAATCAAACGCTTGCGAAGCCTGGAAGCACAAAAAGTTTCAGGTGAACTCGAGAAGTACACGAAGCGTGAACAGGTTGCGATTGGCAAAGAAATTGAAAAGATGCGCAAAGACTTCGGCGGAATCGCTGCTATTGATACACTTCCACAAGCAATTTTTGTTGTTGGATTGAACAAAGAGAAGATTGCCGTGTCGGAAGCACGCAAAAAAGGAATCGTGGTTATTGCTTTGGCAGACACGAACTGTGATCCAGAAGATGCTGACTTTGTTATTCCTGCCAATGACGATGCCGTAAAATCTATCGAACTGATGGCTCAGGTTATTGCTGAGGCCGTGAAAGAAGGCAAGGCTCGTTCAATGAAATCTCAAAATGCTAAAGAAGCCGAAAAGGCAAAAGGCGTTGCAAAAGCAACGAAAAAAGAAGTAAAGAAGGAGGCGTAATATGCCAACAATGGAAGAAATAAAGAAGCTCCGGGAATTAACCGGTGCGGGAATTATGGATGTGAAGGCAGCATTAGGGGAGTCTGGTGGCGACACACAAAAAGCTATCGAGTTTCTTCGAAAAAAGGGAGCTGCAAGCGCTGTTAAAAAATCTGGCCGCGATGCCAAAGAAGGTTGGATCGGTTCATACATTCACAGCAACGGAAAGATTGGCGTGATTGTAGAGATTAACTGCGAGACAGATTTTGTTGCTCGAAACGCAGACTTCCAGGACTTTGCTAAGACGATTGCTATGCAAGTTGCTGCAACGGATCCATTGGTAGTAAAGCCCGAAGACGTTTCTGACGAGCTGATCAATAAAGAAAAAGAAATCGCTATCGAACAATTGAAGGCAGAAGGAAAGCCAGAAGCCATGTTCGACAAGATTCTCGAAGGCAAGATGAAGAAGTTCCGCGAAGAAAAAGCTCTTGTCACACAGCCGTTCATCAAAGATCAAGACAAGACGATTGCTGATCTTCTTTCGGAAGCCGTATCGAAGCTTGGTGAGAACATTCAAATCGGCCGGTTCAAGCGAATAGAAATCGGCAAAGAATAATAAGGAGGAACATGCCAAAATCTGCATACAAACGAGTCATTCTCAAAGTTTCCGGCGAAGCGCTCGGAAAAAGTACTGAGGTGCTCGCGTCTCAAGAGATTTCACGGATTGCAAAAGAAATTGCTGCTGTGGCAAAGCTCGGAGTGCAGGTTGGCGTGGTGGTGGGTGGCGGAAATATTTTCCGCGGCCGCGAAGCAAAGGACATTGGTCTGGCACAAGTTGTTGGACATCAAATGGGAATGCTCGCAACCATCATTAACGGGTTAGCGCTTCAAAATGTTCTTGAAAATATGAAGATTGATACCCGGCTGATGTCGGCAATTGAAGTGAATGAGTTCTGTGAACCATATCGTTTACGAAGGGCCATACGTCATCTTGAAAAAGGACGCATTGTGATCTTCGCTGCTGGAACGGGGAACACCTTCTTTACCACAGATTCTGCTGCCGCCTTGCGAGCGATCGAGCTTGGTGCCGATGTGCTCTTGAAGGCCACCAATGTTGATGGAGCGTATGATTCGGACCCTCGCACCAACAAGAAAGCAAAAAAATTCGCCGTTCTGAACTATCAAGATGCACTTGAGAAGAACCTTCGTGTCATGGACAAGACCGCATTTGCCCTGGCCTCTGAAGAATCCATGCCGATTATTGTTTTCAACCTTGAGAAGGCCGGAAATATGCAACGTGTTGTTGCCGGCGCAAAGATCGGGACTATCGTAAATAACTCACAGACGAAATTCGCATAAATATGAACATCCAAGACTTCCTTCGAAATTACTGGCCACAAATTCTGATCCTCGTCGCGCTTATTGTTGTGATTATTGTTTTTATGCGACGCATGCCAAAGACCGATGAACAGGTGATGGTGGCAGAGAAGACCGTGCACCCAAAGAAGGATGTTCGCGGTGCGATTTCGCGATTCTTTACGAAGCTTCGTGAATGGTTCGTCCTGGGCTTTGAGCGATTGAAGAAGCTTGCGCACAAAGGCAAAGAAGTTGTTTTGCGTAAGAAGCAAAAGGCAGAGGCGAGCGCTGTTTCCTCGATGTTCGATGCGCCAAAGGCTCCTTCGAAACCAGAAGTTGCCAAACCTGCGACCCCTTCAGTAGAAGCACCCAAGCCTGAGGCGCCAAAGTTTCAGGTTGTTCCTAAGCGTCCATTGGGCTCACGCATGATCCCTTCGATTGGAAAAAAGGCACAGGCTGACAAGATCGAAAAGAAACGAAAGGCTGATGAGCTTATTCGACGTGCGAAACAGTACTTGAATGAAAATCGAAACAAGGATGCTGAGTCTACCTTTATTGAAGCCGTGACGCTGAACCCACGAGATGAACGGATTTACATCGAATTGGGAAATATGTATTTGAAGGTTGAGAACTATACTGACGCGCATGCTTCATACCTAGAAGCGCACAAGCTGAAGAATAATGATGTTGACGTCTTATCGAAACTTGGTTTGATTTCGTATCGAATGAAGAAGTTTGATGACGCCGTAAAGCACTACGATGCTGCTACAAAGTTGCAACCACTCGAAGCAAAGCACGTAGCAAACCTGGGATTAGCGTTGAAGGCGAGCGGAAATGCAAAGAAGGCGTTCAGGGCGTACGCAAAAGCATTTGAGATGAAGAATGGGGAAGTGGATTACGCGATTCGCGCGTGTGAACTTGCTTTGGAAATTCAAAAGCCAAAGAAAGCCGAACCTTTGTTGCTTGCTGCTGAGAAACTGGATGCAAAGAACATTAAAGTCCAGGAGCTTCGCAATAAGTTTACGCAGGTAAAGAAGTAGTCATTTCGGGCGAGCTGCGACGAGGAGTGAGCCATGTTATGCGGAGCTTGTCGAGGCGTGAGAAAATGTGCCGTTGTAGCTCAGTTGGTAGAGCGCGTCCATGGTAAGGACGAGGTCACCGGTTCAATCCCGGTCAACGGCTCCACGTCAGAATCGCCATCACAGCTCCATGTGCCGGCCTAGAAGGCCAGCACATTCCGCCGTTCCGGCGATTCCTCCTTTTTCCCACAAACGCGTGCTCGTTCCTTCGGAACTGCGCTCCTCGTTTGCGGGAACCCTTGCAAGGACATTGCAAAAATATGTGAAATGTTGTAGCATAAGGCGCACGTTTCAACGCGGGCAGATACTCAAGTGGTCAACGAGGACAGACTGTAAATCTGTTGGCTTACGCCTTCGGAGGTTCGAATCCTCCTCTGCCCACCACGAATAGCACATCAATATAATTAAGAGAAGTGAATGTCACAAGATGCATTGATCGTTATGGAGTGTACGGTTTGTCATTCTTTGAACTATCGATCGAAGAAGAACAAGAAGCACCTCAAAGAACGATTGCAACTTCAGAAGTTTTGCAACAAGTGCAAAAAGCGCACGTTGCACAAAGAAACAAAGTAACCAAAAGTTACTTTGTTTTTTAGGCGGAGTGTGTTATGATTTGTCCTTGAATTCTGCCGAAATAGCTCAGTTGGTAGAGCAACTGTTTTGTAAACAGTAGGTCGCCGGTTCGAGCCCGGCTTTCGGCTCCAGGTATGTTTGAGTACGCATAACACTTGGGCGAGTAGTTAAGTGGTATAACTGAGGTCTCCAAAACCTCCGTCGGGGGTTCGATTCCCTCCTCGCCTGCCAATGATTATGAAAACGATCCATAAAATTGCTGCCATTGTTGTGAAAGACGATGCTTTTCTTGTCGTCCGAAAGAAAGGAAAGGATATTTGGACAAGTCTTGGTGGAAAGCCAGAGGGGGATGAGACAGAACGGGCTGCGCTTCTTCGGGAAATTAAGGAGGAGTTGAGTTGTGATGCAGAGATTGGTGAAAAACTTGGTGATTTCGAGGCAAAAGCTGTTTTTGACGATGCGATAGTTCACCTTTCTGTGTATATGGTTCAACTTGTAGGCGAAATTCATTTGAGTGATCCAGAACTTGAGGAGTTTAGATTCATTCCGCGAAACTATAAAGAGCTTGGAGTGAAACTTCCTGAATCACTCGAGGAGCATGTTATTCCGGCCTGTATAAAGAAAGGAATTTTGCAATGGTAAAAGAAAAAATCAAACTGAAAGCAATGTGCCTCTTTGTTCACAAGGGGAAAGTTTTGGTTGCAAAAGGTTCTGACGATCTCAACGGAAAGAAGTTCTATCGTGTTGTGGGCGGAAGTGTTGAATTTTTTGAAACCGCCGAACAGGGTGTGCGCCGTGAAATTCGTGAAGAACTTTTGAGTGAAATCGAAAATCTGAAGTTTTTGGATATTGTAGAAAATTTATTTACCTTCGAAGGCAAAAGGGGACACGAAGTGGTCTTTTTGTACATTGGTGATCTTGCGAAGAAGGAGTTGTACGAACAGAAAACCATTCGAATAATTGAGCCTGCGTGGGAGATTGAAGCCGAATGGATTCCGATCGAAGAGATTCTCTCCGGAAAAATGCCGTTGTATCCGGAGTATGATTACAAAAAGGTTCTATGAAGTACGACGCCATTCTCATCTTTGGTCGCGGGATCGGGAAGGATGGTTCGCTTCCTGAGAACATTGTAAGTTCGCTTGAGAAGGCGTATGAACTTTTTCAGCAAGGTGTTTCGCGTAATCTCATTACGAGTGGGAAGTGGGGGTATTCTTTGGATTTCACGCCGCCATGTACCGAGGCACATGCAATGGCAGAGTATGCAAAAAAACTTGGATTCCCCCAAGATGCCATTTTGGAAGAGGGCGAGGCAAGCACTACGGGATCCAATTGTTATTTTGTAAAAAAACTTTTAAAAGAACGTGGTTGGAAACGCATTTTGGTGATTACCATTCCGCCTATTCACACTCGAATTCTCTACAATCTCAAGAAAGTCTTTGGGAAAGGATACAAAATAAAAAACATCTTTGCGGATTATCGATTCCCCCAAGATAAGTTTATCGAGCTTAAAACAACTGAGAAGCGTAAAATGAAAGATGTTCGAAGATTTTACAAGCCACTTGTAATAGGTGATGATGAAGCCATATACAAGGCAGCGCAAGAGGATTTTAAGGCAAATTACATGAATAAAACCTCAAATACGAACTTCTCATGACCACCGACTTTTACTGCGACTTTGTTCTCAATGATAAGATGAATGTGAAGAAGGTTCGCGAAACGGATCGCGTCTTGGCGTTTTATCACACCAAGCCTTCCTGGACGACCCATATCGTTATTGTTCCGAAGGTGCACGTAACACGACTTGTTGATTTAGAAGACCTATCTGTTGTTCAGGAAATCTTCCGGGTGGCGCAAGAGATCATCCGTGATATGAAACTTCATGAATCGAACTACAAGATTATTACCAATGGTGGAAGTTTCCAAGATTCGCAACATCTCCACTTTCATCTTGTTTCGGGCGAGAACACTCGTCCTCTTCCGCGAGAGTTACAAGAATGATCCAAATTACGGTTCTCCATTCTGGTCAGTTTTCAGAATCGGACGCGAAAAACTTTGAACAAGAGCTTCAAGAAGATTTGAGGTCTGATTTTCCTTTTCACGAAGTTGTCGCTTTCTTTTTGTCAGCGAAGTCCAAAGTCTCCGTGGTGAGCATTGAGGTTCGCGTTGTATCCAAGAAGGGAATAAGCAAAGAAGAAGCCCAACGAATTCTGAACGTACTTGAAGAAAAATGCGAACTTCTTAAAGAACAAAAAAAATTTCAAGGCGTATCGTTTGCCATACACATCGCTCCTTGGTTACAATTGGAGCATGTTAAATGGATAGAATAAAAAGGAGACATTATGCAAATCGACCACACACCATACTCCGAACTCCAGGCGAGAGTTCGGGACGCTGAAAAGAAAGTTGTAGTTGGAGCAAAATATTATCACTACAAAAACCCGCAAGAACTGTACGATCTTGTGGGCGTAGGTCTTTTGGAGGCAACGGAACAGCCGTGCGTCATGTACCGAAACGAAGAAAAAGGCGTTACGTGGGTACGGACCTTGGAAAACTTTCTTGAAGACGTTGAAGTGGACGGCAAGAAGGCCCCACGATTTACGAAGGCTAGCTAGGATCGCTGTTCAAATTCGCGGTAGGCCTCTTCGTCTCCGTAGGGGAGATACTTTTCGAATTCAGGCGTTTTGTCTTGGCCTTCGTGCAAGATGGCACACCAGTATATTTCTGTTTGATGCGCAACCTCTGAGGCATAACGCATGAGCCCATTGGCATAACCGCAGTACATGCAGTTAATTTTCTGATACCAATTTAAGTAACTCAAGCGGCCACGATCGATAAAAATATATTTATCGCGGCGAACATATTTCAGTCCGTACAGAGGAAAACAAACTCGGTGATATATTTCCATCACGATGTCCAAAAAGACGAGAGGAACAATAACGACGTAAATAAACGGCATCGAAATAAGATTGCGTGGAACTCGATCTGGATGGTGAAGATACTCCATAAAACCCTTTTTATTTACGTACATTATACGATATTTCTCGAAAACAAAACACCCGAGGTGTACCCGGGTGTTTTGCATCGTGATTTTCGGCAATTTTAGTGCCCTGAAGCCACTGATGTGCCTTTGTCTTGGATCTTGGTCTTTGGGAGGAAAAACGACGAGAGAAAGCCAAGGAAGCCAAAGAGGGCACCAAACAGCATGGCGCGCTTGTTGGCGTCAACGGTTGCCTGATGACCGATTCGTAAAATTTCTTGCTGTACGGTTGGTGGAAGTTGTTCCGAAAGCTCAGCGCCTCCTTCGAATTCTACGTTTGAGGTCTGAGATGAAATTGCTTCAGCGATCTGTGGCTTTGCAACATCGGGAATAATGGTGCTGCTATTTACGCCGGAGACCAAGTTCGCCGAGATGGCGGTGAGCAAAATGGAACCAATGATGGCAGAGCCCAGAGTTGAACCAACTTGTCGAAGCGTGTTCAAAACACCCGAAGCTTCGCCGGCTTCCTGAACCGAAACGGACGAGAGGGCCATATTGTTGATTTGTGACATCACCAGCGCCATTCCGAGTCCAAAGAGAATGAGCCCAGGAGCAATAGACCATGTTGTTGCATCAATAGAGATCGTCATGCGCATAACTAAGTACGATACAACATTTAACAACATGCCAACCATGATGATGTATTTTGGGCTCACCTTGTGTCCAACGGATGCCGCGAGGGGAGCAGCAACCAAGACCGTCAGCGAAAGAGGTAGAAGCGTGAGACCGGTATGGAGTGCATCGAGGTTACGAACGGACTGCAAGAAGACGGGGAGGGAGAAGATGAGGCCCGCCATACCGAGCGTGAGAATCATTGTGGTGAGTGAGGAAGAAGAGAACTGTCGATTCTGAAAAAGCTTCAATGAAACGAGCGGAGTGTTGCCGTTCTTTTGAACGTAAGATTCCCACAAGAAGAACAAAATGAGGAAAACGACTCCAAAGAGCATGGCTACTGGCGCAATAGAAAGTCCGCCAAAGTTCAATGCATGACCGAATGCCGTGAAGGTTTCCTTTGCCTTCCACCAACCAAACTCAGAAGCTTCAATGAATCCGAACACGAGGCCCAAAAGCCCCAATGCGGAAAGAATAACACCACCAAAATCAAGTTTTGGTTTTTCCTCGGTGTCTCGATACTCTTTCAGGATAAGTGCGGCGCCAATCAGGAGGGCAATGACAACAAAAATATTAATTCGAAACGCCCATCGCCAGCTGTAGTTGGTGGTGAGCCATCCGCCTAAGATGGGTCCGATAGCAGAAGATGCTCCGGCGATGCCACCCCAAACACCGAATGCTATGGCACGTTGTTTGCCGCTAAAAATAGAAACGAGCAGCGAAGCGGTTGCTGGCATCATGAGTGCCGCGCCAATGCCTTCAATGATTGCTTCACCCCAGATCATTGTGGGCACGGAGTGGCTAATAGATGTAATAAAAGAACCAACGGCAAAGATGACAGCGCCAAGCATGAACATCTTCTTTCTGCCAAAAATGTCACCAAGACGGCCACCGGTGATAGTCAGTGCTGCAAGTGTTAATGAGTATGCAGTGATAACCCACTGAATATTTTGAATCGTAGTTTTGAATTCTCGGATGATGGTCCCAAGAGCAACATTCAAAACGGTTGTGTCAATGATAATGATGGCCAATGCAAGACTGAGTACTACCAGGGCTGCCCACTTCATGCCGCTCTTTTCTGTCTGGGCGGTCTGCGCAACTTTTTCTTTTTCCATAAAAAATCTTTTTAAAAATAATAAATGATAACTTGAAGATATTCTAATAATAATGAAAAGTCAACGATGAAAAGTGATAGACAATAAATAATTTGCTATTGTAGTTTCTGCTTATTTGTTGTATAAAAAAGGTGTAAATATTTCTAGCACTTGAAGGGGGTGATAGACGATGGCAAAAAAGAAAAAAACATCGAAGCGGAAGCCTGCGAAACGAAAGAAGACCAAAAAAACTTCACGTCGCAAAAAGCGTTAGTTCGCTTTGAAAAAAAGAGCGTGAGAAATTTCGCTCTTTTTTGTTTTTAGTTTTCCTTGATATAATGCATCCATGAAAGCATACGCCAGAGTTTTCGTTAACCAGTTGCGAAGAAAACTGGAACATAAATTCGACTTCTTTTTAAAACGACTCCAGAGCGTTATTGCGCTTTTGATTCTCTATTTTGTTTGGATCAACGCTGCCTCCACGAAGAGTTTTGCAGGATATACAAAACTTGAGCTTGTGACATATATTGTGGGTGCGAACATAGTGGCAGCTTTTATTTTCGCAGTTCAGTCTCGGGATATATCGTTTGAGATTAATACTGGGTACATCTCGGCCATTCTCGTCAAGCCCGTCAACTATTTCTGGTATTGTTTTTCGCGTGAGGCTGCTGAACGCCTCATTGCCGTTATCTTGTCGGTGCTTGAAGTCTGCTTGCTCGGAGTCTTCTTGCATTTCTCAGTCTTTGTTCAAACAAATCCTGTATACATTTTCTTTTTCCTCGTTTCACTTATTCTTGGATTTGTTCTCTATCATCTGATTTGCTTTTTGGTATCTATTAGTGCTTTTTGGTGGCATGAGGCGTACGGACCTCGTTGGCTCTTTGAGTGGCTTACTATTTTCGCTTCAGGACAATATTTTCCTTTGAGCATTCTCTCGGTTTGGATCAAGGCAATCCTTTATGTGACCCCACTGAGTCTTACACTCTTTTTCCCACTCATGATTTACTTAGGCAGGCTTGGAACGGGGCGAATTTTGACAGTTATTGCGGCTCAAATCCTTTGGATTGCAGTGGTTGCGTTGTTTACGCGGTTCATCTGGAAGCGTGGACTCAGGATTTATACAGCAGAGGGGATATGAGAAGATACTTTCGAATTTGGAGACGGCTATCTGTTATGACTGCGAATACGCTTCTTTCTAATAGATTTGATGCGCTGATGTTTCTCATCGGGAAGGTTTTAAGATTCCTTTTCTTCTTGTCGCTTATTTGGGCGTTGTTTCAGGACACTTCGAACTTTCTTGGATACGACAGGTGGGAATTCATCCTCATATTCCTCACTTTCAATGTAGTCGATCTGATGGCGCAGGTCTTATTTCGTGGTGTGTATTTCTTTCCCGAGCAGGTTATAAAAGGAAACTTTGATTTTTCTCTCGTTAAGCCTATGAGTTCGCTTTTTGCCGCGCTGGCTCGACTCGACCCACTCGATACTCTTTTTATCGCGCCTATATTTGGGTTTACCATCTACGCAATATTTCAAATTCCCGATCTCACATTCGTGAGGGTCGTTTCTTATGTCTTCTTTCTTATTTTCGGAGTAGCCATTTCAACTTCGTTTCATGTTATCTCGGCAGCAACAACCATTCATTATCCTGACAACAATGGATTTATCTGGGCCTATCGTGAGATATTTGGTCTGAGCAGATTTCCTCAAGAAACTTTTCCAACGATGTTACGAACCGTCTTTACATTTGTGGTGCCAGCCTTTATCATTGCCACATATCCCGTGAAAGTTTTGCTTGGAAGACTCTCGTTGCCGTACGCGCTTCTTGGTGCTCTCTATGGAATTGTCTTTTTTGGAGCCTCGTTGCTTCTTTGGAGATGGAGTCTAAAAAAATATTCAAGCGCAAGCTCATGAAACCAATTATCTCGGTGAAAAATCTTTCCAAGGTCTACGAGTACAAGAAACGTGTGCCCGGTTTTTCGGCAGCGCTTCGTGCTTTGTTTGTCCGCGAAAAGATATACAGAAAAGCAGTAAAGAGTATCAACTTTAATATTAACGAAGGTGAGTTGGTTGGATTTCTCGGGCCAAACGGCGCCGGAAAAACCACAACGCTCAAAATGCTTTCGGGAATCTTGTACCCAACATCGGGAAAGGTTTCTGTTCTGGGGTATGAACCTTACAAACGAAATCATGAGATGCAAAAACAGTTCGGACTCGTTATGGGAAACAAGAACCAGTTGTGGTGGGACCTACCAGCAACGGACACATTTCTATTGAACAAAGCAATTTATGATTTGAGTGACGAAACCTATGAAAAAAATCTCGCGGAACTCTCGGACATGCTTCAAATAGGGGACATTCTCGATATTCCAGTGAGAAAACTTTCCCTAGGCCAACGAATGAAGTGCGAACTGGTTGCTTGTCTACTTCATGGCCCAAAGGTGCTTCTTCTTGATGAACCAACGCTTGGACTCGATGTCGTTGCACAAAAAAATATGCGAGAGTTCATTCGTTACTACAACGAGAAAAAGAAAACAACCATACTTCTCACTTCGCACTACATGGACGATATTCGTGAGCTGGCAAGGCGCGTTATTGTGATTGACGCTGGTAAGATTGTGTACGACGGAACCCTGGAGGCCCTCGTGAATCAGTATGCTCCGTATAAATCTTTGAGAATAAAATTCAGCAAACAAAAAATTTCTGAAAAGGCTGTAGAAAGATTTGGCCAGATTGCTCATCGTGACGATGCGAGCATTACTTTGCACGTTGCACGTAAAGACATAAAGCATGTTGCCTCAGAGGTTTTGAGTTCAGATCTCGCCATTGATGACATTGACATTTCCGAGCCAGAAGTAGAAGATGTTATTAGAGAAGTTTTTAAAAAGGGAGAAAAACAATGAAAGCATTCTTACGAATTCTCGTAACACTCGTGATCTCAGCCCTCGCGGTTTGGGTTACGGCCAAGCTTGTACCTGGAGTAACGTTGAACGGTGCATCCGGTGCTTTGTGGACAGCGCTCGCGATGGGAATCATTAATACGTGCGTTCGACCTATCATTAAAATCTTTGCCTTGCCAATCACGATTGTGACGTTGGGAATTTTCTCGGTGGTCATAAATGCTTTTATGGTGTTGATTGTTGACTACTTTGTAGACGGATTCCAGGTTGATGGATTTTGGTGGGCACTACTTTTCAGCGTTGTGCTTTCTATCGTAAACTTTGTTCTCTCGCCCCTGTACCCAAAAAAGGTTGGAGCAGCTGAATAGTTTCTTGTGTCGTTAGAATGTAAATGCGCCTTTTCCGGAAGGCGCATTTATGGTATAGTTTTGTTACGGAAGTATTCGTTTGGAGCATGTGAAATACAAAAAGGAGTGAATATGGCATCGAAAAAAGTTACTATCTATTCCACGCCAACCTGCGCGTATTGCAAGATGGCAAAAAAATATTTTGCCGAACACAAGGTTGAATATACCGAAATTGACGTTGCCAGCAATGAAGAGGCTGCAGAGGAAATGGTGAAAAAGACTGGGCACCTAGGTGTGCCACAAATTTTTATTGGAAACGAAGTTGTTATTGGTTTTGATAAGCCTGTTCTTGATCATCTTTTAGGTATCGCCTCGTAAAATGCTGTACGATGTTATTATCATTGGCGGTGGCCCAGCGGGTTTAACCGCTGCTATTTACGCTGTTCGAAAAAAACTCAAGACTCTGGTTATTGGTGGGAGTTTGGGTGGCCAAGCTGCTTTGACGGGCGAGATTCAAAACTACCTTGGTTTTAGCATGATCACGGGGCCTGATCTTGTGATGAAATTTCGCGAACATGTTCGAAGCTACAAGGAACTTGAAATATTCGAAGGAGTTCGCGCAACAAAAATTGTAAAAATTGATACTGAGGCCGGTAGCACCTTTGAGGTTACAACCGACAACCAAAAGAGGGTTCAAGGAAAAACCGTCATTCTTTCGATGGGGGAAAAGCCACGCGAACTGCATGTTCCGGGTGAACGAGAATTTACGGGCAAAGGTGTTTCATACTGCGCAACCTGCGATGGCCCATTGTTTCATCAGAAGGATGTCGTGGTTGTAGGTGGAGGAAATTCTGGTATTGAGGCAGCGCTGGAAATTTCGAACATTGCGAAGAAAGTGTATGTGATACAAAACCTTGAAACGCTCACAGCCGATGCGGTGATGGTAGAAAACATTATGAAGAAAAAGAATGTTGAGATTTTACTCAAGGCGAGTGTCGCAGAGATTCGTGGGCGAAATCTTGTCTCGGAAGTAATCATCGCGCAGCATGGTGAGAAGACGGCGCTCGCATGCCAGGGTGTCTTTGTGGAAATTGGTTGGATTCCAGCTTCAACGTTGGTAAAAGACCTTGTGCAACTCAACGAAAAAGATGAGATTATGGTAAATAAAGACACGGCAACCAAGGTCCCAGGCATATTTGCTTGTGGTGATATTACCGATGTTCACGATAAGCAAATTATTATAGCAGCAGGTGAGGGTGCCAAGGCTGCTATCTCGGCGTTTAAGTATCTTATTCAGCGAAAAGATTTTGCGTAATATTCAAACTTCGAAAACACACGAAAGAGCACGAGTTGATGCAATCCTCGATGCATTTTTTGAAAAAGAAATTCATCATCATGAAGTCGATGGCGCGTGGCCGGTGAAACTTCTTCGGGAGTTGCGAAAAGATGTGAAGAAACTCGCTTCGTGGCGTAACCTTATGCTGAGCGAGACCTCAAAAGGAACTTCAGAGGAGGCTGATTATATCGCTGCTGCCTTTGAATTGCTCCTCTTGGGTATCGCACTGCAGCTTGAAGCGCGAAGACAGAAGTCACTGGGTCTTTCACTGGAGCTCTCAAGGCACATCAAGCACTTTCCCCGAGAAAAGCGGGTTCATGCAAATATGAGCGTCAACTTGGTGAAAAGTGATCTGGCACTTACTTTGATGCACAACCTGATTTTAAAGCTTCCATCTGACAACAAAACCACTCTTTTGTATGAGAAAAAGTTTACTATCATGACGCAAAATATTTTTGCTTTTCTTGCCAAACATCCCAAGGCGCAGGCAAAACTAATACAAAAGCAGCTTATGCAGGAAGTCGCAAAAATCTAATTACAAAACAAAAGAGCCTGTGAATGCAGGCTCTTTGTATTCTTCGTGTTTAGTACGAAACCTCTGTTCCGAACATTTCTACAACGATAACAGACTGTTGACCATTGATGACTCCGCTGACTTCTGCAACTCCGATTTCCTTGTAGTTTTCACTCAAGATATTTTTTCGGTGAGAAGGTGAGTTCATCCAGGCCGTTTCTGTGTCTTGGGGGGTCTTGAAGTTGATGGCCAAATTTTCACCAGCGTAGATGTAGTTGTACTTTTGTGCTTCCATCCAACTCCAAGGAGTTTTGCCCGATGGCGAAACGTGGGCAAAGTAGTTATTCTTGATCATGTCTTGTGCCTTTGCATAGGCAGCATCAGAAAGTTTCTTGTTTACGGTGAGCTCGGTAAGGCCGGCTTCTTTTCGGTCCTGGTTTGTGAGTTTTACAACATTGCTTACGAATGCTGTGTCGGGAGTCGTTGCACTTGAGTCGGTGAAGATAAAGACCCAACCAAGCACGAGTACCACCAAAGTAAAGACGGCGATACTTACGTTTCGATATACCTTTGAGGGTTTTTGCTCTTCAATATTTACGATTTGTATTGATTTTTCCATAGGTGTGTTCCTTTGTGAGGTGAGCGTGGGGCTTTGGGCCACGAGGCGCACTTTCATCAGAAGCCGCAATAGTGTAGCAGAAGATCCTGTTTTTGTCAAGAGTGCAATAAGAAACTTGGGGTCATCGTGCGTGACGACGACCCCAGCAGTGTCTCCATTTCCCCGGAGACGTAGGGTCGCTTGCGAAGTGCCTGTGCAGAGATGGGCTCTTCGGGCTGGGGATCTCGCGCCTCGTAGGACGAGAGTCTTTCGGGCTTTTCCCGAGGGTTCCGTTAACCCTTTTTCAAAGGATGAGCTGAGCTTGGCACCCTCGGCCTTTTTTCTGCCAAAAAGGCTTCAATGGGTTACCAGCGTGCTCGGAGCATCGAGGAAAGTGGGAGGGAGCTCCCCGTGGACGAGTCGCCTCGAAAACGGGGAGTCCCTCGGTACCGCTCTCGGCACCGCAATGCTGGTCATCAGACAGCCCGAGGCTGGTGGCTGAGTCAGAGCAACGCGCGTGCCTATCTACGACATCCCGTTCTCGTTGTCCGGTCGGCACGGACGAACGGGGTACTCTTGAAAGTCCGACATGGCAGTATACACCCACTACGCCCTTTTGTCAAGAGTGCCCCCATGATCCCTTTTTGGATGTGCTATACTATGAGTACTTTTTTGAAGGCAAAAATGAAGATCGTTATTCGAGCTGGCGGCGTGGGAACACGGCTATGGCCAAAGAGCAGGGAAGCAAAACCAAAGCAATTTCAAGAACTTCTTGGTTCAAGAACCATGATGCAGGAAACGTGGCGAAGGGCGCGCAAGCTCGTTCCGGCTGGGAAGATTTTTGTTACCACCGTTTCTTCGCTTGGGCCTATTACCCGAAAACAGCTGCCCCAACTCTTGCCCCAAAATCTTATTTTAGAACCTGATCGAAAAGACTCAGGACCCGCTATTGGGCTCGAGTCGCTCGTGCTTGCCAACGAAGATCCTGACGAAATGGTTATTGGATTTGCATCGGACCACTTTATCGGCAGGGAAGATGTCTTTGTTGATCTTATCCAGCAAGGGGAAAAAGTTCTAGCCAAGTATCCTGATCACATTCTTTGTATGGGGATTCGTCCGCGGTATGCCGGGACGGGCTTTGGCTATATTAAAATGGGGAAGCAGTTGGAGGATCTTGCAGGCGTTCAGTACTTTAAGGTTGATTCATTCAAAGAAAAGCCCGACGTTGTAACCGCGCAAAAGTTTTATAAAGATTGGCACTATCTGTGGAATGCGAATATTTTTATGTGGAAGCCAGGGACAATTCTCTCTCTGTACGAGAAGTTTGCTCCAAAGATGTATGCGCAGCTTTTGTCCCTAAAACCGTACATAGGTACGAAACAATTTGCTTCAAAGTTAGCGCAAGTGTATCCACGGTTAGAAAAAATTGCAGTTGAATACATTATTGTTGAACCGAACAAAAAACTCCTCGTTATTCCTGGTGATATCGATTGGAGCGATATAGGTGATTGGCGAGAAATTTCGAAGATTCAAAAAGGGAAGCAGCTTCATTCCCATGTTTCACTCGGCGACGAGGGGGTCACGGTTCAAGCTCCAAAGGGAAAACTTGTAGCCACACTCGGACTAAAGAATATAGCGATTATCGACACGGGCGATGCACTTCTGGTGTGCCCACTCGATAGGGCGCCAGAGGTAAAGCATCTCGTCGAAAAGTTGAAAGAAGATAAAAAATATCATAAATACTTATAACGATGAAAAAATTTCTTATTATTGTCGGCATATTCTTGGTGCTCGTAGCACTGGGGCTTGTTGGAAGCTATGTCTATGTGGTGAATGTTATTAATAATCCGCAGGGCACTGATAGTGCATACAAAGAATTTATTATTCAGCCTGGTGAATCTTCTTCGGAGATCGCTGATCGATTGCAGCAAGAAGGAATCATCAAGAGCGCTGAAATTTTTCAGTTCTATCTTTGGCGCGAAGGCATTACATCCAAGATAAAGACGGGAAGCTTTTCGCTTTCGCAATCAAGGCGGATGACCGACATCGCCAGTGCGATTACGGGAATCGGAAAGAATCCTGACGACGTTACTGTCACGATTATCGAAGGCCAGTGGCGAGCAGAAATCGCCGATCAGCTCGTGGCAAAAGGTTTGGTGAATAAAGAAGATTTTTTGGCAGCAACGGCAAAGGCTTCTGCATTTGCTTCTGATTATGATTTCCTGAAGGGCCTGCCAGCCAACGCGACTTTGGAAGGCTTCTTGTATCCGGATACCTATATCTTTTCCAAGAAAAGCAGCGAACAAGATATCGTGAAAAAGATGCTGGATAACTTCCAGGCTCGCATGAAAAATATAAATACATCGGCAAGCGACCTTGGGTACACCATGTATCAGACGTTGACCTTTGCAAGCATCTTGCAGGCAGAGGCTTCTTCGGTAAAGGACCTTGGTCTTGTTGCAGGTGTTTTTAAGAATCGAATGGATGTTGGTATGAGGTTCCAGTCTGACGCAACGCTGCACTTTATTTTTCAAGATCGCTCACGAAGAATATTGATTGCAGACACAAAGGTTGCGAACCCGTATAACTTATACCAGAATGCAGGTCTTACCCCGGGACCCATCAACAGCCCAGGTTTGGATGCTATCAGGGCCGCGCTCAAGCCAACGAAGAATGATTATTACTACTTCCTCGCAACACCGGATGGGGAAGTGATCTACAGCAAGACGGGCGCCGAACATAACGCTGCGAAGGCGAAGTATCTGTAGTCTTCTTGACATTTTTAGGGCTTTTCTCTATACTTTGAACATTCCCAAAGACCGCTTGTGGCTGCAAAAACAGCCTTAATTGCAAGCCGAGGGTATCAGAATCTTCTGCCGAAAGGCATGATGAGTTTTCGATACACGCAGATCTTTGGGATCTGCAATTTTTATTTTAAGGGTAATATGCCACTAACACGTGCCCAAAAGGAAACGTTAGTAGCCTCCGTTACCGAAAAACTTGGAAAGCAAAAATCGCTCGTTTTCTCGCTCTATCAAGGCTTGACCGCCTTTGAGGTGAGTGAACTTCGACGCGAACTTCGCAAAGTTGGTGCTGAGATGCAGGTGGTTAAAAACACCTTGCTCCTCAAGGCCATGAAGGACGCAGGAATCCCAACAGATGGTTTGACCTTAGAAGGTCCAATCGCTGTAACGTATTCTTACGAAGACGAAGTTGCTGGTGCTAAGGCATTGGCCGCATTTGCAAAAAAACACCAAGTTTTGAAGGTTCAAAGCGGTGTGCTTGCTAACAAGCTTCTTTCCGAAAAAGAAGTAAAGGCGTTGGCAGCGCTTCCTACCAAACAGGAAATGTTGGCCAAGACCGTGTACACCATCAAGGCTCCAATTACGA
>CAYMIK010000018.1:0-20756 GCA_964390745.1 uncultured Candidatus Saccharibacteria bacterium
GTGAGCCGCATCTTGGTCATGGCGACGAAGGCAAACGTCTTCCGCTTCGTGAGGGTGCTCACGGCGGCCTTGAACGCCGCGGGAGTCTTCGTCTCGTCGACGATGACTTCCAGCTCGTTGCCAGGAAGAACGTCGTTGAGACTGTGACTCGATGAGTTCATGAGAATCTCCGATGAGAATTCGCAAGAATGATGGAAAAACGCAAGAAAAAAAGAGGGCCCATCCCTCGTGAGGCTATTATAGCAAAGTGTTTGAACTGTGAGCAATGTCCGCATATAAATACACCGCCCTCAAGAAACGTGCCACAGGAAATATTGATTGGGAAACATTGAGACAATAAAAAATTGTGCATGAGCACAAAAGGGGAGTTGCTGCTCGGCGGGTCGAGAGCTCTCTTCCGAAGAAGAAAGATCGACCCGCCGCCGCGCTCGCGGAAATTCGCGATGCGGTTACTTCACTGCCGCCGCCGGCGTCGACGTTGCCGTTCACATAGATATCTCTCGAACGGCATGGGCTCGATACCCCTGTTGATCATTCGTCGGGCGTATTCTGCCCAGCGAATCTGGTGCCCAGCCCAAATGGCGGCCTTCTGGCGCCGGGTGAGTGGTCGCCTCGTGGTTTCCATGATCATGCGCCCTCGAGGGTCAGCGTCGTCCCTTCCTCGAAGACACAGCCGCGGGCGTACCGCTGCTTTCGGCCAGCGGGGTAGAGCAGGACGCAGAGCTTCGCGCCCTTCTCGTCCACGATAGCCATCACCAGACAGCCCTTCAGCGCCTTCTTGTCTCTGCGGCTGATCTTGCCTGCGGGTTTCTGGACCGTCGCCCAGTGCTGCTGGGAGCCAGCGAGATCGAACGTATAGCCGATTCGAGCTCCCTCCGCGATCGCCTTGCGATCGATCGGTTCCACGAGGGTGATTTCGTGAGAATTTGGCTTCAGTTTGTTTCTGTCCACGGACTCTCCGGCGAGACAGCGGGGTGAGAGGTTGACGGTTAAACCACACCGCCACTCTAACTCTCTGAACCCAACAACGTCAACTCTTGACAATCAAAAGCAATATTGTATAATAGCCACGTAATCACGAGAGCCCAGAGCGGGCTTTTTAAAATCCAAAAAATATGGGAATTTTAGAACGCGCAAAGCAGATGGCAGAGACTGGTTCGTTTGAGCTTCCGGATGCTGAAAAAAAGCAGTCTGATGGCCCAAAAAAGCCAGAAAATCAGCCAAAGAAAGAGGATAAGGGCGAACGAAAGCCGAATCCGGTCATTAAGTACTTTAAGGAAGTTCGCGATGAGCTTCGAAAGGTAGAGTGGCCAAAGCGCCAAGACGTGATTCGCGGGACAATCGTTGTGATTGCTCTCAGTGTTATTTTGGCGATTCTCCTTGGAGCATCAGACGAAGGATTTTCGTACCTCCTCCAAAAAGGACTCGATTTTTTCAAACAAGCAACGCTTTAAATAGACTCTAATCAAGGAATTTTATGCCACGACAACTTGGATCCAAAGAACGACGCTGGTACGTCTTGCACACCTACTCTGGTTATGAAGAGACGGTAGCAAAGAACCTCAAGCAGCGTATTGAAAGCTTGGATATGCAAGACAAGATCTTTTCTGTTATGGTTCCAAAAGAAAAGAAGATCAAGATTAAAGGCGGAAAGCGAAAGACCGTTGAAGAGAAAATTTTTCCAGGTTACGTATTAGTCGAAATGATCGTGACCGACGATTCTTGGTACGTTGTTCGAAACACACCATCCGTTACGGGATTTGTGGGTTCGGGAACTATACCAACACCTCTTGGCGAAGATGAAGTCAAGAAAATCAAGAAACGAATGGGTGTGGAAGAACCAAAGTATCACATCGACGTGGCTTCTGGCGACGCTGTGAAAATTACCGATGGTCCTTTCAAGGATTTCGATGGAAAAGTTTCGTACGTGGATGAAGAAAAGGGTAAGGTCAAAGTTTTGGTTGCTATGTTCGGCCGTGAAACCCCCGTAGAGCTCGACTTCTTGCAAATTAAGAAAGTTTAAATTGATTATAGGTATTTATGCCAGGTAAAGACGACGTCAAAATTGTAAAGATTCAGTTGCCTGCAGGAAAAGCGACTCCAGCTCCTCCTGTTGGTACCGTTTTAGGTCCTACCGGAATTAACTTGCAGCAATTCTGCCAGCAGTTTAATGACGCTACCAAAGACAAAATGGGAGACATTATCCCATGCGTGCTGACCATTCAGCCTGATCGTTCATTCAAGTTTGTTTTAAAGACTCCACCAGCTTCGTCATTGATTAAGAAGCTTACGAAGATTGCAAAGGGAAGTGGTGAGCCACACAAAACCAAAGTTGGAACGATTTCTGAAGCACAGGTAGAAGAAATTGCGAAGATGAAAATGGTTGACTTAAGCGCCAATGATTTGGATGCTGCCAAGAAGATCATTGCTGGTACCGCCCGAAGCATGGGAATCAAAGTAGTTAAATAATTTATTCATGTGGGAGACTCTGCTTTATTGAAGAGTCGATTGCACCACAAATGAGGTTTTATGTCACACGGCAAACGTTATAACAATGTAAAGAAGAGTATCGATAAAACGCCAAAGGCTTTAGATGAAGCTTTGAAGCTCGTTGTCGATAATGCCAAGACCAAGTTCGACGAGTCTGTTGAACTGCACTTTCGTCTTGGGGTTGATGCAACCAAAAGCGACCAGATGGTTCGCGGCACGGTTTCACTTCCAAACGGAACAGGTAAGTCTCTCAAGATCGCTGCATTCGTAACGGATAAAAACGTCAAAGCTGCAAAAGATGCTGGCGCAGAAGTTGTTGGTGGCGAAGACCTGATTGCCGAAATTGAAAAGACACAGAAAATTAACTTTGAAGTAGCGGTTGCTGAACCTGCCATGATGCCAAAGTTGGCAAAGATCGCAAAGATTTTGGGTCCAAAGGGCTTGCTTCCAAACCCAAAGAACGAAACGGTTGGCCCAGATGTAGCCAAATTGGTTCAAGGTTTGAAGGGTGGAAAAGCTGCTTTCCGAATGGATGAGCAGGGAAATATCCACCAAATTATCGGAAAAGTTTCCTTTGGTGTTGAGAAGCTCAAGGAAAACGCTGAAAGCTTTATTGATGCTGTGAACAAGGTAAAGCCAGCAGCTACCAAGGGAATCTACATCAAGGCAAAGTATGTTTGTTCAACGATGGGTCCTTCCGTAAAATTGGCGTAACTTTCGAAAAGAGGGATCGGTGGATAAACCAAAAGTACAAGTAAAACGAATTCATCCCGATGCAAAACTTCCTTCGTATGCGTACGAAGGGGATGCCGGGATGGATTTGTTTACCGTGGAAGACTACACCATTCAGCCAGGCGAGAAGCATATTTTCTCAACGGGCGTGGCTTTGATTATTCCACGAGGTTATACTGCGCTTATCTGGGATAAGGGTGGACTTTCGCATAAGTATGGACTTAAAACATTGGGTGGTGTTTTTGATAGCAACTACACTGGCGAGTACTTTATTGCGATTGTAAACCTCAGTAAGGAACCGCATGAATTTAAAAAAGGTGAGAAGATTTGTCAGGTCTTGATTCAGGAAGTCGCTGAAGCTACAATAGAAGAAATTGATGAACTTCCCGAAACGGTTCGTGGTGCCAATAAATATGGTTCAAGTGGAAAATAAATGAAACTTCAAACAATCGTTGGACTTGAAATTCACGTGCAGCTTGCTACAAAATCGAAGATGTTTTGTAGCTGTGACAATGCCTCTGACACGGCCGCACCAAATACAAATATTTGCCCCATCTGTTTAGGACATCCAGGAACACTGCCCGTTGCCAACAAGCAGGCAATTTTGTATACGCTCCGAATTGGTAAGGCGATTGGTTCAACGTTCCCAGCAACGAGCCGCTTTGATCGCAAGAACTATTTTTATCCTGACCTTCCAAAAGGCTACCAAATTTCTCAGTACGACAATCCATTTTGCGAAGGTGGAACGCTTGATATTGAAGTAAACGGCGAACAAAAAACTATCCGATTTGAACGCGTTCACTTAGAAGAGGATGCGGCAAAATCTACGCACAGCCCGCGAGGACATTCACTCGTAGATTATAACCGTGGTGGAACGCCTTTAGCGGAAATGGTAACAAAACCAGATATGACTTCGGGCGCTGAAGCCGCAGCATTTTTGAAAGAACTTCGAACGATGCTTCGCTATCTTGGTGTCTCTGATGCCGACATGGAAAAAGGCAATATGCGATGTGACGCCAACGTGAACGTTGTTGATTTAGATTCCAATAGAAAAACGGCCATTACCGAGATCAAAAACTTGAACTCTTTCCGTTCCGTTGAGCGCGCGGTAAATTTTGAAGAACAACGATTGTCTGAAATTTTGAAAGAAGGCCGCGAGGCAGAAACACATAAGGAAACTCGTGGCTGGAACGACAAAATGGGGGAGACAACTACCCAACGAAGCAAGGAGGTTGCGAGCGACTACCGATACTTCCCAGAGCCTGACCTTCCGCCAGTAGCTATCAATGCTGTTCTGCTTTCGGCAAAAGAATTGGATATGCCCGAACTTCCAGCAGAGAAGCGACGAAGATTTGCCGAGGAGTTTGGTTTAGACAACGAAGCAGTTCTTACATTATGTGCCGACCCAGCAGTTGCCAACTTCTACGAAGAAACGGTGAGCGAGCTTGCTGAATGGATGAAATCTGCGGGCAAAGAAACGGATCCAAAGCGCGTTGCGAAGTTGGCTTCGAACTGGATCCTGGCGGAACTTTTGAAACATATGAATTTTCATGGGCACTCCATTGCCGATCTGAAATTCAATGCCGAGAACTACGCAGAGTTTATTAAGATCATTGCATTGAACCAGGTGAACAGCTCAGCCGGGCAGAAAATTCTTGAAAAAATGTATGCCACAGGCGCAGATCCTACCGAGATCATGAAGAATGACGACTTGGCGCAAATGAACAACGCTGGCGAGCTTGAGGCCATTATTGACCGTGTGGTTACTTCGAACCCAGAACCGGTTGCCGATTATAAAGCTGGTAAAGATAAAGCTTTGCAGTTCTTGATTGGCCAAGTGATGAAAGAAACCAAGGGCAAGGCAAACCCGGGGATGCTTCGTGAGATTTTTGAGCGAAAGTTGAAGTAACCAACGATTGAAACAATGGACCCAATTGTCGCGCGAGGGCAATTGGTATATTTACATTTATATATTTTTTGCACAAAGAATTTTTTGACTTCTGAAAACGAGAGGAATATTCTTTGATTAGATCTACCTGCCGAAGGGGGAGATATGGTTATCGAATGGACGTGCGGCAGGTGCGGAGGTAAGCGTGTGTGCTCTTTGGTGCCCTGGTTGAGTGCGGAACATCATGCAACGATCGTGAAGTTGCATGTTCTGATGGCGGTGAGTCATGCCCATTCGTGTCCTGAGCTTCACTCATGCCACGAGGGACATGATGAACATGTCGTCGGTCTCGCCGGATCTTCCTGTACACCAACGGCTCCACGGCCAACCTTCGCCTTGTGAAATCTGAGGCCTTCGAGCCTCGCAACGGCGCCACTTCGGAATTTCCCGGGGTGGCGCAGAAAGACGTGCCCGCAAAAAGCCCTTGACATAAACAAAAATGCCGTGTATCCTACAAAGCTTTCATGCCAAAAATCATGAGTCATATTCCTTTTCATCCACATACAAACGACGCGAAAAATCCTGTTACGGCAGGACCAAGTTTTTCATTGAAGAGCGCTGATCCGGAGTTTGAAGGAATTCCAAGTCCTACTGAGGAAGAAGCAGCGAATGACATTCAGGCACGAATCGAAGAACTGCGCGCGTTTATCAAAAATCAGTAGCAGCAAGAAAGTCGGCCACAAGTTTTTCGGCCGATTTTTTGTTTGCAACAAAGTGTATTCTTTTATCGGCTCGAAACCAGGTGAGTTGTCTTTTCGCGTAGCGGCGTGTATCTTTTTGGATTTCTCCGATCACTTCGCTCAAGGTTGTTTCTCCTTCGAAGTATGGTCGAAATTCTCGGTAACCGATTCCACTCATGGCCTGGGCATCCCAAGAATATTTCTCGATGAGTGAGCGGACTTCTTGTTCGAGCCCACTTTGTATCATGCGAAGAACGCGCGCGTTGATGCGATTGTAGAGTTCTTCTCGTTCAACTTTCGGAGCAATTTGAAGTGTATGGTAACGCGGACTCGACGTATTCTTTTTTGCGTTTCCACTTTCGGCGATTTCGAGTGCACGAATGACGCGTCGTGCATTCTTTCTGTCGGTGGGTGATAATGTACTTTCGGGGAGCGCATCCACTTTTTCTAAAAGTTGTTCCAGTGAAAGCTTCGCAAGCTCCGTGCGAAGGGTGACGTTCTCGGGGGTCTTTGTGAAGTCAAAATTATCAACGAGCGCCTTGATATACAAGCCCGTGCCACCAACAATGATAGGGAGGTGGTGACGCTTCGAAATTTCATCGATAACTTCTTCCGCTCGTACCTTGAATTCCGAAACATTGAATTTTTTGTTTGGGGAGAGGAAGTTGTGTAGGTGATGTGGCGCCTGTGTTATCTCGTCACTGGTTGGTGCGTTCGTGCCAATGCTCATGTCTTTGAAAAGTTGTCGCGAATCCGCTACGACTATTTCACCCGAAAACTTCTTGGCCAAGTCTAATGCAAGCGCAGTTTTTCCGCTTGCAGTTGGGCCGCATATGACAATGATTTTGGGAAGCGAGGTGTGCATGAAGGGTATAGTATTCAAAAAATGGAACAAGCACAAGCCCTACACAAGCGGCTTGGCACTGCGGGTAGGGCGGGTGAGGTTACCGAGCACGTCGGTCCTTGTCCCTTTCGATGTTGAGGCCCGCTGGCTGTATCGGGCAATTGGGCTTTTTTGCCCGATGGTCCTGGACGAGAAGTGCATAGGCTTCACTCTTCTTGCCGATGACGAGACCGCGCCACCGACACTTGGTGCATGAACCTCGCGTGAAGGGACCGGATACTTTTGCCGTCACGTAGCCCTCTCCTTCGGCGCGTCTGTCTTTGCCTCCTCGGGCGGCACGTACCTTCCCGAGAAGTCGGCGTAGGTTGCTCTGCACCCAGGGCGCTGGCTCGTGTGCCAGGCGTGGAAGCCCATGTTGGCCTCCACGTTGTTGTCGGTCTGGAAATTCCGTTGCTCCCTGCATCGATGGCAGAAAACCGTAAAGGGCATCGGTCGCTCCTCTCAACCTCGGGGTAACGTCACTGAATCAAAACTACCACGCAGAAACTTTGCGTGTCAATTGAAGGTTAAGTAAGGGCAAATGAATGCTACTTCGACGAAGTGTCCAGGTTGTCGGAAATTTTAATCTCGATCTTTCCTTCGATGCTTGGAATTTTCGAAAGCCACGGTGGCGTGAGAGCGATATCTACCTTTTGAATGTCTGGTTGCGCGAGGAAGTAATCAACCGCTTCTTGTTTGGAGAGGCCAAACAGTTTGGATTTATCAAAAATTTCGCTGCCGAGCTTCACGATGGTTGTTCCCGTAAAGGTCACTTTCAATTCAGCGGTGCCAATATTGAGGTCGTAGTTAGAAACGCTGTACGAAAGTCCATCTGTTGATGGGTTCACGAGTTCACGTCCATCGGGAATCTGTGTTTTGAGTTTTGCTTCCGCGAGTTCTAAAAGGCTCGTTTCGTCAAAGACAACGGCGGTAACGCGAACATGCTCGTCAACGTGGAACTTGGTGGTTTGTGTGCCGGCAGAAACCGAAGGGGAGTAGCTGAGGATTTCTTTGCGTGTAGCATCCGGAATGATTTTTTCGCCAGGCTTCAATTGTTTTGAAAGCTCGTCGTTGAGACTCGCGTAGAGGCTATCGGCCAAAGTCGCTTTTGCTTTGTCGAGGTCATCTTGTGTAACAACTTGTGCCTCGTGCGTACCGTTGGTAATTGCCGAATCAAGGACACCGTAAATTTGTGTTTGCAGGCCTTTAAATAACTTCACGATGGTGAGGTGTTGTGGTTCGATGTTGCCACTCGCACCGGCAACATCGGCGGTTATGCCCACCTGGACACTTCCTTTGGCAGGAACCACGGCGCGTGCATTGGTTCGGAAGATGACGCCGCTGGCAGTTGTAAGTTGTGTGTTTGGGAGAAGCGGCTGACTTTTGCCCGTCTCGTTTACCAGGCGAATCGTTGCGGTTGCGCGTTCCTCGAGGGTTTTCTTGCTCACGTCGTTAATGTCTTTCGATCCATCTTTTTCGGCGGTAAGAATTCGCCCAGAAACGGTTTCGATCTTTCTAGGATCAAGGTCGGGGTTCTGGTCAACATTCGCAGTGAAAGTTGTTTTTTGCGAAAGGGCTTTGGGCGAAATAGTAATGGTGGCGTGCGAAAAAGAAAAATACACCACGGCGCCAATAAGCGCGAGTGCTGCGACACCAAAACCCAGAATGATCTTCGTGTTGGTTTTTCCGGTTTTAATAATTCCGAGATTCATTATTCAGCTCTTACCATGCCTTCTCCAACAATCTTTTCGAGTTCCAGCATTGCCTGTTGAGAGTAGGCGAGTTTATATTTTGTTTCAATACGTTTTGATTCAGCGCTACCATTGGCTATCGTGAGGTAAATAGGAGCGCCTTGTGAGACCTGTGCTTGTGAACTCAAGAAGTCTTTGAGTGCTTGCAAGCTGTGTGGTGTTTGTGTGTGCGTGAGATTGATTTCGATATTTGTGGGTACAAAGTTTGGGGCAAGCCGGTCTCTTTGCGAAACTTGTTTCTTTGGTGCAGGTTTAATGCGCTTCAGGTAGTCTTCTGAGAATCTTCGAATTGAGTTCGAAAGAATTTTTGGAATCCCATCCTTGGTGCTGTTGGCACCTTCCACGATTACTACATTTCCTTCGACCCAGAGCTCTGCGGTTTCTTCAAGTACCTTTGGGAACACGAGCACTTCAACTGAAGAACTGGTGTCTTCAATGGTGGCAAAAACCATGTTCTGTTGCTTGCGGGTAAATACCTTTTGAACTTTCGTAATTATACCACAGATGCGCACTTCAGAATCAGAGGTGGCACGAATAACTTCGCGGATAGGTTGTATCTTTCCTTGGAGCAACGTCGTATATTCGCTCATGGGGTGTTCGGAAACATACAAGCCCATGAGTTCTTTTTCCCAATTTAGCCGTTGCTGCTTTGAGGCTGGTGGAGACTTTTTGAGGTTCACGGTTGGCTTGAGGTCCGCGCCAGAGCCAAGCGCTCCAAAGATATCTGTTTGGCCTGCAAGTTTTTTCTCACGGACTCGTTTGGCAAAATCCAAAATCATTTCCATGTTGTCTAAAACGGTCTGGCGTTCTTCCATACCATCCAGCGCGCCCGCTTTTGCGAGACTTTCCAAGGATTTTTTATTGAGGTCTTTGCTTTGAATGCGCGTGACGAAATCAGAAAGATCAGCGAAGACACCATTTTTTTCTCGTTCGGCGCAAATCTCACCAACGATGTGCTCGCCAACGTTCTTGATAGCTGAAAGCCCGAATCGAATCGCTTCTTTGGATTCGTCTGTTGGGTTTTTTATCACAGAAAAGTTAATGTCGCTCGAATTCACATCGGGCGGCAGAACATCAACGCCGGTTTGGCGTGCTTCTTCTACTTCAATGGCAATTCGATCGGTGTCGTGTTTGTCGCTGGTGAGCAGTGCGGCCATGAATTCAGCGGGGAAGTGTGCCTTGAGGTACGCCGTTTGGTACGCAACAATGGCGTAACAGGCGGCGTGACTTCGGTTGAAACCGTATCGAGCAAATGGTGGGAACAGCTCCCACACAGACGTTGCGGTTCCTTTGTCGATGCCGTTTTTCATCATTCCATCGATAAGTTTAACCTTTTGCTCATTCAAAAGTTTTTCATTCTTTTTACCGATAGCTTTTCGCAATGTGTCTGCTTCTGCCAATGAGAATCCGGCCAATGAACGCGCGATCTGCATCATCTGTTCCTGGTACACGCCTATGCCGTAGGTTTTCTTGAGGACCTCTTCAAGTTTGGGGTGAAGATAGGTAACCTTTTCGCGGCCAAACTTTCGATCGATAAAACTTGGAATAAGTTCCATTGGACCTGGGCGGTACAACGCCACCATGGCGATAAGATCTTCAATTTGGCTGGGTTTCAACTGCATGAGGTAGCGCTTCATTCCCTGAGATTCAAACTGGAAGACACCAGTGGTTTTGCCGTGCTGGAAAAGTTCAAAGGTTGGCTTGTCATCAAGTGGCAGTTTGTCCATGTTGATTTCGACACCTTTTTTGGTGCGAATCAAATTGATCGCGTTCTGAATGATCGTGAGGTTCTTCAAACCTAAGAAGTCCATTTTGAGAAGGCCGATGTCTTCAACGGGGTGGAGAGAAAACTGCGTAACGATGGTGTCCGCATTTTTTTCACCAAGCTGGAGCGGGAGGTACTCGGTCAGTGCTTCTTTGGAGATCACCACGCCACAGGCATGAATAGATGCGTGCCGCGCAACACCTTCAAGCTTCATGGCAGCATCAATGATTCGCTTTGCGTCAATTTCGTTGTCGTACATTTGCTTCAATTCTGGAACTTCCGCCACCGCCTCTGTGAGTGATTTAAACATGGGAATAAGTTTTGCAATCTTGTCGGGGTAGGCATAGGGGAGGCCTAAGGCTCGTGCCACATCTCGAATGGCCATTCGGGCGGCCATGGTTCCGAAGGTGATAATCTGGGCTACGTGATCGCGGCCGTATTTCTTTTCAACGTAGCGCAAAACTTCATCGCGGCGATCGTCGGCGAAGTCCAAGTCGATATCAGGCATGGAGATACGTTGAGGGTTCAAGAATCGCTCAAAGAGCAGATCATACTTCAAAGGGTCGAGGTTGGTGATCTTGAGTAAAAAGGAAACCAATGAACCAGCTGCCGAACCACGGCCAGGACCCACTTGTATTCCAGTGTCCTTTGCGTAGTTCACAAAGTCTTGAACGATCAAGAAGTACGAAGCAAATCCCATCTGGTTAATAACACCCAGTTCGTAGTCGAGCCGAGTGATCACTTCTTGCGGAGTTCCTTCGGGCATAACACCTTCTGGGGCTTGAGGAAGTCCGTAGCGGTAGGCGATTCCTTTCAAGCATAAATCTCGCAGGTATGATTCCGGTGTTTTTGTTTCAGGAACTTTGTAAACGGGAAGGAGAATTTGCCCAAGCGAGAGCGAAACGTTGCAGGCATCGGCAATTTCTTGTGTTGATGCAATGGCTTCAGGGATGTTGCTGAACTCTTGCGCCATTTGCTCGGGAGTTTTCATAGAGAGGTCAAACTCGCGGAGATCCATGCGATCTTTTTCGTCAACATTTCGGCTTGTTTGAATACACAAAAGCACATCGTGAATATCGGCGTCGCGTTGATCGATGTAGTGGAAGTCGGCTGTTGCCACGGGCTTAACGCCGAGTTCCTTGGAGAATCGGGTGAGTGCTTCGTTGACAATGACCTGCTCTTTTTCGTGTGGGTGGTACTGCATTTCAAGGAAAAAGTTTCCTTCACCGAAAATTTCGAGAAGCTCCAGGATCTCTTGTCGGGCTTCTGCCTCGCTTCGTCGTAAAATAGCGTCAGAGACGATTCCCCCCAAACAACCGCTCAATGCTATCAAGCCTTCGTGGTACTCTCGGAGGAGGTCTTTGTCGATGCGTGGTTTATAGTAAAAGCCTTCAAGGTGCGCCTTGGTAGTGAGTTGAATGAGGTTTTTGTAACCCGTTTGATTCTTTGCAAGCAAGATGAGGTGGAAAGGGTTTGCATCCATGCGTCCGCGTTTCAAGAGGTGACTATCGCGTGCGAGGTACATTTCTTCACCAAAGATAGGTTTGATGCCCACTTCTTGTGCGGATTGGAAGAACTCCACGGCACCATACATGTTTCCGTGGTCAGTGAGCGCGATAGAATCCATGCCGCGTTCTTTTGCGGCTGAAACTATATCGGGCACTTTTCCCATTCCATCCAGAAGGGAGTAGTGAGAATGAGAGTGAAGATGCGTAAATTTTGGAGTAGGCAAACGCGGCTCCCTTTATACTTTCTTTTTGTGTGATTTGGTTCTGACATTCTACCACGCAAAGCTTTGGTTTTCAATACTTTTTTACGCACATTTTTTTCACAGTTTCAACAAAAAACTCCCTTTTGGGGAGCTTTTGCTTGTCGTTGTGATTGGGGCTTATCTTCCGAGTCCTTTTCGGAGTCGGTTGATTCCTTTTTGTACACGTCGGACTTTGTCGGTGATTTGATCTTCAGCCTCGCCCTCGTATGCTTTGTACATCTTTACGCCTTCTTTTTTCATACGAAGCGTCTGTTCGCGAACTTTCTCAACGGTATCTTCGGCGCGCTTTTTCAGTTCTTTCTGTACGTTTCCTGCCTGCTTAACGACTTCTTTCTTCGCTTCTTGCGCTTTCTTCTGAAGCTGGCGTCGAGTCTCTTTGCCTGATTGGGGAGCGAGCAAGATGCCTGCAGCGGCACCAATGACGGCACCTACGAAGACACCACCAAGCATATTAAGCGCTGATCCACCGTGTTCGTGTTTATGGTTGCAATTTTCGCAGTTCATATTAATCCTCGTCGTTTAGGTGAGTAAAACGTTTAAAGATTCCTAAAAGTGAGTTCAGGGGACTTGAAAGCGCTTCCTGGACTTGGCGGACGCTTCGATTGATGCCTTGAATCGTTGGAATGACTTCGTCGATAACAGCATCAACTTTGTCGAGCTGCGTGTTCACACGTTCAACACTTTTTTTACTTTCTTTGGCAAGATTTCCAAGGTTGTATAACAAGTACGACAAGTAACCACCGACAACAACGACGGCGATGGCAATAGCGATATGGAGCAGATCCGATGATGTAGATAACATATTTCCTCCTTTAGATTCCATTATACATCGGATTGGAAGGAATATCAAGGATTTTTGAGCGTATTTTTGCTTTCTGCCAAGTGATGTACGGAAAGTTTTTCGATTGAAATATTTCGCTTAATCTGCTATAAAGGTCATACCAACATGTTTGGACTCAAACCAAAATCACAAAAAAATACGGCAACGCCCAATCAACCAACGGGAGTGCCAGCAGAGCAACAACCAGCGAAAGAAAAAAAGCCGGGACTTTTTTCGTCGATTCTGGGCAAAGGGAAACCCAGGAGCACCATCGAAACAGCAAAATTTGATCCCCAAACTGGCATCGCACAACACACCGTCATCGAAACAAAGTTTCAGCGAATGAAGTTTTTTGAAAAGCATGCCTTTGGTATTCAGCGAAGTGTTTTTGTTGTCATGGGGCTAATATTCTTCGCGGTGGTATTTTATCTTGGTTACTTAGGCGTTCGCGCCGTTCTTCCAAAACCTGACAGCGATCATGATGGTGTATCGGATGGTCTTGATCTGTGCCCAGGGTATGATGATTCCGTAGACCAAGATCATGATAAAATTCCTGACGGATGCGACAAGGCGGTAACGCCGGGTGATTTTAGTGATATTACCTTTCAGAATACCACCTTGCTTGCTGTGAGTGACAAAGTATACGATGTGATTTTTACCATTCACGACGCCAACAAGACGTGGGGAGTTACTAACCTTCGTTATAAAGTGGAATTGCTTTCTGCCTCTGGCGAGACGCTCAAGTCGCATGTGAATGTAAGCTATGTGAATCCCGGAAGCGACACAATTATAGTTGAACCCAATCTTTCAACCTCAAATGCTGCGACGCAGGTACAAATTTCGTTGATCTCGGGCGACTTTGCGGCCTCTGTTTCAACACAGAGTATCCCGTTGACTATTCGCAATAGAACCTTCACTCCACGAACCTCCGATGGCATAGCCGTCTTTACCGGTGTTCTGCAAAACAACAGCAACTTTGCATTAAACGTCTCGAATGTTACTATGATTGTGAAGGACGCAACGGGTAAAATTATTTCTGACAACGTTGCAAAGATCAATACCTTAAAACCCTCTGAAAATCGTTACTTTGAGCTGCATTTTCCAACAAGCCTCGATCCCTCCGTAACCTATGAAATTACTGCCAATACGAACGGCATGGATCAGGCTAACCTTATACCACCAACGGGTGGTCAGGTGCAGTTCTAGTTCCTGCGTGAAGAGCGCTGTTCGGTTCGTACCAACATGATTCGATCACTCATCCGAAAACTCGACTGGGTCACATTTGCGACAATGATTTTATTGTCGGCATTAGGTTTGGTTGTCATCTATTCAACTACGCTGAATGTTGCGGAAGGATTTACTCGCGCACAAAAGCAGGGACTTTCATTCGTCCTTGGTCTTGTTGTCTTTGTTGTTATGTGTCTCATTGACTATCGCGCATGGCGCAGTTATGCCAAGATACTTTTTGTTACCATGATGCTTGTCCTTGTTGCGGTACTATTCTTGGGAACGAATGTCCGTGGAACACACAGCTGGTTTGATTTGGGATTTTACAGATTCCAGCCCTCTGAAGTAGGGAAGTTCGTGATGGTTATCGTGCTTGGGAATTTCTTTTCAAAACACATCAAAGATCGAAAGCGTCTCGTGTCGGTCTTGAGCTCGCTTGTCTATGTGGTAATACCTTTTGTTCTTATTCTTCTTGAGCCTGACCTCGGGACTGCCTTGGTGTATGTGGGATTATGGTTAGGCATGCTTTTGGCCTCAGGGATTCGCTTGCGCCACTTCATGTTATTGGCCATTGCGGGTGTTTTTGTTCTTTCGCTTGGCTGGACGCAGTTAAAGCCATACCAGCAAGATCGAATCTTGGTATTTATGAATCAAAGTAAGGCAACAACTGAAGAGGCAAAAAAAGAACAACTCGCTGCGGGGTATAACGTGCATCAGTCACAAATTGCTATTGGAAGCGGCGGTCTTTTGGGGAAAGGTTTGGGACAGGGAACACAAAGCCAACTCAACTTTTTGCCTGAACAACAAACGGACTTCATTTTTGCCGCAACAGCAGAGGAATTGGGTTTTGGTGGAAGCGTTTTCTTGCTCGGGCTCTTTACTATTCTCATTGTTCGTATGATTTGGATTGCCCACGTTGCGCGCGATGACTTTGGCATGTTTGTTTCTATTGGAGTTGCATCGATATTTTTGGTGCAGATCATTGTGAATGTTGGAATGAATTTGGGAGTTATGCCCGTGACGGGAATTCCATTGCCATTGGTCAGCTATGGAGGAAGCTCTATTCTTGCGACCATGGCATTACTCGGGCTTGTTGAAAGTGTCTATATTCATCGAAAGGAAATTGAATTCAAATGAAAAAGATTATTGGGGTCATTGCGCCGGCTTTGGAACTTAAAATGGGTGTTACGGGCCGCGAAAAAGAAGTTGCAGAAACAAAGGCCGCAGAACCGCTTCTTGCGGCGCTGGGAACAGCCATAGGGGAGATGCCTGGAGGCGTCCTTGCTTTGAGCGGGCAAATGGGCTTGCAGGAAGTGTGCCGGCAGGCATTTTTGAGAAGTTCCAAAGAACATACGCTGGAATATTCTTTCTTTTCGTCCCGCAGTGCGCTCGAAAAGCATGGCGTGAAGCTTTCGAACAGGTCAGAGCCTCTCTTTATTGGGGGAGGAAAAGACTCACTTGCGTACTATGAGGCCATGATCAAGGCCTCCGATGCCGTGATCTTTGCGGGCGGCTTTTATCGTGCTGCCGCGGCAGGACTCGTAGCGTTTCATGCGAAGGGAAAGAAGTTTGGTATTCTCGAAGGTGCGGGAAATACGCCCAAGGCCCTCATGGAGTTCTTAAAGGCAATTGGCATGCCGGAAAGCGGAAGAGAACGCCTTTTCTACGAGAAAGACCCAAAAACCCTTCTTGAACGCATTTTTAGCTAGGAATCCTTGACAGAAAGTGGGTTGTATTGTAGTATCAGTGCACTACGAAAATAACGTTTGTCGCGATTTAATATGGAAAAAATTACACTTACAACTGAATCCCGTGAAGTCACAAAGCGTGGAGCCTCGGCTCTTCGTTCTCTTGGTAAAATTCCAGCCATTATTTATGGTCACGGAACAAAGCCAACGGCTATTTCGGTAGACTATAAGGAGTTTGAAAAGCTTTACAGCAAGGCCGGTGGATCAACTATTATATCCTTGAAGGTAGGTAACGAAGAACGAAATGTTCTTGTTTCTTCTGTTGCGCTTGATCCTGTTACTGACCAATTTTTGCATATCGACTTTCACCAGATTCGCATGGACGAAAAGATTACGGCTGAAATTGAAATTAAGATCGTTGGTTTGGCTCCTGCCGTAAAAGAGCAGGGTGGTGTGCTTATCTCCAACATCGACAAGATTGAAATCGAATGTTTGCCTGGCGATCTTATTCACGATGTTTCGGTTGATGTTTCAACATTGAAGAACTTGCGAGATTCTATTCTCGTTGGAGACGTCAAATTTCCAGAAGGCATCGAAGTAAAGACTCCGCTTGAAGAAGTTATCGTTCTTGTTGAAGAACCACGAAGCGAAGCTGAACTTGAAGCTTTGAACGAAGAAGTCAAAGAAGACGTTGAGTCGGTTGAAGGCATCAAGAAGGAAGAGCCAGCTGAAGGTGAAGCTGCAGATGCAGGCGAAGAAGCTGCAGACGGTGAAGCAAAACCACAAGCAGAGCCGAAGTCAGAGTAATCTAACGAATATAAAAGGGGGAAGGGCCAATGTCGCCACGTGTAATGAGATTCATCTCAACGCATGATGAGAGTTGGCCTTTTTTCTTTCTCTTTTTGGCGCTTTCGATTATCCTGAGTGTGTTCTTTAACCTCGGGTTTTTTCTCATTTTGATTCTTGTCCACTTCCTGCTAGATTTCTTGAAACATTGGCATAGCAACAATCGAACTACCAACAGTGCACGACGCGCAGCGTATTATGCATTTCGAGACGGATTTCTCTTTGACTTTTTTCTCTTCTCGATTGCCTTTGCACTTGGGTTTATCTTTCATTTCACCTTTGCTGCCTCTCTTTCAAACAGCGTGCGACTTTTGCAACTCGTGGAGCTTGAAAATCTCCTCCGCATTCTTTCGCGTCTCGTGGTAGCTGATTGGATAGTGGAGAATATAGCGAGACTTACAGTATACGTAAAGGAAATAGACAAACGAAAAACATACATGACAGTAAAGCTTTCTGACATCGAAAGACTGTTCTTGGCAGGTTCGTTTCTTATCGTTCTGGTAACGGCAATACTCCCGCTTGTTATGGGAGCAGGGTATGAAACTTTTTGGCACTACTTGAACGTAGAGCTTATTCCGCGGCTTCGATTTAGCGGAGTATAAGAAGTGAAATAACTCCAATCAAGAGCAGCATGCCAGGAAGAACGCTTGCTGCAATGAGCGACCTTGTGGCAAAGGCGATGTTTTCTATGCCATCTTTTCGTAGATAGACAAGACCAAAGAAGAGGCCTACGGGGAATATGAGAAACGAGAGAATATAGTAAAAAAGTTTAGGTTCCGGTGGAATACCTAAAACGATTTCTTCTTGTTTGTTTTGTGGTGGCAAGTTTTCCATGCGCGTATTGTAGCAGGCTTCCTATGATTTTTCAAAAGTCACAAAACGGGGCAGCGAGGCGCCATCTTCTTTGAGTTCTACCTTTGAATGAGGTAATGCTTTCTTGGTTATCTCCTGAAGCTCACTGGCATTTCGTGGGTCGGCCTCAAAGATTCCAAAAGAATTCTCTTTGAGGTGGCCCCGTAAGGTGCCAAGAAGTTTTTTATACAGCCCAAGGCCATTTTCTTCCGCATACAGTGCTGCTGCTGGTTCGTGCTGTGTCGAAGGGTCGCGTTGCCACTCGGGGTTGAGGTAGGGAAGATTAGCAATGATGACATCAAGCTTCTGTTCTTCGTCGAGTCCTTCAAGGAGGTTGCTTTTCTTGAACTCAATATTTGTTAGGCCAAGATTCTTCGCATTGCCTCTGGCAACATCGAGAATTTTTTCTTTTGTATCGATAGCCGTTACGGTGCTCTGTGGGAGATTTTTGGCAAGAGCGCAGGCAAGTGCGCCGCTTCCTGTGCCAACATCAAGAATGCTATCGACGACCTGACTTTTTGCTTTTTTGAGTATCCACTCAATAGCTTCTTCGCTCTCGGGGCGTGGCACCAGCACTTGTTCGTTCACCTGAATAGGAAGGTTAAAAAATTCCTTCGTGCCAACAAGGTAGGCAAGTGGAACATGCCGTGAGCGTTGTGCGAGCAGTTCTTTGATGCTCTTTTCTTGCGGTTCTGTGAGTTCTGCCTCTTCGTGCGCCAAGATAAATGACTGCTGTATTTCAAGAACGTTGGCTAATAAAAGCTCAGCATCAAGAACATCCACCCCGTTGTCTGTGGCAAATTGGATAACTTCTTGTATGGTCATGCAACCCAGTTCCAGTTTACGAAAAGCCAAATACCATATGCCAGAATAGGAGTCATTATAGTGATGGAGAAAATTTCAAACGGTTTCCATTTTGCGAATCGTGCCAAGAGGATGAAAAATGGAAAGATCACGAGCATGTATCGTCCCATGCTTTCGAGACTACCGGTAAGTACGGGTGGCACAAAGGCAAAGAGCGCAAAGAGGGCATAACTTGGTCTGAGAAACACAAAGCACAGAACAACGAGTGCCACGCCCAGAACAAAGAAAAAGAAATCAAAGGCGTGCGCCAATAGTAATTTATCTGAATATGTGGCGATGTTGTTTACAAGCGGCCAGTAATAATCGTGGAGCATCGGCCACGGATTCTGAAGTGATCGATGCCAAGCAGCCTGAACTTTAAAGAAGAGAAGCGAGCTGTCGAATCGAGCCTTGAGCATGTACATATAGGCAAACAGCCCCAGTGTTACGAGCCAGGGGTAGCCAATATTGGCACGAATTTTGGAGATGCGCCATCCAATTTGCTGCAAGTATTCAACAATAAGGACAATGAACAGACCTACACCAACGAGGCGCGTGAAAGCCGCGAGAAAGCCAAAAATACTTGCTGCCAGCCATTGGCCGCGTCGCGCATGGTACAAAGATGCAACACAAACGAAGAAAAAGAGCGACTCAGTATAAAAGGTAACGAAGAAAAACGAAAGCGGGAACACCAAGAGGAGTGTGAGTGCGCGGTAGGCGCCTTCGGCTTTGTAGTCAATCTCAACGAGTTTGAAGAAGTAGATCAGCCCGGCACAAAGAAATACTGAGGAGAGTATGGTTCCAACTAAAAAGGGATTGCTTTCGAGCGGAAACGAAAAGATCTTTACAAGAAAAGGGTAGAGGGGAAAGAAGGCAACGTTGGATGCAGCTTTGGCTGGATCAACCCACTGGTAACCGCGTTCAATGATCGTGAGGTACCAACCAGAGTCCCACCGGGTCCATAAATTCGTCATGGCGGTAACGCGTGCGTCCCACGGGGAGCCCTTTGACCATGAAGCAAAAACGTGTGTTCCAAAAAGGCCAAGCAACTCAATAACGGCGCGCCACAAAACAAATATCCAAAAGACATTGAAAATATCTTTGTGCTTTTTGATCTTTGTCCAAAGAGATGTTTCGGTTTTTGCTACTTTTTTATTTTGCGGATGCGGCAGATGACGTGCCGACATCGCTTGCCAATTTTGCATTTTGATCTGCTTTTTTGAGTTCTTGAATAAGTGGCTCAATGGCGCCTTCCATGATCTTGTCGAGACCGTGAGTAGAAAACTTTATGCGGTGATCGGTAACGCGATCTTGCGGGAAGTTGTACGTTCGAATTTTTTCTGAGCGGTCACCGGTACCAATCTGAATTCTTCGCGCGTCACCCTCAGTCTTCATTTTTCGTTCTTGTTCTGCTTCAAAGAGGCGAGTCTTCAACACCTTCATCGCTTGGTCTTTGTTCTTGAGCTGTGAACGTTCATTTTGACATGTTACCACAATTCCCGTTGGAATGTGGGTGATGCGAACAGCGGAGTCGGTGGTGTTCACGCTTTGTCCGCCGTGTCCACCCGATCGGTACACATCAACACGTAAGTCAGAAGGCTTAATTTCCATTTCAATGTCTTCAACTTCAGGCAAAATAGCAACGGTAGCGGTTGAGGTGTGAACACGTCCATTCTTTTCGGTTTCGGGAATTCGCTGTACACGATGCACGCCACTTTCGTACTTAAGATCGGCATAGACGTTGGTTCCATGAATTTCTGCGATAACTTCTTTGGTGCCACCAATGCCCGTTCGGTTATTGTTCATAATCGAAACTTTCCATCCATTGTTTTCGGCGTAGCGCGTATACATTTTAAAGAGGGAAGCGGCAAACAATGCAGCTTCGTCGCCACCGGCACCAGCACGAATTTCAATGATGACGTCTTTGGAATCGTTTGGGTCTTTGGGAAGCAGGGCAAGTTCAAGGTGTGCTACTAGTTCTGGGAGCTTTCCTTCGTTTTCTACAAGTTCTGCTTTCGCAAGTTCTGCGAGTTCGGAATCACTTTCGCCATTCATGATGGCTTTGGCTTCGTCTATGGATTGTTGAACGGCTTGGTATTCGTGGATAGTATTTAGCGTGTCTTCCATCGAGGATTGTTCTTGTGTCAGCGCTTTGAGTTTGGCAGGATTCGAAACAATCGAAGGATCGTTCAATGCTTCATTGATTTCTTGCGAACGCTTGATGATGTGCTGAATTTTTTCGTCCATAAAATTTGCCCTAAAAAAACATCCCCGAAAACGCTACTAGTATAGCATGAAAGGGGATGTTGTAATGACGTTCGTTATTTCTTGGCTTTGGCCTTTTTCGCCGTTGCTTTCTTTTCTTTCTTTGGAGCAGCTTTCTTCACAGGCTTGGTGGCGTCTTCTTGGGCCTTTGCTTCTGCTTTTGCCTTTTCGGCCTTTGCTACCTTCTTGGCAGCT
>CAYMIK010000019.1:0-18558 GCA_964390745.1 uncultured Candidatus Saccharibacteria bacterium
TTGTCAAAACCGTAGGCCAAAGCAGCAGCTGTTGGTTCGTTGATAATTCGTTTTACTTCAAGGCCTGCAATTTTTCCGGCGTCTTTAGTTGCCTGGCGTTGGCTATCGTCGAAATATGCGGGAACCGTGATAACGGCTTCAGTGATTTTTTCTCCCAAGTATTCTTCGGCGTCGGTCTTCAATTTCTGCAAGATCATTGAGGAAACTTCTTGTGGGCTATACCACTTGCCGCTCATTTCAACTTCAACGCCGCCGTTTGAGGCTTCACGAATTTGGTATGGCACCAATTTTGCATCTTGCGCCACGGTTGGGTCAGAAAATTTCTTTCCCATGAAACGCTTGATGCTATAAATGGTGTTGTGAGGGTTGGTGACCGCTTGGCGCTTTGCCAATTGACCCACAACGCGTTCAGAGTCGCCTTTGACGGCAACAATGGAAGGCGTGGTTCGGTTACCTTCTTTGTTTTCAATAATTTTTGGCTTGCCACCTTCAACGAAGGCCATAGCCGAGTTAGTTGTACCGAGATCGATTCCTATAATTTTTGGCATAGGTTTCCTTTACTTAATTACTTTTTCGAGCATTGTGCCCATCGTCACCCTTTATGTGTTGAGGCTAATCTCCACGTAAAGAGCGACGATGGACAGGCGAATTACTTCGCCAAGAATTTTGAAAGTTCCTGCATATTCGAAAAGGTTGTAACACCTTTTTTGAGCTCTGGAATACCTTGCAGGAAGTCGTAGCAATCCGGAGCAATTTTTTTCACCTTTTTTGAATTGAAGACGAAGACGGGTTTGTGAAAGTCTTTGTATCCAGCGATGATTTCACCAAGAGACCCAAGCCCTCCCGCGACAGCAACCAGCACGTCAGCTTTCTCTACCATGATTGAGTTTCTTACGGGGTATGAGGCATTTGTTGGCACATAGACATCGGCTCCAACATACTTCTTTTCTCCCACCTTCTTCATTTCAGAAAGTTTTGGAAGAAATACAGTGATTTTCTTCCCGTTATGCTCTTTGTATGCAGGCAGAACAATCGAGAATACTCCAGTGCTTCCTGCTCCGCAAACAATTTCATATCCTTTTTCCGCAACGAGCTTTCCGAGTTCTTGCAGAATAGTTTTATAAGGTGCGGCTTTTTCTGACTGCCACGTTCCGATAATTGCAACTCGCTTATTTCGCGGCACTTGATTCCCCATTCCCTACTTTCACCTTGGCATGGCGAATAACTTTTTCTCCCATCGTGTATCCAGAAACAACTTCTTCTATCACAACATCCTTTTCGCCGGCTACCGTTGCAATAGATTCGTGGAAATGTGGGTCAAACTTTTTGCCACGGCTTTCAAAACGCACCACGCCGTTGTTGGCAAGAATTGTTTCGAGCTGGGTTTTAATGTATTCAAATCCTTTTACCCATGCATTGCCGCGATCTTCTTCCTTAATTGAATCAAACGCGCGGTCGTAGTTATCCAAAACAGGAAGAATTTCCAAAACCAATTTCTTGTTGGCATATTTGACGCTTGCAAGCTGTTCTTCTTGCGATCGCTTTTCAAAATTTTCCAAATCTGCTTTCGCGCGCTTCCACCCTTCAAGATATTCTTCGGCTTTTGCTTGCCAATCCTCGGCGCCAGCATGACGCGCAGCTTCGTCTGCTTTCGCAGACTCGTTCGAAGTGGCAGATTCCTTCAAATCTTTCTTTTTCTTTTTATCGTCTTCCATATTATTTCACTGTTACAAATATTAAGGCTATCAACAAACCGCCAGACAAAAGCTCGGTGATGTATCGCATCAACCGAATATTATTTCGATAGTTCATCCGCGTTGGGCCAAGTAAGGCCAAGTAGTGCTGCTCTCCAGAAGGTGTTCGAAACTCGGAAACAACGAAGCTACAATTCAATTTCTTTCCTTCGCGCGTTTCTTCACCAACATACACTTGAATCGGAGACTTTCCTTCTTTGTGTGGCAGCTTATGAACATATTGTTCAGGATTATCAAACAAATCAGCAATTTCGTAGGCACTTTCTGATTCATGGAACTCGGGCTTTCGAAGCAAGTTCGAAATTCCCGCAGCGTACGCTTCTTCAGACGAAGCACCAATGACAGCTTCATGTGAGAACTCTGCCAATGCCTTGGCCGTTGCTCGAATCACCTGATCCATCTGCTTTTCCAAAACCGAAACGCGGCGACGAAGCAGCTCTTGCTCTCGTGCAGCTTCTAAATTCTTGTGGAGCAGCTGATCAACATAAAAACGATAGCCCTTGGTTGTCGGGACTCGCCCTGCGGAGGTGTGTGGTTGCGCCAAGTACCCTTCTTGTTCCAAATCGTTCATTTCGTTGCGAATCGTGGCTGGCGATACGTCAAATAAGCCGGATACGGCAACTTCACGGGAGCCAACGGGGTCGGCTTTGTGAATGTACTGGTCAACGATGTAATTGAGCAATTTTTGCTTACGAGGTTCCATATTCTTTGTATATTTGGTCGTTTATGGGTTAGCACTCAAGGCTTCCGAGTGCTAAATGTATTATACGATTTTGAAAAAAGATGTCAATGTGAAGCACCGCGCCGACTCATCCTCCCAGAGAGTCAGCGCGGCCAGGTTGGTAATGCGTTCACTACCGTAAGTTTATTGTCGTAACGGAGGGGCGCGTTTCAGCCGGTCTGCCCCTTCTCCCACTCCTCCTCTTCCAGGCCGACCGTCTCATCCCACTGCAGGTCTGGGCAATCGATGATGCCGATGACTTCGCGCATCAGCGATCGTGCGGCCGTCATCGTGCCCTCGTTCACGTTGATCCCGAGAACGCGGCCCGCGTCGGGAACGGTGCGAACTTCGCCGGTCGAACTGTTGAACGAGGTAGCACCATGGCTGATGGTGACTCGACCATCGAGCCCGAACCGACGCGCGATCTCGTCGAGGTTGTGGATTTGCACGCCGCCGGCGTGACCCTTACGTGGATACTCGTGGGTCATCAGCATGCAGGTCAGGTAGGTGCCACTCATCACGGCAGACAAGGGGTGGGACTTTCCAGACTCATGCCCCGAAGCGAAAGCAAGCTGCTCACGGAACTGCCAGCCCCGCATGTACATCATGAGCGGACCGGACTCGGGGCAGCCCATTCGAACGTTCTTCTCCAGCTCCTGCTCGTTGGGCGGGTCTCCCGCAAAGCCGGGGAAGTAGAACCCGCGCATCACGTGCCCGCGGCGCGTCATCTCGTGTAGAAACTTCTTGACTCGCCCCTCCATGCGAGTCTTGAACGCGTCGTCGCAGACGCGATTGGGCAGGATGTACGCACCAGTACCACCCGTCATCTGACCACGAAGGTACTTGGAATCCCTGACCGTCGGCCACATCACGTAGTTGAGGCCGAACACGGCGGCGTGCACCGAGAACTCTTGAAGCGGCCGGTTCATGTCGCCGTCACTGTTCACGACCGGCTCCTGCACGACGACGCACGACTGCTCGCCGAAGAGCTTCTTCACCAGCACGTCGTCGATCGCAGCATGGGCCTCTTCGACGGATCGGGCACACGTCGTGCCCTTGCCGGCAGCGAAACCGTCAGCCTTGATGATGACGAGCGGATACGCCAGCTCAGTGAACATGACCCGAACCAGGTTCTTGGCCGTGGCGGGATCATCGAACCGGTACGCTTGCGGCACCGGCGTGCCGACCTTCTTGGCGATTCGCCAGCTCTCGAACTTGCTGGCTTCGGTGATCGCGAGTGCGCCTGTCGTCGGAGCCGCGCACGAGATCTGGTTATCGCCGAAGATCTTGCTCCACCTGACGATGTCGGTCTCCGAAGAGATCACGCCGATGTCCACCCGATTTCGAAACAGGAACAGGTCGACATCGGTGATGTCACGCGGGTCGAACACCTCGATTCCTTGCGTCGAAGCGATCCCGTGATCCTTCCGGCAGAGAGCGATTCGACGGGCAGGGTCTCCCACCGACCCGTGCCCGATCGCCCTCAGGATATCGTGCGCCCGTGGGTCTCCACCCACGACTACATACGTCATAGTCAACGTTCGTCCTCCTCGCGTACAAGCACGCTAAAAAGTGAGGGGGCATACCCTCATGGCTCCATAGTACACGAGAAATATTGTATTCGCAAATCTACTGCACGTGCAGTCCACCGCCGCCATTTTCACCGGAACCGTCGCCTTCAGAGCCTGATCCTGGCAGCACAATCACTGCGGGCGGACGAATAAAGGTTACTTCCACAACATTGCTGCAATCAAAACGACCCGCACCACTTTTTACGCACACGCGATAAAAATACTTCGTGTTGTTTTGCGCATTAGCGTCCAAGTAGGTTGTAATGCCACTGTCGGTGATTTTTCCGTATTCATCATCCTTTGGATAGCTAATGTCTGAGCTTTTTTCCGATCGAACCACGTGATATCCATCAAATGAACCAGAGCCAGCCTTATTCCATGTCAGCTCCACTCCCCCAACCACGCTCTTCGAAGCAAGATTTAACCCTACACCATTTGAAGCAACGACATCGGTGTCACCTTCGCCAAATGTGAGAGTAACAGTTTTTTCGGTTCTGTTTCCCAAAGAGTCGATACACACGACGTTTACATTAAAAGATTTTGTCGTATTCAAATTCGGCAAGGTGACCTGATACGAAAAAGCACCCTGATTATTTTGAATCTCGAAGTTATTTACAAAAATCCGCGCATCGAGCGATGTGCGGCCGGAGACAGTGTAGAAGCGAGAGTCGCCCGTTGATTCTTGCGCCTGGTCATCAAGTGCGAGTGGCGGACCTTCCTCAGAAACGGCATTCGCAATCTTTTGTTTGTAGGCAGCGTCTTGTTCCACGTTCCAGGTCCACCAGTATGATCCTGTAATGGTTGATGGCGTTGCAACCACCTGGGCTTGCACCGTTCCATTTCCGGTGTAGGTCACCGTCTTGCCCGTATCAAGTGCATATTCGTGCGTCACTGAATCTTTCAAAATCGAATCAGAGTTGGCCGAATCGGAAATTTCCTTGATGTTCACTTTTCCATTTTGCGAAGAAACACGTTGCAGCGAAGAATTCTCAACAGAAAACGTTCCGTTCTGTGCGCTTACCAAAAAGTTTCGCGTTGATATTGTATACGCAACTTTTTCATCTTTTTTTGTAACGATGTTTGCCCAAAGTTGACCCGAATCAAGCTTCGCGTTGGTTTGAAATATCTTTTCCGATGGCGCCGAAACATCATTAAAGACAAGGGCGGAGTTTGGGCCAAGGCGCAGTATGCTGTTTTGGTTGGAAATAAGTGTTACGTACGTCTTGGTGTCAGTCTTTATTCTGTCACCTGATTCCAGGATCGCACCGTTTTTTGCTTTTTGAAACGATGCCTGATTGGATTGCTGAATCGATGCCGAGCCACTCTCAATCTTCAAATAAAAATGTGGCGCCGTGTCTTTGACGATCGGGTTAATAATGCGAGCTCCTGAAACCCTCGGAACCGGACTCGTTCTAACACTCATATATGCAAGTGTTGAACCAACACCCGCCAAAACGATCAGACCAAAAAGAAGAAACCATTTGGCTGTTCCCTTGTACCAAAGTCGTTCTGCACGGCCCATACTCCTCGTTTCGTCACGGGCAATTCGAATGTGATATTTGTTTTCAGACATCTTGAAATATTATAACACAAGTTTTGTTTTGCGATTCTAGAGGGGTACTGCGCGCGCTCGAGAGGGGTTAGTGGGCGTGGGTGGAAGATCGGCTTTAGAAGAGGGCTGGGCTGTTCCGGCTCTGGCGGCTCTTCTCGCATTTTTTGGCCCCTCGCCACAAGTCCAGTAGACAAAATTGGGCGGTCAAGCCCTTGGCTCATGGCCAGCCTGTCTAACCTCTCACCCGAGCGCGCGGAAAGCAACGAGGGATTCGTCGCTCACGCGGAATATAACAGGAGGGTTGAGAAAATGCAAACTAGAGCGATCGTTCTTGGATTTCTTTTTCGATATCGGCCACAAACTTCTCAAGGGCAACCTGGCCGTGATCTTTTCCATCCCGCGTTCGAACCGCAACAGCCGACGCAGCAACTTCTTTGTCCCCCACAATCAGCTGATATGGAACTTTCATTTTTGTAGCGTTTCGAATCTTGGCGCCAATAGTTTCACTCGAATCAGAAACTTCAACACGAACTCCGCCTTCTGCAAGTTGCGCAGCAACTTTCTGCGCGTACTCTGCATGCTTGTCAGAGATGGGCAATACCGCAACTTGCACGGGAGCAAGCCAGGTTGGAAACGCGCCTGCAAAGTGTTCAGTGATGATTCCAATGAAGCGTTCGAGAGATCCATAAATAACACGATGAACGGCTATGGGCGTTTTCTTCTTTCCATCTGAATCCGTATATTCGAGTTTAAAGTTTCTTGGCTGCTGAAAATCAAGCTGAATCGTTCCCATCTGCCACGGGCGACCAATGGAATCCTTCATGAGAATATCCACCTTTGGGCCATAAAAGGCACCATCGCCTTCTTCGATAAAGTAATCTACACCGCTTTCTTCAAGAATTTCTTTCAGTTCTTTTTCCGCACGATCCCATGTCGCAATGTCACCCATAAAACTCTCTGGGCGCGTACCGAGCCGGAAAGAATACTTGAGTCCAAAGATCGAATAGAATCGATCTACGATTTCAAGAATATTTTTGTACTCAGACTTAATCTGATCTTCGGTTACGAAGTTGTGTGCATCGTCCTGACGGAACTGACGCAAACGCAACAATCCATTCAACGTTCCTGAGCGCTCAAATCGATGCAGGTTGTCCGTATCCGACAAACGAAGTGGTAGATCCTTATAGCTTCGTTGCTTGAAACCAAAGACCACCATCGCGTTTGGACAGTTCATGGCCTTCACTCCGTAGACTTCTTCGTCGGGAGTTGTTACGGTAAACATATCATCCCAGTAGTGGTCAAAGTGCCCGGATGTGATGTATAAATCTTTTTTGTTGAGAAGTGGAGAAACAATTTCCTGGTATCCGCGCTTCTTGTGTTCTTCGCGCCAAAATTCTACAAGCTTGTTATACAAAATTACGCCTTTTGGTAACCAGTAGGCCATACCAGGCGCCGTTTCGTGGAAAAAGAACAGCTCAAGTTCGCGACCAAGCTTCTTGTGTTCGCGCTTTTTTGCTTCTTCTTGCATCTTGAGGTGCGCATCCAACTCTTCTTGCGTTGCAAAGCATGTACCGTAAATTCGTGTCAGCTGCTTGTTTTTCTCATCTCCACGCCAATACGCGCCCGCAAGCTTCAAGAGCTTAAATGGGCCCATTTCTTTGGGATTTTCGATGTGTCCGCCGCGGCAGAGATCGGTAAAGCGGCCCGAGGTGTAAAAAGATACCGAGTCAGAGGTTTTGCTAAATTCTTCAATAAGATCAAGCTTGTATGGCTGATCTTTTTCACGCTCTTTTGCATCTTCAATAGAAAGATCTTCGCGCTCAAAACTTTTCCAGTCTTGAAGCGTCTTTTTCATCATCTTTTCTATTTTAGGAAGATCGGTTTCAGAAATTGGCTTTGAGAATTCAAAGTCATAATAAAAACCGTCTTCAATGGCAGGCCCAATAGCAAGCTTAGTGTCAGGCCAGATTCGAAGAACCGCAGCCGCCAAAAGGTGTGCGCATGAGTGGCGCATTGCCTGGAGTTTATCGGTGAGTGCTTCTGATGATTTTGTTGCGTTAGCTCGAGCGTTTTTTGGCATAAATAAAAGAATTTCCTTCGAAGTTATTCTACAAGGGTTCGAGGGAAAAGTCTAGAGAAGAATGAAGGCCACCCCGCGATGTTCTGCGAGGTGGCCTTCGATCGGGACAGATGACGAGCGCGTATGGCTAGTACGCGTGGTCCTGATAGACCGCAGTGTTGGTGTCGCCCGAGATGACACCAAACTGGAAGTATTGCGTGACCTGGGTTCCGTTGACAACTTCGTCCGAAACCGGGAGCCCGAGGTAGGAGGTGCCGCCTCCGAGGCTCCACCACTTTTTGCCTACTCCCCCTTTCATAAGGTAGGCTCGTGCCGCACGGCTCGTTGCATCGTGAACGTAGGAGACCCTGTTGCTCCCATAGAGCCCGTTCACGAAATCTTGAAGCTGGGCTTGCCCAGACCAGTAGATCCAGGTCTTGGGGTAGCCAGCGACATCTGCGTCGTAGCGGCGCAGAATCATGAATGCCGATTGATACGTAGAGCCGTCGCCCACCGCGTAGCCGTACGGATAGTTTCCGACGTGCGGCGCGTACTCGTACCACTGCATCTTCTGGTGACTGAACTCCTCACCTTGCGAGCCCGCCATCATGGTGGACGGAAACTCTTCGGTGAGTGGTGTACCGAGCGGGCCTCCGATGCCGCCGGTGCTTTCCCAGTAGGTTTCGATTGCACCGCGAACCACCACCGCGACGTAGCCGCCCCAGTTGTAGTTCAAGACGATGGCGTTGCGGCCACCAGTGTTGGAACCGCCGGTGCAGTACTGGTAGTTGTAGCCGCTGATATCGTACGGCGCGGTGCAAGCACCGAGCTTACCAGCATCGCCGTTACGTCGGTACGCTTCGATGATGTGAACAGCGCGGTCCGGGTTCATGGTTTCGCCCGGGGCGTAGCTACGAGGTGCACTGGAAGGGTTGGGCGTAAAGGTCACCTTACCCTTCGAGTCTTTCGTGGCCTTGCCGTATCGGAAGAACTGCACGTAGGTTGAGCCCGTCAGGATTGCTTCGTCCGAGGTGGGCGGGCCCCAACCACCGTAGACGTGACCACTTGCCATCCAGGCGTCGTAGATCTGACTCTTGACGCTGTAGGCACGAACGTGGCCAGGGAGGAGCACCATGCGAACGTTCTTGCCGCTTCGATCACGAATGATTTGCTCTTCGTAACCGTTGTCGACGAAAATGGCACCTGCCGGATTGCCGAAGAAGTCGCCGCCCGCGGCCGTGAAGCCCGCATGGAATGCGGTTTTGTGACTCGAACCTTGGCCGGGTGCGAAGCCGTACGGGTAGCTGTAGAGATGGAAGCCCTGAGAATCGTGAACGATGTACTTGTTCGCGTAGTCTTGCCGATCGGCCCCTGGCCCCAAGTTGTACTTGTTGCTGATGGGCGGACCGAGAACTGCGAGGCCTCCGTAGCCGAGGTACGCGTCGTGGAACGCGTCCTGAATGACGAACGCGCGAGGATTCTTGCCGGTCTCGTTGTGAATGATGATGCTGTGAACGAGATCGCGAGGACGGAGAAAGTCCTGCTGGACATAATCCCCGTTCCAGAACGGCGAGTTGATGGCGATACCGACTTCTTGAACACCGCCGTTCTCTTGCCAGGCAGAATCCCATGCTTCGGGATTTGCCGTGCCCTGCCCCACTGCGTAGGCACGGGTAATGCGAGGCGGAACGCCTTCGGTTGGCGGTGGGCCGTTGTAGTCGCAGTTATCCGACGAGTAGCTTTTCCCATCGAACGCCGGATCCTTGCCGTAGATGTAACCGCCCGCTTCGACGTAGTATGGCGGCTTCAGCACACCGTTGATGCGATACTCCGTGTGAAGATGCGATGACCAGGGCTTACCTCCGAGGCTCTGGCACCACCCCGTTGCACCGACGTAGCCGATGTTGGTACCAACGGAAATCTTGTCTCCCACGGCGACCGTGAGCGGAGATTGCAGGTGGGCGTAGGTCGTCGTTGAGCCACCTCCGTGATCGATCACGACCTTGTAGCCCAGACCGCAGCCGGAGTTGCCGGCATAGATCACCGTGCCCGAAGCCTCCGCTACGACATTCTGCCACGCATCGTCTTCCCCACTCCCGATGTTCCAGTCCACTTCGTAGCTGGAGTGAAACGTCGAACCTACGGTGACGTGCGCCGTCACACTACAGCCGAATGGCATGTACAACTGGGTATCAGCTTTGGCCTTGGACGCTACGAGAGCGATCAAGACCGCGGACAAAAGCGTCGCGACCTTCATACTTCCTCCTTGCTGCTCATCGCAGCGATGTTAAGGGACTACTTTAAACGTAGAGGAATTCGTTAAACTATTTATTGAAAAATTATTAAGAAATTATAAAAAGAGGGTCTCCTTGTGGATATCCTCTTTTTATTCGTGACACATTGTTGTTAAGAAGTTACAACTGGGGTAATTTCTTAACAAAGTAATCGGCAATCTCCTCGCCATTCGAGATGGATTGAGCCGCAATGACACTGACATTTATATATGAAGCATCATCAAGCTTGAATGAGTAGTATATTTCGTCTTCCCTTCCGCTGCCATTTCCTGCGTGAACCTTTGTCTTGGTGCCAAGTTTGAGGCCGACGCTGAAATCCTGCTGTGAATCTTTGACAAACGTGTCGTCAAAATATTTTGTGGGAATACTTGCGGCTTCGGAAGATTTCTCGAGCTTTATGATATATCCTGATGGCTCTTCGGCCAGCTTCTGGTCTAGCTGCGCGATTGTAACCTTCTTCGAATCAGAACCGGTAGTGACAAACCATCCTTTTGGATACACAAAGCTCAGGACCTGATTGTCAGTTGCTCCGTCTATGAATTCTAATCCGCCTCGTGTAGCATCGGACTTTGTATAGGTAACCGCTTCGGTATTAACTGCGGCGGTTATCATGACATTGTCGATAATTTCTTGATGCTTCGTGAAGCTAGCGGTCTCCCCCTTCACATTGATTACGATGTTCTTACCTTCTTCTGGAAGGTAGAATAATGATTGCTGACCAGATTGAACTGCTTTCTGTTTGTAGACGAGAAAGGATTTGTTATGTATTGCTTGATCTGGTTGCTTTTCAAATGCTGCGAGGTCTTTCGTGAACGAGTCTTGCGATATATTTTGGACAATAACACAGGTGCCCTTGAGAGCATCGTCACCGGTTGGGCCAGAATCAGAACAAGCGGCTACGGTATCGAGCGAAGCATATTCAACGACTTTCCAGTTTTGCGGATAACTAAACATGACTGGATACAGATCACTCTTGTACTGCTTCACGTCCGATGCAGTATTGCTATTCGTTATGTTCTGGGACTTATCATCATTTTTGGCTGGTTGTTGTCTTTGAAAAAATGAGTACGCAAAGGCGCCTGCAATCAAAATCACGATCGCAACAACGATCGTCATGACGAACGGAACTTTTGAATTCTTTTTCTGATCTTCGTTCATAAATTTGAGAAGTTATTACAGGATAAGTTTAAAACAGAAAGATTAAAAGATTCTAAAGGAAGTGAGTTTGCTTTTAACCAGAGGGAATACTAATAGTAATTTGTGTGCCGGACATAAGCTTACTTGTAACCCCTATTTTCCCCCCATGTCCTTCAACAATTTCCTTAGCAATAAACATTCCTAGGCCAGATCCAGCGGCAATAGACTGAGCGTTCTTTGCACGTTCGAATTTGTCAAAAAACTTTTTAAGATCCTCTGGACCCACTCCGATGCCATTATCCCTGCAAACAAACTCAAAACTATGCGTTGCCAAATTGAGAGACAAATATACATCGACCTCTGCCTTTTCACCTTTATTCGCTGAATATTTGATTGCGTTACTAATAATATTAGAAAGAGCCTCACCGAGATAAAGCTGATCACAACTTAGCCTGAAATCTGGACTTAAGCTTGAATGTAGTTGCGGAAAAGTCTTTGCTCCGTAAAGTTGCACTTGTTCTTTGATAATATTTCTTACAAGATCCTCAATTACAACCCTTTCATGGTTGGTAGATTGGAATTTCTTTGTCGTAAGTCTACTTGCAAGAAGAATCTCCGAGACGATTCTATTAAGTTTTATTATTTGTTTTCGCGAGGCCGCAAACAGCTCAGGGTCGTACGTCTTTCTTCGCTCGGCCACTTCTAGGGAGTTTTGAATAATAGCCACCGGGGTTTTAAGCTGATGAGAGGCTATGTTTATAAAGTCATCCTTGGCCATATCGAGTAGCTGCAGCTTAGAGTTTGTTACTTCCAATTCCTCGTTTTTTCTCTCAAGCTCACTTCTTAACTTAAAAAGCATCGCATTCTTTGCCGCCAACTCAACATTTCTTTTGTATAGATCCTCAGTTATGCGCTCTATCGCATCGCCTCGCTCTCGTAAGCTTGCCGGAATTTCTTCTGGTGATAGCTCATCCAGAATATCGGCAACAGCCGCAAGAGTAACTTCATAAGACGCTCTCCCAAAAAGTCTATTAAAATAGGCCACAAGATTATTTATTGCTTCTTGTTTGTTTTCAGAAAGTTGAACCTGTTCCTTCTCAGCATTAACAAACTCCACACCAGGAATATTAGCGACCTCTTTCCATGCTAATTTGCCAACGATGCTCTCCTGCTCCTTTATTATCTTTTTGGCAATTTGGTGGTATATATCCATAGCGACTACAGGTTGCGATCTTTAAGACTTCGACCCAGGAGAGTGTTTGGATCAAACTGTAGAACAGCGAATGAGAGCAATGCAAAAGCAAATACATATTGCAAATCTGCAATACTTCCAACAAAATACGTAGCAGTATTTACCTGATAGCTATATAGCACATCAGCTAGATAAATCATAACCAACGAAAAGAGAATAATTCGGACTGGAACCTTAAAGATGCCTCCCAGAGACCTCGCAGACAAGCCGAAGATGAGTGTGCCTGTAGACAGAATCACAACATCACTGAAATTATAAAAAATATCCAGTAAAACCCTTACAAGACCTTGATGTATTAAGTTAACCCAGCTACCCTGGGATAAAAAGTAAAACGAATAATAAGTAAAACAAAGGATTAGGACAAACACGGGGACAAAGTAGAGTTTACCCTGAGTAGTTTTTATCCTAGCTGAAGCACCAGTCGACTTTGCCAATAATATAGTTCCTATCACGATAGACACAATACTCGATACATACCCGAGATCCCCCAACGATGGGTAGGGCACTTCAACCTTAAGAAAGACATTATAATAAGCCTCCACAAGTACGCCCATTCCCCAGCCCAGAAGGGCAATATTGAAGAACGTGAGCGACCTTCCGATATCACTCTTGAACCCCCACTGATTGACCTTGCGCATTGCATATATGCCTGCAGCTAGAGGGATTAGACCCTCAGCAATACCAAACACATAGTTCACAAGCGTGCCCCTCAAGTCAAAAACATGGATGAATAGCCACCAAAGCGTCACCACCAGAAGAGCGGAGAGCAGCGTCTTAGATGCTGGGTTTAGTTTTTTGAGGAAGGTGTTCAAACAATAGTCTTAATAACAATGATTACTGTACTCATTCAGTGTAAATGAAGTTTATTAAGAATTCATTAAAAAGGTCAGGTCTAATAATCCTAGACCCAATTGAACATTACTTTTATTATTCCAAATACGGCTCAGGGTCAGGGTCAGATAGGGTTGATTGTTCAAAGGGTACTTCCATACAAAAAGTTGAGCCTCGAGACTTCCCTTCACTTTCTGCCCAAACCTTTCCGCCATGGTACTGAACAATCTTTCGGGCAACATACAAACCAAGCCCCGATCCTGTTGCGTTAGACTTCGATGCGTCTTGTGCACGAACAAATGGCTTAAACAAGTGTTTAACCTCATCGGGCTCAAGACCGACACCAGTATCCCTTACACACACCCGAAAGCGATCGTTCAGCCCATCGAGCGACACACGCACAGAACCTTTTTGGGTATATTTTATGGCGTTATCAACAAGATTCAATATTACTTGTCGCAACTTGTTTGGATCAACATTGATTTTTGGAATCGCAATGGCAGGCTTAGTGTATTCAAGCTTTAACTTCTTGCCAGCAGCAACAGGTTGAAAGTTGCTTACGATACTCTCAACCATTTCAGATATATCCGTCATCTGACGCTCCATCACGAGCTTCCCTCTTTCGATCCTTGAAACGTCAAGGAAGTCATTAACGAGTCCATTGAGACGCTCAGTATTATCGTAGATCGACTTGATGATTTCCTTCGGCTTGTCTTCAACTTTACCGAAGTCACCTTCGAGAAGCATGGAAAGATATCCTTTAATACCAGATATGGGGGTTCGTAGCTGGTGCGATGCGATGGAAAGAAACTCAGATTTCGTTTTGTCGAGTTTTTGAAGCTTGTTATTCGCTTTTTCTAAATCACTCGAAAGATTTGCGAGCCTCTCTTTATCATTAATCTCTCTTAGCATGTTTCTAACTGTAAGGTAGCTAAAAATCACAACGAAAATAAAAATAAGCGTTCTTACCACGTAGTCGAAACCACTTGATGCAAAGAAAATATAAACCAGCAACAACATGGATAAGGTCCCAGTGAACACTTCAGCTGCAATGACCTGTATGTCGAACAAATGGTGACGGATAATAGCGTACATCGAGAATATTGCGAAAAAAATTCCGACCGATGGTCCATACGAGCTCGCCTCTGCATAACCAAACGAAGGCAAAATCAAGTTTGTAAGAATTCCAATTACAACAAAAAGGACGGTTCCGGTATAAATTAAACGCGCCTGCGACTTGAGCTCAGGCTTATTCTTCGATGACAAAAGCAGAGTTCTAATTGCCAGAGTAAAATACAAAATAAGGTAGATTAGCAAGACTAGATAGAGTGGCCCCGGCACGTAATCAGTCCCCCATGATCTTTTTTCAACCTCAGCAATATTGAAAGATGTATTCAACGTTGTCAAACAAATAAGAGGAATCGCCACAACAACGAGCTTATTCTTATTGCTAAAATTGCGGCCAGAAAAATAATAGCTAAAATAAACGAAGAATGCGGGAAACAAGAATGGTCCAACTATCGCTAGACGTGCCCAAAGCAATGCTGATACTAGATCTGTCGATATGTCAGAGAAAGCAGATGCAAAGACCCAAAAAGAGAGCGACATTACCATGCAAAAATAAGCCACAGAAACCTTATTGGGTCTCTCTCTCACTAAAATATAAAAACCAAGACTAGCATTTATTGCTATCACCAACAACTCAACAACTTGGCTCACATGAATACTTGACATTCTTTTTGATTTATGATACCATATGTTGCCCCTACCTACAACAGAGGAGACCTCAACGTGCTATGCACAAGAACTGACAAGATTCTCGACCCGGATCTTTGTAGACAGATCTGCGATCTGTACTTCGCAAGCTTCGAGGGCAGCGAGGTGGAGTGCGCTCAGAACCAGGTTTGCTTCACAAAAAGCAGCATGACCGAAGCTCTGGGAGACTCAGATTACATCAAGTACCTGCTCTGGAGCGACGACGATGTAGTCATCGGATTTAGTCTACTCAGCAGCAACCTGGACAAAGCTGCAAGGATCGCGTACCAGAACCCCTTTTTCTGGGAACGCCAGTTCGAAGAAAAGAAGGGGTTGATCTTCTACTTCCCAGGCCTGTTCATCGAAAAGGCACACCGTCACTCCAACGCGTTCGCAACGTTGGTCGGACCCATGTTCGAGCACATCGACGAGGTGGCCGGGGTAGCCGCTTTCGACTTCAGCAAGCGCAAGAATCCCAACCTCGCAGAGATGCTCAAGGCTCTGTGCGATCGCCGGCACGCGTCTGGCACCAGCAAGACCTCAAGAGTCACGCTGGTTATCGGGGACGAGCAGGTCTACGCAGCGCTCAGTCTGGATTGAAGCTCTGAGTTGGTCGGGGAACAGCGGCACGGACAAAGTCCGAGCCGCTGTTCTTCTATTCCATTAAGACAATCTTTGGAATTCGAAAGCCATCAAAATCCGAAGCATAAACCGTTGTGTAGGCTGCAGAGTTAGGAATGTATATCCGGTCACCAATCTGGATATCTGGCAGGTCCACAGAAGTAGCGATTTTATCAGCACTATCACAACTAGGCCCTGCGAGTATGAAATTCTTAAGAGGTCCTTCTTTAGTTGTTTCATATTTCCACTCAAAACCGCCAAGGCTATCAACTAAACCGTTGAATACACCAAGGTCCAGCGATACCCAATTCTTATCATGTCTTACTGCCCTGGCAATAACAGTAGATACGAGAAAGCCCGCATTGCCAACCACTGCCCTTCCTGGTTCCATTATGACTTGCGTAGAGCTTGGAAAATTTCTTTTAATAAATGCCCTGATATTGCTAGCTATCAAATCAAAGCTGGGTATTTTCTTGGTATTTTCGACAGGTAGCCCACCGCCGAGGTTGATAGCCTTCAGATTTATACCCGCGGATTTGAGCGATTTAAAGATATCTTTGACATGAGTCAATGCGTCGTTCCAGCTCTCTGGATTAAGACATTGGGATCCCACGTGAAAAATAACACCGTACGGATTAAGTCCCATTTGCTTTGCATGCTCCATTAAGTCTAGAGCATCCCTAGGCTGTACTCCAAACTTACCGGTTAAGGGCCAATCACTTCCTTTATTGGACACTTCAATTCTTACAAAAACTTTTGATTTAGGTGCGAATTTTGCCAGTTTATCCAATTCATACATTGAATCAAACGCAAATACCTCGATACCGTACTTATATGCAGCTCGGATAAAAGCGGGCTCCTTGAGGGGGTTGCTAATGATGATCCGACTAGGAGCAACACCAAGCTGTTCCAGCTTGTCGAGCTCACCAAGTGATCCAACCTCGAACTTTGCATTTTCTTTATCTAAAAGCTCTAGGATGCTTTTGTCATAGTTAGCCTTAATTGCATAGAAGATATCTGCAAAATCAAAAACTGTAACAATTTTTTTGTAGTTTACCTTGACCATATTTAAATCCAGGGCTAGAAACGGCGTTTGGATCTCTCTTGTTTTCATTTCAAAATTTCTAAGAAAATCAATATTCATACTTGCCAACAGTTTAATGACACAAGGATATCATCTAACAAGAAACTTTACAAAAACGGGGTGACTTATTAGATCAATATAGATCCGGTACCAACAACCCCACCCAAGCTCCTAGCCTACCTCGACTTCTTCACGCCAACTCTTTTGCAATACTTTCGAATCGCGCAGTCGGAGCACTTTGGCGAAATCGGCGTGCAAATATTTTGCCCCCACTTCACCAACAGAGAGTTGTACTCACCCCAATACTTCTTTGGAAGCTTTTTTTGTAAGGCCATCTCCGTTTGGTGTGGCGTTCGGGTCCGAATGTATCCAAGACGATTAGAAATCCGATGTACATGCACATCCACGCCAATACCTACGTGGGCATCATGCGCGCGATGCAAAACGATATGTGCCGTCTTCTCGCCCACTCCCGGCAACGAGATAAGTTCTTCATAAGTTCCCGGAACCTTCCCGTGGTATTTCTCAAGTAAAATTTTTCCAAGTGCCTTCAGGTACTTAGATTTGTTTCGATAAAAACTTACGGGATAAATAAGCTTCTGCAAATCACGTTCAGACATCTTCACCAAATCTTTTGGCGATGTAATGCGCGCAAAAATATGGGGCATCATCTTGGCAACCAAAGAATCTCGCGTCTGTGCCGTGAGGATCACCGTAACCAAAACATGGAATCGCGTATTGTACTTATAACGCGCGGCCGTAACGATGGGTATTTCGTAGCCGCGCTCTTTGGTCGCTTTCCGCAACGTGCGAACGACTAAATCGATGTTTGTCATGTCGGTAGTATATCAACTTTCCGTGATCGTTGACAATTTGCGTGAGATGTGCCAGAATGTGGCGTTCTTGGCATGAGAAAGTTGTTTTGGATGACAATTTTCTCATGCCGGGACACAAACAAACCCGGGCAGATGAATCCCTCTGGGGAGGAACGATGAACAAACGGAAGGGTTGGAACCCTAGCTTGGCCGTAGTGATACTCGCTCTCGTGTTCGCGGTGGGCACCTACTACACACTCAAGAAGGCGGCCACCACCGCGAACAAGCGCGCGGCCGACGAGATCGCGTACCAGCGGGCCGCCCTCAAGGCGGAACGCGAGGCGCAGCAGAAGACAGCGTACGCCGACGCGGTTCGCCGTGAGTGCGTCCGTGACGACGTGCCGTGGAGAGTGACGGACGCAACCGCTGACGGGAAGGTCAAGGAGGTGATACTCCCCGCAAGCGGAAAGTGTCCAGAGCTCTTCTTCGGACACGTGGAGCAACGGAAGCTGTGGAATCTCACGGAGATCGCAGTTGCCTTCACGGGGGACGGCGGTATCATCATCCAACCGAAGGACGAGTTTCCCGCCGAGTTCTTGAGCGACGGCGCTCACTACTTCGGCACCGACCGTGAACGGTTCAGGAAGCAGGTCATGCTGGACTGCCACGTCCTTCTGGACGAGGCCCACCCGGCGTTCCTGATGGATGTGGCACCCGAGTCGGGCTACATCCTGCAACTCGTCGTGACGGACCCGGCCCAGGAGTGCATCCTGGACACCAAGAACGCGCCCGGGTGGACGAACGAGGGCGTCAAGAAATGGGGATTCGCTTCGCCCGCGAATGCCGGCGTGACACTGCTGCACTGGGAAGACCCCGGTATCGCCCCCGACTTCTTCGCGGCGCCTGGCTTCACCGAAGTGTACGAGCGTCAGCTCCAAGCAGCACGCGCCGCCAAGGAAGCGGCGCGTAATCATCAACCGGATGGGGCCAACCAGGAGATGCCGCCCACGGAAGGGCATTTTCTCATGATCCCCATCCCACCGGAGGCGCTCCAGTAGCTGTCTCGGAACAACGAGCGGGCCGGCCAACACGCCGACCAGCAACTCTGACCG
>CAYMIK010000020.1:0-16927 GCA_964390745.1 uncultured Candidatus Saccharibacteria bacterium
GTTCGGATTGGAGTCTGCAACTCGACTCCATGAAGTTGGAATCGCTAGTAATCGCAAATCAGCCACGTTGCGGTGAATACGTTCTCGGGCTTTGTACACACCGCCCGTCAAGTCAGAGGAGCCGGAAATACTCGAAGTCCCTGTGCCGCAAGGCGTGGGGCCTAAGGTAGAGCCGGTGATTAGGGCTAAGTCGTAACAAGGTATCCGTACGGGAACGTGCGGATGGATCACCTCCTTTCTAGGGAGTAAAATCGTTACACGGAACTTAGGCTTAAAGTTGAAGGATCTTGTTCTCACAAACACCTTCGACCCTATGTTCTGATGTAGCAAGTCGTGAATGGGTAAGAAAATCTTCTTCGGAAGATCGAGATCCATTCAAATAATAGTAAACTATATACTGTTAGGCTGTTCAGGGTGTATCTGAGGATACACATAAAAACGCCGTCGTAAGTCTCGTCACTCTTATATTGAAAAAGCAACATTAAACTGCGGTTTGCCGCAGTTTTTGTTTTGTGAAAATTTTCCAATTGGAAGTCGCACGGGTGGTCGTGGACTCCCGTGCGAAACACCTCCTTCTGTTCGTCAGATTCGATTGACCGCGTCCTCGATCATCGCCTTGAGGGCGATGCCTCGAGCCGCTGCGGTCGCCCTTGGGCCCTCGACACGGGCATCGTCTTCTTTGAACGTCGTCCCTGCCGGATACTTCTGGTGGTCGGTGCAGTCCTGAAGGACGGCTCGCTGTCCGCTCGGAGCGTCTGCCGTCACGACGGCGAAGGCGTTGACGATGGTGACAGGAGCCGCAGCATCGATGCGGGCGTCATACCAGACCCTGATCGACGCGTCGGTCGTGAGCACTGCTCCTTTGTGATGCCTACAGAAATCCACCATCTGGTTGGTGTCGGCGTAGTACACCGTGTTGATCTCTTGCCGCAACTCTCGGATCCACGCGAGGAACGTTGCCAGAACGCGCATGATGTGCCTACATTCTTGGACTTCGAGGTGTGACAATCGTAGGGGTGATTTTCGACCGTGTCAAGCCAAAGTGCCGCCGATGACTCTTGTCGCTCAACATTGAAAAATCCCACAAATCCATGAATCCGCCCGTGGTTTTTTTTGACACCTCTTTTTGAAAAGCGCATAGTGAAAGTGAAGTATTTTACAAAAACATGAACGAAGAGACATCGTCGGCTAAAGTCATGTCAACATCGGAACGTTCGCGGGTAAAGGCCATTCTTATTGATGTTGTCCTGGTCTTTCTCGGACTTGCTTTGGGTATTGCCGGCGCATATTACTTTGAACGCTCGCATGACGAGGATACCAATACCGAAACAACGGGTTCTACGGAATCAGAGTCGGTTACCTATAAGGATGCCAGCTGGCCTTTTTCTTTTGAGTATCCTGGATACGTAAAACTCAGCGTTGATAATAAAAGTGACAACGAATCGGGCAGCGTGAACTTTCTGGCATCAAAACCGGCGGTTGTTATTAAGAGTTCCAAAGATGCAACGAAGCTTTCTGAGTATCTCTACCTTGATCAAAAATCTTCTGGAACAGCAAAGCTCGGGCAAGAAGATGCCGTAATCTTTAAGTTCCCTGGGGGCTACTGCGATGGGCCGGGATGCAGTGATTCTTTTGTCACGTACTCGGCGCGGCACGGTGAGAAAATCTACAATGTTTCGTTCTTTGGAAATGACTCCATTGAACCCGAAGAACAAAAGGTGCTTGATACCTTTGAGTTTGTTGACTAGGCGAGCTCTACGCTCATATTTCCGCACTTACCCCTTTTGTGGTATATTGGCTCCGTATAAAGAAAACAAAAAGAGGGAAGTATGTCACAACCTGTCGATCATAAGCACCAAATGAATCTTGCTATCCATCTGGTTTTTCTACTGATTGGTTTAGCTCTTGGTGTGCTCATTACTTATATCTGGTTCCAGGGTCTCTAAATTTTGTAAGTAAGAAACTGCAGGGCAAAACCTGCGGTTTTTTATTTGATGCAGCCACGTAAGATATATTCGCCGCGTATTGACTTTTTGCTCTGCTTCTATTATATTGACGAAGCAATTTGGATGCGGGCGGTTAGCTCAGGTGGTTAGAGCGCGTCACTGATAATGACGAGGTCCGAGGTTCAACTCCTCGACCGCCCACCAGGACAATCAAAGGATCTTGCAGCAAAGGAGCGACAAACTCTTGTTTTTAAGTGTTCCTATCAAGGTATTATTTTTTTTGTATTTTGATACGAACACTTAAATGAGGCAGTATGGACTGTCTCACGAGGAGGGTTGTCAGTGGAAAGCTACATCATCGATCGTCACTCGTCCATGCTTGCCGAGGACATCCAAAGCCTGCTGTTGGGGAAGGGGGTCGACATGGCCAGCTTCGGCGTCGGCAAGGCGGACACCTTCGAGCAGCTCGTTCACGAGGTGAGGTCTGAGCAGCGGCGACTGGGTCTGGAGGACGGCATCCTCATGGCCTGGACTCGACCTGTCTGCGTGACCGTTCAGTCACCGGATGGGTCCCAGTATCTGCTCGCCCGCAAGCAGATCATCGCAGGCACTGGTGCGGAAGTCGGAGTGCGGCCGGGTATCTTCCCGGCCAAGAAGACGCCGTTCGATGTGCCCGACCTCGACGCGCTCCACGCCTGCATGAAGAAGGAACTCGGCATGGACCCTTCGGACTATACGGTGCTCTCCGGGCCGGACAAGGTCGTGAAGGCCGGGAAGATCTACGAGAGCTATCCGCAGTTCCCGACGGTGTACTTCCAGGAATTCTGGGAAGTACGTATCCACGAGTCCGCCTTCAACCCTAATGGCTACGTGGAGGTGAGTCACCAAGGGAACCAGACCAAGTTCGTGTGGGATTCGCACCGCCCCACCCCTCCCTGACCGGCGCGCTCGTCACGGTGCTCGTTCTGAAGGCAACCGCCTAAGACCAGCGAAACGGCTTGAGCAGGCCGTATCTGCTCCCCCGCCAGCCCCAGCGTTTTGGGCCGGCGGGTGCTTTTCATTTCAAGCAAAATAAAAAACCCCCGCATTTCTACAGGAGTTCTTTATTTTAGATCTCTCTAGAATTTTCCAACGAGGTGGAGAATCCACAAGAAGAATCCAAGCGGAAGGATGAACAGTGTCCATCCAATTCCCATTCCAACAGGGGAACCCCAACTAAACCAGGAGCCCCATGCCTTCCAAGGAAGCGGATCGCCGTACCAACGTTCTTTGTGGTCGGCATGGCGTTTTTCCATGCGTTCCAACCACGTGGCGGCTTCGTCTTTTTCTTTTTCCATTGTGTGCGTGTCTTTAGATTATAAAGAGCATCCGTTTCGACATACAGGACGCATATGAGCTCCCTTGCTTTTTGTTTGGCCTCTTTTTTGTATGTGCCACAAGGGGAGGGCACTTGAAGAGGTATTTCCAATGGCGATATATTGGCATATTTTTGCAGCTTTCGCAAGGGATTTTTATCGAAACGAAAAACACGGTATAATGAACCCGAAAAAAATAACACAACTATGCAATACGTTATTGCCATCATCGTTATAGCGATCTGTACACTCATTGTTTGGAAGTCGGCGTACCTCGGTCAGAATGTTCCTATTCGATGGGCAGAAGAGCACCTTCACGGAGCTGGTCAGGCAGGATCCGTTACATTTTACCGACTCGTGGGAGTTCTTGTGATACTTGGCGCCTTGCTCTGGATTACGGGAGGATTGCAGGCTTTGATCATTATGATCTTCGGCCGCGTCGGAGCTTGATTTATTTCAACGATGCTGTTATAGTGGTGCAGCGTTTGTTTTGACTACTCAAGACAAACATTTGAATGAGGGCTGTTAGCTCAGTTGGTAGAGCACTATTTCTTCAAAGGTGAATTAATAAGGTTTATTAATTCACCTTTGAAGAAACTTTTGCACCAAGCGGGGTTTCAGCTATCTTGTGTGGGCCCGTAGCTCAGTTGGTAGAGCACCGCTTTTGCAAAGCGGGGGTCAGGAGTTCGAATCTCCTCGGGTCCACCAAAAGGGCTCACACAAGATAGCTGAAATAGGGAGTTCGAATCTCCCACAGTCCACCAAATCAACTTCACTCCTTCCTTCTCGGAAGGCGATTTTGTATATCGAGGCAAAGCTCTCCTTTCGTTGACAAAAGGCAATTTTTCTGCTACACTCTTTGCGCAAAAATAATTTGGAGGGATTATGGACATAGACATGATGAAGTATCGATGCCCCGCATGTGGACTTGAACTAACCGCCGAAGGCCCAAGCCACGCAGAAGCGGGTGACGTGCTCTTCAGCGACGTAGAAAATCATCTTCGCATGAAACATCCCGACATGGTTGGCAAACTAGACCCAGCCGAGATAAAGGCAAAGATGATAAAGATGTAAATCGATAAAGAATGGTCCGAAAGGGCCGTTTTTTATTTGCGACATAGGCATAGGATGCTATACTCAAGACATGAAGATTCAACGTTACTATCACTCGTGTCTCCTCGTCACTGAAGGAGACGCAAAAATCCTTTTTGATCCTGGCTCCTATTCGTTTATGCCGGGCCGTGCGAAACCCGAAAGCTTCTCTGGCATCGACGCGCTTTTCATTACCCACAACCATGCCGACCACATGTTGCCCGATGTCATAAAAACAATCGTTCACAATAACTCGTGCAAAGTGTACGGCAATCAGGAAGTGGCAGCGGCACTTCGAGAGCAAGGTATTGAAGCTGAGGTTCTGACCCACAAACAAGCGGTTCGAATCGGCGACATGACCATTGAGGCTTTCACTGCTGAACATGGGCCAATTCCTCATGCGAACCCACAAAACACCGCATTCATAGTAAATGACCGTTTTTTGCATCCCGGAGATTCACTTGATCCAGCTCTTCTCGCATTTCCACAAATGGACGTGTTGGCACTTCCCATGGGCGCTCCGTGGATGCGTTTGGTAGATGGTCTAAAGTTTGCAAAAGACATGCGCCCGAAGAAAGCTATCGCGATTCACGATGGTATTTATCAGGATGCTTTCAATGAGAGCTTTGCTCCTCGAATTACTACGTGGCTCAAAGAAGACGGCATCGAGTTTTTCCCTCTTGGCACCCCAGAAGACTCTCTCGAAATCTAGCTTTGCAATATGGCTGACTCATAGTATTATTGGTGTAGTCCATTATTTTAATTTCCGAAAAACATGGAAGAAATGAAAAAGCCAGAAGACGCCAATTCCGAAATGAAGCCTGAAACAAAGCCTGAAGCCCAAAAGATAGATATGAACAAATTTGGCAAACTCGCAGCTCCTCTTGGGATCGTTGTGGTGACTTTGATTTTGGCTGTGGCTGTTGGGATGAACAAAGACTCGCTTTCAAAGAATAAAGCTAACACTGCCACTAACCAGGTTGCTGGCGCGAACACTGCGGGGACCGGCGCGGCTCCTTCGGTTGATATTAAGAATATCAAAAACGATGGCGACCCATTCATTGGAAATGCCAATGCGCCGGTGACGATTGCGTATTGGTCTGACTATCAGTGCCCCTACTGCAAGCAGTTCGAGCTTTCTACGCTTCCTTCCATTATCCAGGCGTATGTTGATACCGGAAAGGTGAAGATTGTCTTTAAAGATTTTCAATTCCTGGGTAAAGACTCTTTGACCGGCGGTTTGTACGCTCGCGCGGTGTGGGATTTGTATCCTGATAAGTTCTTTGCCTGGCGCGAAGCAATGTTTAACGCACAAGATGGTGAGAACACGGGCTTTGGCGACGAAGCAAGTGTGAAGCTTGTTACATCGAAAATTGATGGAATTGACGTTTCGAAAGTTGCCGCACAAGTTGCCAGCAAAAACTCACAATATCAGGCTGAGCTCACTGCAGACAAAACCGAAGGTGCGCAAAATGGTATTACAGGAACTCCAGGTTCTATCACTGGAACCTATTTGATCTCTGGCGCTGGAAGCTTTTCTGCCTTCCAAGCTGATATCGAAGCGCAGTTGAAATAACGCAAAGTACTCATTTCGAACGGGTACCCCAGGCGCGAATCAAGAAATATAAATGTCATGGTGAAATTGTTGAACCATGGCATTTTGTTTTTGCCACATGTAAAACTGCGGCAGTCTTCCAGAGGAAGGCTGCCGCGGGGTAAGTCCGTCAGTGTTACTGCCGTACTTGGTGCGAGCGGTTGCTCGCGATGACGTTGTTCGCGTTCGCGCTGGGCGGGCGCTACTAGCTACGATCGTCAGTCGTAGAGGTTGTCGAGCCCGTACGTCACCTGGCCGTGGGCGTTGTGGCCGTTGATGTACGAGTAGAGGTTCTTCACGCTGCCGTCGGAGTTGAGTTGCGCGATGTTGTTCGCGTTCGCATCGATCAGCTCCGAGAACCAGGCGTGGAGGTAGCCGTCGTCGTGCCCGAAGAAGTCGCCCTTCTCGCCGATGATCACGTTGTCCACGCGGTCACCGTTCCACCAGCAGCTATAGCCCTCTTCCCAGGGGTTGATCCACGCGCCGTACTGGCCGTGGTTGTTCCCCATGTTGCCCATGCCGACCCAGTCGTCGCCCGCGCGGCCGTCCTTGGTGTCCACCGTGCCGTCGTAGCACACGGTGTTGCCGTCGGAAGCGCCGCGGTTCTCGTTCAGGATCGTGACCGCGTAGCCGGCCTGCATGGTGGCGAGGTCGTCCATCTGGTAGTACATGATGTCGTCGGTGGCGAACTTCTTGTTCACGCACACCCGGACGAACACCGAGTAGCCCGTGGTCCCGCCGCCTCCGCCGCCGCCTCCGCCACCGTTGCCACCCGAACCGCCACCGCCGTTCCCGCCGCCGTTGTCGGGCGGGGGATTGGAGGCCGTGTCGGTCGAGCCGCCGCAGGCCGAGAGGCCCATGGCGAAAGCGAGGATGAAGCTGAACATCGTGATGAGCCCCTTGCGGGGGTACTTCGCGCTGGTCGTTTCCACTTCCGTATCTCCTCGTGACGCTTTAGCGTCGGTGTGGTGAGTTCACAACGTTTGGGTTGTACGCAGAGGCCCCCATGCATACGCACAACAAAAGCAAAAACAGCAAGTTGGGAGCCTTACACCCTACTCCAAAAGGCGGTTTTTGTCAAGACCTGGGCGTGGCGAGCCGCTTCGAATCTTGACAAGGGCGCAAAAATGAAGTAACCTAGCAGGTTATGAAAATCTCCGTTGTTATCCCAACTAAAGACCGCGAAAAAGAGCTCGCAACAGCCCTAAAAAGCCTTCTCGCGCAAACTCGCCTCCCTGACGAGCTTATTATCATCGACGATGGCAATTTGAGCCTGCACTGGCTTGGTGAGGCGCTCAATAACCGTATTTCTCTGAAGTATATTAAAAAAGACACACCAGGAACGGTTCGTTCGAGAAACCTGGGAATTCAGGTTTTTAAGGGTGACATCATGACGCAGTTGGATGACGATGTTGAACTTGCGCCAGACTACTTTGAAGTCATCGAAAAAATATTCCAAGCCGACACTGAGAAAAAGATTGGTGGTCTTGCGGCATACATCGAAACAGAAAAACCGGGTGTTGCACGTGCAACAAAAAATGCTCTCGAGCGATTCTTTTTCATGCGCGGTCCTGAAGGCTCCGTACTTCCAACGATGTGGAACTCGTTTGTAGAAAAACAACCCCAAGGCGAAGTAGAGGTGCAGTGGCTTCCAGGATGCAACATGACATTCCGCCGTGAAGCACTACAGGGCAAGCAGTTCGAAACCGCATTCCTTGATTATGGCTACTGTGAAGACCTCATGCTTAGTTACCAAATTCACCTTGAAGGTCGCTTTAAACTTGTGGTAACCGGCCAAACTTCATTGAAGCATTTTCACACACCAACCGCTCGAATGAAAGAACGAAAACTCGGCAAGATGATGCTCGTGCATCGACGATTTATGTTCAAAAAGCTTGTCCCTCAAACGTTAAAAAATCGCGCGATGTTCGCGTGGTCAACGTTTGGAACTATTGTTGTTGAATTTTTTAACAAACTTTCGAATCCATTCAAGAACCGTGGCGGACGAATCTTTGGAATGTTCGAAGGGCTGTTCACCAAAGATCTTCAGTAAACCAAAAAAGGAGCAAGCTCCTTTTTTGCGCCTGATAGACGCCTCAATACACTCACTCTACGTGAATGAAATTTTTTGTGCAAGTGGAAAACTTATTTCTGTTGTACTAAGTATAGTGGGCGTAAATTTTATCATTGACAATTACACTTTTTTCTGCTACACTCTTTGCGAAATATTAATATTTGGAGGTTCCATGAAGGAACGTCCACCATATCTCCAGCCGGTACCCAATAATACGCCCAAAGAAAGCGCCGAAGTTGTTGAGATGCCACCAGAGCAACGGAAGGCACTTAATGCAGAGAAAAAGGCGGCAGATCTTGATGCAGCTAGGGTTCGTGCTGAAGAAATACGGAAGCAAATCGCCCACAGTGACGATAATGTTGCAAATATCGGTAATGCTCAAGCAGACAAAATAGAGGGGATATCGCCTGCCGAGAGAGCAGATATGAACGATGAATTGATGGGAAACATGCTTACCACTTGGGGCGAGGAACAGAAAAGACTCGAAGACAGGAAGAAATTCGTTGAGGGTGTTTTGGAGCGAAATGCGAGCAAACGTGATGCGGAAAACAATGAATTGGAGCAAGAGCGAACTCCCGAAAAGCCAAAAAACGAATAACAAATTAAAAAACCTCGAAATTTCTTCCGAGGTTTTTTAATTCAGCACCTTACTTTTTCTCTTCGTTTCCGGTTTTTGTGTAGTCTTGCTTACTGCTCGTGTCGGCAACTTTCATCGTTACACCTTCCTTCATTGGGATCGGTGCCGACTTTTCAGTTGTCTCTGTCTTCGTTTCGGCTACAACGGGCTTTGGCGCTTCTTGTTTTGTTTTATTATTCGAACTCGAACCATTGTCGCTCTCATCTTTGTCATCCTTCTTCGAAAGTAAAGATTCAAACGAATCTTCTCCATCGGTACCTCTGAATAGCAAGTATCCAGCAATAACGAGAATGATTACCACAATAATGATGTAAACTATGGTGCGCGTTCGGTTACTATTTGAGTTTTGTGTTTGGGCTGCGTCCGTATCTGTGCCCGAATTGTCCGTCGTTGCGGAGTCGTCTTGGTTTTTGTCTACTGTACCATCTGAATTCTGACTCTCAGAGCTTCGAGAGAAGTCCAGCTTTTCGTATTTGGTCCAATCTACTTTGGCCACATACTTTGCCAGATTCGCCTCGAGGCTGTTTGTGTCAATTCCTTTCACGGTTGTTACGGCACTTTCAATATCTGTTCGTGCGAAGCTTTCGGTCTGCCCAAGAGCAAGCCCAAAAGTTCCAATATTGTTCTGCAATGAATCTTCCAAGTAGACTTTTTCAGCTCGAGTAAAACTGTCTGCTTGATTTGTGTCGGTCAAATATTCTGCCACTGCTTTTCGTGCGAGGTGCGTAATGCCATCACCGGCCTCGGCTGCAAAAGTATACGTTGACTTTGCTTGAAGGTTGTCGGTGGTAACTTGCGCGATCAGTTCTGCCGTTTGTGCCCGCGCAACCGCGAAAACAGGGTTGAAACTTGCGAGTGTTACTTCAGGAAGAGGAGCTTCATATGAACGAGATGCGTAACTTACTGGTGAAAGAAAGGAAACAAGGAGCCAGAACGCCAAGAATAAAACTCTGCGCATGTCGTGTCTTGTCACCCCCTTTCGAGGTTGTTGTTAAAATACAAAAGAAGGAAATTCCTTCCTCCTACTTTTCCACAATCGTGGGTAAGCTTTTTCATTCTAGCATGTAAAAACCCGACGTCAAAGGGAAAATTTTCAATGTTTTGTTGTCACTCTTGACAAACAAAAAAATTCGTGTACAATGTCTCGGTCAAAAATAAATAAACGTCTACCAAACACCAAGGGTGTCTGGGTTCGCTGTTGTTTTTTTGACATTTTGCATGTTTAATACGGAGTATCATGAAACGATTCCCCACAAGAGAATACGAAGAGAAGGCAGAAAGCCAGGGATACGCTGCTATTGCTGGTGTTGACGAAGTCGGAAGAGGTGCATGGGCTGGGCCTTTGGTCGCTGCAGCGTGTGTTTTGCCGAAAGGATACGCTTCTAAAGATTTGTGCGATTCAAAACAACTCACGCCGAAACAGCGCGAAGTTCTGGCAGCAGAACTCAAAGAAAAAGCTCTTGGCTACGGCGTTGGGGAAGCCGCACCATTTGAGATCGACTTGTTTGGACTCACACAAGCAACGCAGCTGGCATTTCGTCGTGCACTTAACGCCCTCAAATGTAACTTTGACTATATTCTCGCCGATGGTTTTGTGGTGCAGTCATCGCGTGTGCCGTGTGAAGGTATTATTAAGGGCGACGAAAAAATCATCACTGTTGCGGCAGCTTCCGTTATTGCGAAGGTAACGCGTGATCAGATGATGTGCGATTTGGCGAAGCAATTTCCGGGTTATGGTTTTGAGCACAACGTTGGATATGGCACCAAGGAACACCTGCTTGCTATTCGAAGTAAGGGCATACTGACGGTTCATCGAAAATTGTTTTTACGAAACCTGGAAGACATTGGGCTTTCGCTTCAGTGAGAGTTGCGCTATAATAGCGACGTCTATTCTTTTGAACAAGATGCCGCAAGGTACAAAAACACAAATGGCCACAGTGCCAAAAACAGAAGAGTTTCTTGATCCGCCAAAGATCTTTAAGCGCGTGGGTGTGGAGCAGGGGTTTGCCTGTGCCGATTTTGGCTCCGGAAGTGGCTATATTTGCTTGCCACTCGCGAAGTACGTAACAGGGCGCGGTAAAGTATTTGCTGTTGATGTAGTGAAGGATTCGCTCGAAATGGTTCACGAGAAAGCACTGCAACAAGGAAGTCAGAATGTTCGAACCGTGTGGGCTGACTTGGAAGTTGTTGGTGGAACAAAGATTACGTCAGGCTCCCTTGATATGGTGTTTCTGAAAACGGTATTCTTTCAGCTCGAGAAGCCTATTGACGCACTGAAAGAAGTTGCTCGAGTGCTCAAGAAGGGTGGAAAGCTGGTTGTTATCGATTGGAAAAAAGGCGTTGGCCCCGTTGGCCCTCCTGATGAACTTCGAAAAGATGAAGAGGAAGTTTTAGCCGATGCCAAGACGGCAGGTTTTTCGCCCGTTGAAAGTTTTCCCGTTGATAAATATCACTTTGGATATATTTTACAAAAATGAACAGCTTGCTTGATTCTATAGTCAGTAACGTTATTGTCCAGATTGTATTCTGGGTCATTGTTGGATTCGCGCTCGTCTTTGACATTGCACTTGCATGGTGGGTGTATCGAGACATTTCTTCACGACGCAAAGATACAGGCATTCGAATATTGGCAACGATTTTTGTGCTCATCTTTAATCTGCCCGGATTGCTCTTGTACGTTTTGTTCCGCCCAATGCAGACTCTGCACGAACGAGAAATGGAGAAACTTGAGGCAGAAATTTTCCGCGCAGAGCTTGAAGAGGCACGAAGAGATTTGAAGAAAGATGCGAAGTCTGACAAAGATGAGAAGTCTGCAAAGAAAGACGAGAAAAAAGAAGACAAGAAAGATTCTGACAAAGAAAAAAAGGACAGTAAATGATTCAGGCGCTGACCAATCTATTTCAACCGGAGGCCTTGTTTAACCCGGTGGGTCTTCCGTTGGGAGATACACTTCAAGGTGTGCTGATTTTGTTTGGCGTTATTTTTGCGATTGGCTTTGTGATGCGCGGTGTTGTGTTGCTCGTTTCAAAGTTGAACCCGTATCTGCGTGGGTATTTGAGGCGATTGTCGTTTGCGATTATGCTCTTTGGTTTTTTGGAGGTTCTGTACTTCTTGATCCGCGAAGTGCGGGTTGCCTACATAACGGCGAACATTATGTTTGTAGTGCTGACGGTTGTGTGCGTACTTTGGATTCTGTATCTCGTTTTTGTTGGCTACTTTGTGCGATATCGAAGAGAGCGCGAACTGTACAGGATTGAGCAGGAACGAAAAGCGTATCTGCCGAAGAGGAAGAAGTAGAATTTAGAAAAACTTAATGCGAATGTGCCATGGTTACCTTAATGAACCATGATTTTTTATGACGTTGGCAAAAGACCGAGGAAATTTAGGCGAGCGAATCGCTCGTGGGTATTTGGAAGCGAAGGGCTTTGTATTTATTCGTGCAAATTACTCGTGTCGTTTTGGAGAAATTGATGTGATTTTTCGTAAATCAGAAGTTCTGGTTTTTGTTGAGGTGAAGTTGCGAACGGGAAATGAATACTTCCCGCATGAATCGGTGAACTTCGTGAAACAACGCAAACTTATTTTGACTGCAGAAGATTTTTTGCAACGGCGTGAGCTTCTGGGGGAAGTTGATTGGCGTTTTGATGTTGTGGAGATTGTTTTAGCAGGCTCGCACGCAAAAGTGCGACACTTTGAGAACGCCTTTGAACATTTTTAGTAGGGCGCAACCTTGCCTTGACAAATGAGGCGGAACGTACTAGTCTTATGGGTCCTTGGCGGAAGTTTCGCCTCTAACCAGCAGTCCAGATACCCGAAGGCGCGAGCCGGGAGGGAGGAACATGGAGACGGATCTTTGGAGGGGTGTGGGCGTTTACGCTCACCCGATCGCGAAAGGTACCCTGACGTCCTGGGAACGAACCGGTCATTTTCGAAACGGCACGGTTCGAATCGCCGGTCGAGAGCTGGAGATCGACGAGCTGCAGTACGCTGGTGACAGCTACACCGGCAGTGAGGCCGACTTCAGCGTCACTCTCGACATCGACGTCAGCAGCATGCCGCCGCTGGTCGTCGAATTCGGAGCGGAGTCAGGCAAGATCGTGCGCTGGTGGCTTGGCCAGGAGTACTGGCTCATCCGCTCCGAGTGGGTACGATGGCACGATCGTATTCGGAAGTACTTCTCGTCCGATCCGGACGAGGACCTGGAGGCCGCGTGACGAACGCTCGCGCCTCCGGCCGGCATCCCGCTGGCCGCACCCGCTCTGTCTCACCCGGTACGTTCGAGGAACCCCTCGAGCGTACCGGTACCCAATCTTGACAACAAGATGACTTTTTGCTACTCTCAAACTGCAATAGCACTTATGAGACTAGCAATTAAGCTAGTTTTTTTCATTCCTGGGTTCCGGCTGACGCGTCACGTCTGCCTGCCCGATATTAATTATAAGGAGATTATGCCATCAAAATTCTCACAGGCGATCGATCAGATTGCTGACGAAAAAGGCATCTCAAAAGAGAAGGTCGTTGAGACTATCGAAGCAGCACTTGCTGCAGCTTTTAGAAAAGACTTTGGGAGCGCCGACCAAAATATTAAAGTAGAATTTGACCCCGAGACGGGAAAGTCAAATGTCTTTGATGTGAAAACCGTTGTCAAAGAAATCACGGAAGAAATGGAACAAAACCGACGTGAGTTCTTGACCGTTGACGAAGCTAAGGAAGTCAAAAAGGGTTCTAAGGAAGGCGACGTTATCAAAACCGAAATTACCCCAGATGCTGCGTACGGACGCATTGCTGCACAAACAGCAAAGCAGGTGATTATCCAGCGAATTCGTGAAGCAGAACGAGAAATTTTGCTCAAGGAATTTTCTGACAAAGAAGGCCAAATTGTAAACGGAACGGTTCAAAGAATTGAAGGCCGAAACGTGTATGTTGACCTTGGCCGAACCAATGGAATTTTGTTCCCATCAGAACAAATCAAGAATGAAAGCTACCGAATTGGTCAGCGCATTAAGGTCTACGTTTCTGAAGTAAAGCAAACGCCAAAGGGACCAGAAATTATCTTGTCTCGTGCGCATCCAAATGTTATTCGTAAGTTGTTTGAACTGGAAGTTCCTGAAGTATATTCCGGCGTTGTTGAAATTAAGGCGGTTGCTCGTGAAGCAGGAAGCCGTTCTAAGATTGCTGTTTTCACTGACCAAGATGGCGTAGATCCTATTGGTTCGTGTGTTGGTCAGCGCGGAACACGTGTTCAAACGATCATTTCTGAACTCGGTGGCGAAAAAATCGACATCATTCTCTGGAATGAAGACATCGTAAAGTTTATTACCAACGCACTTGCTCCAGCAAAAGTTATCTCTGTTGTAACGAAGGAAAAAGAAAAGGAAGCAACCGTTGAAGTTTTGGAAGACCAGATGTCCCTTGCGATTGGTAAGGCGGGTCAAAACGTTCGTTTGGCTGCTAAGTTGACTGGCTGGAAGATCGACGTTGTGAAGTCTGAAATTACTGCTCCTGCAGAAGGCGAAAAGAAGGAAGAGGCCGCTGAAGAAAAGGAAGAAAAGTCTTCAAAAGAAGAAGCAAAAGCTGAAGAAGCTCCAAAGGAAGAAGTCAAAGAAGAACCAAAAGCAGATGAGTCGACTGAATCTGCAAACAAAGAAGAATCAAAAGAAGAAACTAAATAATTTTTTAAAAAGGGGAAATTATGAACTTGTTAGTCTATCCAATCATCGCATCGGCATTGGCCGTTGTATTCGCGGGCGTTCTTGCCTACCGAATTAAGCAGTTGCCAGAAGGTGACGACAAAATGAAAGAAATTGCTTTGGCTATTCGCCAAGGTGCAAAGGCTTTCTTGTCACGACAGTATAAAACTATTGGCATCGTTGCCGTTGTTATCGCTATTATCCTTGGGTTTGCCTTAAGCTGGACCGACGCACTTGCATTCATCGTTGGTGCTGTTGCTTCTTCATTGGCAGGATTCATTGGAATGATGGTTTCTGTTATGTCGAACTCCCGAACCACTGAAGCTGCACGCGATGGAATGCAAAAAGCCCTCGCCGTTGGTTTCCAGGGTGGAGCAGTTACCGGAATGCTCGTCGTTGGTTTGGGTTTGCTTTCTGTTACGTTGTTCTACTGGGCAACGGGCGACGTTAATTCGTTGGTAGCTCTTGGATTCGGTGGATCATTGATCTCGGTATTTGCTCGTTTGGGTGGCGGTATCTTTACCAAAGCTGCAGACGTTGGAGCTGACCTTGTTGGAAAAGTTGAAGCAGGAATTCCAGAAGATGATCCAAGAAACCCAGCAGTTATCGCCGACAACGTTGGAGACAACGTAGGTGACTGTGCTGGTATGGCTGCTGACTTGTTCGAAACATATGCAGTGACAACTATTGCTGCAATGTTGCTCGCAAAGATTGTTTTCCCAACATTTGATAATGCTGTTTTGTTCCCACTTATGATTGGTGCAGTTTCCATTGTCGCATCCATCTTGGGAGTATTCTTTGTTCGATTGGGTAAAAGCAAGAACATCATGGCTGCTTTGTACAAAGGCCTTGGTGCATCGGCTGTTATCGCTTTGATCGTGTTTTATCCTGCAACACAATGGTTGATGAAAGACAACGGACAATATGATTACCTCAAATTGTTCTTTGCTCTCGCTGTTGGAATCGTTGTAACGGGTCTTATGGTTGTTATCACTGAATACTACACATCAAAATCCTACCGACCAGTGAAGATGATTGCTGAAGCTTCCAACTCTGGACACGGAACCAATGTGATTATGGGTCTCGCTATGGGTCTTGAGTCAACGGCTTTGCCAGTTGTAGTCATTATCGCTGGTATCTTGGCTTCTTTCTGGCTCGCGGGCCTTTACGGAATCGCTTTGGCGGTTGTTGCTATGCTCTCTATGGCTGGAATTATTGTTGCTATCGATGCCTTTGGCCCAATTACCGACAATGCTGGTGGAATTGCCGAAATGGCTTCTCTCCCAGAATCTGTTCGTGAAGTAACAGACGAATTGGATGCAGTTGGAAACACCACAAAGGCTGTTACCAAGGGTTATGCGATCGCTTCTGCAGGACTTGCTGCTGTTGTTTTGTTTGCATCGTTCACACAAGATTTGGGACGATTGAGCGCTGCGGACACCGTATTCAACTTGGCAGACACAAAAGTTATTGTTGGTCTGTTTGTTGGTGGCTTGCTCCCATTCTTGTTCTCTTCTATGTCATTGCGATCAGTGGGTAAGGCAGCTCAAGGAGTTGTGACTGAAGTGCGAAGACAGTTCAAAGAAATTCCGGGAATTATGGAAGGAACCGCAAAACCAGACTATAAGGCTGCAGTAGACATTGTTACGAAGTCTGCTATTCGTGAAATGATTGTACCTGCTTTGTTGCCAGTTGTTGCTACGTTGGTCGTAGGCTTTGCATTCGGACCAAAAGCACTTGGCGGAATGCTCGTTGGCGCAATTGTAACTGGTTTGTTTGTGGCAATCTCCATGACAAACGGTGGTGGCGCTTGGGACAATGCCAAGAAGTATATTGAAAAAGGAAACTTTGGTGGTAAAGGTTCAGCCGCACACGCTGCTGCTGTTACCGGAGACACCGTTGGCGATCCATACAAAGACACCGCGGGTCCTGCCATCAACCCAATGATCAAAGTCATCAACATTGTTGCATTGTTGATTCTGTCGTTGATTATTCGATAGTCTTTAGAACGAGAAATTCCCCTGGGCGTCGATGACGTCCAGGATCTCGTCCCGCAAGTTCTGCGGGAACTTCACTTGCCGCCGATGTCTGGGCAGCAGTAATTCCATCGCTCCTCGATTGAATCCGGGTGCGTTACCGCCAGAAACCAGACCGCACCCACTCCGAGAAAAAAGAGAAGGGCAGCGATAGTCAGATTCTTCATCTTGCCCATACTCCTCGTTGCTGATGCACTGAGCGCATTCAGGCCAGCGCTTCGCGATGGATTCGCGTAAGATGACCTGATACATTACGCCAAAAACCGCCTTTTGTCAAGCCTCGTCAGTTGCGGCTCACAAAAAGCGGTTTTTATCAAAAATGGGTTGCAAAATATCTATAATCCGCTAAAGTATAGGAGCTAATTTAAGGTTATATGAAATACACTCTCACCCAAAAGCCTCACTCACAGATTCAGATCGACTTCCAGGTTGCGCCAGAAGAAGTCGCCAAAAAGACCGCGAAGGCCGCCGAGCACCTTTCGAAAGATTTTAAGATTCCTGGA
>CAYMIK010000021.1:0-2176 GCA_964390745.1 uncultured Candidatus Saccharibacteria bacterium
CAAAATTCCATGAACCAAAGAACTCGCCATCATCTTTGTTCATGAAGTAGGCATAGTCAGGATATTCGTAGGTATTTACGGCTGCACAACCTTCGTTGTATGGTACTCGATCTGCATCAAAGGAGCAGGTCGACAAACCTGTTCTGCGGGTATCATAAGCGACGTTCACCATGGGACCTGCAATGTCGTCATTTTCACCAACAACGGCCCCCACAAAATTTGCTTCATCACCCGATATCACCTCACCTGCAGAAAATGAATTGGCAATAGCAATGGCGGATGCGTATCCCGCGAGCCCACCAACAATGTCTTCGGCATCCACCTGACCATCGTTATAACTGTCATCAATGAGCGTACCAAATGCTGCTCCCACAAGCCCACCAACTCCCGTGTTCTCTTCTGCGTCTCCGATTCCAGCGTCATGGGTCAGATCGCCCGTAAAATACGTATTCAAAAGATGGAGCAAACCTCCATAACCCATTATGCCGCCTCGAGAGCCACCAATGGAATCTACTTCGGCACTTGAATCTGATTTATAAATAAGCGTGGAGTATGGGTCACTGCCAAATCCTCCACCTACAATTCCACCAACAGCAAACGCACCAAAGACGAAGCCTCCCGATGTAGAGTTGTCGCTCAAGACTACCGCTTCTTCATTGGTATTATCATTATCCAGCGTACCAATGACGCCACCTACCCCAGGTCCCATAGCGATAATGGTGGTATCTTCTATGCTCACATTACGAACCGTTGCAACGGAGCTTGTGTCCGTATTAAGAAGACCAATGGCACCACCCGTATTGGAACCACCTCCTAAAAATGTTTCAATGTATGCATTGCTTACGGTTGCTTCTGAGCCATCTATCAGATCCATATATCCAATAAGGCCGCCGGTTCTACTAGAGTCTTCCGATATGCCGCCTACACCACCAACAGAAATTGGATCATTGAGAGTGAACTCTCCGGAATCAGACATATCCACGCCACCGACAACGCCACCTGAAGCCGTATTAATTGCGCCGCTTATATCATCAGGATTGCTTGAAACCGGATTCACAATAATCACTTCGTCAATATCCACCACGCCATCGCTCTCAACGCGTCCCACGAGACCACCACAAAGGTTACTGCATTGCACGGTAGTTGCAATAAACACATTGTTTACCGTGAGGTCACCAATAGCATATCCAATGACTCCCGCGTTGTCATCGGCATGAATGAGGCCACCGATAATTCCAAGGTTTCGAATGGTAGCACCATTCGTGTTTGCAAATATTCCGACAGATTCAAGCGGCGCGGAGTTAATCGTAAGCCCTTCAATTTGGTGGCCCTGTCCATCAAGTACTCCCGTAAAATCCGTAATTGGCGCAAAACCGTTGCCTTCGTTCCACGTTTCCGTTTCCGAACAATCGATATTGTTTGCAAGTTCATATGTTGCAGCCGGGTCATTTTGAATATTTTGAAGTTCGGAACAGTCAGTGATTTCCGCGATTTCAAAAAGTGGGGACCAGGCAAGGTTTGGATAGTGATCAGCATACACCGCCCATTCTCCACCCTCGGTGAAGTCCCAATCATCCATCGGACTCACGGCATTATTTTCATAGAAGTATGATGTGTCCGGCGAAGCGACTGTATTTTTTGCGGTACAAAATACACCGTCCGTATTTGAAACGGGGTGATACTGCGAATCGTCTTCGCTAAAAACTGCGGTTTGGTAACATGCAGCTTGGCCCGAGCGCACTTGATCATAGTAAAGATCCGAGAGCGTTGTTTCTCCATTCACCCGTCCAATAAGACCAGCATTATAATCATCATTAACACTCGAGGTTGAGACCGCACCCGCCGAGAAGCTTTCATCCACCAAGCCCTCCGTGACAGAACCGATCAGGCCACCAACCGTATCAGACGTTCCGTGGACAGCACCACGGTTATAGGTATTCTCAACATACGAATAGCTCAGCGCTCCCGCTACGCCACCCACGTACTCACCGCCGTTGATTGTTGCCCGATTGTAGCTATTGGTAATTTCAACGCCAACGCCATAGCCGACGATTCCACCGGCATCATAACTTTCGACCGCAGCCTCAACGGAACCGCTGGCATACGCTTCATCGATATATGTTTCAGTTTCTTCACCAATATCAAGGCGTCCTGCAATGCCACCAACTTCGGAGTT
>CAYMIK010000021.1:2276-16266 GCA_964390745.1 uncultured Candidatus Saccharibacteria bacterium
TTGGAAATTTGTACGTCCGATGCTGATCCCGCTTCTTCAAGTGAACCAATTATTCCACCAACAGCTTCCGTGTCGGAATGATAGTAATGGATTTCCCCGGACATTCGCGTGTCCTCAATAACCAAGGGGATATTGCTATCATGATAAAAATATCCGACAAGACCACCGATGTATGCTCCTGGGGCTTCAAGTCCTTCGGCTATGTCTGAGTAAATAATACCGCTGAAAGTACTATCGGTGATACTCACCTCTACGTCACTTGCGTCAACTTCAGCCGATCCGAGCAGTCCACCACAGTTCGCCATACAATGCACTGCGGCGTCAACCGTCACGTTCAGAATGGTGAAACTTCCATATGCGTACCCTGCTAGGCCACCAACATTTCCCATACCTTCAACAAGCTCATCTTCAATGTTAAGGTCCGAAATTTCCGCACCATTTCCAATCTCACCAAAGAGACCAATGTTACCATCTTCAGAAGTTTGATTATTCGTTAATCCAAAAATGGTATTTCCATTTCCGTCCAACGTGCCGCCAAATTCTGTAATCGAATGATAGCCAGCTCCATCATTCAGAGCTTCTGAATCCGTACAATCGACATCGGAAATAAGTTCGTAATGTCCGGCGGGGTTATGGTCGATATTTTGGAGGTCTTCACAAGTTGAGATTGGAGTGATATTTGTAACCGGCATCCACGTGAGCTGTGGGTAGCTTCCAATCTGCGTACTCCACATATGACCCATGCCGTCAAAGTCCCAGGTAGAAATAGGAAGGTTACCGTAACCGCCTATATAGTGGCCATAGTCTGGAAATTCAAGTGTGTTGACCGCGCCACACCAGTCACTGGTGGTGACACTTTCTTTTGCGTACGTTGGTGTTGATGTTTCTGTAAATGCACAGAAAGGAACGTTTGAGCGGAGCGAGTCAAAATACAGATTATTCACGTATGGCATCGAATCGAGATCGATACTTCCAAAAAGTGCGCCCGTTAAGTCTGCCGTATCATCAGAGGTTACACGTCCCACCGAAAAACTATCAAGCACATTTCCAGCGCTAAAGTACCCCATAAGTCCACCAACATGCGTGCCGCTACTTTCTATATAGCCAGCGTTGTACACTCGTTGCACATCAACATATCGTGCTTCGCCAATAATACCACCCAAGTAGTCGCCACCAGTTACTGTGGCAGCGTTATAGCTGTCATAGATCTCAGTTATGCCCGCATATCCGGCAATGCCGCCGACGTTGCTTGCAGCTTCAACAGCATGCACCCAGCCCGTCGCAAAAGAACTATCAACATGTGTCATGGAGTCACCGGAGGTGTCCACGCTTCCAAAAATTCCACCCACATATGCCCCACCTTGAACCTCTCCACTCGAATAGGCTTGTGACACCCAGATAGCATTTGTAGTAGCACTGTCGGTATCTCCATACCCCATGATTCCGCCAACAGAGTCACCTTCAGAAGTAACGTCACCACTTACAGTGACATTGTAAATAGCAATTGACGAGAGATCGTTCGAATAAAAGTCGCCAATCACGCCACCAACATGGTTGCCACCGCGAATCGTTCCATCAACTTGTGTATTTGATATATCGATGTAGGAGTTATCATAGTGCACCTGAGCCAAACCAACGATACCACCAACATTATTTGTCGATACAAGATTGGCAAAAATATCACCATCAAAGGAGGAGTTGTCTATAGAAAGTCCAGTGCTGTCATAGTAACTAGCATTGCCAACAAGTCCACCAATGCTGCTACCTTCGCCCGATTCGTCAGTAATGGTTCCTCCGTAACGAACGTTATCCAACTCAGCTTCATGGAAAAATGCGCCGCCTTCAAACATGCCGACGATACCACCACAGTACGTAGAACAATTCACATCGTTTTCGACGTTCACATCTTCAATGGTTGGATAGTCGTACATATACCCCACAAGACCACCAGCATATGAATTGCCCGTTACGCTTCCACCTGTAAGCGTAAAATTGTGAACATGTGCCTCACCACCAATTTCACCAAAGAGGCCATAGTCGTCATCATCAGAAGCGTTGTGAATATTCAATCCAGAAACAGTATGGCCCGCGCCATCAAAGGTTCCTTCAAAATAGTCGATAGGATAAAATCCTGCGCCATCATTTAAAGTATCGGCACCCGAACAATCAATGTCTGAAGAAAGAACATAATCAGCATTCACATCATTGTTAATATTTTGCAAATCCGCGCAGGTCGAAATTGTGTGGGCCCCCATAGAATCAAATCGAAGTGCGGGGTAATCTGAATCTACGGTCGTCCATGTATCGGTAAAGTTCCAAAAGGTCATTGGAGGACGACTGCTCGCCTCAAAATAGTTCGAAGTTGGCGTCTCTACCGTATTCACCGCAAAACATTCAGAAGTATCAACAACACCTGCACCTTCTCCCGTGTCGTACTTGGCACAAGCATTCTGACCAGAATTCAGCTCGTCAAAGTAGCTTGCTAAAAATGTTACAGCGTCTGAGCCTCCCAAAAGTGATGCCACCAAACCATGTCCGCCGGTTTCGCTCACTGGCCCAGCGTTGAAGGTATAGTTGAGATGACCTCCAAACATGCCTCCCGCAATTCCACCAACATAGTTTCCATTCCCATTCACCGATGCAGAAGAATATACATTGTCCATAACCGTATCAATAGCTTGGCCAGCAATACCACCTACCCCGCCCTGCCCATTTACCGTTGCTGAGGAAAATGCATCCTGAATTGTTGTGCTGTTCACATGACCAAAGAAACCACCGGCATATTCACCGGTACTGCTTGTTACTATTCCACTTACATGCGTTTCAGTTACCTGATTTGCTGCCTGCGATCCACCAACAAGAAAACCAACCAATCCACCAGCCTCTTCATTTCCTACTACCGTACCCGAACTTCTCGTTTGGTGAATGGTAAATATAGGGTCGGCTCCATCACTCGTGTCAACGTAGCCCGCAATTCCACCAACTTCGTAGGAGTTGCCCTGAATATTTCCATCGGAAATAAATCCGTCAATGATAAACGAGGTGCCCAAATCCTCTTCGGCTAATCGCCCAATGACGCCACCGATTATGCCACCTGATTGTATGATGCCCGAAAAGGTACTATCCAAAACAGAAATATAGGCACCACCAAAAAGGTCACCTTGCCCAATAATTCCACCCGTACTGGAAGAATCTGTGCCGGCAAAAATGTTTCCCGATACGGTTGCATTTTGAATGGTCACATGAGGTGTTGTGCTGTCTTGAATTCTACCAATGAGCCCACCCTGGGAATCGCCATACATGCCCACAGGTGTTTGCACTATTCCGGTAAATGACACGCCATCGAGCGTGGAGGTATTCTCGCCACCAGGGCTCAACGAGCCAATCAATCCACCACATCGCCCCTGACATTCTATGGTTGCATCCGAATGAACATTTGTAAGGTTAATACTTCCCTCAACGTATCCGGCGATACTTCCCACGAAACTGCTTTGAACAAGATGTTCGCCACTCATGGTGAGGTCGTGGATCGAAGCATCGTAGATAGTATCGAAAAGACCCGTTCCAACATTCGGTGCAATAGTTGAATACAATCCGTTAATACTGTGACTATTTCCATTCAAGGTTCCCGAAAAACCATCAACGGGAACAAATCCCGCGCCTTCGTTCCAACCCGTGGTTCCCGTACAATCAATATCGCTTGCAAGCGAATAGTCTCCAGTGAGATCCGAGCGCATATTTTGAAGTTGCTCACATGTAGAAATTGAATAGGTTGGGTCACCAAGAATTACATTGAGCTGTGTAGCAGAGGGTCCATTTCCTTTTTCATTTACTGCCAAAACCTGAAAATCATAGTGATGGCCTATTTGCAGTGGCGATGTTTGGTACGACAAAGTTGATGGGTCGAGAACTTCTGGAGCACTCCAAGACGACTCAGGATCCGTGACTTCTCTTTGGTACACCCAGTAATGAAGGATACTTAGATCACCATCGTCAGCGGGTGGGTCCCAAGAAAGGTTTACCACGCTTCCTTCAAGATCAATATTTGCAACAAAGTTTTGTGGCGCGCTTGGGGATCCCCCCAAAAGAAAATTTGTCGCCGTAACAAACTCGCCCGTTCCAACAGCATTCACCGCTGCAACTCGAAAGTCGTAGCGTTGGCCATTCACTAATCCAAGGTCAACAAAGTGGCTCAGTGTCGGAGAAAGCGTAGGCGCATGACTAATTTCAACCCAGGTAGGGCTTTCAGTGTTTTTGTACTCAAAATAATAATCCAGAAGTGGTGAGTGTCCGTCACTTGTTGGCGCTTCCCACGTTGCCGAAAATTCATTTTTTGCTGTTGTGACCACAAGATTATTCGGTGCGTCAGGAGCGGTTGGATCTGTATATGAAGTAAGGCTCCCATCAACCAAGGTTGGATATTCACCCGTCACTATCCACTTCGTATCAAAATCCCAACTTGCCAGAGGCTCAATAGCCGAGGTGTTTTTAAAATGATCGCCATCGGTTCCATCGGTATTAACCGCGGTACAACCCGTAACCGCCCCACCCGCTCCACAACCACTGGTCTGTGCTGCAGTTTGATCAAAATATACATTGGTAAATGTTGGCGCCGAGTAACCCACATCAACTCGGGCATACATGCCTTGGATAGGCTGAGTTCCAGACATTTTTACAAAGACATTCGAAACTGTTGCTGTTCCAGTGTCCGTAACATTGGCATTTGCGGCAATTCCACCCTTGTAATTGCCGTCATTCAAGGTTCCAACGGCATAAACATTCGAAATTGAACCCGTCGCTCCATCACCAACGCTAAAGAGCGAAGTAATTCCACCAGCAGTATTTGTTCCCGTGATGGTTCCATTAAAAAGGCTGTCCGAAAGCGTTGAGTCGATAAACATACCAAACAAACCGCCACCCCACGCAGAGGTATCGGTCACATCGCCGAAGTAATACGAATTGGTAATAGTGTTGCCCGAAAGTGCAACGCCCATGAGACCACCCACAACAGAAGAACCAGTAACCGTTCCAGAGATACCTACGTGATCTACCGTTGTATCGGTTGCCTGACCAATCAGTCCACCCGTGTACTGTGCGCCTTGGATATCAAGGGTCGTGAAATTAACGTTTTTAATTGTGGCGCCAGAGGTTTGAGCAAAAAGTCCGAAGTATGTTCCAGAAGGTGTCGTTCGGTTCATTGCAAGGCTATCGATACCGTAGTTTTGACCATCAAATGTTCCACCAAAGTTGGTAATTGGCAAAAATCCCGCGCCAGAATTCCATGCTGCAGAACCTAAACAGTTTATGTTCCCGGTGAGAACATAATATGCGGTGAGATTGTTTTGCATCTCTTCAAGTTGCGCACAAGTCGAAATACGGTACGGATACGCTTCCGTTCCTTCTCCGACACCCGAAAAAGCCTGCGCAATAGGAGCATCGACAAAACGAAAATTCACTGCCAACAAAGACAGTATGAGCATGGTCGCAAATCCCTTTTTGCGCGCTGATTTTTTCATGTATTTTTGTGTTTTTCTTCGAAAATCTAAAAATACTATAACAGATTTCTTGATATTTTTCAAACGGTGAATCTGTTGCCAGAGCTCCTTAGGGTTTCAGTGCCGTTTCCTGTGGATCCTTCTTAACATTCAGCACAATACTTATGATAAACACCGTAATCATATCCAGTTGGCACGTAATACATACTGGGCATACAACATGAAGCTGAAAAAGTTCACGGAATCCTATCCAGAGACAAAATCCCAAACCAAATGTTGCCATAGCCAAAAGAATCTTTGGCTTTTTGAAGATGGAAGCAAGAAGCACAATGATGTACCCCGTCAGGCCAATAACGGGCGTGGGGAGTCCCCAAGTATTTGAAACCTCACCCGAGATAATCGCATCACAATTTACGGTACTGTTGATATTGCATGGTTGAAATGCTGGCTGCGAGTAGCGCTCCCAAAGGAGATACACGGCAAGAGTAATTCCGAGAACGGCAAGAACACGAACAGCGATATAAAGTTTCTGTTTCATATATTTGAAAATTTATTTATTCAGAAATAAGAGCGCTTGATACACAAGCATGGCGGGCCAAACAAGAGCCTTCAATATACCAAGTACGCCCATCCAAAAACCTGCCGCGTGCCCAATATAGTACACGAGTGCCCCAATGAGACCTAGGCCGTAAACAGCCTCGCCTCCTTTGTTGTGAATATTCTTCATATTCTCCCCTTAGTTATTTAGTTCTCTCGAGATTTCGTTTTACGCAGAATGTAACAATCTTCTTGATAAGCCCAGCCGGGAGCGGCATATCAAGCGGCAGCTGAATTGTTCCCTTGGAAGTTTTGTATTTCGAAAGTTCTTTTTTAAAGATCTGAATTGGTGCCGAGCCGGGAAAAAACCCGATATGATCTTTAAAGCATCCAAAATGAACCAGGTTTCCGTTCAAACGGAAAGTGGGAATACCGTAGCTTATAACTTCTTCGGTTTTTGGTGCTGCTTCTTTTATAATCTTTCGAAGCTTCTTGAGCATTGGCTGAACTTCTTTTGGCGCAGCCTTGATGTAGGCATCAATAGTTTTGTAGGATTTCATGCTTTTCATCGATAATTCTAACTTTCTTTGCTCAGTATAACACAATTCGGCCCGTGTTTGGGAGTTGACAAAATCAATATATCTGCTATCCTATCATGAACCCAAAAACGCCCGCACGGACGGGAAAGGACAAGCGACATGACTGAGGAGAAGCCTTGCCCGTTCTGCATCGAGAATGGCCAGGTCGAGATCATCGCGAGCGAGGAGTACGGCTACCTCATCGCGCAGAAGCAAGATGGCGTCGTGGTTCCGGGCCGCTACCTCATCGTTCCCTACGAGCACCTCGCCTCCATGGCGGAGCTGCCGGATGAGTGGTGGAGAACCGTCAAAGGGCTCATTCGGAAGTTGCCGCCCGAAGCACGAGCAGACATCAACTATAGCCACAACGAGGGGCTTGGCGCAGGTCAGCGGGTTCCGCATACCCACGGTTGGCTCATTCAGCGCCGGGGAGAAGAGGGTTTGCCCTCCCATACCTTCGGGATGTCGAAGCTGATCGACATCGTCAAGGAGCAGTCGGCGCGCATAACCGAGCTGCTAGCCCGGGTCAAAGCCTGACCCGCGCGGAAACCCAAGACACGAATTCAATGTTTACACGCACCACGCTCGACGCAGCATCGCCGACGCGGTGTTGCATTTGATTAATCCGTTGCGACTCCAAAGTACAGCCACGTGACATCTTCTTTGTTTGGATTTTCCTGTGAATGTTCTTCGCCGGGTTCAACAACAACGCAATCACCTTCCTGCACAAGAAGTTTTTCGCCTTGTATCACAAACTCGGCTCGTCCGCTTTGAATATAAAAGATTTCGAACATTGTTTCGTGCTTGTGCGTTTCTACTTTCTGACCCGGCTTAAATGTTGCCATTGCGAAAGTCGTGAGCTTTGGAATCAATCCATTCTCAAGAAAAACTTTTTTCTTAATGTCCTTATTGTGGCTTATGCCAACTTCTTTGAGATCGTCTAAATGTATTCGTTTCATATTATTGTCCTTTGGTTTAGTTTACGATGCTTAACACCTTTACTATGCGATATCCTAGCCTTGTTGTGTTTCTAACCACGGGAGAATAAGCTCATCTACCTTCTCGGTAATATAGGCAATCTTTTTGGCAGCTTTCTCTTCGTTTACCGAAGGAAGGTCGCCGGATTCTGGATTCTGTTTTCGTGCTTCGGGTTCAACAAAATCAAGTGCATCGTCTATTTCCGCAACCGCCTCTTTCTGCGCGAGAAAAACCTGTTGCGCCTTTTCCCCGATAATCTTTTGAGCTGCTTCAACATCATAGCCCGAACTGAGATATCCTATTTCTTTCGTGTTCAGGATCTGCTGCTCTTTGGGAGTAAGCATTTTCGAGCGGACAGCATCAGTAGCCAAAGTTTGGAGACTTTTTGTTGCCTTGTACGAAGTTGGCATGTCGGGCTTTGAATTCTCCACCTTTCCTGCGTTTATTATGAATTGATGGGCGAGGCTGTATCGTCGCACATCGATTACATCCCACTTTAGAACACCGTGAACCGAGTCACTTGAGGCTCTGGACCACAAATTTCCCTTCATGCGAAACCCAGCTGGCTCAAGCACGCCAGCCAATGAAGTGTTGAGTTGCCTTCGGATCTCTTTTCGTCGGGCTTCCTCTATCTTCTTTGCCTCCCCGGTGAGTTCGTGGGACTTGGTTTTTCGTTCGAGTGATTTTTCGAATGATGGCATCTAGTACCTTTCATCTTTTACAAACTCAACCCAAATACCGTCTGGGTCTTGGATAAAGAAATATTTAACGCTTGTTTCACCGTACGTTATTTGTGTTTCATCCGTTGCTAAACCTTTTTCTTGTAAGTCTTTCAGCGCCTCTTCAATGTTTTCGGTAGAGAGCGCAAGATGTTTTACGCCAACCTCCTCAAGGTTGTTTGCATATTCCAGAATAGGTTTCGCGGTTTCTTCATTTTTTGTGTACGCAAACACTTCCAAAAAGAAACTACCAAGTTTCAAATGGGCAATTTTCATTGAACCGTCTTTTTCTGCATACTCGTGAACCTGCTTAAAACCTAAAGTTTCATAAAACTTTTTTGAAGCTTCAAGATTACGCACAGAGATGGCAATATGATGAGGCGTGTAGTTCATATCCCGATAGTAGCTCAAGAACAATATTGCAGCAAATGGCCATTGCTACAATCAACCCGGTTGACACGAAAGCGCCAACTCGAGATTTTTCAGATTTTGCTGCATAACAGTAAAGTAGTCTTTTCCCAATCGTTGGTCTTCCTCTGAAATTCCTTCAAGCGGGTCGAGAACCAACGTTTTCGCACCCGTTTCACGAGCAAGGGTTTCGGCAAGTTTGGGGCTCAAGAGATTTTCAAAGAAGATGTAATGTACGTTGTTTTTCTCAACAAAGTTTGCAATATCACTTAAAGTTTTTTGTGACGGCTCTGCGTCTGGTGAAATGCCCGCTATAGCAACCTGGTTGAGGCCATACGCGGAAGCGAGATAACCAAAAGCTGCGTGAGAAGTAACAATGCTTTTTTGTGCACACATCATGAGCCCTGTGCGATATTCGGCATCAAGATTCTGGAGCTTTTGTTTCAATGCGGTGCTGTTCTCTTCGTAGTACGGCGCATTTTGCTCGTCTGCCTGAGTGAGTGCCATTGTAATTTTATCCACCATCTTTTCTGCAAGTACTGGATTGAGCCAAACGTGTGGATCGACAACTTGTTTTCCGTCTTCAGAAGACTGTTGTGTCGCAAGACCTTCGCCAACAGTAACAGTACGAGTTCTTGTTGTATCAATATTCTGGCGAATCTTTTCGCCCCAAGCTTCAAGACTATTCCCACTCAGAAAAAGAACTTTACTTGCATCAATATGCGTCATGTCTTGTGCCGTTGGTTCGTAGTCGTGCGGTTCGGCGCCGGCTGGGGTGATATTATATACGTTCACTTTTTCACCACCAATTTGCGAAGCAAAAAAGTACAGCGGGTAAAAACTCGTCGTAACCTGCATTTTGTTGGGGTCAATTACAGCTTGATTTACTCGCATTCGAACAAGAAACACAAGAACACCCAAAGTAAGAAGGGTAATGCAGATAATAGCGATGCGCTTTGCGTTCATGGAGATTTTGTAAATGCGAATAATTTGCATTTACACTATACTTCAAAAACCGCTCGCCTGTCAAGCGCCTACGGTACCGGTTTTCACTTCCCCACCCCGCTTGTAGCTCGTAACATAACAACCACTGAAGATGTTGAGCCTGCTACCACTCCTTCTCTTCTGTATACTTTTTAAAGTTTTCAAGAATTGCTTGCCAGCCGCTTCGTTGCTTTTCGTCAGAGTTTACGTCTTCTGTATCAAACGCTTCAGTAATTACTACGCCTTCAGGTGTTTCCTCAAAAGTAATTTTCACATGACGCCCATCGCCCATGGTGTACTCAAGGAGTTTATTCTCGGTCACAGCCGTGTAAGTTCCACCAAAGGTGAACTGTGCACTTTTGTCCTTTGCGGCCATCGTGGTTTTGAAATTTCCACCCACCCGGACATCATTCTCGGCGTCAAAAGCCTCCCAGTCGTCAGACGCAAAAGCCCAGCTCGGAATATCCTTTGGGCTATTCCAACACTCCCAGACTTTGGCAATAGGAGCACGAACGGTAACTTGAACCGTTATTGTATTTTTCATTTCTTCTCCACTAGTTCCTTCAATTTCGCGAGTGCTTGTGGCCACATCTCTTGAAACATATCTGCAAATTCATCCGCAGAATTCATTTCAACATCAAGTCTCGTTCCACCATCTTCTTCCGTAAACGTGTAGTTTTCGAAAGATGGTGTCCACTTCTTTGCCTCGGGGCTCGTCATATCTTCAACTCCATCCGTTACGATGCCCACATGTTTTATCGAAACATATTCCAAGGCTCTATTCTCTGCAATCTGCGAGATCATCCCACCCATTTTCCCTGTTTTTGGATCCGGACCAAGAAAGAGCATCTTCGAACCCGCACTCCAATCCCCTTCGAAACTCGAGCCACCTTCGTTAAAAGGCTTAGTCCACTGAGGATAGGTTTCTTTATCAAGCATGAACTTCCAAACTGCCTCTCGTGGTGCGTTGATGTGAATGGTGAAATCAAGTTTTTTCATATGGTCTCCTAAAAATTTATTTTGTTATCAACCTACGCTGATTTTTTTGCATTCACGTTCACAAGCCACGCAATACCAAATTTATCCGTAAGCATTCCAAACATATCGCCCCACGGAGCCTTTTCAAATGGTGCTGAGATTTTTGCACCTTCAGCGAGTTTTTCCCAATACCCCTTCAGTTCTGTTTCATCTTCCCCGCTCAAAGAAAGGGAAACACTTGCACCGCTTTTGTAGGGCATAGTTGGTGGTGTATCGGAACCCATCAAAACCATTCCATTGTCGGTCTTGAGCATCGAATGCATAATCTTATTTTCGTCAGCTGGGCCAACAGGAGCGCCACCTTCTTTAAAGGTGCTCATGGTTAACGTTCCGCCAAAAACAGATTTGTAAAATTCCATGGCTTCTTTCGCGTTGTCTTTGAAACTGATATACGGATTAAGAATGCTTGGCATAGGTTCCTCGAGTGAATGTAATATAATTGTAGTAGAGAGTTACTCCTCCGTAAAGACAAACTTTTCGTTTGGAGTGTAGAGGGTGAGGACTTTTCCGGAAAGTGAGATCCGTGGGTGGTTTCTGATAAAGCTACTGAAGAGACCCTCTATCTTAGATTGTGGCTCAGGACAGCCTATCAACGTAGACATCCACGACCCATTTTGCTCAAGCGTATTATTCGTTATCCTGTAGCCACCGGAAATGTTATTACAGATTGTTATGCCCATACTGTCGCCAGGAATTCTTAAAAGATAATGACCGTCAACATTGCTTCCATTTATGGACGTCATAACAAAGACTCTCCCTTCGAGGTCTGCTTGTGTTACCGTACCGGTATCGAGCGGGTCCTGACTGGCATCATGCTGCAAATTTGTCCAAGCAATAACAACAGAGACCAACGCCGCTGCCGCGATAAGTAGAATAATCGGCGCAATGACGTAAAGTTTTTTGTTCATGCTACTGTCTCACTTTGCACAATGTCGTACCCAACACGAATAATGCCTTTGCCCTTCGATTTAATTTTTCGAATGGTCACTATTCCAACTTCTGAAAGATTCTTCACATGGGTTCCACCACAGGGCACACCAAAATCGCCATAGAGAACAACTCGCGCGGGCTTACCTTCTGGCAAATATTCTGGCACATGGTGGCATACAGTGTGCATGTCTTTTTTATCCATAAAACGAAGTTCCGTTGCTCTTCCTTCTTGAACAAATGCATTGCAAGCAGCTTCAAGATCCTTCTTCACCTTTTCAACGTCAAGATTTTCAAGACTTCCTTCGTATTCAACATATGGACCATCGGGAAAGTGATATCCTTTACCGGGAATCCAACCAAGCCCGATTTTGTAGACACCCATATCTACTATGTGGCCTGCGGAATGCAACCGGCTGTGCAGACTTCTTCGTTTGGCATCCACGTGGCAAGAAACGGTTTCGCCGGGCTCAAAGTTTCCTGTTTCAAACGTTCCGATATGTTTAATAATTCCTTCTACGAAACGAACCTCTTCAACTAAAAATTTCCCGTGCGATGATTCGATCACTCCCTGATCGTAGGGCTGTCCACCACCTTGGGCATAAAAAATAGTTTGATCCAAAAGAACAACGTCTTTGTCGTTTTCTTTTGTAACCTCAAGAACCTTTGCTTGTGATGCAAGAAGGTTGAAATCTTTGAGATAGAGGAGTTCGGTGTTTTGCATTCAGTTTTTATGTTAAATCCGTAAATGTTTCATAGCGAATCGTGTACTAGGTACTTTGATTCTAACGAATTGTCGCAAACCACACAAATCAAAAGACCTTGAACCGAAGATCAAGGTCTTTATGTTCAAACAAAACAAACCGTCGAGAAACTATCTCACAACCAACGCAATTCCCATCACTAAGGCAACGATAATAAAAGAGAATGAAATCGTGAACCCAATAATCTTTAGCGCCTTTGACCAGTTTCCCTTCAGAACAAGATATATGGGCATCCCAAGAAAGAACAACCCCATGATGGTAGCCGATAGTACCACCAACGTGAGCATGGTGATAGCAATGACAAACTCAGGAACATCGATATTCCAGTGCTCCGTACTTTGCAGAAAAGTTACGATAATCGTGATATACGCAAGCCCACAAATGGACTGCAAGAGCCCAAGTACGGTGGGCTTTTTCTGGGTAAGAGCTTCGAGGGTCATAAAAAACCTTTCCTTTATCTTTTAGCATTGTAGTACAATAAATATATATTGACAAACGATAAATAGTCAAGTATCATAAGGGCAAGCTAAATTTCACGCGACCATGAAACAAATCCCCACATTATTTCTCAAGTTCGTCATTTTTGCTCTCTGTATTGGCGTACTTGCACTTTGTATCTTTGGCCTCCCGGCCATCCCACGAGACAACGCGCCCACCCAGGCACTCGAAACTTCTCTGTATGTATTCCTTGGCGCAGTATATCTTTCCGCCATCCCCTTCTTTATTGCTTCATATCAAGCGCTGAAGCTGTTGAACCTTATAGACACAAAGAAGGTATTTTCAGACCTCTCCGTTAAGGCGCTTCGCGTCATTAAATTCTGTGGTGTTGCCATGAGCGTGTTATATATTGCCGGCATGCCATTTATGTACCTCTTCGCCGATGAAGACGACGCACCAGGACTCATACTTTTTGGCATGGCATTTGTTGCCGCACCTCTGGTGATCTCAGTTTTTGCTGCTGTGCTTCAAAAACTTTTGGAATCTGTTGTTGAAATGAAATCAGAAAATGATCTAACGGTATAGGGAGAACGTATGGCTATTATTATCAATATCGACATCATGCTCGCAAAACGAAAGATGACTGTTACCGAACTCACCAAAAAGGTGGGCATAACCATGGCAAACCTTTCCATACTAAAAAACGGAAAGGCGCGAGCCATTCGCTTCTCTACCCTTGAAGCAATTTGCAAAGCTCTTCAGTGCCAACCAGGCGATATTCTTGAGTACAGAGGAAAATAAAGACTAGGCTCTTTTCTTCGTGTCCAACACAGGAAATCCTGGCGATTTTTCTGCAAACTTCAAAACTTTCTTCAGGCCTTCAAGATTGACATCTTCCAGCTTCTTAAATCGGATACAGCTTTTTCCTACGCTGACCTTGCCGAGTTCTTTTTTGAATTTTTCTGCCGCATACTGACCTTTATCGAGGGCACAGACGTAGAGACTGATATAGTTTTTCTGATTTGCCAAAGAAACGGTTGGCCATGTTATCAGTTCGTTTTTGTAATTACGATACGGAAAAGAGCCGTACCCAAGCATGTTGTACGCGAAATGTGCTTTCAGCT
>CAYMIK010000022.1:0-16179 GCA_964390745.1 uncultured Candidatus Saccharibacteria bacterium
CGGACAAGAACGGTTCCATCGATTCTGGAGAAGTTGGCGGAGCAAATATTACGGTAACGCTGTACCTCAGCTCTGACACGGTCTTTGGCGACGATAGCGTGGTTGGAACGCCCGTTATCACGGGAAGCGATGGTGCATACACCTTCACCAACATCCCCCAAGGCAAGTATTTTGTGACCATTTCGGTTCCAACAGGGTACGTTGCTACAACTTCGAATCCTTCAAACCTAATTACATTTGCCTCCGAAGCTCAGACAGAAACTCGCGACTTTGGAATTGCCGCGAATCCTGTTGTTACAGCCAACACTGGAACAATTCGCGGAACCGTTTTTGAAGATACCAACAAAAACGGTGTCTATGAAGGCGGCGAAGGGATTGTAAAAAATGTCACTCTGAAGTTGTACCAAGACTCGAACTCGAATGATACGTATGATAGTGCTGACACAGAAGTGGGCACCAGTACATCAAACACCAGCGGCGCGTACCAATTCACGAATAAAGATTTGGGAAGTTACTTTTTGACACTCACGGTGCCTACAGAGCGTACGCTTACCACCGGCAATAATCCTACAAAAGTTTTGAAGCTCACAGCGGACGGCCAGGTTATTACAGAAAACTTTGGTGTTTCAGCGTTGCCGGGTACAACACCACCTACCACGCCTCCAACAACACCTCCTCCAGGCGGTGGTGGCGGAAGCAATCCAATTACGAAGATTCTTTCTGGTGGAAGTGTTTCAGCATTTGGGCTTGTTGCTCCAAAGACGGGCGCGAGTGCCGCAAACTCTCTCGTTGCGGTTGCCGCAGTAACACTTGGACTTATCAATGTGCTTGCAGCGGTGCCAGGTTCTGCATGGCCCACAGCCCTTCGGCTGTTATTCGATGGATTCAGTGAACCTCTGCTCGCACTCTTTGGTTCTAAAAAGCTTCCGTGGGGACGCGTCTTTGATTCGCTTTCCAAAAAGCCTATCGATTTGAGTTTGGTACGTTTGTATGATGCGAAGTCACGTGTCTTGCTTGGAACCGCAGTGACGGACCGAACAGGACGATTTAAATTCTTGCCTAAACCTGGTATGTACACTGCCAAAGCAACCAAGGCAGGATTCAACTTCCCATCAACACTGCTCTCTGCATCGCCCGTATATGAAAAACAAAACTTGTACTTTGGTGATCAGTTCAAGATTGATGACATGAATCAAACCTTCACCAAAGATATCCCCTTGGATGGACCACAGGCCGCAGGAGACAGCAAGACAATTTTCACACTTCGTGCAAAACAAACAGCACACACCGTGTTTGCCTTCGGTGGTATTGCCATCAGTCTTGTAAACTTGGTGTTGCTCTTCTCGCTCTTCACTGCCGGACTTTTCTTGCTCCACGTGTTGTTGCTTGGAATCTTCTGGCGACTTGGCTTGCCTTCGAAGCCAAAGCCGTGGGGAACCGTGTATGACCAAGAAACGAAGAAGCCAATCGCGGGTGCCATTATTCGTATCTATGATCAAAAGTTTGGACGACTGCTTGATACTGCCATCTCGGATCGAAACGGGAAGTTTGGATTCTTGGTTGGTACGTCTTCGTACTACCTGACAGCAGAATCCCGCGGCTTTTTGTTCCCAGGATCAGTGAAGTCAACCAAACGTGACTATATTGGCGGTGCCATTTCGGTGAATGAAAAAGATCGATCGATAGCATATGACATACCGCTGAAGAAGATAGGATAGATAAAGACCACTCCAAGAAAGACCCGAAAAGGTCTTTCTTGATTTTTCCTTGAGAAGTTTTACTATAGAAACGTGCCGTTGGGAGTTGTTCTCTTGTTCCGAAGGGGGCGTGAATGGCTCGTACAGTTCAACTTACCGCAAGAGAGCGGAGATTGCTGCTAATTTTTTACCTTGCAACCTTGGAGGAACAAAGAGCTCTTCTCTACGAGCAACTCACGAAGCTCGAGAAAGGGCTTTTCGAAGCACTGCGCTCCAAGGGCCTGATGTGTCAGCGAGGGGCGCCGGCGGTGACGTACGAAGGAACGCTGTGGGGGTTCACATCGGTCGCTCGTTCCGGAGGGAAGCGGAAAAGCAGAGCCAGGAAGCGGCTGAAGTAAATCGTCTCCGAAGTTCTTCGGGGTCGTTGAGGCGGATGTTAATAGAATCCCGAAGACGCGGAACTCGCTTTCCTCGGGGTTTCGTGCTGTTTATTTTTCTTCGAGAATTTTCTTAATCGTAAAAACACTTTTTCCAGAAACGGGCATACGCTTTCGCTTCTTACTTTCGCGACGTTGTATCTTTGTTGCTACTTTTGCCTCAGCCTCGGCAACGTGTTCTGAGGGTTTACTCTGGTCATCGTGGCTCATGCGAGTTGCTCCTTTATTTTTTGTGCAAGCTTTTTTCCCGCAATCTTTTCAAGTTCTGACAACGGCGCGTCGGCGATCTTTGCCACAGATCCAAATGCTTCGTAGAGTTTTTTCTTCGTCTTTGGTCCCAGACCAACAATATCGTCTAAAACGGAGTGCTGCATGCGACGGTCGCGGAGATTTCTGTGATACGTAATCGCAAATCGATGTGCTTCGTCGCGCATTCGTTGCATGAGAAAAAGTTCCTTTGAACCACGCGCGAATCGAACAAACTCTTTTTGCCCTGGAACAACAATTTCTTCTTCGCGTTTTGCTAAGCCGATGTAGGGGATTTTTATTCCAGTCGCCTTCATTGCTTCACGCATGGCTTTTTGCTGCGGCTTACCACCATCCAAAATAATCAGATCAGGACGTGGCCACTTCTCCAGCTCTTCTTTATTTTTGATTCGCGAAAGTCTTCGAATAAGAACTTCCGTCATCATGCCAACGTCGTTAGGTGTAGTAAATGTCTGAATCTGAAATCGGCGATACATGCCTTTGTCGGGCTTGCCATCGGTAAAAACTACCATGGAGCCAACGGCATTGGTCCCTTGAATGTTCGACATATCGTAAATTTCAATACGGTGCGGCTTTTCTTTGAGCCCAGCAACAGTCGCAATTTTCTTTAGTGCAGCATCAATGTGCTCAGGCTTATCAACGCCAAACATAAGCTCTTTCTTTTTGTACTCCGAGGCATTTTCTTCTGCCAAACTCAAAAGTTTTCGCTTGTCGCCTTTGGTTGGAACCACAATCCGCACCTTGTGCTTCACGCCCATCTTTGCGGCGCGTTCGCTTATGAGCGATTCAATGGCTGCTTGTTCGGTCAATTCCTCAGGAACAAGAATTTCTTTCGGGAAGTTCAATGCTCGCTGATAAAACTGCTTCACAAACGATGTAAGAATTTCTTGTTTTGAAGTACCAGGTTCATACTCCACCGTAAAGTTTTCTCGGCCCATCAGTTTTCCGTCGCGGATCAAAAACAAATTCACAAATGCTTCGTTACCATCTTTTACGGCATCGATGACATCGTAAAAGGTGAGTCGGGGTGAAACAATCTTTTGGCGGGCAATCACGTGTTCGATGTGTTGGATTTGATCTCGGTACTTCGCAGCCTCTTCGTATTTCTGTGCGTCGGAAGCTTTCTTCATGCGCGCTACAGCTTCTTTCAAAATAACCTTCGTATCGCCAGACAAGAAGTGATCAGCCGCATGAATGTTTTTCATGTACTCGGCCTTATTCACAAGAGCAACACACGGAGCGTCACATCGTTTAATGTAGTAGTACAAGCATGGTCGATCGATAAACTTTTTTCGATCCTCACCCGGTTGTAAATTCAATTCGTAGTGGCACGTGCGATAGGGGAAAATAGTTCGAAGTAATTTTAGCGTTTCGTTCACGGCCCAACCATTGGTAAAAGGTCCAAAATACTTCGAGCCATCGTTTTCGATTTTTCGAACGGTATAAATTTTTGGGAAGTCGAGCGCGTAATCGATTTTTATAAATTTGTACTCTTTGTCATCTTTCAATGAGATGTTGTATTGCGGCCGAAATTTTTTGATGAGATTATCTTCAAGGATCAACGCCTCGTTTTCTGTGTTTACGGTGATAATCTCGATGTCATCAATCTTTGTGACCATGATCTGTTTTGCAGCATCAAGTTTTTCGGTTTGGTAAAAATAATTACGCACACGCTTATACAAATCTTTGGCTTTACCAACATAAATGACACCGCCGGCATGTTTGTGCAAATACACGCCCGGTTTGTGTGGGAGGTTCTTTAATATTTTCTCGATGCGTTGTGTCATGGGGATATTATATCTTTCCTTGGTTTTGAAGTCGAGGACGTCAAAACACTCCTCGGTGCGATGACATCATGGTCAGGCGAAAACTCGAGGAGGTTAGTGCGGATGCACAAGGGTTGAGAGGTGGGGGGGGTAGTCCTCTCTCGCCTTGTGCATCCGCGGGGGTGGGCAAGAGAAGGGTGGACGTGCTCGCCGGTGGCGACGAAACGACCGACGAGCACGTCCGGGTACATCAGGTGGTTACCCGGGTGGTTGCTACGCTTGGGGCGGTCACGAAAACTCACGAGAGTTGGAGGAGAGACCCGGGTAACTCCACGTCTACAAACATTCTCCTACAAAATTCGTAAGCGGTCAAATTTTCTCCAATGCGAAAGACCCTCTCTCGTAAAAGTACTGTTGTACGTGCGCGTTGCGCGTGAGAAAGGGTCTGATATACGACCCCGCTTCAAAAAGGGTTTCTTTTTGAAGATGAGGATTTATATACTCCGCAGAGCAGGTTCGGGCGAGGTCGGCTCATGTACCCACACCAGGAGGAGGCTCACCGATCATGAGATGATCTGCTCGAACCTGCTCAGCGAAGTCTCCTGAGGGTACACGAAAACGCCCTCAGCGTCAAGTGAGGGTACAAACTTCTCGTTTCTCTTATTCGTATCGCAGTGCTTCGATAGGACGCTTGCGAGCAGCTCGAAGAGAAGGAATCAATCCAAACAAAATTCCAACACCACCAGAAACGCCAATACTGAGAACAGCAGAGGCAACCGTAACGCCAACAGGCAGTGAAAAGAAGTAGCTAATAGTCAAACTGGTAAGGTAGGAGAGTCCGAGTCCGATAAGACCACCAAACAAGGAGATCATGAGGGCTTCGAACAAAAACTGAATCATAATATCAAAGTTTGTTGCACCAACGGCTTTACGCAAACCAATCTCGCGAGTTCGTTCGGTTACAGATACCAACATAATATTCATAATACCAATACCACCAACAATGAGCGAAACAGCCGTTACGAGGCTCAAGCCGAGGGTCAGAGTATTGATAATGGAGTCGATAGTTCCAACGATATCTTTTTGCGTCAAAACCACGAAATCTACTGCGCCGTGATTTTTAGTAAAGATGTCTTTCGTTTTGTCAGCAAGATTGTTCACTTCGTTCTTGTCTTTTGCAATGGCCAAGAAACTCGAGAATTTCTTTACGCCCAATTTTTCTCGAAGGGTAGAAGATGGAATTAAACTTGCGCGGGTGAGTCCACTTCCAATGATGGATGTTCCTTGGACTGCAACTGTTCCAACAACCTTGTAGTCGTTGCCGTCAATTTTCACTGTCTTGCCAATAGGATCTTCGTCGCCAAAAAGTTGCTTCGCTAAATCAACCATCAAAACAGCAACATGCTTTTTCTGGTCATAGTCTTCTTGTGTGAAGGGTTCGCCCTTTTCCATTCGCAAAAATGAAAGACCAAAAGCATTGACGCCACGGCCAAGAGTAAAGTCGGTAATGGAAGTGTCCTTATATTGGTACTTTACGATAGCGGCATTCATACCAACGGCAGACTCGATGCCATCAAGGTTCTTAATATCCGAAATATCTTTGTCGGTGATGACGTCTTGTGTTTGTACAATAGAACTTCCAATTCCGAATGTTGAGCTTGTTCCAGAGTTTACGATGATGTTGTTTGATCCAAGGCTTTGTACTTCATTTACGATTTCTGCTCGCAAACCTGAGACAACCGCAATCAAGGCAATGACCGAAAAGACTCCAATGATAATACCGAGCATCGTGAGTAATGTTCGCGAAATATTTGTGAGCATTGCGTGCAAGGCAACTTTGAGAGCCTCGAGTATTTTTTTCATTATGTGTTCCTTTCAGAAACAATAAGACCATCTTTTACAACGATCAATCGTTTTGCGTACGCAGCAATATCAGGTTCGTGCGTCACAAGAATAATAGTTTTTCCTTGCTCGTGAAGACGAGTAAAAATACTCATGATTTCTTGGCTTGTTTTAGTGTCGAGGTTTCCGGTTGGTTCGTCTGCTAAAATAATATCTGGATCATTAATAAGCGCACGAGCAATAGCAACGCGTTGCTGCTCACCACCAGAAAGTTTGTTTGGTGTGTGGTTAAGACGCTTTGTGAGGCCAACCATTTCAATCATTTGTTGTGCACGCTCTTTTCGATTTCCTTTGAAGTGTTTGCTGTATACCAATGGAAGCTCAACGTTCTTTTGAACGGTAGTTCGCTTAAGCAAGTTGAAGCTTTGATAGACAAATCCAAAGTACTTATTTCGAAGTTCTGCAAGTTCGCGTCCTGTGCTTGACTGAATTTCGCGTCCATCGAGCAGGTATTTTCCAGCAGTTGGAATATCAAGCATACCCAAAATGTTCATGAGGGTCGATTTTCCGCTTCCGGAAGTTCCCATGATAGCAACCATCTCTCCTTTATGAATGGAGAGCGTAATTTCCTTCAAAGCACGCACGGGAGTCTCGTCACGGCCAGTTCCGTAGGTCTTTTGGATATATTGGAGTTGTATGAGAGGTTGGTTTGGGGTCATAAAAGTATCCGGTGTTTATACACTAGGGCGGGTATTTTGTCAAGAGGTGAGACGTAAATGAGCTTGACGATCGAAATTCTTTCGTGAAGAATAGGTTGTGCCCATGTAGTTCAATCGGGGGAGGAACAGCCATGGAAAGCAACGAGAGGCTTCGCCGCTTGCGCGAGGCAAGACGCAGGGTACAGGAGTCAGTGCAGTTCGAGTTCATTCTCGTCGAAGGCACGCCCGGGCATTCCGTATCAAGCGCAGAAGAGGTGCTGGCCCGGCAGATAGTTACCGATGCACTCTTCGGGGGTGACCGAGGCTGGGAGGCGAGGCTCCGCGGGGACCACGGGCCTGAGGCACAGGGTCTCGCTCGAAGGCTCGCAGTTGGAGATTACGACGCATTCAGGGAGGCCTCGAAGCCGTTCGAATCGAAGCCGGCGTCGGAGATGATCGTGAACACGGCACCCTGACCGATCGTTCCTGTAGGAGGGCGAAGAAGCAGTTACCTGCAGCGCAATGCGCTGTGGGGACTTCGCTCTGATTGTCATTTCGCAAGTACCGGTGGTATTATTGTGACAATTAAACAAAAGGGAAATATGAGTGAAGATACTGTTTTATTAACACTGCATGTTCTTGGTGCCTGTGTCGTTTTAGGTATGACCGTAGCCTCCGTCATCATGACATACAAAGACTCGCTGACTTTAGAGGGTCTCAAGCTTTTTATGAAAGTCCGAATGGTTGGTGGTATGGCCGTTGGAGCGCAGGTTTTGACGGGTTTGGGATTGGTCTTTCAAGAGCCTGAAGAATTTGGTAAAAGCCCAATCTTTTGGGTAAAGATGGCTGTGTTTGTTCTTGATGGCATTATTGCTGTGGGAATTATAAAGAAGCGTGCTACGGAAATTTCCAAGTCGCAAAGCAGTGAAGCTCTTCAGAAGAGCAAGCTTGGAACGTTTGCGGTAATAAACTTGGTAGCTATGGTGATAGTTGTTTCGATGGGTGTGTATTTGGCGAATATGTAATTTTGTCTATCTTGTGAGAAATAAAAACATCGCCTTATGGCGGTGTTTTTATTTATGTTCTTTCGATTGATCCCACATATACTGGAACCACTTGCGATAGCTGTCGGCAAGGTTTTGACTTCGTATGACAAAGAAAACCATATCTTTAGACAAAAAACCTAATTTCGTAAGTCCTGTGTTTGTGACGATGAAATCGCCAAAGATGTGTGTCGCTGAAGTCGTTGAGTATGTTTTTGGAAGGATGCGGTACCTTAGCTTGCCAGGAAAGTCCTTCATGAAATTTGGCAAAGCTTCTTTGAGTTCGTAGTCAAAAAGTGTATGGAACACTATCCCTTTTTTATTTGCCTGCTCGAAATACTTTTTTCGTGCTGTTGCAATAAATGGGTCGAACCATTGACCCTTTCCACCCAACATGTAACTTGGTTTGCCAACTTCTATTACATGTCTCCACACATTCTTCTGTCCTTCGTAGCCACGATAGATGTATGCCTCTTCTGGTGCAACACGTTTCTTAAATTTCTTTTTCAAATCAGGCAAGAGCGATTCTAGATCGCTCTCTTTTTCTTTCATAAGCTCAGTGAGTTTGTCAGGATCAACGGCATTGTAGCGATTTTCTGCTGGCGAAATAATTTGAAAACACAAGCCCTTTTCAATGAGGCGATGCATCGCGTCATACGCATTCCGGCGATGAATTTGTGCTGCAACAGAAATGTCTCCAATAGAAGACTCGCCAAGCTCTACAAGCTTTTCATATATTTTCCATTCGTTTGGGCTTAACCCAAGGCTTTGATAGGTGTCTTGTTTCATGGGTATCTCATTAAAGAGTATAGTGTGGTGGTGTTGGCCACTCCAAACAAACAGTATAGCATGTAGCTCGTAATGTCAATCATGACATACAAGCACTTCCCAAAATTGCAGGAGGGAAGAAACAACGAAAGGGAGGGGCACCATGCGGCGACTCGCTTTTTTGATCATCGTGATCTCGGCACTGCTTGGTCTGCGCTCTACTGCTCATGCATTGAGTGTCGACAGCCTCGCGCTGGCGCGGGGCGTGGGGGAGGATGTCCAATCAACGCTTCTCGAGGTCTACCTCACGGATGCCCCCAAGGAGGTGGGTGATGTGGGCTTTCACCTCATCGCGTCAACGCTGACCGGAACGCAGAGATTTGCCTTCGGCGGCGGACCGTTCCTCAAGCCGTTCAAGAACTTCAGCATCATTCCGGTTGCACTCGTACGGCTCGACACAGGAGAGGACAGCGCCTACGCTGGCACCGCTCTGGGTGCCAAGATGTTCTGGGTACCAAGCGATACCGTCACGGTGTTCCTAGGCACCAACTGGAACATCATGTCGGGCAAGTTGCCCAACTACCTCTTCGCGAATCCACGGCTGTCGTGGTGGCTCGTCAACATCACCTCAACGGCGGCGTTCGGTGTGATTGCCGACGGTCACGTCAACGTGAACTCCAGAGGGAATTCCACCATCGGTTTCGGCCCAGGAGTTGCAGTGGGTTCAACCAAAAGCCCCCTCGGGGTTCGGCTCGCAGGGCTCTACGACGCTGGCAACCAGTCGAAGGATAAGGATCGGTTGAGCGCACTGCTGACTGTCTACCTCGGGTACTCACTGGACCAGATCGTGGACAAGGTCTTGAAGTGATCATTTGTTTCTGGAAGTGCTACGGTCGCCCGCGTATGTCTCATCATGCGCGGCGGCCTTAGCATTTTTATTTGTCCTCCGCTAACTCTTGCCACAAGAAAAATCCTGTGCTAAACTGGTTTTTATCTACGCCTCCAGACGCCTTACAACACGCCCGAGCGTGTTCGGAGCCAAGGCCATACCGTAAAGTCGTAGCTTACAAGTAAACCAAGGTGAAAAAATGTCTGACAAGATCAGCATCCGCGGAGCACGTGTACACAACTTAAAAAATATTGACCTCGACTTGCCACGTGACAAGTTTATTGTGATTACCGGTCTTTCGGGATCTGGGAAATCGTCACTCGCTTTTGATACTATTTATGCCGAAGGTCAGCGACGCTATGTTGAATCGTTGTCTGCATACGCCCGACAGTTTTTGGGTTTGATGGATAAGCCTGATGTAGACCAGATCGAAGGTTTGTCGCCTGCCATTTCTATCGACCAAAAATCTACTTCACGCAATCCACGTTCTACGGTTGGAACCATTACCGAAATTTACGACTACCTTCGCTTGCTCTATGCTCGCGTTGGTGTTCCGCACTGTCCAAATTGTGGCAAACCAATTTCTGCACAAACGGTTACGCAAATCACTGACGGCATTGTTGGCTTAGAAGAAGGCACACAAATTATTATCTTGGCTCCAATGGTTCGCGATCGAAAAGGTGAGCACCGAAAAGTTTTGGAAGAAGTCCAAGCCGCTGGATACTTGCGTGTTCGTCTTGATGGCACCATCATGGAACTCGACGAAGCGCTTGAAACACCTTTAGACAAACAAAAGAAACACAACATCGATGTAGTAGTTGATCGAATCACTATCGAAAAAGACGATGAAGACCGCCCACGTGTTGCCGACTCGGTTGAGACCGCGTTGGACTTAGCGAACGGCGTAATGGTGGTTCACAATGCTGACAACGAAAAAGATACTTTCATTTCTGAACGATTTGCCTGCGTTGACTGTGGCATTAGCTTGCCTGAAATACAGCCTCGAACCTTTTCTTTCAACTCACCGCACGGTGCCTGCACGGCATGTACGGGATTAGGAACCAAGTTGGAAGTTGATGCAGACCGAGTTATTCCTAACAGAAATCTCACATTGGAACAAGGCGCCATCCGCCCATGGGCCAGAACCACAAGCGGCCAGAATTGGTACACACGAATGCTTGAAGCGGTTGCAAAAGCCCACGGATTTTCTACCAAAGTGCCAGTGAAAAAACTTCCAAAAGAAGCGCTCGAAATTATATTGCACGGCGCTGGCGACGAAAAGTTCCGCGTTCGAAACGAAGACAGCTCTATCAAAGAGTACGAAACATCTTTTGAGGGTGTAGTTCGAAATTTGGAACGCCGCCACTTAGAAACCGATTCAGACTATGTACGAAAAGAAATCGAAAAGTACATGACGATTACGCCGTGTGCTGTATGCAAAGGAAAGCGTTTGAAAAGAGAAGCGTTGTCAGTAACTGTAGATGAAAAATCTATCGATATTGTTTGTGAGTACACGATTTCTGATGCGGTGAACTTCTTCAAAGACCTCAACAAAAAGCTTTCACAACGTGATCAAACTATTTCCAAACAAATCTTGAAAGAAATTTCTGCACGTTTGCAGTTCTTGCAAGATGTCGGTTTGGCATATCTTACGATGGACCGCTCAGCAACAACATTGTCTGGTGGTGAAGCGCAGCGAATCCGATTGGCAACACAGATTGGTTCTTCATTGGTTGGCGTTTTGTACATCTTGGACGAACCATCTATCGGTTTGCACCAACGAGACAACTCAAAGCTGATTGTTACCCTGAAGCGTTTGCGCGACATGGGCAATACGGTAATTGTTGTTGAACACGATGAAGAAACAATTTTGGAGGCTGACCACTTGGTAGACATCGGCCCAGGTGCTGGTGCCTATGGTGGTGAAGTGGTGGTTTCAGGTACGCCCGCGGAAGTGAAGAAGAATAAAGATTCGCTGACGGGTCAGTATCTTTCTGGTGATCGATTCATTGAAGTCCCCGAAGATCGACGAAAAGGAAACGGAAAGAAGCTTATTGTTGAAGGAGTGACCGAACACAATTTGAAAAACGTTACGGTTGAAATTCCTCTTGGAAAGTTCGTATGCATCACGGGCGTTTCTGGATCAGGAAAGTCTACGCTTATGAACGATGTGATCGCCAAAGCTTTGGCTGCAAAATTCCACGGTGCACAATCAACCCCTGGCGCACACAAGGCTATCAAGGGAACAGAACACTTGGACAAAGTTATTTCGATCGACCAAAACCCCATCGGCCGAACTCCTCGAAGTAACCCTGCAACGTACACCGGTATCTTTACCTATATTCGCGACATCTTTGTAGCGACCCCGGAAGCAAAAATTCGAGGGTACAAAGCAGGCCGATTTAGTTTCAACGTCAAAGGTGGACGATGTGAAGCATGTCAGGGTGATGGATTGGTTCGTATCGAAATGAACTTCTTGCCAGATGTGTATGTTGAATGTGAAGAGTGTAAGGGTCAACGATACAACGCGGAAGCTCTGCAGATTCACTACAAGAGTAAAAATATCGCGGACGTTTTGGCGATGTCGGTACATGAGGCCCTCGCGTTCTTTAGCAATATTCCTGCTTTGAAACAAAAGCTGCAAGTGTTGGTAGATGTTGGACTTGGTTATGTAAAACTGGGTCAGTCAGCTACAACCTTGTCTGGTGGTGAGGCACAACGAATTAAATTAGCAACAGAGTTGTCGCGACGTTCAACCGGAAAGACCTTGTACATCTTGGACGAACCAACCACCGGTTTGCACTTTGATGACGTAAAGCGTTTGCTCAAAGTTTTGGGCCGCTTGGCGGACAAAGGCAATACCGTTTTAGTGATCGAACACAATCTCGACATTATTAAGTCTGCTGACCACATTGTAGATATGGGCCCTGAGGGCGGCGACAAAGGTGGTATGGTGGTCGCTGTGGGTTCGCCCGAACAAATTGCTAAGGCAAAGAAAAGCTTTACTGGTCAGTACCTTGCTAAGCAGCTTGCAAACGATGCAAAGCACCAAGCAAAGGCAAAAAAGGCCGCAAAGAAAGAAGGCATCAAGAGGTAGGCAGCTAGTAACCTTTGGTTATAGAACAACACCGCGAACGAACGCGGTGTTGTTTGTTTGTGCTGTTTTGACCAAAAAATAGGGTGAAAGGTCCACGAATAGAAATGGCTTATATAAGCCATTTTCTTGGCATCCCCATTGACAAGGTCAATCTTTTGTGCTAATATACACCGTCAATCGCTCATTTCCAAAGGAGGATTTCCGAGCAGAGTTACCAGACTTTTTGGTACTTTTGTTCGGGAATTATCCCGCAAGAATGCACCTAAAACGTGCTGAACTGAGGAAGTTATGAAAAACTTCTTTTGGCTCGTCGTAGTGCTCCTCTGTACGAGAGTTGTGTTGACGGGCTCATTCCCGACGCCCGTGCTGAAGTACTCGCCCGACACCGTACGCATCGGAGTGGAGGAAGTGCAAGTGTTCGAGGTGATCCCCGCGCCACCCGAGGCGCGAATCAAATACGAGCAACTGATCCGCGATGTCCTGGCCGTCGAAGGACAGCCGGGAACTCCACTTGGCAGGAAGCCGATCGCACGAATCGTGCGGGTCGACAAAGACCTGCTCGGTCTCAACCTCGGAGTCCTAGCCGATGGCACCTTGGTGGTGATTCCATCGGGTATCTACATCGGGGACCCCATGGAGTCGAAGCTGGACGTGTACGAGAAGCGGAAGGGAGACTCGAAGGTCCTTTTCGGCACGGTGGGCGAAAATCCACGCTGGTGTCACAGCAAAGAAAAGGATGACGCCCAGGTTGTCTGCTCGGGCCTCCTCGGATATCAGTAGTCGCAGCACGCGCCCACGCGCGCGGCCTGCGGTCCCCATCGAACGAAAGCAGCTGCTTACGTTCGTGGGATGACCAAAGTAATGGAATCTATTTCAATTCCTTTGGTCATAGGAAATAGAAAACACCACAGAGATTGGGGTGTTTTCTATTTGAACAAGGCGGCATTACCTGAGGAATACTTGGCAATACTACCGACAAGCAGTACGATAGATGTAAAGTGAAAAGAACGAAACATGGAGAAAAATATTATCGGCGTGGGGGTCGGCGTAATGGTTATGCGCGATGGGAAGGTGCTGCTTGGAAAGCGGCATGAAGATCCCGCGAAGGCAACCTCGCTTTTGAAAGGTGCGGGAACCTGGACAATGCCGGGAGGCAAGTTAGATTTTGGTGAAACATTCGAAGAAGCTGCGCGAAGGGAGACCACGGAAGAGACGGGGATGCGTCTCAATAAAGTAGACGTTATTTGTATGAATAATGATGTGGTCGAAGACGCGCAATTTGTAACTATCGGGCTATTTTCCGAAGACTTCGAAGGTGAACCAAGGGTTGCTGAGCCAGAAAAGATTACAGAATGGCACTGGTTCGAACTCGATAAACTTCCAAGCCCGATGTACTTTCCGAGTGCGCGAGTTTTAGAAAATTACCGAACTCAAAAGTTTTATATCCAACGAGGCAACTAATGCGCATCGCAATTTGCGGAAGTATGTCATTTAGCAAGGAGATGCTTGAAGCAAAAGAGCAGCTTCAAAAACTCGGCCATGATGTCATCGTGTCAGGGTTTGTTGATTCACACCTTGGCAAAACTGTTGAAGAAAGTGAGCAGCTCGCACTCCAACAGAAGTTTGAAAACGACGCCATGCTCGAATACTGGGAGCAAATTCAAAAACGCGATGCGATTCTTGTTCTCAACCTGGATAAGCGAGGTATTAAAAATTACATCGGTGGTAATTCATTTCTTGAAATAGGATTTGCTTACGTTCTTCGCAAAAAGATCTTTTTGTTGAACCCGATCCCAGAAATTGAAATATACAAATCAGAAATAGAAGCAGTTCGCCCCATTATCATCAATGGCGATTTCTCACTTGTGAAGTAAAACAAGCCAGCCCAGGTCACCACGAGGGGGACGAGGGCTGCTATGCGCGCGCAACAACGGTTCGTTCGTGATCTCGGTCACTTTGCGTTTTGCGAAGGACGAGGCCACCTCGACTCTGGATGAAAAGGAGCCTCCCGATATGTACGAAGGACTCGTCGGCACTTCGCGGATCATCAATGTAGATCCAGGAGTGAAAGGAGTCGGAGGGGCAGAGATCCATGCTCTCTATGGCGACGGCACCTCGTGAGGTGTCGGCTGAGTCGTAAACGAGTCGATCGCCGGGCTGAAGCACCTCCAGAAAGCTCTTGTGCTTCCAGCGCTCTCTGAGTCCGATGGAACACAAAACGTTCATGTGTGTCCTTTCTCGCGCGCTACGATACCGTACAGACAAAAGAAGACAAAGTCAATGTTTCCAAAGTGTGCAAAAACCTTTAGAATGGGCACATGTCACCACAGATACAAAACCTTCAACAAGCCATTTTCGCAACCCTCTGCTACTTCGACATCTTCGATTATCCGCTCACCGAATTCGAAGTTTGGCGGTGGCTTTTTTGGCCGAACGGTTCTGCCACTCCTACACAGGTGATTCAAGAGCTTGAACGCATGCTCCGTGATCAAAAGATTCACACAAAAAATGGATTTTTCTTTTTGCCCAATCGTGCAGACACTGTTGCATCGCGATTAGGCCGTCACTCTCGAAACATTGCTAACTGGAAAAAATCGCAAAAGATATTTTCGTATCTTTCGCAGGTTCCATACTTTCAGGCAGCCGCACTTTGTAATATGTTTAGCCTGAACAATCAAAAAGAAACCAGCGATATTGATGTTTTTATTGTGACCGCCAAAGATCGTATCTGGTCTACGCGCGCAATAGTAACACTTCTTACGTGGCTACGCGGCCAATGGCGGCACGGAGATAAAATTGCAAAACGATTTTGCCTAAGTTTTTATGTTACCGAAGATAATCTCGATCTTTCATTTATGCGTCGTGAGCCGTACGATATTTATTTAGCGTACTGGATTGCCACCCTTGCCTTCGTCAAAGATAGCGAAGTGTCAAAGAAATTTTTTGAGGCCAACAAATGGGTGAATGAGTTTTTACCAAACTTCCGACCTCGACAAGAAATTTCTTACCACAGATCACGAGCACCATTTTTCAGCAAGGTGGCACAACTCGAAGAAAAGATTTGGATCACAGGCCTTGGAAAACTTCGAGAAAATACTATCAGGAAAATGCAACTCAAAAAAATGGGCATGAAATCAACCGAAGAACTTTCCAAAACGCGTGATGTAAAAATTCACGACACTATTTTGAAGTTCCATGAAAATGATCGACGAGATATATTTCGAGAGGAGTTTGAAAAAAGACTCAGTTCCATCTATACTTCCAATACATAATCAAAGGGGAAAAGATGGAAACACCATCGCAGACACCAAAAAAGAACTCTAACACAAAAATAATTGTCATTGTTGTGGTGATCGTGGTTGTTCTTGTTGTGCTTGGAATTATTGGAAGCCTCATCTCTGGATTTTTTGCAAAGAAAGCAGGAGAGAAGATCGCTGAAGGAATTATCTCCAAGGCAACGAACAGCGCAGTGGATGTTGATTCGAGCTCCAACTCTGTCACTATCAAGACCGATGAAGGAACAACAACTATCGGATCACAAAAACTTCCTGACGATTTCCCCAGTGATATTCCGGTATATCCAGGCGCAACAGTTATTGGAAGTGTTACGGGTAGCGCAACGGACGGCAGCGGCGTCTTTGTTTCATTGAATACCACTGACAGTATCGACAAAGT
>CAYMIK010000023.1:0-12971 GCA_964390745.1 uncultured Candidatus Saccharibacteria bacterium
CGGTATCGAGCCTCTGTAGCAGCGCGGTCGCACCCGCGTTCGTCGCCGAGGCTCATCTCGCCGGCCCCCGCTTTACGCAGTAAAGGGGGCCGGCTTTCCATTCCCAAAAATTCCTGTTATAAAGATTCTATGCAAAAAACAAAAAATCTCGAACATCTCCAGCTCTCTCAATACAAAAAAGCAACTAACCTAAACATGCGTTGGGATCTTTATGAATACTGTGTCCCCAAAGTGCATATTCATGAACACGCACTTGCAGGCCTGAATCTTCAAGGAACAGAAGCCATTCTTGACCTGGGATGTACGGATGGTGAGGTTCTAGAAAAACTTCGAAAAGATTTTTTTCACCAAGGCCGTCTCGTGGGGCTCGATATCAACGAAACGATTTTTAGTGAGGCAGTTGCGCAAAACCCTGACAAAGAATTTGTCGTTGGAACTGCCGATGTTATTCCTGTGCGAAGCAGATCGTTTGATGTCGTGCTTGGATTTTTCGTCATGTACCACCTTGAAGACATTCAGGCGGGCATGAAAGAAATTCAACGTGTTTTGAAGGATGATGGGCGCGTCGTTTTTTCAACATCGAGCACCGGGCATCTTCCCAAACACAAGAATTTCAAGGCAGCGATTGCCAAGAACCTTGGGGTTGAAGCCGCAAAACAGTTTAGTGGAAGTTTTAATCTCGAAAATGCTGAGGCACAAATTTCATCTCATTTTGAGATCGAAAAAACATTCATGTATTCGGGCGACGTAGTGCTTACGGAGGCGGAGCCATATATACGATTTCTTGATACTGTGCGCGATATGTTTCACCCGGTACCAACCGATAGACAATGGGAGATGGAGATGGCGAAAATCCAAACGCAAATTGAGCTTGAAATAAGCAAAAATGGGTGCTACACTGATGCGGTACGAAGAGGATACTTTATTTGTAAGAAGAAGTAATATGCGTTACTCCCAGATATTTTCAAAAACAACAAAAACTCCACCTTCCGATGCAACTTCTATCAATCATAAGTTGTTGGTTCAGGGCGGATTTGTCCACCAGGAATTGGCTGGGGTATTTTCATTTTTGCCGTTGGGCCTTCGTGTTTTAACGAAAATAGAGAATATTGTTCGAAATGAAATGAATCAAATGGGTGCAGCTGAGTTGTTGCTCTCCGCATTGCATCCAAAAGAAAATTGGAAACAAACCGGACGATGGGACAAGGTAGATGTTTTGTTTAAGGTGCAGAGCCAGACAAAAAACGAATATGCCTTAGGTCCGACACATGAGGAAATTGCTGTTCCTTTGGCAAAGAATTTTATTCAGTCGTACAAAGACTTGCCCAAGGCTATGTATCAAGTTCAGACCAAGTTCCGTGATGAACTTCGTGCAAAGTCAGGCGTTATTCGTGGGCGAGAATTTAGGATGAAAGATTTGTACAGTTTTCATGCTTCCAAAGAAGACCTGAAAGAATACTACGACAAAATGAAAGAAGCATACATTCGCGTCTATCGCCAGATTGGTTTGGATGCAAAAATTGTTGAAGCCTCTGGTGGTGCATTTACCAAAAAGTTTTCACACGAATTCCAAGTTGTTTCGCCTGCAGGTGAAGACGAGATTCTTTACTGCGAAAAGTGTACCTTTGCTCGAAACACGGAAGTCGCCGAAGATCTTTCGAAGTGTCCAGAGTGTGGTGGGGTATTGAAGCAAAGCAAGTCCATCGAAGTTGGAAATATCTTTGACCTCGGTTCGAAGTTTAGTGAAGACTTTGATCTAACTTTTGAAGATACCGACAAGCAACGAAAGCATGTCGTCATTGGCTGCTACGGCATCGGAACCTCCCGCTTGGTAGGAACCTTGGTGGAAGTGCATCACGACGACCGTGGCATTGTCTGGCCTGAATCCGTTGCGCCATTCCATGTCCATTTGGTTGGACTAGATTTGGATGACGAAGAAGTTTCTCGCAAAGCCAATGAATACTACCAAGAACTTTCCGAAGCTGGTTTGGACGTATTGTTTGACGATCGTATTGATGAACGTCCTGGCTCAAAATTTGCGACTGCCGATCTGATTGGTATTCCGCACCGTTTAGTTGTAAGCAAGAAGACGATCAAGGCTGGTAAGGTTGAATGGAAAAGGCGTGACGCGGAAAATGCCGACATGCTCGAGCCTTCCGAAGTGATCGCAAAGATTCGATAATCCCCATGACCGAAGCCGAATTCTCATCGATCGTGAATAGCTTCTTGCCCCTCCCAGACGAGCCACTCAAAAGAATGTGGCAGGCCTTTTTGGCATTTCAAGAACAGACCGAAAAATTGAATCTCACCGGTCTCAAAACCGAACAAGAACGTGTTATAAAACTCTTTGTTGATTCTCTTGGATCGCTCAAATTTTTTGACTTTTCCGATGTCACAACCATTGCCGACCTTGGTACGGGTGGTGGGTTTCCGGGTGTTCCCTTGGCCTGCGTTTTGGAAGAACCCGAATTCACGCTCATCGATTCAACCCAGAAGAAAATTCACGCCGTTTCTGAAATTATTACCAAGGCCAATCTCAAAAATGCTACAGCACTTTGGTCGCGAAGTGAAGACCTTGCAAAAGAGGGAAGGCAATTTGAAATTGTTCTCACGAAGGCGCTGGCAGACTTTATCCCCATGTTGGAATTTTCTTTGCCGCTTGTGGCAAACGGTGGTTCTCTTGTGGCATATGTTGGTCCGAATGAGCTTCCAAGTGGACGCCAGACACAAGAAGTTCTTGAAAAGAATCACGCAGAATTTACTTCAGCCCATACCTACGAACTTCCCGAAGGAATGGGCGAGCGACAAATCTTTGTGATCACGCGAGCTCGTTGAATCTTTCGCCCAAAAAGCGTACAATATGATCTGTAAGACCATTTCTTATGGACCAAAATATACAAACAGGAAGCACGAATCAGCCTATGAGCCCATCAGAGCCACCGAAAGAAAAAAAGCGTGGATTTTTTTGGTGGATTGGCTTGATCGTGATTGTTCTTGTCATTCTTGCCATTCTCGGTGCACTTCGAAAAAACCAGCAAACCCAGAACGCGACCAATACCAGCAGCACCTCCAGCTCAAGCACAACACAAAACACCGAAACTTCTTCCGGATCCACGAACCTTTCTGGGCTCTACAAAAACGTTGTTGGGGGATATAAAATTCACTATCCAAACGGCTGGGTGATTGACTCTGCGGCTGTCGCGCTTGTTGGCGTGAGCCTGAAAGAAAGCGATAATGACGATGCTGCTGCAGTAGATGTCTATGCTATTCCCAATAATGACGACATTAGCCTCGAACAAGCAAAAAAGACCTACACGAGTGGCTCGGCGCTGCTTGGAACCAGCAATATTCTTACCTTTCGCGTGAAAAGCGAGAAACAAACGACCTTCAAAGACAAAGCAGCGTACGAAGTAGTCACGACGTTCCAAAGTAAGGCAACCAATGCGACCATCCAGGGCAAGATGGTGATCTTTCAAAGTGGTGGACGAAACTACGCGCTCTACGCACACAGTACGAAGTCCTCATTTTCTCAAAATGTATCCCAATTCGACAGTATTATAAATAGCTTTACCTTTTTGTAATATGCGACAACATCGACTCAATATTCTTCTGCTCGTGGTTCTTGTGCTCTTTCTCCTGGCTATTGTGGGCTGGTACTTTTGGTATACATTTTTATATGTTCGAAGCGGATCTCCAACAAACACCAACAACACCGAAACAACCGTAAATGAGGTAGAGAACGTTACGAATACCACCAGCAACTCTACGACCAACACCACGACAAATACGCCAACAAACAACACCGTTTCTAACAACACCACCACGGAAACGCGAAACGAAACAAGTACCTCGGGAAATATTACGGTAAGCTTGCCAAAGGCCAATGCAACACTCGGAAAAACATTTACTGTTTCTGGTTATGCAAAAGTATTTGAAGGCGTCGTAAAAGTTCGCGTGAAAGACGACAAGGGAAATATTCTTCTTTCCACATATGTCACCACCAATGCTCCTGACACGGGGAGAACGGGAACGTTCCAAAAATCTTTGTCACTCGAAAAAACTTCTACGAGCAAAAAGGGAACTATAGAATTTTTCACCACCGATGAAGCAAAGGGTGGTGAACGGGATGTCGTGTCGATTGCAGTAAATTTTTAGTAAAATTTCTCAACTCTAGTTATCCACAGATTTGAGTAATTTTATCCGGAGAGTTATCCTCTTCACGGAAATTTTTGGCTCTATTAAGATGAAAGAGAGGGCGACAACGCCCTTTTTGACATCACTACATGTTGTGGTAAAATGGCAACTACGGCACTACAGGTTGTGTCGGCAAGGTATTGCTGGTTGCCTCTCAGAAAACCACAAAATCAACAAAAAATTAAAGTTCTAAGGAATAACTTCCATGCAAGACGTTATCACTCCGGTAACTCCGAAGCACAAGGCGGCCCCCAGGGTTCGCAAACTTCATTTTGAGCGATATTTTACCAAAGAAGGCGTTCATCCATACGATGAAATCAAGTGGGAGATGCGCGAAGCTCGAATTACGGACTCACGAGGTAAAACTGTTTTTCTTCAAGAGAATGTTGAAGTGCCGGAATACTGGTCACAGAATGCTACCAATATTGTCGTTCAGAAATATTTCCGTGGACAAATTGGAACACCAGAACGTGAAACGTCAGCTCGCCAGATTGTAGACCGTGTTGCGAAAACGATGGCAGGTTGGGGACGCGATGGCGGATACTTTGCATCAGAAAAGGAAGCAACGATCTTTGAGGAAGAGTTGCAGTACATTTTGATCCATCAGTACGCTGCATTCAATAGCCCCGTGTGGTTTAACGTAGGAATTGCTGAAAAACCACAGTGCTCGGCTTGTTTCATCAACGCTGTAGAAGACAGCATGGAAAGCATTATGCACTTGGCACGTGACGAAGCTATGATTTTCAAAGGTGGATCCGGATCTGGTATCAACCTTTCACCTCTTCGTTCTTCAAAAGAATACTTGGGTGGCTCAAACGGTAAATCCTCTGGCCCAGTTTCTTTCATGAAGGGTTTGGATGCCTTTGCTGGCGTCATTAAGTCCGGTGGCAAGACCCGACGTGCCGCAAAGATGGTTATTCTTGATATCGATCACCCAGATGTTATTGAATTTATCCGATGTAAGGCCGAAGAAGAAAAGAAGGCACATGCTTTGATCGACGCTGGTTATGACGGATCAATGGACGGTGCAGCATACGGTTCTGTATTCTTCCAAAATGCCAACAACTCAGTTCGTGTTTCTGATGACTTCATGCGCAACGTTGAAAGCGACGGCAAGTACACCACACACATGGTAACTACAGGCGAGCCTGCAGATACCTACAACGCCCGCGACCTCATGAAAGAAATTACCGCCGCTGCCTGGTTCTGCGGAGACCCAGGAATGCAGTTCGACACCACCATTAATCGATGGCACACGTGTAAGAACTCTGACCGAATCTACGCTTCGAACCCATGCTCCGAATATATGTTCTTGAATCAGACGGCATGTAACCTGTCTTCCATCAACCTCATGAAGTTCCGCAATGAAGATGCATCATTCGATGTGAAGGCATTCAGCTCTGTTGCAAAGACCATGATTACGGCCATGGAAATCTCGGTTGACTACTCGAGCTACCCAACCCCAGAAATTACCCAAAACAGCTACGACTATCGTCCATTGGGAATTGGTTATGCCAACCTCGGTGCGCTTCTTATGTCTATGGGTTTGGCTTATGACAGCGACGAAGGTCGTGCCTATGCGGCAGCTATTACTTCGCTCATGTCAGGCGTTACCTACTTTACTTCAAGCGAAATTTCCAACGATATCGGATCATTCCCAGGTTACAAGAAGAATGAACAGCCCTTCAACGATGTTATGCGCATGCACCGTGATGCAAGCTACGAAGTGAAGGAATACAAAACGAATAAGCAAATCCTGGAAGAGTCGCAGCGGGTTTGGGACAAAGTGGTACTTGATGGCCGAAAGAATGGATTCCGAAACGCACAAATCTCCGTAATTGCTCCAACGGGAACCATTTCCTTCATCATGGACTGTCAGACCACCGGAATTGAGCCAGACTTGGCTGTTGTGAAGTATAAGTTCTTGGTTGGTGGCGGAATGGTAAAGATCGTAAATGATGCTGTTCCTGGAGCTCTCAAGTTCTTGGGCTACACGCCAGAGCAGGTGGACGCCATTCAAAAGTATATTAACGAACACGACACGATTGAAGGCGCTCCTGACCTCAAAGAAGAGCACTTGCCCGTATTCGACTGTGCTTTCAAGGCAAAGAATGGTACACGAACGATCCATTACATGGGACACATCCGCATGATGGCCGCCGTTCAGCCATTCATCTCGGGTGCTATCTCCAAGACAGTGAACATGCCAAATTCCGCAACCGAACAGGACATTGCTGAAGTATATATGGAATCATGGCGATTGGGCCTCAAAGCTGTTGCAATCTACCGAGACGGATGCAAGCGAACACAGCCAATTGGAACCGACAAAGAAGACGATGGATTTAGAGACCGAAAGACCAAGAGTGCAGACGCTCCAAAAGAACTGGTTTCTGTTGTCCCAGAAGGTGCACAGCGCCCATACCGACGCAAACTTCCTGATGACCGAAAGGCAATCAACCACAAGTTCAACATTGGTGGCCAAGAAGGATTCTTGACGGTAGGAATGTACGAAGACGGAAGCCCTGCTGAACTCTTCATCAACATGAACAAGGAAGGCAGCACGATGTCTGGAATGATGGACTCGTTTGCCATCTCTATCTCGTATGGATTGCAGTACGGTGTGCCGTTGAAGTTCTTGGTGAATAAATTTGCTCATGTTCGATTCGAACCATCGGGATTCACAACAAATCCAAATATCCGAATGGCGAAATCGCTCGTAGACTACATCTTCCGATGGATGGCGCTCAAGTTCTTGAGCAAACAAGAGTGTATCGAGATTGGTATTCACTTCGATGAATCCGTAGAAGAACTTAAGGTTGCTGCGGTCGCAGAATCAAAGAGCGAAGAAGACAAGCTTCTTGAAAGCAAAGAAAAAGTTGCTGCCGTCATGGCAGAAGCCCCAAACCCAGCACAAACCAAGTTGCAGTTTGGTGAGAAGCCAAAGTCGGCTGAAGCATCGATGCAAGCTGCCAATGCTTCAATGGTCAGCGAAATCGTGACGAAGGCAAGCGTCCCAATGGATACGGTGCCGTTTAGCTACAACAAGCAAACTGTTTCGTTCGATATGCAGTCAGATGCTCCTGCGTGTGCAACCTGTGGCAACACAATGGTTCGAAACGCTGCGTGCTACAAGTGTCTGAACTGTGGCGCAACGAGCGGATGCAGTTAAAGTAAGCCTGGCTTGAGGCTCACTGAAAGCCGAAAATTATCAACAAGGGGCCGGTTTTGGCCCCTTGTTGCTTTTTGGCTTCAAAAACCGTATAATTCGACTATCCAAAAATACAAAACAAAAAGGATTTACCTATGGGATCGAAAGAAGCTTTGCGCAAATTGGTGAAAAGCCCAGTTGGCATCATTGCCATTATTGTCGTTGCTCTGGGTGTTATTGTTGCGGGTGTTTTGCTTAACTCGAGCAAAAAACCTGTAACGTCACTGTCTGGCCTGGGTGTTCAGGCAACCGGCACCTTCTGTGAGCAAAATGCTACGGGCTATACACAGTGGTGTAACCTGCTTTCGAGCAACACGACGGTGTCCGCCAAAATCACAACACAAACATCGGTGCTGGCAATTCCAGACACCGCATTTTCGGGTATGAACGCACAAGATGCAACATTTTTGCAGTCACATCCACAACTCGTTGACCAAATCCTTGAGTATCAGATTCTCGATGGTGCGTACGATGACGCGGCAATGGGGAAGACGCAGACGATCCCAACCGTTCAGGGTGAGTCGATCGATGCAGTGTATACAGCAAGTCCTCAATCGCTCGTTTTGAACGGGCCAGTTGGAAGCGCCAAAGTTTTGAATGGCGCCACTCTTTATAACGGTGTAAATTTCTTCCCACTCGATGGCGTATTGGTTCCTCAGGCCGTTGCAAGTCAGCTGCCTTCAAATGGTGGCGGTGGAACAACAACGCAAAATATTTACGATTACATTGCATCTCAGACCAGCCTTTCGAAGTTGAAGGCAGCCTTTGATGCGAGTCCATCAAAGGCATCTGTAACGGGTACGAATGCTTTCACGCTTCTGGCTCCAACCGATGCTGCCTTTAATGCTATGCCCGCAGCAGTTGCGGCATACCTCGCAGATCCCAACAATGCTGCCGATCTCGACCGTGTTTTGAAGTATCACCTCATACGAAGAGCAACGGATGCTGTGGATCTCTTAAGCCAAGGAACACTCACATCTCTCTATGGCGCAACCATGACCGTAACGGGTGATTCGGTTATTCCTTCTGGTTCAGTTCCAAATATTACCTTCACGAGTGATGGTGGAAATTTCCACGCCAAAATTACCTCGAAGTACGATGTTCCAGCTACCAACGGCGAAGTACAGTGGGTTGATTCCGTGCTTATTCCACAAGCCGTTATGACAAAGATCAATGAGAACCCCGTAACCGACTTGAATCTTTATGAAACCATTGCCGCAGATTCAAATCTCAGCACCTTGAAGGCGCTGATCGACAAAACCGGACTCAAGCAAACACTGCAGAGCACTTCGGAGTTCACGATGTTTGCTCCTACGAACGCTGCCTTCACCGCTGTGCCTGCAGACAAGCTGGCAAAGATTCAGGCCAATGTTGATCTTCTGACGCAGGTGCTCAACTTCCACCTGGTATCCGGAAAGTACAAGATCGACTCATTGCCTGACAATCCAACAAGCGTTCAGGGTGAAATGCTCACCACCAAGAAAACATTGGATTCTAACGGAAGCGTTCTCAGCATCACGGTCAACGGCGCCTCGGTTATTACGCGAAACAAGTTCGCAACAAATGCCTATCTCAACACGATGGACACGGTGCTCATTCCTCAGGCAGTTGAAGATGCATTGAAGATTGTTCCAACCAACAATACTCCAAGCAATAACACCACTAACAACACGCCAAGCAACAACACAACGAATAACACGGTGGGCAATAACACTACTGGCAACAACACTGCGGGTAACTTCGGTGGTTCTGGCAGCGGAAGCGGAAATGGAAATGGCTCTGGCAGCACGGTTCCCGTGACGGGCGCCGGTGAAGTTGTCTCTGTGGCAATCGCTGTCTTGATTGGAATCATCGCTGTTTCGTTCTACGTTGTCCGAAAACGAAAGCACATCGAAAAGATGGAAACAGAAAAGAAGCCAGAGAATAATCAATCAGATCAACAATTGTAAACAGTATCCTTTCGAAGGAAGGCCGCAGGGCTTTCCTTCGAAAGACACAAAGACCGTATGGAGGACTTGAATCAATTTGCGCGCGAAATAAACGAGCTCTTTGAACTCGTTGGTCAAACAGGTGGATCAGACCTGCATCTTTTGGCAGGAAGCCCGCCCGTTATTCGTGTAAATGGCGTGATGGCACCCCAACAACATCTTCGTGTCATGCAGGCGCAAGATATTCACAATCTTATTTACTCTATCATCACGCCAAAGCAGCGCGAGTGGTATGAGAAAGATAAGGAACTTGATTTTTCCCATGAAGTGCAAAGCACGGGTCGATTCCGTGTAAACGTTCACTACGAAAAAGGATCACCTGGTTTGGTGGCTCGACTCATTCCATTCCAAATTCCTACCATGGAAGAGTTGCACATTTCCGAAATGGCGAAAAAGTTTGCAATGTTGCCACGTGGCCTTGTTCTTCTCACAGGTCCTGCTGGAATGGGTAAGTCTACGATGATGGCTTCGATGATTGAGTATGTGAACAATAATGACAACAAGCACGTCATCACCTTGGAAGATCCTATCGAATATTTGTTTACCAGTAAGAAGTCGTATATTCGTCAGCGCGAACTTGGAACGGACATGAATTCGTTTCCCGAAGGCTTGCGTCATGTTTTGCGTCAGGACCCGAACATTGTGATGGTAGGGGAAATGCGTGACCTTGAAACCGTTTCATCGGCAATCACATTGGCGGAAACGGGTCACTTGATTCTTGCAACCCTGCACACAAACTCTGCATCACAATCCATTGACCGAATCGTTGATATTTTCCCTGCAGAACAACAGGAGCAAATTCGTTTTGAGCTTTCGATGGTACTCGAGGGCGTGATTACCTTGAAACTGCTCCCAGCGGCACAAGGAGGCCGAATTCCGGCACAAGAAATCCTGGTTCGAAACCCCGCGGTGGCAAACTTGATTCGATCTGACGAAGTAAACCAGGTTGATCGTGTTATTCAGACCTCTCGTGAGGAGGGGATGATGAGCATGGATCAGTCGATTGCCGAACTCTACATCTCCAAGATGATTACGCGAGATGTGGCGTTGGAGTACATAAAAGACCAGTCACTTTTAGGCTAACATTAGCCAATTTTGGTATGAAACCCTTGACAAGAGGGCGTTTTGGGAGTACAATAGGGCGTCAAATGTGAAAGTCTGTCGCATCCGGGTCCGAATCTCCGTGATGTAGGAGGGGAGAGAGAAATCTCACATCGACCCAATATAACTCCCAATAAGTCATTAACGGGCGTTCAACGGGTCAACCACCTGCATCACAGAGGATCGAACCTCAACAACAAAATCTCTTCAGCGATGAATGTGAGAGTTCAAATTATTTGCACCTTACATTCTCACATCATCGCCGAGGAGATTTTTACTTGGAACTGGCATGCCGCCGGTCCAGGTCCTCGGCTAACACCGATATGGAGTAAAGGACACCAATGAGCGACGATCTTTACGCAGGGATTCGCGAATTCTCGCGTAATCCCGAAGCGGCCATCACGAAGCCGTTGCCACCTCGCCGGCGGATGACACGCGAAGAGCTGTGTGGTCCGCGGCATCCGGACATCTACGCGGCGTTTCGCCACATGCCACCGGATTCCTCGGTCACGAAGGATTCCCCGGTTCGCGGTCGCGACAGGGCGGACGTGGACCTGTCCGGGGAATGGTATCCGGACCCGCACGTACACATCCGGGCGTATCTGGGTCCGATCGACGCAGCCGCGTACCTCTTGCGCTGAGAGCATCACGCGCCCTCGACTCCTGACGAGGCAAGTTCAGGGAAGACGTACCTCTAACAGATGTACGAACCACTGGGCGCTACGACGATGTCGAAGCGCCTCGGTTCATATTCTGTTATAATGTTTTTATGAAAACGGCTGTCCAAAAAACTTTCTGGCTTCTGTGCCTCATTGCCTGGATGAGCCTGATGTTTTATTTGTCGAGCGTTCCTGGCCTTTCAAGCGGACTTTCGTGGGATTATGTCCTGCGAAAAATTGCGCATGCAGGGGAGTATGCCGTGCTGACGTTTTTGTTTTACCAAAATGAAAAGTCATGGCTCGACAAACTCACCATGACAAAAAAACTTTTGCTCGCTTTTTTTCTCACTATTGCCTACGCTGCTTCAGATGAAATCCACCAGTACTTTGTCCCAAATCGGCATGGAACACCAATAGATCTCATCTATGATGGGGTTGGATCTCTGGTGATGATCTGGCTTATTTCCGTGTGGCCGCGTCTGCGAAGCTACTTCTTGAAAGGTACGAAGTAGGAGATAGCGAATATCAGAATCACGGCAGCAAACGCGCCGGGGAAAATGTGAATGTAGCCAGGAATCACGCCAGCAAGTTGCAAGACAAGCAAAATCGCAAGCACGAGAAGGCTTGCGATGATGGCTATTTTTATTCGATAGGAAATTCGATCAACCATTTATTTCGCAGTAACTTGTTTCACCAAGTTTTCGAATGCTGCTGGATCATTTGCTGCAATCTCTGACAAAACCTTTCGGTTCAAATCGATCTTGTGAGTTTTCAACATTCCAATGAACTTGCTATAGGAAACTCCGTATTGGCGAAGTGCGCCGTTCATGCGGATAACCCAAACGTGTCGGAAATCTGCCTTCTTGCGCTTTCGGTCGTAGTAGGCGTTTTGTCCAGCCTTGATTACGGCCTGCTTGGCAATCTTAATTCGGGTTCGGCGACCAAGGTAGTAACCTTTGGTCTTTTTGAGAATATTCTTCTTTCGTTTTCGGGCAATGACGCCTCGTTTGATTCGTGTCATTATTTCACCTTCAAAGCGCGTTTAATATTTCTAACATTGGTTTCGTGTGCACCAGAAGTCTTGCGCTTGCTTCGGGTGTCTTTCCCTCGTTCACGAGAGTTAAAGTGGTCTTGTGCAGCATATCGTTGGAAGAATTTGGCTTTGCCGCCCTTTCCTTTCTTAACGATGATGCGCTTCTTCATTCCTTTGTGTGTCTTCATCTTTGGCATGTTGTTCTCTAATTAAGCTTTTCCAAATACTTTGCTAATGCGGTTTCCCATGAAAGTAAGTTTTACTTCTTCTTTGGTTGGGATTCCCAGAGACTTTTCAAAAAGAGCAATTTTATCGATTGCAAGCTGCTTAAACTGTCGTTCGCGGCCGCGCAAGATAATTTCAACTTTTACCTTGTGGCCTTCTTCTAAGAATTCTTTTGCACGATTTGCCTTGATTTGTGCATCATGCTCGCCGATGTTCAGAGACAATCGAATGCCTTTCACATCAACTTTCTTTTGCTTGGCCTTTTGCTTTCGTTCCAATTTTTGTTGTCGGAACTTGAGCGCGCCGAAGTCAGCTATTTTGCAAACCGGGGGATTTGCCAATGGTCCAACTTCTACGAGGTCGAGCCCAGCTTCGCCCGCCAAAAAAAGTGCGCGGGAAAGTGGGAGAATTCCTAACTGTTTTTCATCTTGGTCGATAACGCGAACCTGCGGAGCTTTGATTTGGTGGTTCGCACGAAAATCTTTTGAAATAGTGGTCCTCTGATTTATTTTATGGTTCAAATTTCTGAACCTTTCTGTGGATTTCTTCAGGGCTCCCGCAAA
>CAYMIK010000024.1:0-12590 GCA_964390745.1 uncultured Candidatus Saccharibacteria bacterium
TTCCTGATAGTTGGAAGTTTTTACTCCAAGCTTTCTCGCCTTGCCAGTTGGAAAAGAATGCACCTGTTTGGTAAATGTGCCTATCTGCTCGAGAATCTTTTTCTTCGTCGAAAGAGTGCTTTCTGAAAATATGTGCCTATGAAGAAATTGACCCTTGATAAAAGGATAGCCAACGAAAGGGAAATTATTTCCTTTCTGTTTTCCAATATATTGAAAGTTTGGGATTTCAACATCCACACACTTCCTTAATTCAGGAAGCAGCTTTATCTCCACTTTTAACTGCCTTGCGACCTCGAGGTGTTTTGGAAATCGAAATACGAGGTTACTATTTACAAGAAAGGCTCGACTATCCATCCCTTCATCAAGAGACCTTACGCTTCTTACTCGAAGCTTCGGGAAGTTTTTTTGAATTTCGTTTTCTGCTTCTTTGGTTGAAATAATCTTTTTAACCTGAGCCAACATATCCTTATTATTTTCAACAATAGCAACTGAAAGTTTTTTGGCTTCCTCTACCAAATAGCCTTGAATCATTCTTGCAGCTCTAAAACTTTGGATCTGGTCTGGATTCTTTTTTCTGTGTTCAAAATATTGTTTTCTGTGTTGCTTTTCATCGGTAGTGATTACCAGTATAAGCTGGCCTTTTTCTTTAAGCTCCTGGGGATTGAGAAATGCTGCCTCAAGAATGAGAGTGTCGGAGTATATACTTATTTCTTTCGAAACATAAGACGCCATACTTTTACGTACAGCTTTTAACCCTTGAACTACATGAGCCCTCGTAAGATTTCCAAACCTCCGCCAGGCCTCCTTAGTTCCAATATAGACAAAAGGATCTTCTTTCTCTGTCTTTTGTTTTTGGGCGATGACTTCTCTTAAATAGTCCGCTTCAACTAATGGGTACTTCAAACTGTCTTTGAGCGCAATGCTAAAAGTTGTCTTGCCAACACCAGGTGCTCCATAGATAAATAGCTTGTTTTTCATATTCTGATTCTAGCGTATTGCGATTAAATAAACAAAGAGTCTGGTTATGAGACCAGATCATTTGGCTCCGAGTCATATCGGACGTTGAAACTGAAATCTTTAACTATGCCCCACCTCAACACTCTATATATTCTTAATCTTATAGACTAAGTAAAGATAGGAGTTTTTCAGCTTGTGCATTTGTGTTTAAAGTCGCCTGCGGCATTCCCGCGCGGCGACTCAACAAGACCAGCGAGCGCCAGATCAGATTTGCCGCAGTGCGACCACGAGAGCATCGACGAGGGTCATGCTTCGCGTCACTTTCCCTTGCGTAAGCACTGAGTGCGGATCTGTCGGATCACCACCAAGTTGCTCGGTGATAACCGATCCAACTGTGGTGTTTTGAAAACCACGTCCCTCAGCCACCTTCACGTATTCTTCGGGAAAACGAATCCCCTCGGAGGTTGTGACGATCTGCCTCCCATCGATCGTGAGGACCACGATGACGGCGATGTCCAGGGTCACCGACGGAGAACCGAAGCGAAAAATTCCGCTCTCGATTCCAACTGCAATACTGCCAGCTCCTTCGGCTTTTGCCGCAGTGGCTCGAGTGAGCGCTCCGTTGAAAGTCTCCTCGAAGCCGACTGGTTGCTCGTTTTGCCCAGATGAGGTTTTGACGCCCGAAACAACAGCTTCAACTCCCAGCCTCTGGCAGGCTTTGCGCACTGCTTCGAGCTTGTGGGAGCTCGTTGATCCGAGTGTAATGTTCATCAATATCTCCTTGTGGGTTGGCTAAAATAGGGTACAATATCCTTGGAGGCATGTCAAAATCAAACTTTTTAGCTAAACATTGAGGTCAAATGCTGCTCGATGATGAGATAAAAGGCTTAGTAAAGAATATTGAGCTAACCGATGCTAACAATTCAGAGTCTCTCGCCGAAAGTTTCAAAGAACTCATTGGAAGATTAAAGACAAACCTTCAAAAACCTCAGGTAATAGAAAGATACGAATCTTACAAGAAAAATAAAGGAAGTATACATCCATACCCGATCGATGCTGCTGGTTTTGCTGTTGCATACGATCCTCTCGAAGATGAAGAGGGTTTTTGGAATACATGGCTCAAATATGGAGTAGTTGTTGGAAAGAATGTTGTTTCCAAGGAAGTTTGTAAGTACGCGACTCAAAGAATGCACGAGATCATTCGAGAGATGAGCGATGGTACATGCGAACTCGATAAACCTGAGACTTGGAAAAATGCACCAAAAGATTCAAATGGAATCCCCTTTATCTCAAGAGGCTTCTTCGAGGTGTATCACGATAAGGCACTTTCAGATATTCGTCAGTCGATACGACTCTATATTCACCATGTGATGATCTGGGGCAAAGTTGAACTCTGGACAAGCTTCGATCGACTTGGTGTTAAGTTGCCAGGTCACGAAGAATCGTATGCCTTACCCTTGCACGTTGATCAAAACCCACGCATTCATCCCGACTTTAAAACAGTTCAGGGCGTTGTTGCTTTAGCTGACTGCCCAGTAGAACGAGGTACGTTTGTTGGCGTGCCAGGATCTCGTTCCCTTTTTGGAGATTATAGCCAGTTCGCACCCGAAAGAGGAGAGTTCGTAGAACTTATACCCACCAGCTCCATTGCAGATACTCTAAAGCAAAATGCTCAACCTATTCCCCTTCGAGCTGGTCACATCGTTTCATGGGATAGTCGCACGACTCACGCCAATACAGAAAACAAATCCCAAAAGACGCGATACGTTGCATACATTGCAGCAGGTCCAGCACGCGAAGATCAACAAGATTTAATTAAGACTCGAATGGAAGCATTTCAAACAGGCGTTGGGACAAATGTCCGAGAGGCTCTTATGCATGCAAGCAAAAAAGCTCGTTACTCAAACCATGAAAAGCTCGCCAAAGTTCGAGAACCTGAGCAGCTAACACTCCTCGGCCGACTTCTCTACGGCCAAGAAAGATATGAAAAGATCTAATCTAAAATTATTACTCAATGCCGAGCCATTTGGATTCGGTCCAACGGCAGCAATTGCAGCCTTCTTCCCCTATCTCAGGGAAAAGTTTCAATACATGGGATATTTAGGAAAGGACCACACCCTCGATCTCCAGAAAGATCTCCCCTATGAAACAGTGCATGATGTTTCTAAGACTCCAACAGAAGAGATTCATCGAATTATGCGTCAGTACGATTTTTTTGTGACAGCATTGGATTTTGAAATGGCGTCATTCGCTCAATCCGTAGGACTTAAAGTCATTATTTACGATCCGCTTACTTGGTATTGGAAGTTTTTTCCAAAGATTGTAAAAGAAAGCGACTTATATCTTGCACAAGATTTTTTTGGCGTGAGAGAAAGAATACAAAAATCAAAAGATTTATTTCCTAATAATATTCAGATTGTACCTCCAATTGTATCTCAAAAGAGACCACGAATATCCAAGAAATTTACTCTCATTAATCTCGGGGGTCTTCAGAATCCCTTCTGGTCAATTGATGAAGTTTTACAATACGCACAGACGTTTGTTAAAGCAATAAAAAGCTGCATACCAAAAGACGAGGATCTTGTTATTGCTACAAGTAGCGCCATAGCAGCGAAGTTACATGACAGCAGGATGCGGAGCTACAATCGAACCGAAATGCACAACATACTGGAAAATACCAAGTATGCTTTTATGACTTCTGGTCTCGGAAACATTTACGATGCAGCAAAATTTGATATCCCTACCGTGTGGCTCCCTCCCGCTAATGACAGTCAGGGGCAGCAGATAGATTTACTCAAGAAACATGAAATGGTTGATACACGAATAGACTGGTCCGACTTAGGAAAAACAATCGATTATTTTGCAACGCAAGAACTTGTATTGAAAAACATTCAAGATGCGATACGAACCACGACGAGCACAGAAAAATTAGAGACGGTCATGCGTGAAGTTCGTGAGAAAGTTTGCAACAAGGAAGGCAGTGCAACTTCTGTATTGCTTGATACGTTTGGAGTTGGAGGAGCTGAAAGAATTGGCGAAATAGTCTTTGAATATTGCCAATCAAAAGAATAATATATGTCCACACTATTTTTCTCAGTGCTCATTCGTCTGAAGATAAAGATTACGAGTAATCGAGATCTGGCTTTTGGAGATACTGAATATCTTTTGCTAAAAGGCTATGTTCCGAATATCTGCCAGCTTAAGTCGGAACCAAAGAAAGTTGATGTGTTTATCAAGCATACTGAATCAAAAGAACGAAAACTTATTCAAAAAGAAGATTATATTCATATCTTTGATACCTGGGATGGAGTATTTCCTGCAGATTTGTATCATCTACTTTATGGGATTGTTCGAGTGCAACTTCTTAAAAGAAAACTCTTTTCTGTACACGGAGCATGTGTAGGCAAAGATGGTTGCGTCCTCATTGTTGGGCACTCCGGTTCAGGGAAGACATCAGTTGTATTGAAGCTATTACAAGACAAAGGCGTAAAGGTATTTTCAGGAAACAAAACTGTAGTTTCCTTTGGTTCAGATAAGCTTGTAGCAGTTGCAGGCACACCAACTATCACGATTCGTTCTGCTGATGAGAAAAAACTCAAAGAGCTTGATGTCAGCAACATGGTTTCATGTTGGGAAAGATATGCCTTCACGCTAAGCCCTGAGAGATATGAGAATAAAAAATCTGTGCGAGTAAAGGCTATAGTCATGACCAGGTTGAACGATTATGAAAAAGAGTATAAAAAGATAAACCCATTAAGCGCTCTTCATAACCTTTACCCCTTCTTTCTAGATGTGGTAAACGCTGACGTAGTCATGAGCAATGCAGAAGATGTATTCATTGGAACTCCACCCAAAGGAACAGAAAAGTATCTTGCTGAACACTTGAAAAGAGTGTTAGAAAACACTCCAGTCTATTCACTCATTGGCTCCTCTACTTTTGTGGCAGATGAAATTTTAAAATTATGAAAAAAATACTTTACGGAGTTTGTGGAATAGGAAATGGACATACCCAGCGACAACTGCCGCTCATTGAGTATTTTTCTAAAAAGAACAAGATTGTAATCTTTGCATATGATACGAGTTTTGATTTTTACCTGGATTATTTCAAAGACAATCCTTTAGTCACGGTCCTAGAAGTTGCTGTCCCGTTTTATGTTGGCGATAAGGACGGGATCGACCTTGAGGCAACCAAAAACCTCCCTTCAAATAAAAAAGATTATGATGCCATAAATGGCAAGGCTATGGCCGCTGCAGAAAAGATTATTGGTACCCCCGACGTAGTTATAACCGATTACGAACCCGTCTCGGCTCAGTATGCTTACAAGCACCAAGCTCCCCTCATAACAATTGATCAGCAGAGCAAATACCTCGCAGGTAAATTTCCATCCGAGTTGCATGGCCAGACATATGCTGATGAAGTTGCACGACTGAAGATGTTTTTTCCAACTGCTATAGTTCGTATTGCATGCTCTTTCTTTGATGTGACAAGGAAAAAGGATGGCGAAAATGTTTTGATGGTTCCGCCAATCATCAAAAGTTCTATCTTATACATGAAAAATAGTCCAGAAGAACCGGCATCGATCCTGGTTTACTTTTCGTCGCAAAGAGAACTTCAGCAAAACTTGGATGATGTTGCCTTCATACTCTCGGAGATACCTGAAGTTCAATTTCATATATTTGCATCTAGTATCGATAATCAAAATGAATATAAGAACGTTCATTTCTACAAGCACGGCGATAATCGCTTTGGCGAAGTTCTAAGGAAGTGTTCCGGGATTGTATCAACAGCGGGCCACACGCTTCTATCGGAAGCCATGTATTTGGGTATTCCTGTCTACGCAATTCCGTTTCCACTCTACGAACAACAAATGAACGCGGAAGTAGTTCATAAAAATATGTTTGGCATCAGGTCAGAAACTATCAACAAGAGAGATCTAGAAAACTTCATAAAGAATATTCCTCAGTATCGAGATTCAATCAAAAGAGATAAAAAGATCTTACTCAGAGGTAGCGGCGAGCAAAAGATTATTACAGTCGTCGAGGATATTCTTCATTTAGAGAAATGAAAAACAACGATCTGGTTATGAGACCTGGTCTTTTGGCTCCCGAGCCCAACGCTTTTCATAACTCTAGAGAACGTCCGCTACATGTCTGAGTTGCGTGCTAAACTCGATGCCTTGAACACAACACTAAGTACCCAACCTTCGAAGAAACAAACCAAGTGCCGTAAAGTCGAGTCAAAGAACGTTGGATGACTTACCCTCATCGTCTTTGAACTTATCTGTTAGCTCTCCAGCGTCAAATAGTTTTTTCGCTGCATCGTAATAGTCTTTCGCCATAACCATCTCATCGACAATGGCAGCGCTCCTCGAAGTCTCCCTCGATGTCGCAAACACATTCTCGTTTCGTCGTCGTGCAAGGTCGAACGCCTTTGTGAAAATAAGCTCTTTCTGTCTTGCGCGTCTTTCTCGCCACTGACCAACTATCGTCATAATTGACGTAACAAGAGCTCCGGTAACGGCAGACGTGATGATAATGATTAGGTAATTCATGGTTCGCTCGATGTGTTATTTCTTGAGGCCTAATATCTCTTATTTCAGTATACCAGAATCGAAAGAAACAGGTACACACAGAGGACTAGCCAAACCAGACCAATAATCTTCACTGACCTTTTCCAATCTTCCTTCTCGTAATGCTTCTTGATGTACCTGTCGTAGAATCTACCAAGCCAGTATAATGGGATCCAAACTAGTACGGGTGACGCTAGGATCAATAGTAAAATAATTTGAGTTTGAGTGGTTTGAATAAGTAATGTCATTTTCTTCGCATGTTATTGATTAGTGATCGTCTTCCCCGCTGAGCTATCAAGCAATTTCTGCATGGCACTTGTAAATTTCCTTTTTCGATTACGCGTACCATTGACTTGAGTCACCAAGAAGATCAATACGTCCCTAATTAGCTCGGACTTTTTTAAACACTCTTTATCGGTCTGACTATGCAATCCCGTGCTAAGTTCCTTATACAGTATCTTCAATGGATTGTAATCATCCGTTCGCAACGTGCTGGGCAGCAGGTCCTGAACCAATTTGATTTTCTTTTCTGCCACAATTTCATTCTTAACTTGTTTAAGCGCCTGGCGGTATTTTTCCCTCTCATTCTCGGTTTCAATAAGATCTTCAATCGCCTCGAGTAATTCATCGATGACCCCCTCAACGACACGACGATAGTAAGCAAAGGCACCAATTCCATATCCCTGGGATTCGGAAATGAGACCCTTTTTATAGAAAGCTGCCCTTGAGCCTAAATTTATTTCAAGATCCTTGTCGATCTCAATACTCCAGGCTGGGTACTGACCAACCTTGGTCAGAGTTAGATGACTCTCTTCTTCATCCTCCTGAGTTAAGAACAGAATAAGAAAGTCAATAGTAAACCTACCACATGAGGTACACATGTACTTTACGAGGCGCGTTTTCCCTATGAGCTGTTCGCTCATGCTCTCAATAGAAAACCGACTCGTAATGTTAAAAGTCTGATGTGACGAACAAACGAAACAAGGCATATTAATGGCTATATGCTCTCGATCGAAGTACCCAGAGTGTACTGGGACTGGATTGTCCTTATTCCAGCTGATGTCTGTTTTGAAACTCTTGTAAAGTGGCTGGGTTTCCAAAAACTTCTTATTTGGCATTCATAGTAGTTATTAATGATAACCTGCACGTAGCCGTTACAATAAGACTCCGACTGCCCTCTACCACGAATCTGGTCATAATCGGTTAATTTTTACCTTAACCATTATACGGTTATGATAAGTGTCTTCTGGCTCCGTTGGTTGGAAGAGGTTAGAACTTGCCTACTAACGCAACGCGCCAATTAGAGACCTAGCTTCTCCTCGTAGTAGCTCAAGAATCCTTTCCATACCCTGTCTTCAATATCAACATATCCAGATTTCAATGCCCGTTTCTTGTACAACTCACTCTTGAAACCAGGCACGTGGACTTCCTTGAATCCTTTTGCTGGCTTTACCTTTGAGATATCTCTTGCAAGCCGAGTTGTCTGCTTTTTGAATTCTTTGAGAGGCAAGAATACCTTTGGATCAATCGCTATAAAGAAGCCGCCTAGTTCAGCTTCTGTATGTTGTTGTAAACCTGATTTTCCTCGGACCAGGACACCTGTCATAATCTCTAGCAACAAGTTAATCGCGTACCCCTTATGTTCACCAAATGGAACAATGCTCATTGCTTCATTAGGATTAGTAGTCCAGTCGCCATGTTTGTCTAAATATGAATCCGGGGCTAGCTTTGTCTTTCGATCTTTTGCCAGCTCGATACTTCCGTACGCATATTTCGCGGTTGCCGCATCAAAAACAATAGGCAATCCGTTGGTTGGCACCCCGTATGCAATTGGGTTCGTACCCATAATGTCTTTGCGACCACCAAATGGAACAACACCTTGAGGTCCGCCATTTGAAGAAACAATTCCAATCAGTCCTCTCTTGGCAATTTCGCGACAATAGGTTTCCAGTATTCCATGGTACGTAGAGTTATACATACCGATCATGCATATCCCATTCTTTTTTGCAGAATTACAGAGCGTATCAAGGATTTCCATTCCAACCAATCTCGCAGAGCGACCATTAGCGTTAACCAACTTTATGCTAGGTTTATTTACAACGAACTTCCATTTTCTTTTCGATGACTTCCTTAGTTCGTCTATAGCCGAATCGAGTCGTCGCGAAAAACCAGAAAAGGTATTCTGGTGAAGATCATACTCAAGCCTCATCGCAACCATGAGGTCAACATCTTTTTCTGGTGCACCTGAGAGCATGAGAAGTTGCTTAAGTTTTCGTCTGGCTTCTGAGATCTTTACTTTCATATATAAACCCCTTTTAGCAAAGTTATTCTACCTTACTGAGTAGAACCCATCAACCGGGCATATATCGCCATCGCTCAACCAAGCGATGATTATTTTGGCTCCCCTGGTTGAAACAGACGAGAACTTGCCCTAGTGAGCAGCTCCCTTACGAGTAACTGATATTTGTTTTCTTCGAATCAACAAATAGACACTAAACAATCCATTTGCAACAAGCCACGTAGCGGGATAAAGGCTTGTAACAATACTGTATCTATCTAGGGCAATGAGAGCCAATCCAAAACGAAATGTGTTGATAACATAGCTGCTGAGTGTTTCTTGCTCAGGTTTCTTCCAAGACTTACGGATAGTTGGGAAAAACGCCAAGATATCAGTGAGCGAGACTAGTATTGTAGAAATAACTGGTTGTTTTGCGAATAGCCAAAGCATGAGCGATAAAAAGGCCAGACCAAGAAAAATCGTGTCACTCACGGTAATATTCTTTTTGCCTTGGCGAAGTCCAAGAAGAAAAACAACAAAAGCAGCAATAGCTGCGGCAAGCGTGACGAATGAACCTGGGCCAGCACCATCGCTCACCTGCAAAGCAAAAGCAATGAAAGAAACCGAACTCCAAAGAAACCATGTATACACGTGGGGAGTCGTCTTGCCTTGAATCGTGTGCTTCATGTACGGAACGTACCCAGCGAAGGTAAGTATGACTGCTATTGTGCCTATGATTTCTTTCATGAGCGTTTCGTCTCAATCACATGTTGCAACTTGAGCTTTAGTGAATCTGAAAGAATTGGATAAGAATAGTAAGCCAGAGCACTAAAAGATGGGTCTGCAAGCTCAACCATTTCCATGCCTGGGCGTTCAATCAAACTAAAGCCTGTTTGCTTGAGGTATCTTGTCTTAAATTCTTGATAGTCTTCAACGGTAAAATCAGCGTCACCTTTTTCGGGCCGATTCAAATCAGGCTTCCGAATTTTCAAAACCTCAAGAAAACCCGCGGTGGTTTCTATCGGTTCAATCTGAAGGACTGGGCCCATTTTTGTTTCCTGAACAACCCTCCCCATGTGCGACGCAATCTTTAATAGCTTTTCAAATGCATTTTCACTCTGAGAAAAAACACACGCATAGTTCACAGGCGCATGAGCTTGATCTGTGTGCTTTGCGCTAAGGCTCTTGGCTTCAGCAACAATCTCTTGAACAAGTTTGATGAGCTCGTCTTTTGTCATAATTTTGGTCATTTTTTAATAACCACCGTCATCTCGGTTAAGCTACAGTCCTAACTGGCGCTCGACTTCTCTGAGCCGTGTCGCAAAGCTATTGTCCATCACAACAACGGGTAAACGATATTTCTTCGCCTCTTTCACAAAGTATTTCCCGTACAAACAAATCATTTCTACGATACGCTCAAATGTTTCTTGCTTCTCCGTTCGAGCAATAATCCAATCGTTTGGCGTTGAGCTCTTGTGAATATCTTTTAGAAGTTGTGTAGGGTTTTCTTTCACAAGGAAAACCGCAGAAAACTTGTTACTTCCATATTCTTTTTTGAGTTTTGAAACGAGCTCGGGCGTTACATGGTAGCCTTCTACTATATAGTCGTTTCCATCTGCGAGCTCAGACTCACAAAAAGCCACTATGGCGTTGTACGTAGCTCGAGCTTGCTGTGTATAGTTTTTGACAATTTCAACTGTCGAAGATTTTGCATATGTCTCATCGTTTGTCTTCCCCTTCGAAGCAGTGTGAGGAAAAAGTTTGTCGAAATCTTTCTTTGTGAGATGCTTTGAAAGATACTTACGTACGATCCCCTGCAGCGCATCAGAAGAAACCCAAGGAATACCAAATTGCTTTGAGATCTTTTTTGCAAGAGTTGTTTTGCCACACTTGGGTGGACCGCCGATTAAGTAGATCATTGATTTCTCTTCTTATAGTGAGATTCTAACATACCAAAAGAATTGCGGATACCCGCACGAGAAGACCACCAGGGCGAACTTTTCACAAACTTACTTTGAATCCACAAACCAGGGTGTATCAGAAACACCTCTTTTTCGTGAGAAAAAGAAAAGTGTTGGCATATTGGGCAGAACATTCGTAACCCGCGTATCAGAAAAGGTATGAAAGATCGAATCAGTGAACTCCGTTTTCATTACTTCCTTTTCCATATCTCGGAAAATATAATACTTTTGCGCTGCCTCTTGCGAAGTTACACGTTTATTTCTTCGACTTGCGGATTTCTCAAATAATTCACGATTGGGAATTTGCTCCCACCAAGTTGAATCCTTTGTCTGCCAAACTTCGTGAATGAGATCATGAGAGATGCCGTATTGGCGCCAGAGTTCATGAAGTGAACGCGCCTTAAAACCGAATTCAGAAAAAAGATTTCTCACAGCTGATGTATACTTTTCGATTACATCGTCAGGAATGCCGTTATGAACGCCATGTGGCTCAGAGAGAACAAACGTAAAATCCAGACCAGGTGAATAGATCTCTTGAACCTTTTTATTTAAATTCAGCAGATAGCTACAGGTTTCTTTTTCCGCCCAATTGAGTTCCTTATTCCCCATCCCCCAAAATGCGACAAGAGGAATTGCGCTATTGCGCTCCACAGCAGAAGCAATATTTCTCAGAACACCTTGCGGATCCGCGGGCTGAGCTTTTCTAAAATTTCTTGAAGTGAGCACACTATAAATTTGCCGCGAGAGTTCTTGCATGTCTAGCATGTCTTGCCTCTTAGAGTCATTCAAAAAATATCCCGACGCGAGGGTAATGCGACCTTCGTGTCAAAATAAAGAGATCCTTATGGCTCCGGGGGTCGGGATCGAACCGACGACCAATTGATTAACAGTCAACTGCTCTACCGCTGAGCTACCCCGGAACATATTCCACGCACAAAATTCCCGCGCGTGCGTATCAAATACTATAGAAAATCGCTAAAAAATGCAAGCGAAAAGCGCGAGATCAGGACCCGTTAAACACAAAACGGAACAAACGTAGAAGGCCCTCCAGATGGTGCAAAGGAGGGACCTTCTGCTTCAAGATGGGCTTACGCCGCATACCTGAGGCTCTACGTTCTAACAAGAAGGAGATCGTTCAGCTGCGCATCGCCATCACCTGCGACTTTGGATCTACAGGTTTGGACCCCGCGCGAGGACTCCCGGTGCACATGTTCCACACGAACTGGAGCGAGATGTGACCGGAAAAGTGCAGTCGACCGAGATCACGAGTGACGGGACCCTTATCCCAGCGGTAGCGCATCTCGGTCTCACCGAAGACAGGGCCTTCCTCGCAGATATCGCGAAGCATTTCTTTCATCTCTTGCCCGTTTGCCTGCGGCTTTCCGTAACGCTTCGCCGCAAACTCTCGGACCATTGCCTGTACATACGCTTCGCGAACCTCGACGTCCCACGTCATGAACTCCGTTGCTTCGCCTTCGGGACCGACGTACTCTCCCAAGACCCTCACATCTCGGAAGAACTGGAAGACTTCGTCACGACCCGGGTGAAACCCGAAATCCGGGACATCCACGACCGCCGTTGCCTGCGCTTGGTCCGCTTCCTCGCCGGGAAACGGGGTGAGCACGCAGACAAGAAAAACGGAAATGGCCGCAACTGCGGTTCCTTTCCTCATCCTCATCGACGTTCCTCCCGTTTCCGTTCAGGCATGCCTGAAGAAAGGGTTTGATCGATTGTTAGGCTTTTCGATTGTCCTTTTGTTTTTACGTACTCTAAGCTTAGCACTTTTTGGAAAAGTGCTCAAATAGAACGAGAGGCCGCGGATGT
>CAYMIK010000024.1:12600-12888 GCA_964390745.1 uncultured Candidatus Saccharibacteria bacterium
ACCGCAGTCAGGAAGTCAGCGCGATCGCGGGAGAGGGGCAGTACGAACCGGCGCCACTTCGACACCGGTCACGGAGACGCCATTCGGCTTTGGCACGAGTGCCTTGTCCGACGGCATGACGAAGAGAACGTAGCCGACCAAAGCGGCTACCACAATCAGTACAACCAGTCCGCCTTGATTCGATCCTGACATTCTCGTCTCCTGCTCCTGAGCGTGCAGGATTGCACACTCTCCACGGCTTCTTTCATAGAAGCGGTGGACAAAAGATTGTATACCAAAAAAGCCTTC
>CAYMIK010000025.1:0-11595 GCA_964390745.1 uncultured Candidatus Saccharibacteria bacterium
CACAAGTTGGCCTTTAGTATACAAGGATATAGGCAGAATTGTCAAGCCTGATTGTGAGAGAATACCCACCATTCGACGGATCTCGCTCTTTCGAAGCAAAAGTTTGCGTGGCCGCATGGGGTCGTAGGTCAATGAAGCGGCGGCTTTATACTGTGAAATATTCGCATGAATAAGGAAAACTTCGCCATTCTTCATGCTCACATAGGAACCCTTGAGACTTACCTGTCCTGCCTTCGCTGATTTCACCTCTGGACCGGTCAAAACTAAGCCTGCCTCGAATGATTCGAGGATTTTAAAATCGTGCCATGCTCGTTTGTTACTTGCCAAGTCCATAGAGATCTGTTGTATACTAGTATACAACACAAAAAATGCAAACTATGAAACTCTCTATCGTTATCCCCACATACAATGAAGAACGCGATTTGCCACGCCTGCTTACGGCACTCGCAAATCAGACGTTCCATGATTTCGAAGTGATTGTTGCTGACAATCACTCTACCGATGCAACACAAGACATTGTGCGAAAGTTCGGTGCGCGTCTTGTTCAGGGCGGAAATCCCGCAGAAGGAAGAAATGCTGGCGCAAAGGCCGCAACGGGCGACACTATTATTTTCTTTGATGCGGATGTTTTTCCGCCGGCCGATTTCGTTGAAAAAACAATTCAAGAATTTCAGGAACGAAAATTAGATATTGCAACTGCTGATACCGTTCCCATTAGCGATCACCTTCGCGACAAAGCTATGCACGAAGTGGTGAACAAGTACTTCCGAATGTTACAGAGCTTCTTCCCACATGCTCCAGGATTTTTCATCGTCTGCAAGAAAGAAGTTTTTGACAAGGTTGGGGGATTTGATCCAGAGGTGAAGTTGGCAGAGGATCACACGTTTGTTATGGCCGCTTCGAAGGTTGGTAAATTCGCTATCTTGAAAAATGTAAAAATTCCTGTTTCGGCACGACGCATAACCAAAGAAGGCCGATTCAAACTCTCGGTGAAATATATCGGAAGCGAGCTACACCTTATTTTTATCGGACCAATTAAGTCGGATATTTTTCACTATCGTTTTGGGCATAACGAGACGCTCAAGAAAAAGTAGCTTTACAAAACGGGCTCAAAAAGCGATAATGTGTTTGTAGCTAGGAGGAATATGCCAAAAAAATCTGCAAAAACAAACGTTGCAAATGAAAAAGTGCAACCACAAGTGGTGCACCATCACAAGCGACGCTGGTCTATCATTATTCCTGCGCTGAGCTTTTTGCTTTTGATTTTTACGATGGCATTTGTTGTCTATGTGCGATACTTTGCACGTTACTTTACTTCAACAGTAACAAGGACCGCAGCTCAGGATACTGTTACCCTGCCCTCGGGCTCTTCTTCGGGAAGCTCGGGAAGCGGTGTGACAGATTCAGTAGGGATGCCGGAAAAGTCTGCGACGAATGCTTCGAATCTTTTTGTCATAAAAACAGGTCAGTTCTCTGTCACCGTTTCTTCGGCGAGTGACGCAGTTCAAAAGATTACAGATATCGCAAAGGATTTGAAGGGCAGTGTTGTTTCGAGCGTTCTTTCGAATGCTGCTTCGTGTGGTTCGGTTATGCCCATGTACTACACGATGGATTCATCCACCTATGCGTATCCTTACGCGAGTTGTTATGATGCAACCATTACCATTCGGGTTCCTGAGAGCTCGTTTGTCAATGCACAGGACAAGATAGAAAAGCTCGATGAAAATGCTAAGTTCGATTCAGAATCAACGCAAGAAGTGGATGTAACCACGCAAGTCTCGGATCTCCAAACACAACTGGCGAGTTATGAAAGTGAGCAGACATCGTTGCAAAAACTCTTGGATACAGCAACGGCAATAGACGACATTTTGAAAATTCGAACAGAGCTGACGCAAGTCTCTGCACAAGTGCAAGTACTGAAACAACAGATTCGTGATCTCGATAAGCATGTTCAGTACGCTGAACTCACGATAAACGTTTCAAAGGTAGGAAGCCAGGTTTCTGCTTCACAGCCTTCGGTTTCTGCTCGCTTTGCTGACGCGTGGGCTGCAATGAAACAGGATCTCTCGAATATCGGCACGGGTCTTATCTACTTTGCGGTTTATGCCATCATCTACGTTCCAATTCTGTTGGCAATTCTGGTAGCATTCTGGCTCGTAAAACGATTGATGCATCGCGTGATGCGAGGAAAGAAGTAGTAGTTCGCGCGCACGACGTGTGTGGCGCACTGAGATTGACTTTTTGGGTTAAATCTCGTACTCTTTATGTAAGCGTTAACCAAGCTATCACTTGGAAGCTTGCGGAAGAACTGTGCGGAAGCACAAAGTAGACCCGCACGTGACTCTGCGTCAAAGACACAATAAAGGGCCCCACCAATGGGGAAGCAAGATGGTACCGCCAACCTTTGGCTCTTGCAGCAAAGGTTTGTTTTTAATTTGAAAGTAGATGATTTCCCCTGAGATTCTTAGCGTACATTATAAAGAGTATAGCTCTCAGCCCGATTCCTGGGTGAACAATATGGCTGTGACAAAAAGGTCTATTGTTGCACATGTACTCAGCGAAACGAGCTTTGTATTGCAACACGTTCCTGTAAGAGTTGTTGTCCTTGGAGCGTCTGACAAAAGGTATATTGCTATACACAAAAAAATCTTCCAGGACCTTCTTGGCCGTGAAGTAGATATCAAGACATTAGATCTTGATACTCATCACCTTGATGGTGCAGAAGGGGTAATTGGGCACGATGTAACAAAACCTTTTCCAGAAGCACCTTACGACCTAGTTTTTAGCCACGAGTTAATGAAGTTCTTGTCAGCCGATGAACAGAAACGTGTTGTTCAAAATTCTTATGATGCCTTAGGTGAGGGTGGAATCGCCATGCATATCATGCACGAGCCATCGATTAATGGAACAAAAGAACTTCGCGAGTGGCAATATAGAGTGAACCCTGATCAGTTACTCGAAGGTGCAGTGGCTCGCAAAATTGATGCTAAAAAGATAATTTTTCAAAGTGAAAGCTCTGTCGATTGGCTTCGCGAAACAACCGTATTAATTCTCAAAAAATAATGTTCAAAAAAGTAGACCAGAAACAATCATTTCCCAAGCTTGAAGAAGAAATTTTACAGTACTGGAAAGATAACAAGCTTTTTGAAAAATCGGTTTCGAGCCGACCAAAAAGCAATGAGTATGTTTTTTACGATGGCCCACCTTTTGCTAATGGATTGCCGCACTACGGCCACTTGCTTGCTTCGATCATTAAGGATGTTGTTCCGCGATACAAGACCATGCAAGGTTTTCGTGTTGAGCGTCGTTTTGGTTGGGATACACATGGATTGCCCGTAGAAACGTTGGCAGAAAAAGAGCTCAAGATTAAATCGAAAAAAGAAATTGTTGAATACGGCATCGATAAGTTTAATGAGTACTGCCGAACTTCGGTGTTGCGATACGTTGCGGACTGGGAAAAGTTTATTGATCGCGTTGGTCGCTGGGTGGATTTTAAAAACAACTACAAAACGTTGGATTTGAACTACATGGAATCAGTTTTGTGGGTATTTAAAACTTTGTACGACAAAAATTTGATTTACAAAGGCCCGCGAACCTCTTTTTACTGTACGCGATGTGAAACGCCACTTTCGAACTTTGAAATTTCGATGGACAACTCCTACCAGCAGATGCAGGATCCATCGATCACGGTAAAATTTACACTAAAAACAGGCAACGAAAAAGTTGGCGTGAAAGCTGATGGCAAAACGCACATTCTTGCCTGGACCACCACTCCATGGACGCTTCCTTCAAACGAAGCCTTGGCTATCAAGGAAGATATTCACTATGTTCAGGTAGAAGCGGGAAGCGACAAGTATATTTTGGCAATGGATAGACTGGCTTCGTACAAAGAGATTTTGGGCGAACACAAAATTTTGAACGAATTCCATGGCAAAGAACTTGTAGGATTAGAATACGAGCCACTGTTTGATTACTTCAAAGACAAAGTAAAGCACTTCAAAGTTGTTGCAGCAGATTTTGTTTCCACGGAAGACGGAACCGGAACGGTGCACATAGCACCAGCGTATGGTGAAGAAGACTTTAATCTGGGAAAACGTGTTGGTTTGCCACTCGATGTGAATCCACTGAATTCGAACGGAACATTTTCTGCGGCAGTAAAAGATTTCGAAGGAATTTTTTACAAAGATGCGAACAAGGTTATTGCTTCGGATCTTAAGGACCGCGGAAAAGTGTTGCATCTTGGAACCATTGATCACTCTGTGGGTATTTGTTGGCGATGTTCAACGCCCCTCATCTACATGGCGCAAGATGCCTGGTTTGTGAAAGTTTCCCACATCAAAGAGCAGGCAGTGAAGCAAAATGAAAAGATTACGTGGGTTCCAGAACACCTGAAGCATGGGCGATTTGGCAAAGGTCTCGAAACGGCACCAGATTGGAATATTACGCGAAATCGTTTTTGGGGTGCACCGATTCCTATTTGGCAGTGCGAAAAGTGTCATGAAGAAAAAGTATTTGGTTCGATTGCGGAAATTGAAAAGGCGAGCGGAAAGAAGGTACGAGATTTACATCGACCAATGATTGATGAAATTACGGTGCCCTGTGATCAGTGTGATGGTGGAATCATGAAACGTGTCTCGGAAGTGTTGGACTGCTGGTTTGAGTCCGGATCTATGCCGTATGCTGTTGCACACTATCCATTTGAGAATAAGAAATGGTTCAAGGAAAATTTCCCCGCAGACTTTATTGCCGAATACATCGCTCAAACGCGCGGCTGGTTTTATAACCTGCATGTGATTTCAACAGCGTTGTTCAAGAAGCCTGCTTTCAAGGCCGCCGTTACCACGGGAACTATTTTGGCTGAAGATGGCCGAAAGATGTCCAAATCGTTGAAAAACTATCCCGACCCATACTTTATTTTTGAAAAGTATGGCGCTGACGCCCTTAGATTTTATTTGATGGCGTCTCCGGTTATGCGCGCTGAGAACTTTAATTTTGCTGAACGTGGTGTAGAAGATGTTGTTCGCCAAGTGATCCTTCCTTTGTGGAATGCCTACGGATTCTTTGTGACCTATGCAAACATCGATGGTTGGAAGCCCGGGAAGTTGCCAAAGAAATTCTCTCATCAGCTTGATCGATGGATTTTGTCTGAACTGAACACCACCATCAAAAAAGTTACTGAACAAATGGATGCGTACGATACTGTCTCGGCGTGTGCGACACTTGCCTCGTTCTTGGATGGCTTGACCAACTGGTACATTCGTCGTTCTCGACGTCGCTTCTGGAAATCGGAAGATGATGCTGACAAAAATGAAGCGTACGCAACGCTGTACCACGTTCTCATGACGTACATTAAGCTCATTGCACCCTTTACGCCTTTTGTTTCTGAGTCGATCTTTAGGAATTTGAACGATGCGGAATCGGTGCATTTGGCAGACTGGCCAAAGGTTGAGAAGAAGTTTATCGATGAAGATCTGAACATCGAAATGGAAACATTGCGCCGCGCTGTTCGTTTGGGATTGGCGGCTCGTGCCAAGGCAAAGGTAAAAGTTCGACAGCCATTGGCAAAGGTGGAAATTGCTGCAACCGAAAAAGAGATGGCGATGTTGCAAAAAGATGAGAACATCCTGCTCTCAGAAATTAATGTGAAGAAGTTGGTTGTTCTGAAAGAAACACCAAAGACGATAACGGTTACTTTGTCGCCGAACGCTCGTGTCTTGGGACCAAAATTTGGTAAGGATATTCAGTTCATCATCAAGAATGCCAAAGCAGGAAACTTCACTGTGACCAAGTCTGGTTATGAAGTTACGGATCCTACCTCAAAGCAGAAGTGGGAAGTGGGCAAGGCCGAAGCAGAACTTCGATACGAAAGCGGTGAGAATGAGGCCGTGGAGGCTGAAGCCGGAATGGTTGTGGTACTTGATACCGAAATAACGGCCGAGCTTCAAGAAGAGGGTATTGCGCGCGAAATTGTGCGTGCTGTGCAGGATCTTCGAAAAGCTTCGGGCTTGGAAGTTGATAACCGAATCGAACTCCAAATTAAAGCGGGTGAAAAAGTTGCTGACGCGGTTCAGTCCTTTCAGAAGTACATTATGGCTGAAACCTTGGCAGACAAGTTGGTTCACGATGATCCAAAAACCGAGTTCCAATCGACGCTGAAAATTGAAGGTCTGGAAATAACGTTTGGAATTCGAAAGATATAACCGATCGCAATGGCAACCTACAAAGTTGATGCACTCATCCTGAAAAAGCGAAACTATCAGGAAGCTGATCGTATTATTACGATTTTTGGGCGGGGAACGGGAAAAGAAACCATTCGTGCCCGCGGAGTGCGCAAAATCAAAAGTAAGTTGGCTGGTCACCTAGAAACTTTTGCACGCTCTGATTTGTTGATCGCCGAAGGAAAGGGTTTTGATATTGTCACACAAGCGGTAACGCGCGAAGCTTTTCCGCATCTGCGCCATGACTTCCCAAAAACCGCTGAAGCTTTTTACGCTTTCGAGTTGCTGGACAAGGTAACCCCAGAAGGCTACAAAGATAGCTCCCTTTTTGATTTTGTCGTGAAGTACTTACGCGCCATTAACGATGCCCATCACGATCATCTCACGCTCTTGCGTCACGCGATGGAAATTCAGCTGCTAGAAAATCTTGGGTTTGTTCCGCAATTTCAAACCTGTGCTGATTGCAGCCAAAAGTTTGACCCACAAAAAGACACAAGCATTCTTTTCCATCCACAGTCCGGAGATTTCTTTCACGAAGAGCACAAGCCGCTTGGAATGGTGCTCACAAAAATCTCTTTCGATACTCTGAAGGTGTTGCAGTTTCTATTGAAAAATACCTTTGAACATATTCAAAAACTTTCGGCTCCTTCGCATATTGCACCGGAGCTTGAAAGCATTTTGGTGCATTTAATTCATGATGTTTCGGAGAAGAAGATTCATTCGAAGAAGTTGCTGAAATAAGCTCGACATCGTATTGACAATTTTCACTTCACGTGCTAGCGTGAGGGGCCATTTTGGCATGTTCGGCAGTCCAACCCTCACCACTATGGAAGCGAGGTTCTGGCATCATGGCCACTCCGATCACTCCCGGTATGCTCGGTCACGACCTGAAACGTGCGGATGTCATCGATAAGGTCCGGAATGCGTACAACGAGGTCTCGTTTTGGTCGGGCGAAGAAGAGTCCGGAGGCGGTGTCTTCTACCTGATCGACCGCCGCATCCGCAAGACCGTGGCGCGGACCAGTCTGGGCAATATCCCGCCAGGAAAGAAGCGCAAGCGTAGCGGCAACGCGACGCGCAAGGTGAAAGTCGTCTGCAGGCGAGGAACTCCGGACTTGGTGGGCAGCTATACCTACCGCAGCGCCGATCCAGAGCACGAAGCCAAGCCCGTCTGGGGTGGCGGCGTGAAGTGCCGGCGGTACGCAGCGGCCTTCTCCGGCATGTCGGAGCACATGGACGAGCTTCTCGTCTGTGTTGTCCTCTTCCGTCTCGGGCTTTTGGAGGCCGACGAGGCGCGTGCGATCTTCGTGGCGAGCAACAACGTGAACGCACTGAAGCAGAAGTGGTTCCAGAAGTTCTTCGGCATGGTCTGCTGAAGAATCTTCGACTGCGAACGACGGTCGAAGTAAAATAAATAATCGTTCAACCCGAACCCCACGCTGCATCGCGGCGAACCCTAAAAGGTCAACTGGGGTTCGTTCGCGTTGGCAGAATTGACACACGGCCAAAAAAGTGAAACAATCTCGGGAGTTTGCGAGCTGTCACCACCGTTCATCCATCCACGCTACTCCCAGAAAGGAAGCGAAGATGCACGCAACCACTGCTCATGGATCATCGAACGAAGGCACTCCTGTCGGTGAAGATCCGAGTCAGGAGGAGAAGACTAAGGCGCCCATGCCTCGCCTTACAAGCCATGGCGTGATCGCAGCGCTCGACGACATCGAGCCGCTGATGCAGAGCCTGAGTCTCATGCTGGGGAGCGACCTTCGGGGCCTGGTCCTCATGCATAACGAGACCGCGCCTTACTGCACGATGATGCTGCGCGGCTTCATGGGCGCACCTGACCCTGACGTCATAAGAAGCGCTCGTGCTATAGCGGCACACGCCTTGAACCGGCTTCGCCTTGCACAGCAGCTGGTCTTCAGGGCTCGACATGAGCTCATGCTCTTCGCCAATTTCGGCATCTTCGTTCCAGACTGGGACATGCCCGCGCGTCTCCGGGCCTTCGCGGATCTCTCTGACGTCGGTACCATGGAATACATGGGCCGATCCGGTGAGTACACGCTGGAGGCAGGCGCTGCGCACGTGCGCGACATGGTGGTATCGATCGTCAGCAACCAGTCGATGCACATCAGCGCGGCGATCGCGACGCTCATCCTGCTGCACGCTCGGCTGATCTGCCCCGATGAGGCGAAGTCGATGCTCGTGTCGACTCTGGGGCTCCGAGCCAGGCACCACATCAATTTCCTGGTGAATCGCCTCAGCGCCTGATCGGAGACGGCCGCCAGCCCCATTGAAACGACGGGTGTCCACTCGTAAAAGTCGTTTCGAATAAATCTTCGAACCCCACGCTGCATCGCGGCGAACCCTAAAAGGTCAACTGGGGTTCGTTCGCGTTTCTTAAAATTTTGCCATATCTTAAAATGTGTTATAGTTCCCGCATGAAAATTGATCTTCAAATTCAAACAACCTTTTCGGATGGTCACGATACGCCATCGGAAATTATTGCTCTGGCGAAACAAAGCGGCGTTAGTCATATTGCTATAACCGATCATGACACGATGGACGGCGTTGCTGAAGCCATGAATGCAGCAAAGGGGACAGACATACGTGTTCTTGCTGGCGCAGAACTGAGTGCTTCGTACCGGGAAAAGCGATTTCATGTTTTGGCATACAACATCGACAAAGAAAATAAAGAGCTCAATGAATTTTTTCAGGAAATTCGATCACAGTTCAAAGAATTTTTTGTTGAAACGCTTCTTCCGTGGATAAATGAGCGGTTAGAAAACGACGGCAAACAAACTGCTTCCAAGGAAGCCTACGAAAAAATGCCCTACAAGTATTTTCGTGGCCCGGGTTTGGGATTGTTTTTGCAGGAACAAGGAATTTTGAAACATATGTCAGAAGTTTTTGCCTATCTTGAGGGCTGCCCAAGAGTTGTTCTCAAGCGATCAGTTCAAGAAGTCATCGATATCATCCACGGTGCTGGTGGCGTGGCGGTTCTAAGCCACCCACTAGGAAAGGGAACATCCCTTAAAGAAATCTCACACGATACCGAAGAGCAGCACAAAGTCTTAGAAAAATTTGTGTCGTGGGGTCTTGATGGTCTGGAATGTTATAACCCCTCGCATACCAAAGAGGCAAATGATCAGATACGGGTGTGGGCGAAAGAATTCAATATCCATATTACTGCTGGAAGCGATTGGCATGGCAATATTGCGAAGTCGGGTAATACGCGATCAAAACTTCTCCCGAGCTACTTCGATGACTTTGGTGGATTAGTTGTTCCAGAAGAAGAGATAAAGGAAATGATCGCTTGGCTTTTCTGAGTTTACTTTTTCCTTCAAATTCAGTATAATATCACTGAAGTTGCCTTCGAATTTTTTCAAAAATGACAAAGAAAACCGTAATCTGGGGCGCCGTTGTTCTTATCGTCTTCACACTCGTTGTGGCGGTGGGAATTTTTCTCATGCAACGATACAACGGCATTGCAAATGCTGAAGGTAAGGTAAAAGAAGGAACGGCTCTTATTGATGCAACAGAAAAAGATCAGAGAACTTTGGCCAAGGATCTTCTTGCGCATACGCAGAATTTTAAGGATCGAAAAGAGTACGATGCTTTGGCGAGTGACTCAAAAAAGGATGATCGTGCTGACGAAGCAGACTTCCAAGACGGTCTGGCAACGTATGTAGACCTTGTTGCTTCCGACAGCGTTTACTCCAAAGACGACAACATCACTAAGACCCTTGGGAATCTCCAGGCGGACCTCGTGAGCCTGCGCTCCCAAAAACTTGCCTACAACAGCGCCGTTGATCTGTATAACAAGAAACGAAATCAACATCCACAATTTTTTGGCGACCTGCTCGGCTTTCCGAACTACGAAAAATTTGCCAACATTCCTTCTCCGCTGGATACGACTCCTGCGTCAGGAACACCAGATACCAACACCAATGCAACACCCGATGAAAACTCATTCAACTAAAAGGACATGGGAAAACACGAGGACATCCTCAATTTAGAAGTTGACCCCACGCATTCCGCGAATCCAGCCAATCAAAAAACTGATACGTCTGAAACGCCGGTCACGCTGCCACAAGGAGATTCGAAACAAAATGTTCTGGGAGGGAAAAAGAGACCATCGAAGAAGATCATCTTCATCGCGGGAGGGATTTTTGTTGCCGTGATTACGGCCGCGGTTGCATTGTTTTTCATAATGTCAGGCGCGAAGAAGCAAGACGTTCAATTCCAAATTTCTGGTCCTGACACCATTCAAAGCGGTGACGATGTAACCTTCAAAGTAAATTACGCAAACAATAACTCTCGCGTCACACTCAAAGATGTCACGCTTACACTGACGCCGCCAAAGGGTTTTAAATTTTTATCATCGACTCTTACACCTACAGACGAAAAGAATCTCACGTGGAATCTCGGGGAAATTTCTCCGAAGATTCAGCAGTCTATTGAAATTCACGCAAAGTTCTACGGCTCGGCAAGCAATAATGTAACCTTGTTGGGAACTTTGAGTTATAAATCTGGTACCAATCCAACCGCCTCGACAACTTCAACCTATTCGCCAGCTATTTCTTCGCCCAACATTGCTCTTGACCTCACAGTTCCGGAAAATCTTGATGCTGGTGCGCAGGTCACATACCAGATTGATGTTACAAATAACCAGAATACTGCATATGAAGATGGACTGTTAAAAATAACCACACCAAAAGGTTTTACTGAAACTACCTCTGATGCACCTGCTGATGCCAATGCTCCAAAATACGACAAAACCACCGACACCTGGCAACTGGGCAAACTTGCTCCAGCACAGAAAAAAACTATTACTATCAAGGGAAGACTTGATGGCGTGAGCGGTGAACAAAAAGATCTTGGTGTGCAGCTACTCCTTGCTTTCAACGATGACACCTATGTTCAAGAAGAGGCAAGCAAGGTAACCGTAATCTCATCGCCGTCTGTTGCGATTAAACAAACAGTGCAGCGAACAACGGCAGATCCAGGGCAAATGACCCGATTCCTTTTGAACGTAAAAAATACAGGAAGCTCATCACTGACAAACCTGACCTTGCAGGTTGATATTGACTCACAAGTGGTAGATCCAAAGACTATTGTTATTGATCATGGCGGATTTTTGCGAGGCAATGCTATTGTCTGGGACAACACTGTGGTCAATGAACTTCGATTTTTGAATGCGAACCAAGAGTTCCAACTTGGATTTGGATTGGCATCGTACAAAAATATTACGGTCACAGGAAAAGAATTTTCCATAACCTCAAATCCAAAAATTACAACGGGTATCCAAGAAGTTCCGGGAGATTCAGTAACGGTAAAAATAAGTTCCGGGCTTACGGCTTCGGGTACGGCTTCT
>CAYMIK010000026.1:0-10467 GCA_964390745.1 uncultured Candidatus Saccharibacteria bacterium
CTGACCGCATTACCCAGCCACGCTCGTCTCCTGCGAGAGACGAGCCGAAGCCACCACCTGTCGCGACCCTTTAGAGGTTGCGGCGGGTGTTTCAAATTTAAATCCCCTGCCTCAAGGCAGAGTTGAATACATAATTTATCTGGTAGCGCCTACGGGAATCGAACCCGTGTTACAAGATTGAGAATCTTGCGTCCTAGCCGTTAGACGAAGGCGCCGTACTCCCCAATTTTACAGAAATTTGGGACGCGCAAAGAATAACACGTGCGCAGGCTCTTGTCTAGTTAGCCTTGAGGCATTTCAAATGGCTTTGCGAGCCATCGAGGCGTATGACGAACCAAAAGCCGCTCAGCATGCTCTGGGTGTGACATGAGCTTGTACACTACTTTCTCCATGCGCATACTTTGTGAACCTTTCACCAACAGAACATCGCCCTTCTTGATCCAGTTTTGAATAATCTGTTCAATTTTATCGTGCGCACCTTCGGTGACATAGTGAACATTCTTTGGATCCATTCCGGCAGCCCTTGCCTCCTCGGCGATAAACACCGAGGCATTTCCAAAAGCTATAAGTACGTCACACGAATCCGCAGCCGCTTTTCCAGCAGCTCGGTGCGACTCTTCTGTTTTCTCTCCAAGCTCCAGCATGTCCGAGAGAATCGCAACGCGTCTTCCAGGAGTCTTCATCTCCTTCAAAGCCTTGAGTGCCTCCAATGTAGAATCCGGCGCAGCGTTATAGGTATCATCAATGATAAGCGAACCTTTGATTCCCGAAATAAGATTCATGCGTCCTCGAGGTGGCACGTACTGTTTCAGAGCTTCAGAAATTTCTACCAGGTTCATTCCAAAGATCGTTCCACATATAATGGCGGGCAAAACCGGAAGAATCTGGTGCTTGCCTAAAACTCGATGCAAATAGAACGGAACATTTTTACCCTGGTACTGAACTTTAAACGACACGCCCAACGGAAAACCAACCGCGGCAAGTTCACGCTCTTCTTGTGAATCAGAAAGGGTTCGCTGTGTCGTAGTAACGTCGCTCGCAACTAGATCGGAACCATTTCTAAAACCATACGTCACAACCGTTCCTGCTGCCACGCTCGCACTCTGTCGTGCTAAATCATTATCAGCATTCAAAAGTGAATACCCGCCCTGGCGAACTGCCTGCACCAATTTTCGCTTCTCGCGGGTCAGGTTTTCTTGGGTTCCAAACTTGGCCAAGTGCGAAATACCAATAGCCGTGAGCACGCCAACATCGGGCGTTACCAACTTCATAAGGTAATCCATATCACCTACTTCATCTATTCCCACTTCCAAAATCAAAACTTTTGGATATTCTGGATCGTGTTCCCACAAAAGTTTTTTTGCTCGCCAAAATACACCAAGCCAACCAGCAATATTTCGCTTCGGGCTCACTTCGCCCAAAATAGTCAGTGGAACACCAATTTCATTGTTATAGTTTTCCGAACTTTGGCGAACACCTTCGTGCAAATTCAGCACCGTGAAGATTGCCTGGCGTGTGCTGGTTTTACCAACACTCCCCGTTATTGCAACCACCTTGGGCTTATATTTTTCTAAAACTTTTTTGGAAGCCGTAAATAAGCGCTTTTCAATGTAGCGTTTCGCAAACGACTTTTTCTCACGAATGGGCGTTTTCAGAGTGTTCATGGATGATCCGGTGCTATCTTATAGTAGTTAAAGAGGTCCGCTGACATAGCCTTGAATATTGGCACACTTGTGGTCTCGGAGTAAATACCCGTCTGTGGATTATTAATTTTCACGAGGGCAATGAACTTCGGGTGTGCCGTTGGCGCAAATCCCACAAAACTGGTGATACGGTGGTTGTTATTGTAGGTTCCGTTCACGGCAACCTGCGCGGTTCCTGTTTTCCCTCCTAGGGTATAACCAGGAACACGCGCTGCAGCCGCCAAACCGTGTTCACCACCATCAATAAGCATTGCCTTCATTGTTTCACTTGCCGTCGCACTAATAACCTGGCGAATCGTTTGCGGCTCAATCTTTTCTACGGTTCCATCTGGATGATCAATTTCAGAAACAATTTGTGGACGCATGAGCTTACCACCATTTATAACCGCAGCGTTTGCCTGTAATACATGTAAGCCGGTGGTCGCAATGCCCTGCCCGAAACTTTGCGTTGCCAGTTTCGATTTACTCCAGGTAGCAGGATCGCTCAACAGTGTTGAGCCTTCCGACAATAACTGCACGCCGGTAAGTTCTGTGAATCCAAACTTCTTGAGATATTCGTACATTCGGTCTTTGCCAAGCTGCTGCGCCACGTACACGAGTCCCGTGTTCAGTGACCAGTCGAGCGCCTCAGTCATAGTGGTCGGGCCCACTGGGCGTTTTACCACGTTATGAATGGTAAATGTATCAACCTTCACGGTTCCTGTGTTTATATAGGTCGTATCAGCAGTCACAGCACCAGAATCAATTCCTGCGGCCATGATGATTGGCTTAAAGATAGAACCTGGTTCAAAGGTTTCAAAAATGGCATTGTTGTTAAACAGCGAAGCAGATGAAACTTTCGAGTACTGATTCACATCGTACGTTGGATAGTTTGCCATTCCCAGAATTTTTCCAGTGTACGGATCCATGATAATGACACTGGCTGTGTCGCCCTTGGTTTTTTCGACAGCTTCCTTTGCATACTTCTCTGCAATGTACTGAACCGTTCTATCGAGCGTAAGAACAATGCTCGAACCCTCTTGGGCTGGCACAAGCTTCTTGGTTCCAATCGAAAGTAATCGGCCGGAAGTATCCTTTTCGCCTTGGAGGTAGCCGGGCTTTCCAGACAGAGTATCGTTAAAAAATCCTTCAATACCATACGAGCCTGTTTGGACATCGTCTTTAAAGCCAAGGTAGCCAAGAATCTGGGATGCAAATGAATTCTCTGGATAGTATCGCCACTGCTCGCCCTCAATGCGCACACCTTTTATCTTTGCAGCAACAATCGCATCAGCTTTTTCTTTACTCACCTTGCGAAGAATTGGTTCGTATTTATCATTTTTGTTCGAAAGTTTTTTGAGTAAATCTTCATAGCTTAGCTTGGGTGCTGTTTCTGGTGCATTCACATCTAAAATAACCGTGTCGTCTTTCACGGGCTCAACCTTGGCGGGTTTTTTTTCGGTGTTCTTTTTGGCTTCTTCCTCTTTTTTCACGCGCTCTTCAGGAGTTGGAATTCCTAAAATCGATGCTACTTTTTTTGTGGCTTCTTCAGGGTTATCAATAATATTTGGTGCTGCCCACACTAAATATAGTTCTCGGTTCAATGCTAATGGAAATTTTTGGCCATCCGCATCAGCAATATAAATATTTCCACGCTGCGGAATAAGCTCTTTGGTCAGAGTGTGCTGGTCAGCTGCGAGCGCAATATAATAGTTATGGTCCAAAACTTGCAGAAAAAACATCCGGGCAACAATCGCGGTAACAAAAACTCCGGAGACAACGGTCATAATCGCAATACGACGAGATACCGTTCCGTTCCCCTTGGATTTTTTGTATGGGTCACCAACCATTTAGCGCATCGCGATGTTATGATCTGTCTTTACGTAACTTGTCTGAGTGTTTGGCACCATATTCAAATCATTTTTTACCTGCTCAAGATGCTTGAGTGATTGCAAATCTGCTGCTTCAAGCTTCAGCTCGTCATTGGACTTGCTCAGCTCCGTAACGCGATCTTGCAGATCTTGAATCTGATAACCGGTTGTTGCCATGCTGTTGGATTGCACCAAGTAAACGATTCCGAGAGATGCAATGAGAATTAAAACGAACACACCAAGAGTAACCGGTCCTGTAGCAAAACTTTGTGAAATTGTTCGAGCTCGATTCTTATTCGCTCCAACGTTTGATCGTGTAATGGAAAGGTATCGTGCGGCCATTTTGTTTTTTGTGTTTTTATGAGGCTTAAACTGATTTTTTTATTGCGCGGAGTTTTGCGCTTCTACCTCGAGGGTTTACTTTTACTTCTTCCCACAAAGGTGTTAAGGGTTTTTTGGTAAGAACTTCACCGTCCAAAGTTTTAAAGAAATTTTTTACGGTGCGATCTTCAATAGAGTGATACGAGAGAACCGTTATTCTTCCGCCAGGTGCCAAGTGCTTCCATGCGGCCTTCAAGGCAGCTTCGAGCGATTCAACTTCCCTATTCACAATCATTCGGAGGGCTTGGAAAGTTGTTGTGGCGGGATGGCTTCGTCCGTGACGCGGGCCGCGGAAGGCTGCATGTACAAGGTCTTGCGTCGTGTAAAGTCGTTGCTTATCTCGATTCATAACAATATACTTTGCAACCTGCCGGGCATTTCGCACGTCATATTGATACAGCGTTTCAGAAAGATCTTTTTGCGAGAGGAAGTTCACCAGATCATATGCGGTGAGATCTTCGCCTCTAATTTCTCGAAGTTGCTGCAACGTATTGTTGCGACTTCGAAGGTTACTTGGATGGAAGCTCCCTTCTTCTGCTCCCATCCGCATATCCAGTGGCCCATCCTGTTGGAAAGAGATGCCTTTGTGAGACTGCTCAATCAACATGGATGAAAGTCCAAGATCTAGAAACACGATATCAACATGAGGTACGAAATCTTTTTCGTTCTCAAGGACATTGTCGAGTTCGCGGAAATTTTTTCGAACTATTTTGAACCGCGCGCCAAAGGGCAAAAGCGTCTCCTGGGCCATTTTGTAAGCGGCACTATCCACTTCGAAGCCGAGAAGGCGTCCCGTGGGGCCTGTTTCATTGAGAAACAATTGCGCGTGTCCTGCGGCACCCAAGGTACCGTCGACAACATTTTCATTTTTTTGAGGTGCAGTGAGAGCGACAACCTCCTTGGCCATCACCGGAACGTGTTTTGCAAGATCAGACATTACAACACGCCCAAGGTTCCAAGTTGTTCAGAAATTTCTTCGCTCTTGCTTTCCGTATTCTTTTTGTATTGGTTCCATGCAGCTTCGTCCCAAATTTCTAATCGGTTCAGAAGTCCTGCGATGACCACTTTTTTGGTGGTTTTGGCGTAGGCCCGAAGGTAGTCAGGAAGAATGATGCGGCCCTGGCCATCAAGCGAAACATCCATAGCACCGGCAAGCATAAGACGAGCAAAAGCGCGAGTATTTTTTTGTGAAAGTGGCAATTGAGATATTTTCTCTGCGAGTTTATTCCATTCGGTCATTGGGTAGACGAACAAGCAGTTATCAATTCCACGCGTCACTACCATCCCCTTTTTCATTTCATCGCGGAATTTCTTTGGTACGGCCAGGCGTCCTTTATCGTCAATTGTGAGAGCGTATTCACCAATGAACATCGTTATTTTCGTTTCAAGCGAGGCCCAAAGGGCATGTTCGCGAATTAGAGAGAAAAATCTGAGATTAGGTGTGGAGTGGGAAAAGGTGTTCGGCTCTTTGGAGTTATCCACAGAATCGACCACTTTTCCCCACTTTCATCCACATCTCCCCACCTCGATGCAATTATAATCCACCGCTCCCCAACTTTCAAGAGCACACAAACACAAAGTTGTGTATAAATTTGGTGTTCAGATAAAAGGACACAAAGTAAATGAAAAATCAAATAAAATAGGATCCACACGGATCCTATTGTTTCTTCAGTATGAGGCTTTATTGATCAAACACCGGCTGACTTGAGCTTCGTGTCTGCTGCTGCTTAGTCAGTTCCGTCAAACGGCGGCGTTCTCGTTCTTGTTTCTCTTTTTCCAGGGCAGCTTCAAGACCAACCTTATCAAGCACAATCATGTGGTCGTGGTTAAAAATGTCCATAATGAAGCGATCAGTCATTTCGCGGCGATATTTGAACTCATCAACCGTGAGAATGGCGTAATCGAGTTCATCTTCCATTTCGTCTTCAAGTTGCTTTATGACGGCAGCAAGTTTTTTCTTATCAGGTTCCCCAACCAAAAGAATATCCGTTTGGGCATTCTCTCGCTCCGAAAACACTCCAGACAACACAACCAGCTTAATATCTCCCGCGTCTGCCAACTGTTTCATGAGGCGCTCTTCAGGCGCAACACCAATCTTCAAAATCAAAGCGCGCAACTCAGGATAGATGTTGCATTCAATATTTACAGCGTAATATCGCTTTCGTCGGCGTGTTTGGCTTGTTACCAGACCTACAGCTTCCAAATTGGCCAGTTCTCGGCGGATCGAGTTGATTCGTTCATCGAGTCTACGAGTGATTTCACGCACATAATATGTACGTTCAGGGTTAGCCAAAAGCAAAGTAAGCAACTTTACTCGTGTTTTTGAACCAAAGAGTTTATCGAGCGTCTTAGCCACGAAAATTCCAATCAATTCATTCGTATCGTCATTATAGCGAAGCGCAAGGCTCTGTCAAGAAAATCTGAACTCAATTTAGGTTCGGCTTTTTCTAAAGCGTGTGTTCAAGAAAAACATCACAAATTGATCATTTTCTCTCTATTTTTTCAAGGGGAAAACTGCGCTTGCGATTGAGCTCGTTTTCCTCTATAATACGCAGAGATTGATGAACGTATCCATGAACAGTTTTATTGATCCGGAAAATTCTCTTGCGGCAGCCGTAGCAGAATTAAACACCTACAACCAAAAACGCAGCAGCTCATTTTGCGATACTTATATCTTTGAGCCTGAATCTGAACGCGAGACACCTTGCGGTAAGCTTTTTGTCATGATTGAGATTGAGGAAAACTCAAAGAAGGCTTCACAGGTTGCCGAAGCTATTGCCACAATAGCTCAGTTTGAGTATTACAAAAATCAGCACCCAGGAATGGTGGCAAACTTCGAGGCAGCACTGGCGAAGGTCAACGAGGTCTTAAGCGAAATCGCCGAACACGGAGAAATCTCTTGGGTTGGAAAGATTCACGCCGTCATTGCCGCGCAAGCAGAGCACCACTTGGCCGTAAGCCAAACGGGACGCGTCAAAACCTACCTCATCAGAAACACCCAGCCAATGGAAATTGGCGATGAAACTCCCGCCTCACACAAAAATGCTGTTCGCACGTTTGATTCTATTGCTACCGGAGACCTCTATCCACGCGACCATCTGATTTTCACCAACAAAACATTGCTCAATTCCCTTTCGTTGAGTCGCATCGAAAGTTTTTTGCAAAACAACCCGGTACTTTCTGGAACTCGACTCGTTGAAAGCTCTCTCGATAAAACCGCTGCTGAGCCATGTTGTGCATTGGTTATTAAGATTGATACCGCAAAAGCCATTGCTATCGAAAACAGCAAAGACGAAAAATACGCCGATCTTACACCGGAAGAACTCGCCTCAGAGCCTGCCACCAAAAAACTCCAGAACGCCTATGATGACATTCGTTCACGAAACTGGGCCGTAAAGGGATTAGGCGTAGCAAAGGCTGCGGGACACGGCTTAAAAGTTGCCGGCCTCTTTGTAGGTGACCTTGCGCAGAATATCTATGAAGGAGTTCGCGGAAAGGTTCGTGCACACAAGGACGATGAACCCAAAACACTCACGCGTCTCGAGAAAGAAAATGATGAACGCCTCGATGAAGAAGCTGTAAGCATCTCCTCGCAGGACGCGCCTATTCAGATTCGCGAAGAAATCGAAACATTGCCTAGCGAAGCAGCATCGGTGAACGAAGATCCTATGGCACCGCTTCAGAAACGATTCAGCAGGGTCAACGAAGATGCCGATCTTGGCGTCCGCCCAAAGAAGAAATTCAAGATCTCAAATATCTGGGTCTCGACGTTTTCACGCGTAAAGAATCTACCCGGAACGATGAAGAAGATGCCGCGAGTGAGCCAGGTGCTGCTCATCACCTCCGCTTCCCTGCTCATTGTATTCATAGTCAGCATTGGAATATTTAGCACGAACAAAGCGAAAGAAGCCAAAGCTGCGCAGTACAAATCGATGCTCGATCAGGCAACTTCCAAGTACAATAGCGCCGTTGCGGCACTCATTTACAAAAACACCACGGACGCCAACAAACTTCTTGCTGATGCTGAGGGCCTGAACGGACAGGTGTTGGGTTCGAGCTACTTCAACAGCGATGCAGCAGCTCTCCAGCAAAAAATCGACGAAGAAAAAAATCGAGTTTTGCATATCAATGATTTACAGGGCGTTACCAAGTTGGCCACACTTCCTGAAAGCACCACAGGCGTTTCCATGGTGACCGACGGAACTTCCCTCTTCCTGGCTGCAAACAATAATAAAGTTTACAGCATGTCAGCCAAAGGCGGCAAAGTTCAGGAACTTATCAAAAATCTCAGCGCCGATGGAAACATCATCAAAATTAACTATCTCTCCGCTTCGCACAATCTTCTCCTCCTCACCGATCGAAATAGCCTTGTTGAGTACAAGTCTGAAGCTGGTGTTGTCTCTATGATTAATACGGTTGGTTTCGATAAAATCACCGACATTACGAGCTACGGCAATCGTTTTATCTACCTCTTGCAGCCATCAGTAAATAAGATTCTCCGCGAAACAAAAGGCACGAGCGGATTCATTGCCGAAACATCATGGATCAAAGAATCGAACGCATCCATTGCAAAGGGAGTCTCATTCGCCATCGATGGCAGCATTTATGTTTTGAATTCGAACGGCACTATTCAAAAGTTTCTGAACGGCGCGCACGACGATTTCACTACTCCTTCGCTGAAAACACCCATGAAAACTCCCACGAAAATTGTGACAAACGAGAACCTGAAAAATGTTTACATCCTCGACCCTGCCAATAAACGAATCGTGATAACAAAAAAGACGGGCGCACTTCTGAAGGAACTTGTTTCAGATCAGTTTAGTGACACGAAAGATCTCGTCGTAGACGAAAACAAGTCTACGGGATATGTCATAAGCGGCAATACTGTTTATAGCTTCCCATTAGCATTAAATTAGGAACCCCATGCTAAAGTCTGTCTCTGGCCTTGGTTTGTATGTGAAAGATATTTCAAAAACAGTAGCTTTCTATAAAAAGCTCGGTCTTTCGAAGGTAATCAAAAAAGATGGCGTAACGAATGTCTACCTCAATTGGTTCTGGTTGCAGTTTACAGAAAACAAGACAGCAAAGAAGCTCGGAAAAGAATTTCAGAAAGAGGCCTTCGCAAAAGTGAAAGGCGCAGGTTTGTATATTAACGTTTCCGTTGATGAGATCGACAAACTCTATGCTTCCCTCGTTCGAAAGGGCCTGAAGCCTTCCTCCAAACCACGTGATTGGCCTTGGGGCAACCGAGAGTTCGTAATTCGCGATCCTGACGGGTACAAGATAGTATTCTTTCAGAAGGTAAAATAGCTCAAAACAAACGACCTCCTGGTTTCCCTTGGGAGGTCTTTTTGCGCGTTGGCGGCACCTGTCTATGGTGCAGGCCGAACGTTGGGGCGCACGATCAGTCCATCGCGAGATTGGGATCGCGCGGGGACGGTTCGGGCGGTAGCGCAGGCTCCGGCACGGGCAGCTTCGCGTTAGCGACCAGTTCGCCCACCCATGCGAGGTACTTCTCCATGGCCGCAATGAATTCCGGACGCGCCACCTGCTTCGGCTCGGGTCCGTCCGTCCTCTTCGGAAGAAGACCCAGAAGCACCCTCTTGAAGCGGCTCTTGACGCACTTCCAGCAGATGCCGAAGTGCTCTTCGCGGAACACGAGCGTGACCTTGTCGCCGTGAAGGTAGTCCCCTTGACCCTTCACCTCCTCGAGATGAAAACCACGCCACCCGGCCTTGCCATGCGTGAAACTCGGATCGTCGGGACCAAACTTGCGATGACAGATGATGCACGTCGCTTCGTCCGGCTTCCTCGGTTCCATCCAACCCATCGTCTTCCCTCCGTTGTTTACCCACCATTTCGGGTAGGGATATTCTAGGCACCAACCGCATATTTGTCAAAACAAAAATTCCTCTTGCATGCGCTTGAGGAATTTTTGATTTGATGCGAGAAAATTACTTGAGGGTAACTTTTGCACCAGCTGCTTCGAGCTTTTGCTTCATTTCTTCAGCTTCAGCTTTTGCAACGTTTTCTTTTACAACTTTTGGAGCCTTATCAACCATGTCCTTTGACTCTTTCAAACCAAGGCCAGTGATTTCTCGAACAACCTTGATCACTTGGATCTTCTGAGCGCCACCTTCAGTGAGCTCAACTGAGAAAGCGGTCTTCTCAGCAGCTGCTTCAGCTTCACCACCCGCAGGGGCAACGGCGCCAGCCATCATCATAGGAGCAGAAGCTTCAACGCCGAACTTGTCTTCAAGAACTTTTACGAGTTCTGAGAGATCAAGAACTGACATTTTTTCGATTTCAGAAACGATGCTTGCGAACTTCTCTGGGACAACAACGTCCTTTTTTGCTTCGTCTGTCATGTTTATACCTAAATATTACTTAATAATTTCGACTTATTGTTTTTGTTCAGAGATAAGTGCGAGAGCTCGAACGAACTTGCGCATAGATCCTGAAAGTACTCCCACAAAGCTCGTAATTGGAGCCTTGATGGTGTACACGGTCTTGGCCAACATTTCCTGTTTGGT
>CAYMIK010000027.1:0-9591 GCA_964390745.1 uncultured Candidatus Saccharibacteria bacterium
TATTGATTAAAATAGGTCTAGCTTTATCTCTCCAATAGCCACGAGCAAGGCGTTTTTGGAATAATTTATGGAAAGATTGACTTAAATTATTTAAGCCATCATCAGTATAAATCATTACAGCTTCTGGAGTTTGGAAAGATGTATTTATCAAACCATTTATCCTCGCTTCGAGTGAGTGACCAGGTGCCACCAAATGAGTGAAGGAGGAATAAGCCATCAGGTTTCAGGTTTCGCTCTGCAACTTTCATGAATGTTTCGTAGTTTTTGTATCCAACGTGTTCGAACATCCCAAGTGAAACAATTTTATCGAAACCTTCTGTGTCGTTTACATCTCGATAATCCTGCAATCGATACTCAATGGGGAGATCGCCGGTCATCTCTTTTGCAAGTTCGAGTTGTTCTTTGGAAACGGTTACGCCTACGCCCTTTACGCCGTATTTTTGTGCTGCATAAATGAGCAGACTTCCCCAGCCACAGCCAATATCAAGCAAACGATCACCAGGTTTGAGTTGTAACTTTCGGCAGACTAAATCAAGTTTGGCTTCTTGTGCGTCTTCTAAATTCTGTGCGTCTTTCCAGTAGCCACAGGTGTATACCATTCGTTTGTCTAACATCTTCTGATACAACTTGTTTCCAACGTCGTAGTGTTGTTGACCTACCTGGAATGCGCGTGAAGGCTTTGCCTTGTTCCAAAGAATCGAGGAAAGAAGGTAAATATAGTTAGTAAAGTTTTTGTTCATCTGTTCCAAGATGTTGGTTTTCATGGCTCGATATACCATTTCTTCGAGTTGTTCAACATCCCACCATCCATCCATGTAGGATTCACCCAAACCTAACGAACCATCGCGAAGGAGGCGATCATAAAATCGTTCATCATGAATTTGGATATCCCAAGGTCGGCTTCCGTTTACTTTGATGTCAGCTTTTTCGGCGAGCTGTATCAAAATGTCTTTTGCTTTTTGGTTCATGGCAAAAATCTTTCTATCAGTTTGTCTTAGGTTAGCCCAAAACTCCCCTTCTGTAAAGTTTGCGGGGCTGATTATGTGGAACGAAGTCTACTCTTCCAAGATTTTCTTTTCTGTCCACGAATCTATCAGTTTGTACAACAGAATAAATGCCACAAGCGCAAGAATTACAAACTTTATATCGGTAAGTGTTCCGAGGTAGTTTGCCGTTCCTCGCCCAGCAAGATAGCCAGCCCCAATAATGGCAGCCAGCCAGATAATAGTCCCCAATGTATTAAGGACCATGAACTTCCAGAAGTTGAGTTTTCGTGCGGTCATATAAAAAATAGTAAATATTCGCGTGCCGTACAAAAACTTTATCAAGATGAGCGCAAGAAAAACTCTTTTGCCAACGTATTTGTTGATTCTTTCGATGACTTTTTTGTAGCGGGCTCCGTGTTTTTCGTGCTTCTCGATCCAAGTGGTGAAGTGTGTGCCGATAAAGTACCACATGGCATCAGAGATGACGTTCCCAAGAAGACAGATCAAGAAAACATTCCATACGCTCCAGAGGTTTTGTCCGGCAAGAAAGGCCGCAGCAATAACCACGGTTTGGCCAAAAAGAAAAGAACCCACAAGTATTGCAGGAAACTGGTACACTTGCAGGAAATGAAGAATGGTCTCGCTCATGGAGTTATTATACGTAACCGAGCGGCATTCGCCAAGCTCAAAGTCGTATGATCGTGCCTGGGTACACCCTTTTACGCGGTTTCTTGCCGGGAACCTTTTGTGTTATTGTCCACGCACCATGAACCCCAGCCGCATCGTCATTTTTTCGTAGGGTATACTCTATGCCATCTTTGAGGCATGCGTAAAAAGTTCCCTGTGGGCCTTTCGCGCGTTCCAGCAGGTGATTCGTTTTGAGATTATTGCAGAACGTCTCTGCTTCGTCGTAACTACCTGGAAGTTCTGGAATTTCGCCAAGAAATTCTTGTTGTTCCTTGGGCTGCTCTTTACTCTGGCTTTCTGTCTGCGCATTTTCTAAAATTTGAACTTTCGGATCACTCAACGCAAGATGCTTAATAAATGCCGGCGCAGTAGAGGCGAGAATATCTTTTCTCACTCTTTGATAGTCTTCTACGGTGATAGTCTTTTCCATGTCGCCATCAACGGGCTCACTTGGGTCACTTATGCCGCGCTTATGCATGTTGTAGGCCGTAATAGCCAAAACGAGGAGGTCTCTTCCGTTGAGGAATTGTCCTCTGGGCGAATCAACATAATTCCGAAAATTATCTTTCCCGATGATGCCTTTCCCTCCATCAACAAAGTCCCAAGAGGCTTCTCCTGAACCTCTTGAGAAGTAGGCTTGTGCAACCTTATCTGAGGTGCAGATTTCTAATTGATCGACATCAAACTCGTCTACAATCCTTGCGAATCGTGAGTTTTTTTCTGCTGGAGTTAAGATTTCTTCGGGTGTTTTTCGATCAGTCCCCTCGAGCATGAAATCCATGGCTTGGCCCATTTCGTTTGTGAAATCACGAACCTGCTTTTCACCATACTCACCAGTAACTTCTGTGTGTGCATAGGCATCAAGAAAGGCCCGAAGTTCTTGCCTCTCCGTTTCATTGTCTTGCTCTATGGGAGATTCGAAGGGTGAATAATATTCTTTCATGGTTATTTCGTCACAAACACTGGTGTTGGTGTGAGTGTTAATTTGGTGGCATCCCCTGTTGTTTTGTCGGGTGATGTCTGACCAACTTTCGTAATTAACGATTCAATATTTACTGTTCCTGTTACGCTTGGTAAGGAAACAGTCATGGTTGGAACGGTTTCGCCTGGCAAATAAATCTTTCCAGGTTCAAACCATGCAATCCACGATGTGGTTGCGCCGTTTTTGACTTCATATATTCTTACGCGGTCGTCGCTTGTTGTGACGCGTTGAATGCTATCGTACTGTTTGAGTTTCGTTTGTGTTTGCTGCAGTGCGTAAAATCCTGGGAGCTTTGATTTTACGGTTCGTACATTGGTTAAGAAGTTCGCTGTATTTTCAATAGCTCCACCCCAGGCGGCGTTTCCAGCGCCAGCTGATGCAGGCTTCTTAAGAATGGCGATGTCTTCAGTAAATGCAGCGTTGATTCGCGTAACATTGTTGGCAGCTGCGAGAATAATTTTCTTTGCAACATCTTCGGAAGAAATTTGGCGAACAAAAGCTGTTGCGGTTGCGTCGTTGTTCACAAGATTCGTGAAGTAGGTCGCAAGGCGGCATCGATCGCTTTCAGTTGCAGGATAAATAACTACACCTTTCACGAGACTCGTGCAGTTTGTTGCCTGACCAAATGAAATGTATGGATTCGTAGAAGTATCGGAAATAACGATGGGCTTCGAATACCCTCTTCGCTGCATTTCGTAGTTTGCCCACTTTATCATGCGATCAATTTCTGTTGGATCACCTAATGCGTGGAGATTGAGAATGTCGAATGCTTCTGGATGATCAAGAACGGCGGTGATATCTGAGTATCGTTTCTCGCCACTTCCTGCAATAATATTTGAATTGAATGCTGTTTCGTACTGTGTTTGGGAAGGATTGTTCTTAAAGATATTTGTGGTAAGAAATGCTGCGTGTGCAACTTTTACGTTGGAGAATGCTTGATGTGCAATTTGATAGGATTTTGCAAGGAATGGTGCATAGTCAGCGCCTGAAGCTGGAACATAGGTAGAAAATTCCGTGCCAATTTCATAGGTAGTTATAGGAGCACGAAGTCCTACCATGTCGTCAACGCCATCGCCATCGTATCGTTCAACAACCTTTGAAAGCCATGTTTCGTAGGCGGTTTGATACTTGGCTTGTGGCAATCCGTTTGATTGCTTGGCCCATGAGGCATCGTATCGCAACCCCATGGTGATATTTGTCATGCCATTATTTTGATACCGCTTTACCATGTCGTCTGTGGCCGAAAAATTTATTTTTGCCGTGGCGGATGACTGCATCTTTTCCCACGAGGTATAGTTCTCAGGGTAGAACTTCACGCCAGATATCCCTGCATCTTTGAATGCTGCTTCTTGGCCAGGGAATGAGTACTCAATACCAATAGTAATGACACCTGCGGTTTCTGGCCGAACATTTGATGCTGGCAATGTGTTGTTTGTGGCATCCTGTGCTTTTTTGATGGCAGCTTGCTGGATAACATTAAAAACTCCACCGATAACCAGAACCGCTACTGCGATCATGCCGATGGTTCTGAGGATGGAAAATTTCTTCTTTTTCTTCATGGGAGACTTTGATGCAGATTCGTTATCTGAAAGGTTTGGTGGCGTAACCGATGCCGTTTGGGAATTCATGTGATCCTCGTTTCGCATTATGCGTATTTCTTTTTTGCGCAAAGATTGTATACGAAAAAGTTCTCCGTGTCAATGGAGAATGGCGAGAAAGATGTTGAAAAGCTGCTGGTTTGAGATGATTGAGAAGGTTTGGGTCCTCGTGGGCAGCGCGGCGGCGCGGCCCACGAGGTTGGTGATTCACCCGAAGATGCGGAAGACCGGAAACGTCCCAAGATCGTGGACGCTACTGATGAAGTTGGTCCGTACCAGCTTACGGATCATGCGCTTTGCGCGCTGCGGGAAGCTCTGGAACCAGCTTCGTTCTCCCTCCGTGAACTCGATCCAGAACAGGACCTTGTCGTCGTCGTGAGGATGCGGAACCGAGATGAGGTTCCGCATCTGGAACGGTCGCAGGAACATCAGGCACCGAAGCAGCGTGCCCGGCCGATCGTGGAGGTCCACCACCAAAACGCTCTTGGTGCGAGTGGGGTCGGCCTTGAACTTCCGAGGTGTGGGGTCCACGTTGATCGTTCGTGCGAAGACCAGAAATCGCGTCTCATTCCCTCGCAGCTCCATGTGGTCCACGAGGATCTTGAGGTTGGTGCCCTCGATGCTCTTGGGGTGCGCGATCGCGGCCTCGTTCTTCTTCCCGACGATCTCCTTGACGGCCTGAGCGGTGTTGTCCGATCGAATCCGCTTGGCCTGGGGAAGTTTTCGCCGTAGCTCTCGCATGCACTGGACGATCCCCTGATCGTGGGATCGAACGGTGGTGATGTTTTCGAGAGTGGCGTCTTCGTTCCCGATGAGGGCGTGGTGGATGGGAGTCGACACCTCTGCGATGACGATGACCCCTGTGTGGCTATACAGGAATTGCCACTGCGACAACTCGTTCAGGGGGCCGGAAACGGTTCCGGTCTTGTTGTTCGCAACGGCGACGATGCCGTAGTCTGCCTGACCGCTTTGAACGGCCTCGACGACGTCGGCGTTGTCACTGCAGTAGAAGGGAGAGAGACCTGAGCCCTCTCCGAGATCGAGCAGTGCATTCAGTGCGTTGTGTGAATGCGTGCCCGGTCCCAAGCTGGCGATGATCATGGTCTCTCCCGTAGTCTGGTTGTAGGGGTGCTGGCTCACGAAGTATTCGCGAGTCCGCTTCCGTACAATCCCCAGATGGTATCGATAAAGCGGGGTTGCGTCAAGTCCTATCACTTGACCGCGGTTTCTTATTAAGGCTAAGCTGAGATACCAGCTCAATGGTGGGTTGGAGGCAGGAGGGGCGACATGACAACGGTTGGTATTATCGGTATTGCAGGACGTTATGGCGCCTTCCTGGCAGGACTGTTCCAGGAATTCGGCTGTAACGTGATCGGGTCTGACGCGAAGGGTGATGTAGACACCGATGCTGCGAATCATCGTCTGATCGCTGCGGCAGATGTGGTCATCTTCTCGATCCCGCCAAGAGCGGTGCACTCGGGTGACATTCGTCGGCTTACACCGTTTGCCCGAAAAGGCCAGCTCTGGATGGACGTCACCTCGATTAAGGTGCAGCCCATTGAGGATATGCTCCAGACGGACGCCGAAGTCGAAGTCGTCGGGCTTCACCCGATGTGTGCGCCGACGGTGCAGTCGCTTCGAGGACAGACGTTGGTGGTCTGCAAGGCGCGGCTTACCACGTGGGAGTCCTGGCTGGATGAGTTTCTTCGTTTCACTGGTGCGACACTGAAGTTCTGCACTCCGTCTGAACACGACAGAGCGATGGCGGTGGTGCAAGCGCTGGTGCATGCCATGCAGCTGACGATGGCTGCAACGATCCGAGAACTTGGCGTCGATGTTCGTGAGCTTCTGAGCTTTACGAGTCCGCTGTACAAGATTGCCCTGAGCCTGATGGCGCGAATTCTCCGGCAGGACCCGGCGCTTTACGCGGACATTCAGATGTTGAACCCGTACGTGCGAGACATCTTGTTGAGAGCGGAAACGCGGCTTCACGCTCTCCGAACTTCGGTCATCGAAACGGATACTGATTTGTTCGCGAAGGATTTTCTTTCAAGCCGCACGCACTTTGAAGGGCAGATAGACGAGGCCTATGCTCTCTTCGAGCTTCTGAGTCAGCTCCTTGCTGACCACTCGAGTGAGCACCAGGCGATCTTGCGGGTTGAGAACGATCGACCTGGACTCCTTCATGAGATCACGGGAGTCTTCGGGGAGATGGGGATCAATCTCAAACACTTTCACTCTGTCCGTCATCCTGGTGGTGGCTTCCGGTTCCGGATTGGTCTTGATCGGCCTGCGGAACATGAAACCGTCCGGTCCGCCCTCGCCCGTATTGCGGCGCTTGGACTAGCCACGGTCTGAAGTGTCCGTGAGTCGCTGGTTGTAGTTTGTCCTGGTTCGAGTTGGTTCTGTTTGGCCGCGCGGGATGTTGGGGATTGTCCCATCCGCGCGGCGAATTACCTTTGAATGGAATATAAAAACACACGGCACCTGCCGTGTTTGGATTTGTTGTGGGATGCGGGATTTGAACCCACATCATTTGGTCGGGGATGCGGGATTTGAACCCACGGCCTCATGCACCCCATGCATGCGCGCTACCCCTGCGCCAATCCCCGGTGCGCTTCAGGGTAACATAATTATTTCTGCGCTTCAAGTGAGACTTAGGCCATTTCGCTTCTGTAGCATTCTTCGCAGTAAACTATTTCTTTACGCTCTGGGGAATAGGAAGTCTCGAATGTGTTAGGGCAAGCGTCTTCGCCGTGGAAGTGCTTTTCGGTGTTGTTGTGTGTACCTGCCTTGGTTCCTTTGCAAGCACATGTGCGTGACCACAACTTCATGGGTTGCAACTGAGCGCGTCGTTCTTGGAGGCGGCAATTTGGGCACAGTCGTGGAAGTGCCATGCCGTGCTTTTTGTAAAACGAAAGTTCTTGAGGAATGATTTTAAACGCTGTGGTGCATTGGTCGTTACACTTTCCGGCATGCGCACAGCCGATGATTTCTTTGGTGATGGTTTCTGGGGCATCACTCACGTTATCAGGCAAAACCTCTGGTTGCATCGTTACTTGAAAATTCTTTGATGCAAAGTCATGCCAAGGCCAGCCAAGTTTCTCAACCTCTTCTTTTTTCTTTGGAAAGAATTCTTGGGCGAATGATTCGTTGTAGTTGTGAAGATTGAATTCAATTGGGAAAAACTCGCCGAAGGTGTATGTGCGGCCCTTGCTGTCTTTGTAAGGTTTTTCGTTCATCTGTGTTCGGATCTTTTGAACCATTGATTCGTAATCTTCTTTGGAATACTGCTTGTTCAGAATGTAGTATTGTTTTTTGCTCAGACCTGCGCAGCCAAAAAGGTTGCTCGAGCTAAAGCAGTAGGTTGAGTAAAAAATTTCTGAAAGACTTTCCCAGGCATTGTACGAAAACTGAACATTGGTCGATCGATGACCTACGCCAAACGAATCGTAAATAAGCGAGACACCGTCGCCCCACGAAGCGTAATCGAAACAATCTTTCACATCGAGATATGCCATGGCGCAGTACTTGCAATCCTCAGCCTCTGTAATAAAGAACCCGTTCTTTACGTTCTTTGAACTTGAAACGTAGTCACCGGTAACATCCTGGTTGCGTGTTCCATGCATAAATTTTCGTGGAACAGAGAGCCAAGTTTGGTGCGCTTGTTCTTTGAGCTCCTGAAGTTTTTTGTACGAAGAAGGTTGCAGTTCAGCAATCTTTTCTTTGTATTCTTTTTCACTGTACTGCTTATTGAATATGCAAAATTGTTTTTTTCGAAGACCGGCGCAACCAAAACAATCTTGGCAGCCAATGCAGTCGATGGAAAACATGACGTTGGTGCAATTGTCGCAATCAACAGAATAAAATGTTCCGTAAGAGTTGGTTACGTTCGTACATTGAAAGCACAGTTCTGAATCTCGTGAGCGGAGGCACTCAAACGAATCCTTCATCTTTACAATGTAGTCAGAGTAAAAGCAGTCTTGAGAGTAATCAGCAAAGAAAACCCAATAGCAGTTTTTTATGTACCCAGCACCGTTACAGAAGTCGCTGTTTTCAACGGTGGGAGTGTTAACGCTTAGTGCCATTTGGGGAACTTGCAGTTGGAGTTCGTAATACTGTTCGAAAAATGTTTTATTGAAATCGTATTCACGTTCATAGGTGGTTGCGTCCCACTTGTCACTCCACCAGCATGTATTGCAATATACCTTGAAAGGTTTGTCCGGGGAATACATGGAAAGCATCTTCTTGCCACACAGATCGCATGTATCTGGATAGAGGTTCTTGAGGTTGGAGGTTGCCATTCTTCGAATAAGCCGGCACTCTGGGCACCAAGTTGGCGCTGGAACGTTGACTTTTTCGTAGTATGCAAAATCCTCATCTTCGATGGTGAAGGTGTTTTTGCAGTTTTGGCACGATCTTGTTTCTTGAGACATTACGCTATTTCGCTTGTATAACACTGTTCGCAGTATACCGTTTCTTTACGGTCTGGGGAATAGCTGGTCTCAAATTTGTTGGGACAATGATCTTCACCATGAAAGTGCGATGTGGAATTTTTTCGAACACCACTCTCGTTTGTTAGGCCTGCGCACTGACACTTTCGTTCCCAAAGTTGATAGGGATTCGTCATGGCAAATCGTTCATAGTGACGACAGTTGGGGCATAAGCGTGGCAAGGCCAAATTGTGTTCGCGATAGAACTTGAGCTCTTGTGAAGTAATTCGGAACGCAGCTGGACACTGGTGCTTGCAATTTCCTGCATGAGCGCATCCCACAATCTGCTTGGTAATAGCATCTTTTGTATCTCGAATGTGGTCAGGAAGATCGGAGCTCTGCAAAGTAATTTCGTACGTTCGCTTTTCAATATCGCGCCAGGAGAATCCTTCTGATTCAGCTTCTTCCTTGGTCTTTGGGAAATAATCCTGGGACGGTGTTTCATTGTAAGCAAAAAGAGAAATTTCTGCCGGCGGAAATTCTCCGTATGTATATACCCGACCCTTTTTGTCTGTGTAGGGCAAAGTATCCATGTGTTGTTTAATCTTGGCTAAAAGCTCTTTGTATCCTTTTGGAGAATATTGCTTATTGAGGATGCAATATTCCTTTTTGCGCAAAGAAACACATCCAAAGAGATTGCTCGCACCGTCTCTGCATGTATGTGAATATTCGGTATCGCGAACCTCTGGCCAAAGATCAATGCCGAGCTTGCAGTTGTAGACATTACCACCAACGGTTGAGACCTCATACGTAAGCTCCGTTTCGCAGCAACCATTATTAATGTCCATACTGTCTCTTGTGTCGTCCATCATGAGTGCGTAGGAACAGTTGTCGAGACCGGAACC
>CAYMIK010000028.1:0-9469 GCA_964390745.1 uncultured Candidatus Saccharibacteria bacterium
TATATTGGGTCAGGCTGAGCGTGAGTAGTCCAATGGTGGGCAAAAACGCAAGAGGACCTAGAATCGAAACGAGAGACCTGATGGAACCCAAAGCCTCTACCACGCGGCAGTATAAGCTCGCCTTGGCCGTCCTGTCGAGCCTGATCGTCACGATGATCATCGCCGGATTCCTCCAGGAACCCGGTCCCGAGCGGGACGGCCGCTGGCCGCAGAAGTACACAGGCGGCATCCATGGATGGTACCCGGTTTTCGAGACCGTGGCCATCGAGAACACGGGCGCGATGGCGGTGAAGTACTGCCTATCGGAGCTCAGTCCCAAGTCCGAATGCCCGAAAGGCCGGGCACGACAGGCGATCTTCGTGAAGACCCCACTGCTTCCCAACCTCATGAATGGTGAAGGGAAGTCGTGGGTTGACACGATCGACATGGGCGACCTGGCCGCCGTCGGTGGAGGATCACTCTACCAAGACTGGGTCCAGCCGTTGCCGGAGCCGTACCTGGGCGACAGCTCTAGCCCGCCCAAGCTTCGGTGACCCAAGAAGGCAGAGTCATCGTTCGTACTGATCAGGCAAGTTCGCCAGATCGCAATTACCGATGTACCGGCCGCTCGCCCGCAAGGCGCAGAGGTCGCATCGGAAGCTCGTCTCGGTCTGCACACTAGCAGGTCGAGCGAGTTTTCGTTTTGGGCAAACATAAAATCGTCATGGGAGGTTGAGCAACCACGACAAGCACGAAGAAGCAATTCAGAAATTTACTTATACTCCACCGACCCTAAATTCAACTTTAGATAAATTCGCTGCCAGCTGGTGTTAAGCGGCCAGCAAGAGGCCAATGTCACAACTGGGCGCGACTCATCACGGAACAAAACCTGGTTGTCTGGTGCGACAACATCTTTTTCATAGGCCTTCCAGTGTTGCACCTCTGATTTGCCACTCGCATAGTTAAGTTTCACAATAACTTCGTCACCAATATTCAACTCCGATTCTCGCGCGAGAATTTTTTTGTATTTTCCTGGTTTGTAGAAGTAATCACTTGAGTGGCCCGTAATGTACGAATTCCCCACCTGGCCCGGGAAAACCGTGATAGGCACATGGATGATTCCGGATTCCAAGCCTTTTTCGTAGGCATCGTTGTTCGCTTCTTCCACCCAAATAATCGGTGCATCAACATTTATTTTTGCGATACTCACTTCGCCTTTTGGATGCGCTCCGGCTGTTTTTGTTGTTGGGTCGCCGCCAATTTGAACTTCGTTGCCATCATTAATGCCGTCGCCATCGGTATCAGCCTTATTAGGATCCGTGCCAATTCCCTGCTCTTTTTCTAAGGTGAGTCCGTCGCTGTCTCTGTCGCTGGAACTGAATCGTGCACCTTTAATGAGCGGGTCAAAACCAGAGTTTACTTCGTCACCATCCTTAAAGCCATCGCCATCGGTATCAGCAATTAACGGGTTCGTGTGATAAACGTTCACTTCGTCACCATCTTTTAAGCCATCATCGTCCGTATCTGCCTTGCGAGGATCGGTGCCATACAATTTTTCCTGAACATCCGAAAGTCCGTCTTGGTCAGCATCAAATGGGCCCGTACCTAACGGGTTAAAGTTTCGAGTAACTTCATAGCCATCTTGGAATCCATCGCCGTCGGTGTCAGCATTATTGGGATCGGTTCCAAACTTGTATTCGTCGAGGTTAGTAAGGCCATCGTGGTCAGGATCTTTGTCACCGTTCGGGAAGTTGGTATTAAATCCATATTTTGTCTCCCACCAATCAGGAAGTCCATCGGCATCAAAGTCCAGATAGGCCTTGCCTGGCGTATTTGGATCAAAGAAGTTTTTGACTTCATCGTAATCATTAAAACCATCACCATCAGTGTCAGCCTTGTTAGGATCCGTTCCGTAAACGTACTCATTAAAATTAATGAGCTTGTCGCCATCGGGATCGCCGTTGATATCAATGCTAAGTTTTCCAAAGTGCTGTTCTTCCCACCAGTCAGGAATGCCATCATGATTCGAATCGGTTTGCAGGTCGGCGTGTGTTTTTTGGAGTTGGAAGCTGTCAGAAAATTGTTGGTATAAAGCCTTCGCATTCAAAACGCCAAATGCCCCAAACGAAACGAGCACAAAGACCAACGTTGCCTTTGCCAAAACCTTCCAAAGCGGCTGATTGGCTTTGGCCTGGTCGAGATCAAGATTTCCAACAATAATATCAGCCATTATGGTTTCAATGTGGAATCATGCGGGTAACTCAAAATCAGATCGGCACCATCCTGCGAGTCGACATCGCGCACTTCAAAGTTGAACGACTCTGTCAGTATGTTTGCCTGCAGCGCGGTTCGCGCAACTCGTGCCTCCAAAACGAACCCACCTTCTTGCGCAACAACACGAGCCTCTATGTCGTCTTTGGCGTAAACCCCTTTGGCTGCCTGGGCAATGGGTATCTCAAAAATGTGTTGGCCTAATTTTATAGCAACGGTATCACCTTCGAGAACCTCATCGTCAACAGCAGAGAATGCAAGGTAAACATTTTTTGCGTCTTCAGCAAGCTGCAAAACGCCACCCGCATCTTCGGGTGAAATCAGGTGACCGCTTCGCAAATTCATTGCGCTCACAACCGTTCCGGCAGGTTCAAATGAGACCGGGTTGTATGCGATCACATCGCGCCAGTCATCAAGTGAGCCATCAAGCGTTACGACATCTTTTTTCAAAGGCAGAGAAACTTGCACCGCGGCGATATCTTTTGGCTGAATGTTTAGAGTAAGCTGGCCGAACGTTTTTGGTATGGTTGGTTTTTGACCCTCAAACGTGACATAGGTGTCAGGAATAACCTGCACATTCGTTGTGCCAACAAACGTTTTCGCAATGAAATTTAATGTAGCCATTTTTTCTGAAGCGTTGGAGGACTTCGAACCTTCAACCGTCAAAAACACTCTTCCGGATCCCGCATCGTATCGCGAGTCAGAAATTTTTGAAAAATCAGAAGACGTAGAATCGATATCGGAAAGTTGCAGTTCATTCGGGTTGTATGAAATTTGCGCCGTGGCCTGCGAAACTTTTTTGCCAGCGGTCGCAACATGCACCTCTACGTGCAACGCGTCTCCTGGGTGCAGTGCGCTCGAAGATGATTGCGTCAAAACAATTTCGCCTTCGCGAGCTTCGCCAGGCAGTGCTTTCAGAACAAAGGAACCGGCACCAAACGGAACGTTGAACAGCAAGGAACTCGCAAAGGTAATCATCGCAATACCCCATCCGCCCCAAGCAAGCGTTTGCGTTACCGTAATCTTGCGCGGCAACTTTCCGCGACGACTCTTTGAAACCTGGGTGTGCGCTACGTCCTGTGCTACCTCGTCCATATACAAATTTTCGATGCTCGAAGCAACTTTGTGTACAGCAGTATTTGAGCGCTCTTCAGCCATAACTCTTCGCACCCGCGACTGAGTTGCCGTGACATATTCCGGCCACGACGAAGGATCAACTTCTCGATGAAGCTTTCGCGCTTTTTTCTCTTCTTTTTTGAAATACGATCCTAAGTAGTCGTCTTTCATCGCAGTGCTCCTGTTGGGGTGACGTTCGAAGCAATTATGGCCGGTATTTCTTGATACTGACCTGTTTGAATGAGGTAAAATAGATTTCGAACAGCCTGACTTCGCACATCAACTAAAGTCATTTCAAAGTGAGAAAGCAATTTATCTCGATACGTTTTGAGTGGATCTGGATTTTTGAGAGAAATCGTTGGCAGGTGATCTTGTAAAAGTTGTGCCATTTCAAGATGGCTCGACCACTTGTCATCAATAGCTGAAAGCAAAACAAATCGTATAATCTCTGACTCCGTTTTTGGCGGAAGGTTTTGTGTGAGTGCGTTGTAATTTTGCGAAGCCATCTCCGTAAGCTGCAAGACGAGTTCTTCGCGTGTTCTTCCCGAAAAGGATACCGGGCCCGTTGTGCCAAGCAACACAGAAAGGTTCGTTGAAAGTGCAACATAGTTCCAGTCTTTGTGGTGTTTTTTGTGTGTAATAAGGTTTACGATGTAGTCCACTTCCCCTTCAATCATCGAAGGAACTTCCGTGGAAAGATGAGGATGATTAAAGATTTCGTCGCGTCGTTTGTAAAGAATCTTTCGCTGAGACTCCAGTGCTTCGTTCAACTCAAGGTACAGCTTTCGAATGGCTCGATCTCGAATCTCGGCTTCTGTTTGTGCATGAGAAATAAGACGATCTAATTTTCTGCTTCGTGCGCCATCTTTTTTGGCAACAATTTTTTGGAATTGTTCTTTTGTTTTTGGGCCACCAAAAATATTCAATACGTCATCTTCGGCAGAAACCAAAAATTCACTGGTTCCCTTTTCACCTTGTCGGCCTGCGCGCCCTCGGAGCTGATTGTCGATTCGCGTGGATTGGTTCACCTTTGTTCCGTACACATACAAACCACCCGCTTCTTTCGCTTTATGATCCAAGAGTATGTCTGTTCCACGTCCCGCCATGTTGGTCGCAACCGTAATAGTTCCTGCCTCACCTGCTTTTTTCACGAGTTCCGGTTCTTGGTTTTCGGTGTCAGCATTCAAAAGTTGGTGCGGCACGTTATTCTTTTCAAAGATACGAGATATGCGCTCTGAATCTTTCACGCTGGTTGTTGCCACAAGAATTGGGCGGCCAGCAGAAGAAAATGTTCGAACTTCTTGAATGAGTTCACGAAATTTCTCTGCGTCGTCTTTAAAATAACGCGTAGGCAAATCATCGCGAATAATTTTTTTGTTCGTCGGGATCGCAACCGTAGCAATTTTATAGATTTCTTCGAATTCTTTATTTTCAGGAAACACCGTTCCCGTAATTCCAGCAAGTTTGGCATATTTCAAAAAGAAGCTTTGATAGGTCATCGATGCCAAAACGCGGTCAGTAGGCCCAACATTCAAACTTTCTTTCGCCTCAATGGCCTGATGAATGCCTTCCATGTACCTTCGATCTACCATGCGGCGACCCGTAAATTCGTCTACGAGGTAGATTCGATTGTCCTCGACTAAATAGTCTTTTCCTTTTTCAAAAAGAACCTCGGCCTTGAGGGCCTTATCAAGGAAGAAAATTGCGTCAGCTTTCTGCATGGTGCCGAGACCTTTTTCGCTCAACGCAGCATCAATTTTTTTGAAAGAATTCTTTGTGAAAAACGCTGTTTCCAGTTTTTTATCAAAAATGTAATCTTCAAATGGAATCAGTCCACGAATAATGTCAGAGAAAATAACAAGTTGTCGCGAAGGAGATTTTTTGAGCTCCGAAACAATAAGCGGCGTTCGAGCTTCGTCAATCAAAATACTGTCGATTTCGTCGATGATGGCAAATTGCGTTTTTGGCGAAACCTTTGGTTCACTGGGATAACGCATTTCGTCGTGCAAAAAATCAAATACGAGTTCGTGGTTTGTTACATACACAACCGAGGCACGATACGCTTGCGCGCGATCGGCAACGCTCATGGTTGAAACCACGCGGTTCACGGGAATGCCCAAGATATCAAAAATCGGACCCATCGTGGCGTAGTCGCGAAGGGTGAGGTAGTCGTTTTGTGTTGCGATATGTACCTGGCCATTTAAAGCATTGAGGTAAGCAGGCAACACTGCGGTGAGAGTTTTTCCTTCACCAGCGGCCATCTCGGCAATTTTTCCTTCATGCAAAACCAAGCCACCCATAATCTGTGCATCATAGACTTCTTCTTTGAGTACGCGCCTTGCTGCCTCGGCAATGGTTGCGAAGGCAGGAACTATCATGGCATTGGTGGTTTCACCCCGTGCAAGCCGCGATTGAAGTTCGCGCGTTCTATAGACAAGATCACGTTTCGTTCGAAGCGTTGCTTCTTCGGCACGGATCGCTTTGATCAACGGGCGAAGTTTGCGAAGTTCTCGTTTGTTTTTTTGTAAGCGAAAAAAATGTGAAAGCCGATTTTCAACCATGAATCCTTCGTGGTTTGTGGTGCTTTTGTTATATCTATTAGAACATATTTTTTGGAAAAATTCAATCTGGATTTTGCAAAAAAGACAAACACCCTCGCGGAGCAAACTCGCGCGAGGGGTGTCACTGGTTCAAGCATTGCACTTGAACCGTACTTTTTGCGGTCTCCTGCATTGCGCAGAAGCCGACGCGCCGCGAGATTGCGGGGCGATTAGCTGTGCCGCCGGAACGGCCGGAAACCGCTGGGATAGACGGCAGGGGGACCGTAGCGAAGGCCGGCACCACGAAGATCCTCGGAGTCATAATGCCATCCGAGATAGATACCAGCATTGTCGTCGAACTCCCCGTCGTGTTCGCCTAACATCATGCGAACGCGGCCGTGCTCCGGAAGCTCCAGCACCTCGCCGGTCTCGAGCCAGCCCCGGTTAGCCGGCAGAAGCTCCTTCGCTGCTGCTGCATTGCCAAACAGCAGAGCGGTAGCGAGATTTGCCGGTGGCAAACCGATGTAGTGGCTCTGAGGCAATCGGTGACGCCTCCAGAACTCCGCGAGCAGGTAGCTGCGCCGACCGGGAGTGCAGAACTTGCTTCCCGGGAGTGGGAAGTGGAAGAAGGCAGCGAATCCCCGATCCGTCGGGTGATTCATGAGGTCCCTAGAGACAGGCCAACTTGCGAGCTCGCGGAACCCATCGAAAGCCCAGCACATGGTGCCGGCGAGCGCCAAGCTGAAACGCCCCAGAAGATAGAAGCTGACCAGGTTATCGCTTCCGCCTTCTTCTGCTGCGGCGTCCAGGTATCGCCCGATCACGGTCTCCGCAGCACGTTCGTTGCAACCTTGGCTCACGAGAACCTCGGGTGCCTCGTCGGCAGGGATCAGCTTGGCGTAATTTCCGATCTGCATGCGATCGTGAAGCCGCGTGCCGGAAGGCTGTGGAACTCGAGGGTAGTGACCCTTGGCGCCCTTGTAGCGGTGCACGAAGGGCCACGTTGCGCGGTACACCAGTGAACTCAGGGTTGGATTCATCGGATCTCTCTCCTCATATTCGATTCGCCGCGCCAAGCGCGGGAAAGTGTTCAAAGCAGTAGACCCCAACCAGCCTCACAAGGTAGCAAACAAGAGGTCGAAAGTCAACGGGCACAGCAAAAAGCGCCGAGCCCGTGGCATCAGCGTTCAAAATACCTGCGTGACAGCTAACGAGCCTCGCGAGCCTTTTTCAGAATGGTTTTTTTATCAACAACAAACGGCTTGTAGTTCTTTGTCTTGACTACTTTTCGATATGTCTGTTTTCCGCGCAGTACTTCCGTGTGGGCCGAATGTTCTTCGCTCCCAACAACGGCAAGGACTTTCACTTCCTTCGTCCACCCTTCTGGCACCAATTCCCATCTTTGAATGGCAAGCCAGCTTTTTTCGGACATTTCCCACAGCGTTCCATATACCCGCTCTCGAGAGGTTCCAGGCGCGATTTGATAGGATTGGAACTTTTCTCCCCAGCTTTTTCTTAAGATAAACTGTGGCGAGACCTTGCCTTTGCTTGGCACATCCGTAAGTTCTTGGACAACGAGTTTGTAGCCACGCAAAAATGCTCGCTCACCGTGTCGAGGTGCGGAGCCAGTAATTGCTCGTATCATCTCTCTTTGACTATTTGCACCGAAACCAAAATAAAGGACAGTTTTTTTGTTATTTTTTCTTTGCATGTGGCCGAACGATTACAATTCTTTTTTTCGAAAAATCTGGGTATGGTCGAGAAAACATTCCTAAGCGATACACCTTGGCTTTGTGCAGCTTTGTTCTGTTGCGGCCAACAATGTCATCCGGGTAGTAACGCATAAGTCCAAGAGACTCGAATGTTTTTTGATACGGTTCGAAAATTCGGGTTTCTTCTTTCCATTTAAGTGAATCAAGTTGGTAGAGCAACAAAAATATCGCGGCCAACGAAACAATAAGAATCGTGGTAATCGCAATGGAAACAAACGTTCCGGAGTTTAATGAAAGGAGCGAGATGGTAATCACCGCAGACAAAAATACGAGGACTCCCCATTCAAGGTTCGACAGCTTATCTACAATAAGACTAATGGTTTTTTTGCGAGCGACACCAATTTCATTAATAGCGCTCAGCATATTGCTGTATGCAGAAGATTGCTGGCTCCCCTTTGGTCGAAATGACGTCGTTTTCCGAAAGAGTTCGAGGTACTGCTTTGAAGTCTCGCCATAATCTTGAATTTTGTAATCGAGTGTTGCCATGAGATATCGATCAACAAAACGCAAAAGCTCTTTATGAAACCTTCGGTCAGCCGACTCAGCGTGATATGCAAGCAGCAAAAGATTTGCTCGTTCTTCAGAATCCTGCTCTCGAATTTGATCAATTCTTTGCCCCCTATCAGAAATTGAAAAGGCCATAAACAAGCCAAACAAAAACGTCGCGACGCCCAAGATTGTACTCAAAAGCGACTGCTCCTTGTGATACCCAAAGGTAAGTATCGCGATCAGGAGAAATAGAATACCAACGGCTCCGTAGAAATATTTCACTGTAGTGTTTGTTTACGTGTCAATATTATAACACAAATCAAAACAGGGTGCATGACACCCTGTTTTTCTCCTTCTTCTTATCCTTGCGCTCTCGTTGCCTTGGTTTCGTCGCCGATAATTTCTTTGGCAACATTTCCTGGAACTTCTTGGTACTCAGCAAATTCCATGGTGTAAGAACCGCGGCCCTGAGTGATTGATCGCAACTGCGTTGCGTAACCAAACATGTTTGCTAAAGGAACCTTGGCAGAAACAACCTTCATGGCACCACGGTCTGTCATTTCCTGGATTTGTGCACGCTTGGAGTTCAAGTCTCCCACAACGTCACCCATGTACTGTTCCGGAATTACGGCTTCAACCTTCATGATTGGTTCGAGTAATACGGGCTTTGCCATTCGAACAGCAGCCTTGAAAGCTTTTGAGCCAGCGATCTTGAAAGCCGCTTCGTTTGAGTCAACTTCGTGGAACGATCCATCAAACAAGGTAGCCTTCACATCCAACACTGGGTAGCCAGCCAACACACCGTTCTGACGTGCTTCATCAACGCCCTTAGAAACAGCTGGGATAAATTCTTGGGGAATCGCACCACCCTTGATTGCGTTTACGAATTCGTAGTGTGGGTCAATGCCTTCTGCTTCGAGTTCTTCTTTCGTCTTTTCCAAAACGAGTGGTTCAACTCGCAAGTAGACGTGTCCATATTGACCACGACCACCAGACTGCTTGATATACTTTTCTTCGGCTTCAGCAGTTCCGCGAATGGTTTCTCGGTAGGCAACCTGTGGCTTACCAACGTTCGCTTCAACATTGAATTCTCGTTTCATTCGATCAACAATGATTTCCAAGTGCAACTCACCCATTCCGGCCAAAATCGTTTGGTTGGTTTCGGTGTCAGTTGTCACACGGAAAGTTGGATCTTCAGCAGCAAGTCGTTGTAGCGCTAATCCCATTTTTTCTTGGTCAGCCTTGGTCTTTGGTTCAACAGCTATAGAGATAACTGGCTGTGGGAAGATAATCTTTTCCAAA
>CAYMIK010000029.1:0-8024 GCA_964390745.1 uncultured Candidatus Saccharibacteria bacterium
TAGTTATCGCCGCCGTTCACTAGCGGTTGGCTCAGGAGCTTGCACCCCCGAGATTGACGTTCTAGCACTGGGCAAGCGTCACCCCCTATACTTCCTCTTGCGAGTTAGCAGAGAGCTGTGTTTTTGGTAAACAGTCGCCTGGATTCTTTTGCTGCGGCCCTTAGATTTCTCCAAGGGCAGGCCTTATTCCGAAGTTACGGCCGCTTTTTTGCAGAGTTCCTTAACAATGGTTTTCTCGATCGCCTTGGTCTACTCGACCATACCACCAGTGTCGGTTTGAGGTACGATCATTCTTTGTTCTCTTCTTTGAGGTTTTTCTTGGAAGCGAGACACGGTGATTGTTGGATCCTCCTTTCGGATTCCCCTTCATTATACTTCTTGCAATGTCGAGACGGATTTGCCTATCTCTATGCTTAAAGTACAAAACGTCCATAACCAAATGACGCAATCATTCTCTCACTCCGTCACCCCCAGAATAGCCTATAAAACTTCCACGAGCTTGCGCTTCAGCCCGTAGGCTTGGCACAAGTATTCGTTTCCGTAATATAAACTCGGGCGAACAAAGCTTTGGTGCAGGAATATTAACCTGCTTCCCGTCGACTACCCCTTTCGGGTTTGCCTTAGGATCGACTAACCCTGGGACGACTTCCGTTGCCCAGGAAACCTTGGTATTTCGGCGGGCGCCATTTTCAGGCGCCGTCTGGTTACTCATCCCAACATTCGCACTTCTATACACTCCACGGCTCCTTACAGTACCGCTTCAGTCGCGTATAGAACGCTCCTCTACCACTTATTTGTCCCGAAGGACAATTAAATTCGAATCATCGGTAATATGCTTAGCCCCGGTAAATTTTCGGCGCAGAATCGTTAGACTAGTGAGCTGTTACGCACTCTTTAAAGGAATGGCTGCTTCTAAGCCAACCTCCTAGCTGTGTAAACAACTCCACAACCTTAACCACTTAGCATATATTTTGGGACCTTAGATGTCGATTTGGGCTGTTTCCCTTTTGACGATGGAACTTAGCTCTCACCGTCTGACTCCAGAAGCGTACATAAAGCAATTCGGAGTTTGATTAGAACTACTAGGCAAAAGCCATGCAGCTCCATTCAGTGCTCTACCTGCTTTACTCAATCTTCCAGGCTAGCCCTAAAGCTATTTCGAGGAGAACCAGCTATCTCCGAGTTCGGTTGGAATTTCTCCCCTAACCCCAAGTCATCACCGGCCGTTGAACGGGTCGTGTGTGCGGGCCTCCATGAGATGTTACTCTCACTTCGCCCTGCTCAGGGTTAGCTCACTCGGTTTCGGGTCTATTCAATGCGACTGAATCGCCCTATTCAGACTCGCTTTCGCTACGGCTCGTATACTTTCGCATACTTAACCTTGCCGCATTGATATAACTCGTTGGGTCATTCTCCAAGAGGAACGCAGTCACCCAGGCATGACCGAAGTCATGCATAAGGCTTCTACTCCCCGTAAGCATAAAGTTTCAGATACTATTTCATCTCCCTCTCGGGATACTTTTCACCTTTCCCTCACGGTACTTGTTCACTATCGGTCACTGTGTGTATTTAGTCTTAGATGAGTAGTTCACCATATTTCCCACGGAATTTCACGTGCTCCGTAGTACTTGAGAAGCAACACGGGATGTCAAACATGTTTTCGAATACCGGGCTTTTACCGTCTTTGGCGCCTCGTTCCAGAGGTCTTCTTCTAACATACTTAAATTGTATCATCCCCCTAGGTATACAGACCCAGGATGTATTGCTCTAAACACCAATTTTGCAACGACTGTACTCTTACACAAAATTGGTTTGGACTCGAATCCCATTTCGCTCGCCACTACTTTGGGAATGAATATAACACTTCGAAAATTACTCGCACGCCCGCTGCAATAAATTGCATCGAAGTGCGAGAGACTCTCGGGTTCACTAAAGAACCTAAAAGGCTATATCTTTGTTTCTTTTCCTTCGGCTACTGAGATGTTTCAGTTCACCGAGTATTCTTCAACTACCTATGTATTCAGTAGGTGATGACGTGCATATCGCTATGCCGCCGGGTTACCCCATTCGGAAATCTTCGGGTCAAAGGTTATTTGCCACCTCACCGAAGCTTATCGCAGGCTATTACGTCCTTCATCGTCACACAATGCCAAGGCATCCACTTTACGCTCTTTCATTGTTTCTATGAGTAACTCAAACTGGCTAAATTAATAGCCACGTTGAGTTGTTGTAGACCAAGAAGTGAATTGACATTTTGACGAACAACACGTGACATAAATGTATGAGATTTACGTTTTCATGTTGCTCTTTAATCAACTTTCTTTCTTGATTTCTAATATGCAGTACTTTTGAGGGTACTACATAACCCTATCCGGCTGGATAAGGCTTCTTCTCAAAATTGGTAAATTGCGAATCAGATATGATTCGTTGATACAAGCGAACTGAGAATACTTCGCTTCTATCGTCGAATCGCTATCCCTGTTGTTCTCCCTGGTTTTGAGAGCAGGCGTAAGTCGTGTAACTCGGCGTCTGATCTCAAATATGTTGTTGGGGCACAAAAAAACCGCCATGGCGGTTACTGTCAGTTCTTTAAAATAAGAAACTGGCGCTAGGCCGCCCTCCACGTTGTTGTGGATTGGTTATGAGCTATTCCGTTGGCTTTTGTACGCAATTTTGTTTTGTTTTTAGCGTGGTATTAATTTATAGGAAATCGAAATAATTGTCAAGGGTAGTTGTGCCCTTTTAGTGGATAATGTGTGGATGAGCGTGAAACTTTTGAAAAAATGGCTTATTTAAGACAATAAGAAGTCTCTCGGCCGCGGTGCGTCGCTGCCGTTTGACTCCCTCCCTGCCGCACGTGAGTTTTCGTGCGTACTTCTTTGCTTGTCGTTTATCTCCTTTTGGCGTCTGTGCTTCGTTAGCCCTTTGGTGACTTGAGCTCGCCCCTCCGTGGCCCCCTCGCCTCCTATGGCATGTATTGGCCTTCTCGCTCGGCCTTTACCTCTTTGAGGATCCGTTCGTACGCGGTCTCGATCATCCCGGTGTCTCCCTGTAGGAGGCTCGGGTTTGAAGTGATCTTGTACGAAACGAACCTTGCGAGGAGATCGTAGTAGTTCATCGTTACCGCAATCTTGTAAAGCTTCTCGGCCCGTACTCGGCTGAAGGCTTCCTCGTATGCCTCCAGGTTGAAACTGTTCTTGGTATGGTGCCAGTACAGCCACCTCTCGGTGTTCTCCCGGAAGTGGACTGCCACGTACACACACAAGGCGGCAAAGCACAGGAGCAGCAGCATCTTCGGGATGAACACGTTGCCCGGCATGTCGTTATCGATGAGCCGTGTTGCCAGCATCAGCGAAGCGACGATGGGAATGCACGGAGCAACCAGAAATGCGATTCGGGAACTGGTGCGCTGTTGACGCAGCGCGAGCGGTGTAATCGTCATTGGGATCTCCTGCGCGTTCCGGCGCGTTGAGGTAGGTGTATCCTATGGCGATGTTTCCCGGGTGTCAATCTATTTTTTGGTGAACCATTCGTGGTAATATGGAACAAATAAATTTTGAATAGTATGATTCACTTTGTTCAATCGCTGGTGCTTGGTGTTGTTGAGGGCATTACTGAGTTCTTGCCGATCTCTTCCACGGCACATTTGATTCTTGTCTCTGATGCTATGCGCATTGAGCAAAGCGAATTTCAAAAAAGTTTTGAAATTATTATTCAGCTTGGTGCGATTCTTGCGGTTGTCGTTCTGTATTTCAAAAAGTTTTTCAACTGGGAAATTCTAAAACGCCTTGTTGTTGCGTTTATTCCAACGGGCGTCATTGGCGCGGTGCTGTATGTTGTAGTCAAAAAGTATCTACTCGGAAATACTTCGGTTGTTTTGTGGGCACTTTTTCTTGGTGGTGTATTTTTGCTGTTCTTCGAGAAGTGGCACAAAGAAAAAGAAGACGCGCACGAAGATCTCGCAACGCTCCCCTATGTTACCTGTCTGTGGCTGGGAGTGTTTCAGGCGATTGCGATGATTCCGGGGGTTTCACGATCCGCTGCGACCATTGTTGGTGGATTGGTTCTTGGAATGAAACGAAAAGCTATCGTTGAATTTTCCTTTTTGTTGGCGGTGCCAACTATGGCAGCTGCAACGGGTTTAGACTTGCTGAAAAGCGCCAGTTCATTTTCGATGAATGACGTTGGGTTGCTTGCCGTGGGTTTTGTTGCTGCATTTGTTACGGCAATTCTCGCTATTAAATTCTTTTTGTCGTATGTCCGAAATCACACCTTCAATCTTTTTGGGTGGTATCGAATCGGATTGGTTGCGCTCGTCTTAGTTGTGATGTGGATTGCGAAGTAGCTGAAGTAAATAAAAAGACTGGGGTTGATCCCAGTCTTTTTATTTACTTCTATTTCATCTCGTCATGGCGAGGGCCATGTGGATGTGGGCCAGGAAAGATTGATGCATCAATCTTTTGGTCGTTTGCCCATGTTTTGAGTTCATCTCGCAAGGTCTTTGCACCTTCTTTGTCACCAGATTCCATCTTTGCGTGGATCTGATCTGTAGTTTCCATGATGTGCTTTTCTTGATCTTGTGTGAGCTTGCCATTCTTCACGGCTTGATCAAGATTGGAAGTGAGCTTGGTTTTCATTTCTTCGGGTGAACCATGTGGGCCTTGGCGATGAGGCACAACGGAGCTATCTGTTTTGTTGTCGCTCATCCACGTGTCGAGTTCATCGTGAAGTTTTTTGGCGCCATCTCTATCGCCCGACTCCATTTTAGTATGGATCTGATTCATCACATCGAGAATGTGTGATTTTTGATCCTCTGTGAGTTTACCATCCTTAACCGCATCGCTGAGCTGGCTTTCGAGATGGGCCTTCATCTCGGCATCATGTGTTGCTCTCTCTTCGGCGGTTGGTTGTGGTCTGTCCCCTTGTCCCTTTGCTGAGTTTTGTGCTGCGAAAGAACTTCCCGCGATGGTAAGTCCGATCGTTGCGACACCAATAGCCGAAGCTATGGTGAGTTTAAGAGGTGTTTTCATCATTCCTTTCTTGTTAATTATGAATGATGTATTCATGGTAATTTTTCTGGCTGTAAGCAAGCTGAGAAAGCTGAGAGGATTCTGAATCTGGTTTGTGTCCGACTGTAAGGTTTACAATATTGTCTCTGCGTGCTATAAGAATTTGGCAGGTCTGACCGAAAAAATGAGGAGCACAGGTGTTTCGCGAAGCACGCATTTTTTCGGAAAAGGAGAAGGCGCCGGAACGCCGGAGCGAGTCATGGCTTTAGCCTGACACGCGTATGTGTGATGGCGAATTGGACGTGGGCTCATAGCTCAGTTGGTAGAGCGCATCCATGGCATGGATGAGGTCAGGGGTTCAATTCCCCTTGAGTCCACCAGTTGTAGGGTTTTGACAGGTCACATTTCGGTGGCTGTTTTTGCATTTGGCAACGAAAAACCCAGGGCTTGAGTTTAAGTCCTTAGAAAAGCAGGAAAGTGTTCCTTGCTTCGGGTATATTCTATTGGGTAGAGCGTAGTCCTGCACGACGGAAGAAGTTTGTCCTTCCCATCGTGCAGGACTACGACATCGCCCGACTCACCTTCGTCGCTCCGCGGCTCTCTTCACGTCGACGACGAGCTCTCCGTCGCCGACTCGAGCCCGACCACCTGGCGTCCTTGCTGGCGGGCGACCTCGATGATCCGCTTCTTGTCGCTGTCCGACAGCGAGCTCACCGGGACCGTTGGTCCCCACGCTCCTCCGAAGTCCCACCGATTGGCGATAACGCGTCCTTCGTTGACGAGGTCACCACAAGCGCCGCTCTTGCACATCGCAAGCCCCCCCCCTGGTTTGTCCTGCCGCGTCCGCGGTCAGGGATATTATGGTTGAGAGAAAAGCACTTGTGGCGCACTTTTCTCAACCATATAGCCCGAAGGTCAATTGCGATTATCTGAGAGAGTATACGCGAATTATAGGAATTGTCAAGTGTCTTTGGCAACGAAAAACCCAGGGCTTGAGTTTAAGTCCTAAGCAAGAATAGTTTCTTGTGGGTCTGGCTGCTGGTGCTTGGAGTGAGGGGTCCGGGCGCCTCCGCCGAAGGCATCGAGTGCGAAGGGGGTAGCCTTCTCGATGCGGTTCAGCGGAGGGCCGCGGAGGTTCAGGGCTTCGTGTCAGCCTCGAGAGGCGGCACCTTGACGATCGCGAAGCCGTGGGGCCCTTGCGGGGTGTGTTCCGGAATGGGGCTGGAAATCCCCTTGACCTTGCGCCATCGTCTTCGGTCCCGGGGCCTTTCTACCAGGCCCCGCGCTGACTCCTCAACGTAATTTTTCAACTTCCGTTCATTGGGTTCCATGGTACCCTCGCACCAAGAAACACGTTTTGACGGGGGTAACGCAGCCGTAATCTCCCCGCCTTCTTTTGGTAGTATACCCCTACCTTCAAAAAAAATTCAACCAGAGAAAACCCGCGGCTTCTGCTTTTAGGGCGAAGTCTTTGACGTGAAGATGATACTTCAGGATCGGGTTGTGTCGATATGTATTGTGTGGAACGGGCGCCTTCGGCGTCCGACCGAGAGCGAGGAGCGACCTCGCGTTCAGCCGAAACGCCGAAGACGCTCAGGACGACGTCAGGTCGAGTACTTGTCCCCCTTATCGGTCGGGGGATCTCCGATGCCAGGCGTCCGGACGCCTGGCTGACCCACGACGACGTCATCCTCCGTGGGCTCGTCCGTGGTCTCGCCACCCTTCTTGGGAGGTGACGGGACGTACCAGCCTAGATTTTCACGGACGTTCGCTCGTACTTCTGCGATTCTTGCGGGATTTCTCCGCATGTGTCCCTCGCGCGAGTGCGTGAACGCACTCGACTCATGTGGTTTTTGGGATGCACAAAGCTTGTGAGCCCTAAACACCACACGAAAAAACAACACCTCCTTACCTTACACCCGAAATTTTGATTCGTCAAAGATGCACCAAAAAGAAAACCCGGGACTTGTGTTCAAGTCTTGCATGAGTACTTCGATGAATACTTCGGGTTATTGCATTGTAACTATCTTTCAGGTGCGCCAGTCCCACACGACGCCGTTCGAGAGGGAGCCGGACCCCCTCGAAAAGAGTCATGGGGACTGGCGCGGTTCTCCGAACGTTGTAGTGTTGCGGCCTTCGCTAGGCCGCTTGCTGCACCTGCTTGCTTCGGGCGTGATCTGCCACGAAGCTCCCAACGATGGTGGGGCACGTGCCCTCACCGCACTCGTTTGAGCCCCAGCAGTACTTCCCGCTCTTGGGGCAAATCGGCGAGCGACGGAGTCGTTGGCACTCCATCTGCAATGCCGTCACGATGGTCGCCGGAGCTGCCATCATCGACCGCCGAACATCCGCTGGATGGTGTCGCAGCGCGCGTCACCGGGGCACGGCGCTCCCGTGAGGGGGCAGCGTTTCTCGGTCACCACCGGCTCGGGTCGCTTTCGCCGGCGCGCGCGCTCCTCGAGGTCCTGGCGGGTGATGCCCGTGGGCATCATCAGGAAGAAGAGCTCCCCGTCGATCTCCATGAGCCCGAGCGGGATGTGGAGCTCCTCGTTGCTGTTGGTGTAGCCGTCGAAGTGGGCCTCACCAGCCGTACTGCGGTCCTGCAAAGTCCGTCGTCCGAACATATCTCTCCCCCTGTGGGTTGTGCGCCGTACCGCCAAGCGGTTCCGGCGCGTTTATCGGTGAGGAGAAGGCACAAAAAAATGCACTCTTCTCACCGATAGACGAGGGAAATATGCGTTAAAACGCATATCCGACCATTATACTCGGATTTGACGATTTGTCAAGATGAAGCACTTTTGGTGCTTTGTTATGCGGTTTTTGCAGTCTTAAGCTAGCGAGGTGAAATGTATCCGCCTGGTACGCCTTTTTTCGAAAAGACAAACTGGAAGATCTGCACCCGTCGTGACTTAAAGAATCCTGCTGCAGAGAGAAGGTAGTACTTCCACATACGATAGAAGCGATCATTGTAATCGGCTTTCAGTTCTGGCCATGCGGCGTCAAAATTCTTGAACC
>CAYMIK010000030.1:0-4814 GCA_964390745.1 uncultured Candidatus Saccharibacteria bacterium
TGTCTCATTCCGCTTTTCTTGACTTATCACCGCCTTCTTGGCGTAGTATCAAAATAGTTAGAACCATTCAATAATTTATAGGAGTCCCCATGATCGACCACGATAGAGTCATTAATCCAACCAAGGAGCAGGTAGACGAGTTTAAAGAGCTCATGAAGAAAGAATACGACGTTGAATACGGTGACGAAGAGGCACGAGAAGCAGCTATTAATTTTCTTGGGTTCACGACCCTTTTGGTTGATCTTGCAGTTGAAGACTATAAAAGGCAGGAGCGACTTAAAAAAGAACCAAAAGGATTTCTTTTGGAAGGTTCGTACTCGTGCTGTATCTGTGGGATGAGCCCAGAAGACCAGAGACTATGGTATGACAAACACGGAATAAAATGTTTCGACTGTCAGGCAGCACTTGATCGGAGAATTATTCCTGTGAGTGTTTGCCACAACGATGATAACAAGGTTTACTTTACTTCTTACGACTTGCAACATGATCTAAAAGTTCATGCCGCCACCGTTGGGAAGCTTATCCGACAGAAGAAACTCATCGCAAGAAGTATTCCAGCGAAGGATGGAAGTGGCATTCACTACCAGCTTTTTCTTAAAAAGGATAACGTTGCATTTCTAAAATCTCTGATAAGGACTAAAACAAAAGACGGCATCACTGTCCACCTACCAAAGACTGCGTAATAACTACTTACCCAAACTTTGAGATTATTTTCATAGATTACTGCTTCACTTCTCAAAAACCACAAAGTCGCCTTCTTTTAGGGCATAGATGGGTAAGTCTTGGTCGCCGTACTTTTCTAAAATCTTCTTGGCCTTACTCCAATTAATCGAACCTCTTGGATCATTCACGCCATACTTTGATTGAAAATGTGGAAGAAATTTAATAGACAGAATTCCAAGACCGTCCATACATAGACGCCAGTCGCATGTCCAGAAATGTTTCACAAGCGCATCAGAACCTGCCGAGCTTGTGGCAACAACTTTCCCTTTCCAGAGTCTTGGAAGATCATATTGCTTAAGCCAGTATTGAACAAGGTGATCATCACCTCCTGTGATATATACAACATCACAGTCGTGAACCTGTTTTTCAAATTTGTCTGGAAAGGCAAGTTCAAATTCTGGCTTTACGTCTTTGGGTAGTTGACTTACAAAGCCCCCAGTATATTTCACGAACTTTTCTTCCCAGTCTTCGCGCGGATGAGCAAATAGGCATAAAAGTATTTTAGGCTTCTTTCCTAAACCCATAACCACCTCTCGAAAAAAAACTTTTGCCTTATCTGGGAAATTTCTAATGCCACCAGAGTTGAGAACATACTTAGTCATATTTACTCTCAAGAATCTTAAGTGCCGAAAGATTTTCAGCCACGGTAACAACTTTTCTTGCCTCTTCTATTGTCATCCACTTGGTGTCGAGAAATTCAGCAGGATCAACCTTGAAGTCTGATCCATCGGTTTCAAGCAGATACCAGATGTCGAAGTGAAGCTTGCAAGGTTGGACTTTGTTTTCTATGGGACACAGCGTAAAAAGAAATGGCCTTGGAGACTCTTTATACGCATTTACAACTCCCAGCTCTTCGTTCACCTCTCGGTTTAGTGCTTGCTGCAAGCTCTCACCTTCATCAATGTGACCACCTGGTGCGATCCAAAAGCCAGACTTCTTATGATGAACCATGAAGACCTTTTTGTTCTTCGCGTTGTAGGGCAAGAAAAATACACAAAAATGCGTCCGAGTATTTTCATCTCGTGTGAGCTTGTTTTCTTTTAACCGTTGAGAAAATGTTGAAAACGTGGCTTCTGAATCGCAGAGTGAGCGCGTAAGCACATTCGATATTTCTTGTTGGAGCATAATGTCTAAAAGTTATTTTACTTGAATTTCAATCATAGGCTTTTGAGATGATTCTATTTCCTCTTCAATCTGTTTCTGCATATTTTTTGCATCTTCAAAATCCTTGCCTCTTTTTTCAACTCGCGCTCTGAGCAACTCATCTTCAATGTGAAGATATACAACTGTGTCTGCATCTAACACTACCGTTCCAAAGACAGAATTTCCAGGCTCAATCTTTATCCTTTCTTTTGCTAGGCGAATCATAGCCTGACCTATCTCTTCCGTCCAAGGCTTCTGTGTTACAAATTCTTTTTCTTCTTCTGTGAGTTGCGGGAAGAGCACCTCATCCATATCGAGAGCTCCGTCGATATTTTTAAGAAGCGTGGACTTCCCAGTGCAGGTTGTTCCGACCACGACGACACGCTCGCTTTTATGTTCATTGAGAACACTTTTCACTTCATCAATGAAACTCGTATCGATTGTTTTTGGCGTTTCAATTCCTTCTGGAGTTCTCATAGATTTTTATTTTGTGGTTTTAAGATAAGCTGCAACGGCTTCGTCAACGACTGAAATATCCTTGATTCTCTTATTCTCTGGGTTATGTATAAAGTCCTTTACCCATTCTACACACTCATCAATGCTCTCAACCACGACATCAGAAAAAGTAAGAATGAAGGGATGAATCCAATCATCAACTCTTACGCCATCAAAAACTACTCCAGATCTTCGGTGATGGGTGTTCTTTGGAAGCACAGAAATAACAGGCTTTGAAAAATATTTCGCAATCACCATTTCTTGAGATGTCCCGGCGCCTAATTTACTTTCAGCGTTCACGATTATTACGTCGGCCTGTTTGATAAGGTTGGCATCATGGCCAACAACCAATAGAGGCTTCGTTTCGTCTTTCCATTCATCACCGTCTGTAAATGTAGCATTGGAAATCTGCGAAAGCTTGTTCTTATACTCAGACTTCCAATCCCTCCAGTTCTCCCTGATTTTGTCCCCCTTTGGTATTGATCCCAAAAGGCAGATTTTGAAGTTCTGTGAGTCATTATTGTTCATATGACTATTCTATAGTATCGGTTCGAACCTATCAACTGGATATACAACAAATATTGACACTAGTACAACTGTCCTACTATTATAGCTTTATGGAAACTATTCACGATAAACGCCTGAAACTTCTTCAAACATACTATTCTAAACATAGAAGTATGCCAAGCCTTTCAGTTATGGCAAAACTGTTTGGGGTAAAGTCACGAAACACAGCCTATTCTACAGTAAAAGTGCTCATAGACTGCCATTTTCTCAGAAACGAGAATGGGGTTCTTGAGCCAACGCTTAGTTTCGTTGGCACACCTGTTGTTGGTAACGTGCAGGCTGGCTGGCCATCCCCTGCCGAAGAAGAACTTCGGGACAAGATTACTGTTGACGAATACCTTATCCGCAACAAGAACTCCTCTTGCATTGTAGAGGCTCGTGGCGACTCCATGAAGGACGCTGGTATCATGCAAGGCGACATGCTGATTGTCGAACAAGGCCGCTCCCCTAAAAGTGGTGATATTGTTATTGCCTCGGTTGATAACGAGTTTACTGTCAAGCGTTTTGTTCGAGATGGAAGAAAAGCCTACCTCATGCCAGCAAACAAAAACTACAAACCGATCAAGTTAGACGAGCGAGCCAAAATTCACAGTGTCGTTGTTGGGAGCTTCCGACGATATACTTAGTCCGCCTCATTCCAACACAAACAAATGCCACACCCACACTTGGAGCTTCAAGAAAGGAAAGCTTTGCTTCATATAGATGCAGATGCGTTCTTTGCTTCGTGTGAGCAAATGATTCACCCCGCGTGGAAAGGCCTTCCTGTTGTTACTGGAATCGAGCGAAAGATTGTGGCAGCCGCGAGCTATGAAGCAAAAGCGTTGGGCATTAGACGAGGAGTTGCTTTGTGGGACGCAAGGAAGTTAGCGCCCAATGGTATCTTTGTTCCTTCAGATTATGAAACATACAGCCTGGTCTCTAAGCGTATGTATGACATCATGAAACAATGGACTCCTGAGGTTGAAGAATACTCAATCGATGAGGCATTCCTAGATATCACGGGCATGAAACGCTTTTACCACAAAAGCTACCCACAGATTGCCTTTGAGATTAAAAAGCAACTAGAGTCTGAGCTTGGCATAACAGTGTCCGTCGGTTTGTCTTCCTCCAAAACTCTCTGCAAAATTGCCTCAAAATGGGACAAGCCTGCTGGCTTCACAGTCATTGGCTTTAGAGAGCGCGAAGCGTTCCTAAAAGATGTGCCAGTAGCTGAAATATGGGGCGTTGGGCATGCGAGTGCTACATTCCTAAACAAGTATGGCATGCAAACAGCGTGGCAATTTGCTCAAGCAGAAGAAGGGTGGGTTCGCTCTCATTTCACTAAACCGCACATACAATGCTGGGAAGAGCTGAACGGACGCAGCGTCATCCAACTTGAAACAAAAGAAAAAGAATCATACCAAACCATTGGTAAAACAAAAACCTTCTCTCCTCCATCTTCTGACCCAACATATATTCTTGCCCAACTCTCTAAGAACATCGAGAATGCCTTTATCAAGGCGCGACGTTACAAGCTTGGTTCAAAGAAAATGTTCCTTCATCTCCGTAAGAACGACTACACCTATGATGGCATTGAGTTGAAGCTGGATAGACCAACTTGCTTCCCAACCGAGGTGATGCCTCATGTTCAAAAGCTGTTTTCAAAGTTCTTTCACGAAGGGGTTTTGTACCGTGCAACTGGTGCCGTACTTCTTGATGTTGAAAGCTACGAAAAGAATCAGCTCAGCATCTTTGACTCAGTCCCCAAGATCTTGAAACAAGAGCGCATCTTTGGTGCCGTTGATAAGCTTGCGGAGCGATACGGGAAACATGCAGTATTTCTTGGAACGTCATTAGCGGTTCATATGACACCAGACGATAGGATGCGAACTCGAAGTGTAAAAGGT
>CAYMIK010000030.1:4824-7655 GCA_964390745.1 uncultured Candidatus Saccharibacteria bacterium
TCAAAAAAAGTCCGAATCAGAGAGACTCGTAAGTTTATGGATCTTCCCTTGCTTGATATAGAACTTAAGCCGTAACCTTCTGAATTATTTCAGGTGTATTGTTCACTGGCTTGTTTACTTCAGTAGAAACTCGCCAAACGTTCATCTTGGTTGCAGGATATGGTCGAAGAAGAGTTAAAAGCCCATCATGATATTCGTCTTTGATCCATGCCTTCGCTTCTTGCTTCGTGAAAATAACTGGCATACGATCATGGATCTTACCTACAAGAGTGTTCGCTTTCGTGGTAACGATCGTGAAGGATTTTGTTACCCTACCACTCGCATCCTTCCAAATGTCAAACAAGCCTGCCATGAAGAATGCAGGTTCCTTCTTAAGCGTGAAATAGTATGGTGTTTTTGTTTGGTGAAGTTTGTCCCACTCATAGAATCCGTTAGCGGGAACCAAACAGCGCTTGGTCTTGAGAGGAGATCGAAAAGAAGGCTTATCATGAACGGTTTCAGCACGAGCATTAATCATACGATAGCCTATCTTTGGATCCTTAGCCCAAGAAGGCACTAAGCCCCATCGCATTGGTTCAGCAACAAACTTGCCATTCTCGAAATGGAGAATAGGATGCTGAATTCCTGGAGCTGAATTGTACGATGGCTTAATCATTAGATTAACATCGAATTCCTGTCCAAGTTTTACCTCATCGAAAAATGTCAGTCGTCCACACATGTGTTTAATGTAACGCGTTAATTGGAAAAACTAAGCTTTTCTATAATACCTGGTATCTGGATAAAAGAAAAAGTGTCTGGTTTTATATCTGATGTTTTTCGAGAATAAATAATGCACGGCATTCCAGCACCTTCAGCAGCTTCACGATCTGACTTTGAGTCACCTATGTATATGCACTCATCAGGATTAAGTTTCATACGCTTTGCTGCCTCCAATAGAGGAGCTGGGTGTGGCTTATGGTCCATTGTATCTTCGTATGAAATAACTACCCTAAACAACCCCCTCAACTTAGCACGATCATTACTTTCAAATACTTCTTGTTTGGCTCTGCTAGTTACAATAGCAAGATTGAATTTACTGCTAAGTTGTCTTAAAATTCTTTCGGCTCCTTCGGGCATTGCGAGAAGATCATATCTATATGGAAAATCTTTGCTCAGACCCTTCTCAACAACTTTCTTTGCCCCGTCGTCATCAAGGTTTGAATATTTCTTAATGACATCCAGAGCGGGAAGATAAAATATCTTTTCATATTCTTCTCTGGTTGGTTTTCTGAAGCCGGAAGATTGAAGTAAGTCTTGAAAATACTTTAGGTTTGCTTCAAAAGAATCAAGAAGAACTCCGTCAATGTCGAAGAGAATGGCTTTAATCATTATGCTTATTTTTTATTTAGCGCCATCGCATATGCAATATACACTTCTTCATCAAACGCTACAAAACGAATTTCTTCAAAGTGGTCGGGGTGCAATGCCACGTATTCCTTCACGGTCTTGGTTGCAATTTGTGCGGCTTCTCCTTTGGGGTACAAGAACACGCCCGTTGAGATGGAAGGGAAAGCAATCGTTTTTACGCCGTTTTCGTGAGCAAGCGCAAGACAGTTTGTGTAACATTCTGCGAGTTTTTTGTCGAGTCCAGATACTCTTTCGTCATAGTATGGGCCTACCGTATGAATGACGAATTTAACAGGAAGATTGTAGCCTTTTGTGATCTTGGCCTCGCTGAGGTTACATCCGCCTAGTTTTTCGCATTCTTCTTTGAGTTGTGGGCCCGCAGCTTGGTGAATGGCACCATCAACACCAAAACCGCCCATGAGAGAGCTGTTAGCAGCGTTGACGATGGCGTCAACGGTTTGCTTTGTGATGTCACCGTTAATGAGGGTAAGGTTGGTCATTGTTTTTCAAAATATTTTGCATCACAGTTAAGGCATTCCCATTTTGGGTCATGATCGGTTACTTCACAGCCACCAGGAGCAAATTCAAGATCACCATTTGGGGTCGACATAAGCTTTCTTTCGAGCTCGTTTGACAGCAAACCGTAGAGAATAGGAACAACTCTGCCTTTGTGACAAATGTTGCAGACTTTTGGTGGTTTTGTTACTTTTATTTCTTGCGACTTCTTTTTCTCTGACATATTACATCTCCTTCAATACTTCAAAAATCTTCACCATCGCAAAGGTGTCCATCTTACAGTACTTCAAGAGTTCCTCAGTCTGTTTTTGTGCTTCCTTCTGACCAAATTCCCCTTGCACAATCTTATTCCATGTGTCAGATGCAGAACCACCATCTTGCACTCCAAGTTCTTTGTATGAAAGTTCTGGGACAAGTGCCGGAAGAACAAATTTAATAGACGTGCTACCTCTAAAATTCTTCGTTACATACAACTGTTTCGTAAATACATCTCTTAGATCAATCACCCTGCTATTGAGGTCTTCGACAAAGTCAGTGTATTCAGGAACTCGTTCCGCCAGTTTCTTGTTAATACCCATCTCAAAACTCTTATTCCAAACCAGTACGCTCCCCTTCTTTGGCATGGCCTTTTGGAGTGCCAAAAGAAAGTGTTCATCAGGTGCCGTGTCTTTGGCATGAATAAACTCGTGTTGCTCAAGTTTTGCCGCTGGGGCAGTTAGCACATGAACAGAAAACTGAAAAGGAATCTGCTGATATGGTTTGTAGCTCTTGAACCTCGGCACAGCGGCAGGAAATGTTTCATAGTCAAGGAAAGATACTGGGTAACTCACGTTTTTCAGGAAGTCTTTTATCTCTTTTCCAAGGATGGCGTCTTGCCCAGTCTTCGCAGCTGCTATCTGGTTTCGTTGGATTGCAGAAAACTCCATGTC
>CAYMIK010000031.1:0-7598 GCA_964390745.1 uncultured Candidatus Saccharibacteria bacterium
TCGCCATTATTGGTATGTTCGGCATATTCACTTGGATCAAATATCCACGTATTGACAATAAAGTTTCCAGCAAATGGGCTCCCCGCCAATTGAGGCTCTGTGAAATATTTCAAAGCCGCAAGATTAAAGGTATCACCCTCAAAATCACATGTGCTGTTTTGAGTATCAGAAAAAGACTGAGAGTTTATGCAGGAAACTTTCTCATACTCTTCTTTTGATATAACCGCAACACGCCACTGTGGATGGTTGGTTTGGTTAAGTTGCAGCATAAATGGTGCGTCTTCATTAATATTCGAAATCTTTGCCAAGAAAACGCCTCGATCGTTCAAAGAAATCTTTGCGTCAACATGAACGTCTTTGTTACCCGAGACAACATCGCTTCCGTTATAAACACTGCTTGGCTTACTTTTTATCTTCGAATCTAGAATAACTGGCTTGTTCTCTCGAATTTCAGAACCTGGCTCAAAAATTGTTTCGAGGTCACGCTCAACAATCGAATTTGGTGAGTACAAGAAGTAATCTGCCATTGCATGATTCTTGGGCGCAAAGAAGGCAATACGATCTGTTTCCGAAAGCAAAGAGTAATCCCCCGTTGCTTTGATGGCTTCGTATGCAGCCTGACCCTCGGAGTCGTAATCTTTTCGAGTATTATAATAGTCGAACTGACCCATCTTGGGGTTACGAACATCTTTGTATATCAATATATTTTTGAGATTAAAGAAAGTCGTGTTCCAAGCACCAGGATGCGTAAGTACCTCGTTAAAGAGGGTGTCTTGTTTTAGGTTTGCCAGACGAACATTGCTGGTCATCAACATTCTGTACTTCAAATTTTGGTTGAAGCTAATCGGCGTTTGGTACCACTCATAGTACACACCATAGGGGTCGCGAAGACCCTTGCTGTCTACGGAATTCGGGTAATACGTATATGGCTCAAAACCTTCTTCTGAGAAAAATGTTTGCGTATATTCTTCGGGTACAACATCAAAGCTGAACTGTGCCTTCTTTTCTGAGGGTGCGAATATAGGCGAGGTATTAATAATCGCGTACACAATAATGACAACAATAAGCAAGCCCTTTGCCCACCACCACTTCAATGCCATGTAGATAAACGGGATCATTATTCCCGTCACGGTAAGACTAATAATCTTTACGTGATTCGCATCATTGGAAAGAAACGAAAGAATATCGTACGTAATATGGATAAATTTTCCAACAGGGACAAAGTACGCAAGCCAAAACAGGAACAGCGAAACAAGGTACGCGCTCGCAACAGCAATGGTCACAAGATTCAGCTTCATCTTTTTCACGATGTACCACAAAATCAGAATTCCAATGACCGAGGCGAGAACCAGTGACAGTAACTCAAGTTTGTCGTTATGGAGCGACAGGAACGATGAGCCGCTTCCCAGGAAGTCAAAAGCCTTAAACGGCGTGTTGTGCAAATGAATGTTGTAGCTATTTACTCCATTCGTTGCCTTGTAATACACCTGGTAGGTGTTAAACGAGGTTCCAAACCGAATATCTTGGTAGGTTGCAAAGAATGACAGCAAAACAGGCAAAATTCCCAAGATAACTACGGGAACAATCTTCAAAAGCCTCTTCCATGAACTCAAAATACCTTTGGATGCAAGAACGATGGCCACGATCGCCACAACAACATACATCACAAAGTACCGTTGGTATGCCATTATCCAATAGATGCTTAATATAAACGAGAGAACATAAAACCAGCGCGTTTTTTTCTCCAAAAGTCGCACCAAACTGATAATAAAGACGGGTGCCGCTACGATGCTGTACGAGAACCCAAGCAGTGTATACGAATGCAAAAAGAACTGTGTCGTCACAACAAAAAATGCACCAAGCATTCTTCCTGTTTTGTTTTTCGTGAAGATACCAATAAACGAAAACAAAATAACATAACTCAGCCAGTAAAAGATGACAAAGAAGAGATACTGCGAAATACCAGCATCACGAAACAATAGTATTCCAAGAAGGTAAAGCGGAAAAATAGTGACGCGACCTACGTTAAAGTAGAGAGAGTCATATCCCCAGTACGTGCTGAAGTAGTCAGCAATTTCCAGACTTGAAAAAAGCCGCTTCAGTTCAAGCCATGCTTCCTGGACATTCTTGGCCAAGAAAATATTGTCTTGATAAATCCAAACGCCCTTTTGCAACAGAAAAGACGTTAAGAGCAACGAGAGAATAAGCCCCTGCACCCACGTTTTACTCAGAATCTTTATCGCAATTGCAACGTTTTTCTTCTGAGAAAACACTTTCAACTTTTCAAGAATGCTTTGTGCCATATGGGTCCTACTTCTTAAGATAGCAGATATAGTTTATGGGATACGAATAAATGAGTTTGGAAAGGAAGCTCCCCTTTTTGATTCGAAACAGTTTCAAGAGTCCGCGCAAGACGCCTTCAAAAGCAAGAACGATCAGATTATTTACGAAGAAAAATGGAACCTTTAGAATATACGGAATGGGAATGTAGTAAATAAGATTATTCACTTTTTGTACCAGCGTTGCGGGGTACGTTGTAGAAGCAACAATTTCAACTTCAGAAAATTTTTCGAAAATCTTTTCCAGTGCTTGAAAGGTGTATCGGAAGTAATCATGGTAATCCCAGCCATGCACTTCATAGGCAAACGGTATGGTAACGTAGGCAGAGCCACCGGATTTCAAGTTATTATAAATATTCTCAACTACTTGGTTGTAGTGAAATGAGTGCTCCAAAACCTCAGAACATATGACAAAATCTGCCTCCACTCGGGCAAAGGGCTTTTCAATATCAACCGCCTCAACATCATCTCGTTCCGTATAATAATCCACGCCAATAAAATTCTTCGTTGCGGTGAAGTACGGTTTATACGGAAGTTCGCCACATCCAATATCTAAAACAGTTTCCTGTGAAGCCACGTTTTTCATGAATTTTTTCAATCCACGCGAAAGCTTCAGCATGGGATAAAATCCCTGGTCGTATATGCGCGGGTGTGCACGATGACGAACGGTTGACTTTACCGAGTTAGCAAACAAAAAACGCTGCAATCTTGTTTTGGCGTTGATCATTTTTGCATCCACTGAAAAATTACAAATACCAAACGTGCTGGAAGCACATAGGTTACATTGGTGAGCCATGAAAAAACCCGGCCAGAGAATGGCATCTTGTACCCGTACTTCGTAACAGCATATTTCCGGGCGAGCAATACTCCGCGTATGGTGCTTTTCTGACGCTTCAAAATAGCATTTTCACCATGAACTCGGTACTTCAAAAGAATTTCCGGCAGATTGTGAAGTTCGTACTTTTGTCCAAAACGAAACCAGAGTTCATAGTCTTGTGATTGGGGGAAGTTTGTGTCATATCCACCAAGTTCCTCAAAACACTTTTTTCGAATAATAGAAGTGCTGTGCTGAATAGGATTTCGAAACCAGAACATCCTTCGAATGTCTTTATCGTTTTCAGCAAAGCGTTTGGGACCCAACGATTTGCCCGAAGTATCAATCACTTCACAAAATGTTCCACAGACACCAACTTTTTCATTTTCAGCACGCTCCATGTACGCAACTTGTCGTTCAAAACGTTGTGGTAAACAGATATCGTCACCGTCCATACGGACGATGTATTTCCCTTTGGCTTCTTTGATTCCAGCATTCAGCGCGTTTGGCAATCCCCCGTTTTGAGGGAGGTATAAACGAACAATGCGTGAATCTCGTGCCGCCATCTCATCCATAATTGCCCGTGAGTTGTCTGTACTTCCATCATCCACAACAATAAACTCAAAGTCTCGAAAACTTTGAGCACAGACACTCTCGATTGCTTCTTTCAAAAACTGACTTCCGTTATAGTTCGCAAGAACAACGGAAGCAAGAGGAGTATTATTCATCACCTTTGTAAATTTTGTCTATAACGTAAAGTGGCCGTTGTTTTTGTTCATCTTGAATGCGTCCAATATATTCGCCCAAGAGCCAGGTGAGAATAAATTGGATTCCAATAAAGACATAAATCACCATCGCGAGCCAAAAGTATACGGGATACTGTTTTCCCAGTACGATGAAGTTCCAGCCAAGATACAGCGTCATTGCAATGCCGCTCACGATAACAAAGAAACCGGCATACGCAGCAATTTTGAGAGGAAACAGTGAAAATCCCGTAAAACCATCAAAGGCGAGCTTGAGAAGCTTCTTCCAGGTATACCCCGAGGTGCCTTTTTCTCGGTCGGGGCGATCGTAATCAACATAATCAAACTTGTAACCAAACCACGCAACCATACCTCGAAGATATCGGTATTTCTCGCGACACTTTTTAAGATCTTCTACAACACGCTTATCAACGAGGCGATAATCGCCAACGTTTCGCGGAATCCTTACATCGCTCACTTTGTCGAATAGCCAGTAGTACACATGAAAAACGTTGCGTCGTATAAACGGATCGCGACGATTTTTTCGTCTTGCGTACACAACATAGTTACCAGCTTCCCACTTTTGAAGCATCTCGGGGATAAGGCTTACTGGATCTTGCAAGTCCGTGTCCATGGTGATCACCACGTCGCCAGTTACGTTGTCATAGCCAGCTGTAAGTGCTGCTTGATGACCAAAATTTCGTGTAAAGTTGATAATGTTAATGCGCGGATCTTTTGCTGCGAAACCACGACAAATTTCCAGACTCTTGTCTGTACTACCATCATTCACAATGATAAATTCGAGCTCGTACGGAAGCGTTTCAACAGATTTCAGAAGCTGCTCAAGAAACTCGGAGATGCACTCCTCTTCAAAGTAAACCGGGAGAACAAAGCTGACTTTTTTACGATTTTCCATCGGGAAGTTCCGCGTGTTTTAAGAATTCAAATGCAAGTCGCGCGCCACTCACGGCAAGAGCAACTATTACCGCCGCCATGAAGTTATGAATAATCTGATCAATATTTTGGTGTCGAAGAGCTATGAGCACAAAGAGCAAGGCGGCCGAAAAAATTGCCGGAAAAAAGACGAATTTTTTTCGTAAGGCCAGAAAGAACATGAGCGTAACGTTATAGACTCCCGCCAACGCCATGACCAGGGCAACTTGGCTCAAATATGGAGAAAAGCTCGTGAATTTTTTACCAAGTGCGAGCGGTATAATTATACCGTGCGAGGTAGCAAAAAGCAACCAGCACAAACCTCCAAAAACCGTAGTAATTCCCAGGGTGATAAGCAAAATCCGTTTGTTTTCAGAAACCGTGCTTTTCAGCTTAACAGAGGCCAAAAGTACAGCAGAAACGGGCGTCATCGCAAAATATATTATATTTCCAATGGTTGATATGCCACTATACAGACCTGCGACGTCTGGGGAAAAAAAGTATTTGACCGTAAGAATGTCACCATTACTAAAGAGAATAACACTCAAATTGGCGACGAACACCATGACTCCGTAACGAACTTCTTTCTTGAGACGAGCTTTTTCTTCTTCCGTTGTCTGTTTTGCGTGGAGAACGGAAACTTTTTTCCGAAGCAGCGAGAAGACATATAGTGCGGCAAGCATTTGTGCTGCCAGAAACGCGAACATTACTCCCAACACCTTAAATCCCACCACTACGAGAATGGCGCCAAAAATAAGCCGAAACAGAGAAACGAGTCCGTTCCCCATCGCGTATGGGCGCACTTCCTTTTTCCCCTGAAAAGTTGCGGCACCAAAAAATACGTAGGTTGCAAAGGGCAAAAGGAGCGCTAACACAATAAACGGAAGTGGACTTTCGAACTTAAAGACACGCTCGAGAAGCGGGCTCGTTGCCGCAACGACCACGCTCGCTCCCACTGAGACGATCAATGCGATACGCGCGATAGTTCCTAAAACCGTGTTACGCTCTTCTTCGTTCTCAGTGTTGGCCGTGACGTGAATGATGACACTCGAAAAGGCAAAAAGAAAAATTCCAAATATGTTGTACATCGAGTACAAAACTTCCACCTCTCCAAAGCTTGCAACTGGAAGCAGATTTCCAAGAATGGGATGGTAAATATAGTTGAAAAAAGAAATCGCGCCTGCTGCAAGTGTGAACAGTGCGCTTTTCTTTATGAAGTCGTCTTTAAATAGAAAGTGAGAAATTTTCAAGGGTTTTATTTTTTGAGATAACACGTAAAGTTTGTTGGAAATGAATATGCCCATTTAACCGGCAAGCTTTCCGGCTTGAGCTTAAGGAGCCCTATGAGCCCACGAATGGCATATTCAATCAGAAGAAATAGTATGTTATTCAGGAGGAAAAATGGAATTTTCAAAATGTACGGAAGCGGAATGTAGTAGATAATATTATTGACTCGAAGCAAAATAGTCCCAGGAAAGGTTGTGGTTGGAGTTATTTCTACTTCAGAGAATTTTGCAAAGATCTTCTGAAGCGCTTTTGGACTGTATCGGAAAAAGTCATTGTAGTTCCAACCATGAAGTTCGTACGCAAACGGAACTGAAACGTACGCCGATCCGCCTGGCTTCAGGTTCTGATATATATTTTCTACAACCTGATCGAAGTGAAACGTGTGTTCCAAAACCTCGGAGCACACAACAAAGTCTGCTTCAAATTCCTTGAACGAAGTTTCGATATCGATCTTTTTAACGCCTGGTTTTTCCGAGTAGTAGTCAACTCCTACGTAGGCAGTTTTGGATTCAAAATAGCTCTTGTAGGGCTCATCGCCACAACCGATGTCTATGACGCTTTTAATGTCTCCGGCGCGCACTATGGCTGCTTTCAGGCCCTTGGAAAGACCACGAAGAGCAAAGTACGCTCGGTCATAGAACCGAGGTTTGCTTCGTTGTCTGATATTCGATGCATCAGAGTTTGCGTAGAGAAAACGTTGTAGCGCACTTTGTTTCAAGATCATTTATTTCGTTGGTATCATTAGTTTCATAATAATTCCGTTCCACCACGATGAGAGCTTGTCGCGAAACACGTGCGATTGGTCTGCCTGATTGTAAAATCGAAAACTCTTAAGCAGCATATCGGTATACGGCGCAGCGATCTGTGGATTAAAGATTTCAATTCGGTACATTTGCGGACCGTGGATAAAGTAGTAGTAATCAAACGGGGTTTTGCCTTCGTCACGATTCTCCACCTTAATTGCCGCTGCGCCAGCAATCGTCAAATGTTCGGTTACCTTGTCGCCGGGCTGTAAGTAATCTACCTGCTTCAGCCACGCCTCAACATCGGTAGTTCCTTTTGGTGGCAAGAACTGTATGCCATCTGGATGCATAAGGGTGAAGTTCGTATCCTTTTCGGGCTTTTCAAACTGAACCATTCCCGATGGCTCTTCGTTGGCGATGGGGCTTTGGTAGGTATAGCTTGGTGGATATTTTACGGTGTATCCGTGAATGGTGCTTGTGAACTTGTGCCAGTCCTTGTAGGCGGGGTCGCTATCTGTAGGATCCACTTGCGCTTCTGGAGTGGGCGCCGCAAAGAATTTTGAATAAACAACAAAACTTCCCACAGCAAGGATGAGAATGATGAGTATCACAATGATAATATTGTGCGCTTTGTGAGACATGTATTTGATTTTAATTCTTTGGTTGGGGAGGAAGGATTCGAACCCTCGAATGACGGGACCAAAACCCGTTGCCTTACCACTTGGCTACTCCCCAATAC
>CAYMIK010000032.1:0-5616 GCA_964390745.1 uncultured Candidatus Saccharibacteria bacterium
TTCCTGGATTTCGCCCAGGCCATGTTCCTGCATCCGTTATCGAACAAAAAGTAGGCAAAGAAGCCTTGTTCGAAGAAGCAGCACGTATGAGTATCCCAGATTTTTATGTTCAAGTTGTGAAAGAAAAGAACTTGGAACCTATTGGACGCCCAGAGGTTTCTATCAAAAAACTTGCTCCAGGCAATGACTTTGAATTTACGTTGGAAGTCTATGTTTTGCCAGAGTTTGAAGTTGCCAACTACAAGGGCCTCAAAGCCGAAAAGCGCGAAGTGAAAGTAGATGATGCAGAAGTTACCAAAGTTTTGGATACCCTTCGAAATATGCGAGCAACCTACAGCAATGTAGACCGTGTTTCACAAAAAGGTGATCGACTCGAACTTGATTTGCTCGTAAAAGTTGACGGTAAAGCAATCGATGGTGGCAAAAGTGAAAACATGCCAATTGTTATTGGCGAAGAAAAGTTCATTCCGGGTTTTGAAGACCAAGTGATTGGTCTCACAAAAGGTGACAAGAAAACTTTTAAGCTTACCTTCCCAGAAAAATATCACAACAAAGAAATTGCAGGGAAAGAGGCAGAGTTTGATGTTGAAGTAAAGCTCATTCAAGAAGTGAACAAGCCAGAAATTGATGACGCATTTGCGCAAGGCTTAGGTGGCTCGTTTAAAACCGCTGAAGATTTGAAGAATCAGATTCGAAAGAATGCAGAGCTCGAAGCGGAGACAAAAGAAAAGGAACGATACGAATTGGCATTGTTTGAACAAGTTGAAAAGAATACCAAGATGGAGCTTCCAGAAGTTTTGGTGAAGGGTGAATTAGAAAAGATGATGGCAGAGTTGAAGTATGATATCCAAAACCAAGGAATGGAATTGGAGAAGTACTTCGAAAGCCTCAAGACTACTGAAGATGCTTTGAAGTCTTCCTGGAAACCACAAGCCGAACGACGCGTAAAAGCCGGGCTCATTTTGCGAAAGATCTCTCGACTCGAAAATATTCAAGTTGATGCAAAAGAAGTTGACGAAGAAGTTGAAAAGGTTACCTTGCAGCACGCTGGTCACAATGACGCTGAGCAATTCAACTCACCGCAGTACCGTGAATACGTTGAAGAGCAACTTAAGAACCGAAAAGTTTTTGAAGTGATCGTGAAAGAAGCGAAATAAGAACTTGATACAAAAAGGAACGAGCCGGCCACCTGATGGGTGTCCGGCTGTTCGTGTTCCTGGAGCATGCAAGCTTCAGGAACGGTTACCGATCGGCTTGAGCCCGACGTGCTTGTCCGGCACAGTGACTACATCGCGTACTGCTCGATCTCTCCCCATGGGTTGAGCACCGCGTGAAACTTCACGGTAGTGTTCCCGCTCGCGTCCGTCGTAGCGATCTTGCAGCGAATGCGGTCGTCCGGCTCTCCTTCGATGGCATAGAGGATGCTGTTGGCTCCGCGGATGTTCTCATGGAACAACGCGGTTTCCGCGTATCCTCCGCAGAGGAGGCGACTTAGCGGCGCCTCGTCTTGGCACGTCTGACCAGCAGCACAGGAACATCCCTGCCTTGTGGACCTTACGAGCTTCGCGATGAACTCGGCGGCCCTTCGGTAGCCCCCGTGGGTACCCACCCGGACACGCGTGGACTCACCGGCACCGAAGACGAATCTGACATTCTGTGGCACGTCCTTCCTCCCCGCCTTTTGCGCCTCAAGGCGCAATCTTCGTAGGCACAATTGCCTGAAAAGAGGGGCTTAAAAAACCCGCCTTTTAAGGCAGTCATGCGCTCTAAAGCGTGTAACGGTGCATAATAAGCCAGATTTTGGGTTTTGTCAACCCCTTTTTGCTATGCTAAAGTAGACCTATTCAAGTTAATGAAGGATTTTCTATGCGCAAAGTCAAAGACATCATGACGAAAGAAGTCATCTCAGTAACCCCAGAAACCAAAGTGAAGGACATCGCTGATGCTATGTTGAACTCGCATCTCACGGGTGTGCCAGTAGTAGAAAATGAAGAAGTTGTTGGTGTTATTACCGATGAAGATCTTGTGGCATCGGAAGGCAACATCCATGTGCCAACCTTTGTGCAGATTCTTGATGGAGCACTTTTTCTTGATAGCCCAGCGAAGGTAAAAGAAGAACTAGGGAAAATTACCGCAAAGACAGCGCGAGAACTCATGAATGAAGAATTTACTACCGCAGGTCCAGAAACCGACGTTCACGAGTTGGCAACGCTTATGGAAGACACGCACGCGAATCCTATCCCCGTTATCGATGACAACCGAAAACTTGTTGGTATTGTTTCAAGGGCCGATATTATCCATTTGATTGCACATGAGTTATAAAAGCTTAGAAGAAATCGCGAAGGAGGTTCATAACTGTGTAAAGTGTCCGCTTGCAGCTGGACGCCTCAATGCAGTTCCGGGTTCTGGGAATCCTCAAGCGAAGATTCTTTTTATTGGCGAAGGTCCTGGCGCAAAAGAAGATGCGACCGGCTTACCATTTGTGGGATCAGCAGGGAAGTTTCTCGATGAAATGCTGGCTGACTCCGGCATGAAACGCGAAGATGTTTTTATCACCAACATCGTGAAGTGCCGTCCGCCCGAAAACAGAGACCCGCTTCCGGAAGAAAAAGATATCTGTACTTCTTTGTATCTCGATGCTCAGATATCCATCATTAATCCGTTGCTCATAGTTATGCTTGGGCGTCACGCGATGGAATATTTTTTGCCGGGGTTTGCTATTTCCGCTGTTCATGGAAAGCCTATGCGCCGAAAAGGGCGAGTGTATATGCCCTTGTTTCACCCGGCAGCAGCTTTGTATAACGGCGGTATGCGAGAGACTTTGAAGGCAGATTTTCGAAAAGTCCCAAAGCTTCTCAAAAAGATTCAGGCCGACAGAGAGGCCACAGAATCGATTATCGAGAGCATGAAAAAAGAAGGCTAAAAGGCCTTGTCAAGAGCGAAGTATTATGCTATGGTATGCCTCGCTATCGAATATGTTATGGCTTGCAAACGTGGGCGGATGGCGGAACTGGTATACGCGCTACCTTGAGGTGGTAGTCCGCTTTTGCGGGTGGAGGTTCAAGTCCTCTTCCGCCCACCAATTTTATGGATCAACGAACAAACATTGCATCGCGAGATATTCGCGATACCAAATATTTCACTGTGAGTTCTGCAGTGATTCGAATCATTCTTGGCACGATTTTTGTTGTGTCGGGAATCGCGAAGTTCTTTAATCTGTATCACTTTCAGCTGACAGTTGCATCCTATCACATTCTGCCGCTTTCCATGGTTCCAGCGTTCTCCTATGCGCTTCCGTTTCTGGAAATTTTGGTTGGCGCACCCATGCTCCTTGGTTTCAAAACGAAGCGGGCATCGGTGGGAATCATGCTTTTACTCGCGATGTTTATTGCTGCGGCAGCCATCAATAATTACAACCTCATCGTTGGAAATTGTTCTTGTGACGAATTCGGCTTGAATGTCGCAAGGGGTTGGCAAGTGATCGTGCTTGATGTTATACTGCTCCTACTCTGTGTTCAGGTGTATTTTACGAAGAAACACGTGTTAGCGGTCGACAATCGTATAAATAAAAGGGAACTATGAAGCACATCAAGTTTTTCCTTCTCGCCATTCTCATGGCCGTTATCGCCGCTCCACTCGTTTTGAGCTCAGTATATTACGGAGCAGGCTTGCTGATCGATGTTGTTGCTGTTATCCTGGGTTTGGTTGGTTTTGCAACGAAGGATAAAGAATAATTGTTGGTTGGGCTGGGGTAGCTCAGTGGTAGAGCAGAAGCCTGAAGAGCTTCGTGTCGGCAGTTCGATTCTGCCTCCCAGCACCACGTCTCAGTCGCCATCACGGTTCCATGTGCAAGGGCTAAAAGCCTTGCCCATTCCACCGTTCCGGCGCCTGCTCCTTCTTCCCAAAAATCCGTGCTCGCCGCTTTGCGGCTCCGCTCCTGATTTTCGGGAATCCCTAAGAGGGTAGCACGTTCTATATCTTCGTCTGGTAAATTGGGGTGGTTAGCTCAGCTGGTTCAGAGCACTTGCCTTACAAGCATGGGGTCAGAGGTTCGAATCCTCTACCACCCACCACGCGGGAATAGCTCAGGGGTAGAGCGTCTCCTTGCCAAGGAGAAGGTCGCGAGTTCAAATCTCGTTTCCCGCTCCAGATGAAATAAAAAACAGCTCCGCACGGAGCTGTTTTGTTAAACTCTTATTTTAGTGTGTCGTGAGAAGGGCTACCGCGCATACCGCCATTACAACCGTAATAATAATTCCCAGAGTATTCGCAACCCAACCATTCGTGTGCTTGCCCATGATCTTTTTGTTGTTGGCGATAAGCAAGATAACCAGCATGAGAACTGGTGCGCACACACCGTTCAGGATTGCGGCGTAGTACAACATTTGAAAGGGAGGAATACCACTGAAGTTGATAAATAAACCTACGAATGTTGCTATCGCTATGATCGCGTAAAATCCATGGGCTTGTTTGAATTTTCTGTACAATCCTTCTTTGAGGTTGAGTGCTTCTGACAAAGCGTACGACGCTGATCCTGCTAAAACAGGGACGGCGAGCAAGCCAGTTCCAATAATACCAGCAGCAAAGAGAAGGTAGGCAAAATCGCCTGCAATGGGTCGCAGGGCCATCGCTGCTTGGTCTGCGGTCTTAACATCAAAAATGTTATTCGCGTGGAAGACAGAGGCAGCAGTGATAATGATAAAGAACGTTATGATGTTGGAGAACAACATACCAATGAAGGTGTCGAGTCGCATCGAAACAATATCTTTCTTGGTAATCTTGGGCGTACCTGATCCCATTATCCGAAGCTTTTTCTTTTCGATTTCCTCCTCAACCTCTTCGTCAGCTTGCCAAAAAAACATGTAGGGTGAAATGGTGGTTCCAAGAAGTGCGACGATGTTGAGCAGGTATACTTTGTTCAAAGAAAAGTTTGGGAAGATTGTTGCATGAAACGCTGTGCGCCAGTCTTGATGAATCATGAATGCTGCAACGACGTAGGCCAAGAGCGTGAGGCCAGCATATTTGAGAAATCTCTGGTAGCTTTTGTACGGGACCATTATTTGAAGTAAGACAGAAAGAAGCGTAATGCCAATGAGCCAAATAGGGAATGGAATGCCAAGAAGGAGTTGACCACTTGCTGCCATGGCGCCAAGGTCCGCACCAATGTTTATGACGTTTGCAAGAAGCAGCAAGAAAACGCAGAAATATAAGATCCCGCGGCCATAGTTTTTTCGAATAACACCCGCAATTCCCTTGCCGGTAACCATGCCAATGCGCCCAGACATTTCTTGCATGATAGCCATGAATGGGAGACTAAATAAAACGGCCCACAGTTGGTTGTACCCAAACTGTGCACCCGTCTGGCTGTAGGTGGCGATTCCCGAAGGATCATCATCGGCGGCTCCAGTAATAAATCCAGGACCGATGCTCTTGAAGAATTTTTTGATTTTTTTCATGTTTGTTTTAGGTTTGCTCTATTATAGCATGCGTTTGACTGTACGGCTTTGAACCAGGCGCACAGACCCGCAAATAGCGTTTTTTGGTTCCTTCCTCAGCGTTCTCCTGAGGAACATCTCGAGGGAGCTTTAGGATTTGCTACGCAAAACTTTGCAAGCG
>CAYMIK010000033.1:0-5343 GCA_964390745.1 uncultured Candidatus Saccharibacteria bacterium
ACGACCTCCTGCTCCCAAAGCAGGCGCGCTAGCCAGCTGCGCTAATCCCCGATATATCTCTCAATTGCTCCGATACGGTAACACAAAGCTTCCACCTCGTCAACGTGTACTGCGCTCGCACATCTCACTTTGAAAAAATGGCCCCACGAGAAGGCATCTTCTCGTGAGAGGGTTGAAAACGTGCGTGAAACATTTCGCAAGAGAGGAGAGAGAAATTCCACCTGTGAGATGTTCCCATCGTTTTCAGCCCGCTCATTTGAAATCTACCTTCGCCGTTGGGGCACAATCCATATCTGGGATTGAATTTTACCTCCGAAAAAATTCAGCGTCAAGAATAACTGTGTATAACGCCCCAGAATTTCACCTTGCAACAACGCAACGCACCAAAAACAAAACTCCCCTGGCTTTCACCAGGGGAGTCCAATTTTTGAAGTTTATTTTACAACTACCATCCGAAGTGTTCGCTTACCGAATTGAATTGCTTCGCCTCGGCTCGGGAACCAGATGTCAGCACGGTTGCTAAACTTTCGAGCTGTTCGGTCTTCAACGGTGAATACCTTATTACCGAAGTAATCAGGAAACATCACGTGAGTACCAAATGGCAAGAAGTTACATGCAACAGTACCGAAGTGAACGTGCGAACCGCTCGCAGTGATGAACGGGTTGCCGTCAGTCTGGTCAACAGTCGAAGAGTATGCAGTCGTTGTTACGGTGTATGTTTTACCATCCACAGCAACAGTCGCCTGTACGGGCTTGACCTTGGCAGCTGTTACAACTTTCGTTTTTACAGCCGGTTTAGCCACAGCCACTTCAACCTTTTTGACTTCAGGAAGAATAGGGTTCTGTACAACATTTGATTTTGGTTTTATCTCTCGAAATACGAGTTTATCGTCTTTTGGTTCTGGACGATACGCTGCGTGAGCAGAGTTAGCGTTCAGGCCCGGGACACCAAGTGTCACCGTTACCGATACGACGAGAAACATCATTACCCTCCGAATAAAAGTACGCAAAGTAGTTATCCGGTTAATGAGATAAGACCTATGATATTCAGTTGTTAAAGCTATTGGCTTGTGCCAAGGTACAAGAAAAAGTCTGAAGAGGTACCATATACCCACTTCAGTCTATTTTTTTGTACCGCGGTATTATATCAAAAACAGGGCTTTTGTCAAGTCCTTTAAGCCCTCAAAATGGCGTATTTTGGCTAATCTTAGCCATTCTCCAAGGGGTGGAGAATCACCTATTCTTCGGTTCCGTTCTCGCTCTCAGAGAGAATCCAGCCCTTCTCACCAAAACAGTCACATTCTGGGAATTCTTCCCCGGCGCTGAAGTATTCTACGTACCCGCAGTCAGCACAGGCGTATTCGCCTTGCTCCAAAACCAAATCCCCGGCCTTTGGATAGTCTTCCTCGGCGTCAAAAATGTCTTCCGCCTCTTCGGCGTCTTCAATACCCTCTGAAATTTCTCGCGATTTTACGAACGTGTCTTCTTGAATCATTTTTTCCTCCGCACGTACATTGTAGTAAATCGAAAAAGAAAAGCAACCCTTTTTTGAAGGAAAGAAATTATTCTTGTGGAAAAAATCTTCTTGTGCGTAGCCGGTTTCAGGTATTTATGGTATACAACTAAGAGATCCTGCGATATATTCGTTTCGCAGACGGTAAATAATTTTGAGGTGATATGAAAAGTACAGGGGTTATTACAAAATTTGTTATCTGGGCCTTGATCATTGTGGCACTTGGTCTTTTGATTTACGGTCTGGCGGTTTTGGGTTCCAAAAATGGCGCTGCCGACAAGACCTCCACCACAACCAACGGCATTCAAGACACCGATCATGTTCGTGGTGAAAGAAATGCGCCCGTTGTCTTGGTTGAATACGGTGATTTCCAGTGCCCAGCATGTGCGACAGCGCACCCGCTCGTGAAACAGCTTGAAACAGAACTTGGTACCAAGCTCGCCGTTGTTTTTAGAAACTTCCCACTTACATCGTTGCACAAAAACGCGTTGCAAGCTTCGTATGCCGCTGAGGCTGCTGGCAAGCAAGGAAAGTATTTCGAGATGCACGACAAGCTGTACGAGAATCAGGACAAGTGGTCAGAATCAAATGAATTCAAAACCATTGTTAGTGGATACGCTTCAGAGTTAGGACTCGATGTTTCTAAGTTCGATACCGACATGCAATCTGCTGACGTTCAAAGCAAGATAGATGAGGATCTCTCAAGCGGCCGAAAAGCGATGGTCAACTCTACACCAACGTTCTTCTTGAATGGCACGAAGATGCAAATCTCAACGTTCGAAGACTTCTTAAATCAGATTCGAAACGCTGCGGCAAAGGTTTCAGTACCTGCGGCTTCATCGAATACGACCTCAAATAGCTCGAACACAACCAATACAACAAAATAGATCGTAAAAAAATAAGGCCCGCATATACTCCAACGAGTTACGGGTCTTATTTTGTATTCTCTGGAAATCGTGGTTGGACTTTGGGCTCTTCTGCTTTTGTTTCTTGGTTATTCTTGCCTTGCGTGAGGCCCGCTGCTTGAGCATTGGCGCCCTTTGGGTCTACCCAGTGCCAAATCTGCTGTATAGGGTCTGGGATGCAATCCGGGTCATCGGTCTTGGCACAGGGCTTCTTGTGCGTTTGAACCTTGAACTGTGCAATGTTAAACGACTGATGCTTGAAAGCACCCGTAGCAAAGCTATAAATGAACCCCGCGATGCTCACAACAAAGATCGCGATGATAGCAATAACGTAAAGTCGTGTGACCTTCTTCGAAGTTTCGTCCATTAGAGTTGATCGATTTTTGCAGCAAGAATAAAGTCGTTCATGGAAAGACCGGATATAGCATGAGTTGAAAGCACAATGCCCAGGTGGTTCCAACCGTGAATGTTGAGATCTGGGTGGTGTCCTTCTTTTTCGGCGAGCGCAGCAACTTTGTTTACAAACTGTATGGTCTGAGCAAAGTCTTTAAACTTCATTTCCCGCGAAAGAGACTTGGAATCTGAAGACAGCTTCCAATCTTTGTGAAGTTCTTTCTTGTGTTCTTGTGCGCGAGCTTTGGACATGGGTGGTATTCCCCCTTCGCACGCTTCGCATTTCATTTTTGTGAGTTTCATGGTGCTTTTTTTCGTTTCAGTTTACGCGTTCAGTTGCCGAAATCGGTTTTATTATAGTTCGGTAACGGGAAGTTGACAAGGACCGATGAACGTAAATTCACCGACACATTCAAACAACATGGAGCGGGATACGAGAATCGAACTCGCCACTCGTCCTTGGGAAGGACGCATCTTACCACTAGACTAATCCCGCATATCTTTTTTAGGAATGGAAGGCTCTGAGTCCAACATAAGCGATTTTACCTCACTGATGCCGTAATAGCCATACTTTTCATACACTTGTTGCGCAGAACCAAAGGCAGCCTTGGAGTAATCGAGGCCTAGCTTCGAAAATACGTCTTGAACTTCTGCTTCGTTTGTGCCCTCAACTTCCAAAAATGGAGGTAACCACGGCCACGTATCGATATCAATTTCCAATCCACCGAATTTCCACTGTTCGCGCTTCCGTTGCTGATGCGATTTCACTTCGAGACCTAAAACAAAGAGAAGTTCCAAAGTTTTGTCCTTTGAGCCAACCTCAAATTCAATTTCTTTTACACCCGCAACATGGTCGCCTTCGAATTGCTTGTAACAGAGCGTCCAGTTGCCTTCAGGCTCGCCTTCGCGAAGCCGCAACCAACCAGACTTTTGCTTAAGCCTTCTGTCAGCAAAGTCAAAGTTCCATCGTTCAAATATTTTCTCAGGAAATACCAACGTTGCCCCGAGCTTTTTGAGTTTGGCGCGAATTTCATCGATAGAAATTTCGAGACTCTTAGCTTCAAATTCAGTATTCATCGCTTCCAGGTTACACGTTCGTGCCACAAAAAGCAACTTGCCAGAAAGCCACAATCTGGTAGTATACATTCATCAAAAATACGCCCAAAAATATGGAAAATGCTTCAACAAATACATCTCCTACGACTCCAAATAGTGCTCATACCCCCAACACACCAACGAACGAGCCAAACAAAAAGACTCGCATAATTCTTATTGTTGTATTGGCCGTTATCGCCCTCTTGGTTGTTGGAGTGTTCATTCGCGCTGCTCGCAACCGACAAGGTATTCGTGGCATCTTCCGAAGAAACACCACGGTTTCTAGCACCAACAACACGACCGCTACCAACACAATAAATTCTACCAACAGCACAAACAATTCCACATCGAACTCCACCAATAATACTTCTAACTCAAGCGGAAATAGCACGAACAGCAACGGTGGGAACGGAGGAACAGGCGGAACCGTTCTCGATAAATATCCAGCCGGGAAAAGCACCATCAGCCTTTCGTTCGGCGGCGTATCTCGATCAGCAATTATCTATGTTCCAAAATCGTACTCACCAACAAATCCATTTCCATTGGTTGTAAATTTGCACGGAAGCGAAAGCTCTGCCGAAGGCCAAGAAAATAATTCGCACATGGACCGAACCGCTGAAGCAAACAACTTCATTGTTGTGTATCCAGAGGGCATCAACAAAGAATGGAACGATGGACGCGCATATACCAAAAGCCGAACCGGCAATGCTGACGATGTTGGATTCATAAAGCAACTCGTAAAGACTATTTCCGAGGGCATGAATATCAACAAAGGAAAAGTGTACGCCGTGGGAATGTCCAATGGTGGAATGATGGCACAGCGCCTTGCCTGTGACGCGACTTCAACCTTCGCAGCCATTGGCGATGTTGCCGGTGCGATGCCAACAGATCTCAAGAATGCATGCTCGCCTTCAGGAAGAATGCCCGTTATTATCATTCACGGAACCAGTGACCCCATTGTTCCTTTCAGTGGTGGAAACCTGAACTCTGGCCGTGGCTCGGTATTGTCAACGATGGATGCCGTACATTACTGGGCAGGCGTGAATGGAGCTTCGGCTACCAACACTGGAACGGTTGAAATCAACACCGTAAGTGACGACACAACAATCACTCATCAATACTTTGGTCCGAATGTTGAATTGTTCCAGGTGAACAATGGCGGACACACATGGCCAGGTGGATTGCAGTACTTGCGACCAATCATTATCGGCTTGGTAAGCAAAGATATCGATGCAAGCCAGCAAGTATGGAATTTCTTTAGAAATTTTTCGAGATAGCTCGCTTGAGGGTTCCTTCCTCAGGAGCTCTCCTTCGGAAACGCTCGGCCCAACACTTCAAAAAATTCTGAGACCGCCACAACGGGTTCAGAATTTTTTGAAGGTCCTCGCTCGCTCTCGGTCGCTTGCAAAGTTTTGCGTAGCAAATCCTAAAGCTCCC
>CAYMIK010000034.1:0-5138 GCA_964390745.1 uncultured Candidatus Saccharibacteria bacterium
TTCCAAAACGTCTTCACGCAGAGCAATCATACGGCCAGCTTTATATGTGAGCTCAACCTTTTTTTGATCCGAAACATTGTGGACTGAACCGACGTCTACAAAGTCAGTTTTGTAATACCGTAGGTTGGCTGGAATACCCTCGACATCTGCATAACCTTCTATGACATTCTTTACACGGGGATATGTAACTTCTTCTGCGATTTTATTTTCGTTGTTTGTGCAAAGAATGAACTTTCGATTTCCGCCATCTTCTTTATTAAGTTCGAGTACTGCATGGCCCGTTGTTCCAGAGCCAGCAAAGAAGTCCACCACTAAAGCATTCTTTCGTTCATATATTATCGTCTCCAGACATTTTTTTGTAGCAAAAAGTGACTTTGGATACGGAAACTCTGTTCCTATTACCTTTTTAACAATGCTTGTACCATACTTTCCAGCATCAAAATAACCACCCGTCCAGACGGTTTTATACCTGGCTGGCACAGCGGTTACATAAAGTTGGTGATCTCCTTTGGTTTCCTTTACGAGTATTCTTTCAAGGTGATCATTTATGGAATCAAGTCCAAAATGCCATCTTCTTTCTTCGCCATTATTATCGATTGGCCAAATTTCAATTTCGCCATTCTTGTTCTGATTACTTCTCTTTGGAGGATGGAATTCACTGTCTGGCACAGTTCCAATCCTTGTGACCTTGTTACCCACAACATAAATTGGATAGAACATACTAGGTCGATCTTTTCTATGTGATGCCCTCCCGGCTCTGCGAAGATTTCTTGTATCAACCTTTGCCTCTGGATTTTTACCAATGACAGATTTTTTCTTAGGGATGACGTAATGAGCATACTCATGAGATTCCGAGAAGTTTCTACTGGGTAGACCCTTTGGATTGTGCTCAATAACCACAGTAATAATATCATGAGAAGGAAAAGTTTCTGACAGCAACATCAAAAGTGTTCCATTTTCATGTTTATCTATTGTTACAATCAGAACGCCGTCATCTCTTAAAAGATTTTTTGCTAATCCCAATCTGCTATTCATCATTGAAACCCATTTACTATGACGAAAAACATCATTCTCGTCCACATAGTCATTATTGTATTTCCAATCTTTGGCACCGGTATTGTATGGTGGATCGATGTAAATCACGTCAATCTTTCCTGCATGCGTATAGTTTAAAACAGAAAGAGCGTGATAATTATCTCCCTCAATCAATAGATTAGTCGCTTTTTCTTTGTCTTTTCGTATAACACGACTCAAATCTTCATCCAACACGGGAATCATTTTTTGACACTGCTCAACAACGTCTTCAGGCTTATCTTCCCAGACAAGACCATATTTTTTACGGGATTCTAATTTTTTGAGCTTTTCAACAAGCTATTCTCGGCTTAGCTCAAAAGTACACTTTGACACAACTTTTTCTGCTTGATAAAATAGATACAGGTTGGTTAGAATGTCTGGTATTCCGCACCTTTTAGCTCAATAAATAGAATATATGCGCTCTTGCGCTGTGCGTAATCGCGTATGTTCCCCACCACGTAGGAGAAGTGGCTCCGTAAAAACATGAGAAAGGTGGAGCTAACAGTAGTCCAACAAGACGTAAACTGCGATTAGACTGTTCAGTGAAATTGAACCGGCATTAAGCCGCTGGTTTCGATTTTACCGAACAGTCTTTTTTTATGACTGTTTTCATCATTAATTTTAGGACTCTTTATGAAGAAGGTTTCCCAACAACTAAATATCCAATACGTGCCCATCTCGCTGCTCAAGGCCGCGGAATACAATCCGCGAAGCTGGAGTGAGGAAGCTATCACCGAGCTCACCAAAAGCATCAAAAAATTTGGTGTAGTTGATCCAATTTTAGTGAATGGGGCAAAAGATCGAAAAAATATTGTCATAGGGGGTCATTTTCGGTTGAAGGTAGTAAAAGACCTTGGATACGCTGAAGTTCCGGTTGTATTTCTCAACATCCCGGACATTGAGAAGGAAAAAGAACTCAATCTTCGGCTCAATAAAAACACAGGTGCTTGGGACTGGAACCTGCTTGCTGAGTTTGATGAAAAGTTTCTTGAGAGCGTGGGGTTTTCGAGCGAAGAACTTGATACCATATTTGACCTTGGAGATGAGCCAGAAGTATTTGATCTGGAAAAAGAACTCCAGAAAATGGATATAAAAAAAGTTTTGGTCAAAAAGGGAGACATATACCAACTTGGCGAAAGCAAGCTGATGTGCGGTGATTCAACAGTTGCCGCCGACTACAAGAAGCTTACTGCTGGCGAGAAGGCAGATATGTGTTTGACAGATCCGCCGTATATCTTAGATTACTTGCGAGCAAAGCGACATGGAAAACCAACAGAAGGTTTCGGTTACAAAAAAGACCGGCGATATCTCGAGACCGACGTACTGCCAGACAACTTCACAGAACTCTGGATGAAGAACGTTGCTAATGCCGCAAAAGCTGATTTCTCAATCATCGTGTACGAAAACTGGAAGAATCTTCGGGTCATTTGGGAGGAAATGGAAAAATACTGGAAAGTGAAAAATATGTTAGTTTGGAGCATTCCAAACAGACACCAAGGATTTGCGGCGCAGTACAAGTTTTTTAGTAAACACGATATCGCGATGGTTGGTGCCAGTGGCAATGTTCCATACAACCAGGAACCAGAAAGGGACGGACTTCAAGAAACATACGAAACAGCATTGTATGCCATTTCCGGAAAGCCTCAATGGGAAGGCTACGAAAGCGGAAAGAAATATCTTCCCACCGACTTCATTCAGTTTCAAGCGAATGACGAAAAGCATTCGGGACAAAATATTGTCTTTGGCACCAAGCCTCTGGAAATCTTGATCCCATATATCAAAGTACTCACTAAGCGAGGTGATTTGATCCTGGAACCGTTTGGGGGTAGTGGGTCTACATTAATATCAGCAACAAAAATGAAGCGGCGGTGTTGCGTCATGGAAAAATCACCAGTATACGCGGAGGTCATCATGAAACGTTTTGAGAAGCTTACTGGTATTAAACGAAAGAAAATATCATGAGCAGAAAGATTGAACAGGACAAGCTGAAGCTTCTTGAGCAACTTAAGAAGATACCCATAACACAAGTTGCTTGCGAACGAGCGGGAGTTCCCCGCTCGACTTTCTACCGATGGCGCAAAGATGACCCTGAGTTTTTGAGCGAATGTGATACGGCAATCGAACAAAGTTCTGCGATGATTAATGACATGGCAGAGTCACAGTTGATCAACGCAATAAAGAATCAAAACATGACAGCAATTATATTTTGGTTGAAGCATCATCACAAAGCATACGAGACACGAATCTCCGTCAAAGGAAAACTTGAAGTTGAGCAGAAGGCACTCACGCCCGAACAGGAAGAATTGATACAGAAAGCCTTGAAGATGGTTGGAATTGATAAAATAAACTCTGGAGAGATCGATGGATGACAAAACACTAGAAGAAATTCGAAAAGATCCCGCTGTTCGCAAAAGACTGGGACAAGAAAGTTTCGTGTGGTTCTTTGCAATATACTTTCCACAGTATCTTATATATCCCGCCGCAAAGATGCATGAGCAGATGTATGGGGTCGTGGAAGGTTCAGAGATAGATCTTTCTGTTATTGTTGCATTCCGTGGTTCTGCAAAGTCAACTATTTTTTCTTTGATCTACCCCATTTGGGCAGTATTGGGGAAACAACAGAAGAACTTTATTGTTCTGGCAAGCAACACACAGAAACAGTCTGGGCTACATTTTGCCAACCTCAAAGGAGAGCTTGAAGGCAATGAGTTGCTAAAACAGGACTTTGGTCCATTCGTATCCGAAGATGGTGACTGGAGCAACTCGCGACTTATTATTGCTCCAACGAATGCCCGTATCATGACGGTTTCCATTGAACAAAGTATACGTGGCATACGTCACAAGCAATATCGGCCAGATCTTGTTGTTGCCGATGATATTGAAGATATGGAATCTGTCAAAACGAAAGAGGGACGAGATAAGGTTGAACAGTGGCTTACAGGAGAGGTCATACCTATGGGTGACAGGGGCACAAGAGTTATCATTATTGGAAACTTACTGCACGCCGACTCTCTTCTTATGCGTCTTAAGGATCAGATTAAGTCTGGCAGCCGTGACGGAGAGTTTTTGGAGTTTCCAATAATTGACGATGATGAGAAGATTACTTGGCCCGGAAAATATCTTGATATGGCTTCCATTGAAAAAGAAAGACGCAAGGTTGGGAATGACCGCTCATGGCACAGGGAGTATATGCTGAAAATAATAAATGAGGAGGGGCAGCTTGTTCACGACGAATGGATCCAGTTCTACGATGAGTTACCAAATGACTACGAATACATAGCACACGCCGTGGACTTAGCCATTAGTACCAAAACTCACGCGGATTATACCGCGATTGTTTCTTGTCGAACTTGGGGACGTGGTGAAAAAACAAAAATCTATATCCTGCCAAACCCGGTGAATCGACGAATGGAATTCCCTGAAACGATTGAACAAATAAAGCTGATGCATGATTTACTACACGGCACGTTCTATATTGAAGAGGTCGCGTATCAAAGTTCCGTCATCCAGCAACTTCGCCATGATGGGTATAACGTAAAGGCTGTAAAGCCACAAGGACAAGACAAGTGGATGCGTGCCCTTGCAATAACGCCACTCATCCAAAATGGAACCATACTTTTTCCAAGGCATGGATGTGAAGAGTTGATTCGACAACTTGTTGGATTTGGGGTTGAAAAGCATGACGATCTTGTAGATGCTTTTGTTTATCTTGTAACTAAGATTTATGACCGAAGCAGAAACCGAGCGCGTGTTTGGGCTCATAGACCACCAGGTTGGTAGAATCTATGGGTGTGCACAACTCCCCTAGACTTCCTTCGAAAGGTACGGCATACTCGTCCCTGCTATGAGTACCGTCATGCCGAGAGGCAAAAAAATTAACTTCTGCTTATACGCCAGAAAATCATCAGAAAGTGATGAGCTTCAAGCCCTTTCCATCGATTCGCAGATAAACGAAATGATGGCTATTGCAGAGCGAAGTGGGCTCAAGGTAACTACGGTTTTTAAGGAAAGCCACTCTGCGAAGGATTCAGGAGAACGGCCGGTATTTCGACAAATGATCGAGG
>CAYMIK010000035.1:0-1841 GCA_964390745.1 uncultured Candidatus Saccharibacteria bacterium
ACTACGCAGCTCGTTGGTGACGATTTGTTTGTAACCAACACAAAGTTCTTGCAACAAGGAATTGAGAAAAAAGCCGCGAACGCAATTCTTGTGAAGGTAAACCAAATTGGTACGCTTACGGAAACCATTGAAGCCGTTCAGATGGCACACAAAGCTGGCTGGAAGGCTATTATTTCTCACCGCTCAGGTGAAACCGAAGACACGACTATTTCTCACCTGGTTGTGGGACTTGGAACCGGACAAATTAAGACGGGTTCACTTTCCCGAACCGACCGAGTTGCGAAATACAACGAACTTCTTCGCATTGAAGAAGAGCTTGGTGCTTCTGCGGTTTTCGCAGGTCGCAACGCGCTTAAACGATAACTTTAGAGCACAAATATGGAACACAAAAAAGTTGTTTTGGTTATTTTTGATGGTTGGGGTTACGCACCTGCGGGCCCTGGCAATGCCATTGAGGCTGCACGAAAGCCATTCTTTGATTCGTTGTTGAAAGAATATCCAAACGCAAAGTTGGCAGCATCCGGTGCAGCCGTTGGTTTGCCTGATGGCGAAATGGGAAATTCGGAAGTTGGACACCTCACGATTGGCGCCGGAACTCCTGCTGATACCGATGTGGTGAGAATTAACAAAGCCATTGCAGAAAAAAGTTTTCATTCAAACGAAGTGGTGCAAAAACTTTTTGCACATGTGAAAAAACATAATTCTACCTTGCATGTTCAAAGTCTCGTAAGTGCAGGTGGCGTACATAGCCACATCAATCACCTCTTTGCATTTTTAGAAGTAGCAAAAGATGCGGGCATTACGAAAATTGCCATTCACGCATTTACTGATGGCCGCGACACTCCGCCGCAGTCGGCCGTGGAATACCTGGACCAACTTGATCACGTGTTACAAGAACTCGGTGTTGGTGTTGTGGCAAGTATCGCCGGACGATACTACGCCATGGACCGCGACAACAACTGGGATCGCATTGCCCGCGTTATGGACGCGATGTTTGAGTGCAAGGGCGAATTATGCGAGAAGCTCACGCCAGTACAGTACATTGAGAATCTCTACAAACAAGGTAAGACCGACGAACATTTGGAGCCTATTGTTTTCAAAGATGCCGAAGGAAAAACATATCCAATACAAAAAGACGATGGCGTTATCTTCTTAAATTTCCGCGCAGACCGCGCAAGACAGCTTTCCCGAAAAGTTGCCGAAAAAGTTGCGAGCGAAAACTTGTGCTTTGTGACCATGACGGAACATGAAAAGAATGAACAAAGTTTGGTGGCGTTTCCTCCACAAACTATTTCCGTGAACCTTGCTTCAGAAATTTCCAAGTCTGGTTTGCGACAAGTACATATTGCCGAAACGGAAAAATATGCCCACGTCACCTACTTCTTGAATGGTGGAAACGAAACGCCCTATGCGGGTGAAGAGCGAGTTTTGGTGGACAGTCGAAAAGATGTCGCCACACACGACCAAGCTCCCGAAATGAAAGCGCGTGAAATTGCCGCCGAAACCTGCAAGAAAATTGCGGAGGGCATTGATTTTGTTGTCTTGAACTTTGCTAACCCGGACATGGTTGGCCACACCGCAAATTACGAAGCCACCGTAACGGCAATCGAAACGGTTGATGAGGCTCTGAAGATGGTTGTGGACGCAGCAAATACTGCGGGATACGTGACGTTCATAACCGCTGATCACGGAAACGCTGAATTAGTAAAAGACGCCGAGGGCAAGCCAGTTACCGCTCACACCACCAACCCCGTTCCTGGAATTATCACATCAAAAGATGTTGCTTTGCATGATGGTGGCCTGGCCGATGTGGCTCCAACGGTTTTGCAACTTTTGGGAAT
>CAYMIK010000035.1:1941-4815 GCA_964390745.1 uncultured Candidatus Saccharibacteria bacterium
TCAAAGAACCCCTCATGCGGAAGCTTTGCTTCACCTTCTTCTTTAGCCAACGACTCAAAAAGCTGTTTTTGTTTTCTCGAAAGTCGTCGTGGCGTCACCACAAAGATTTCAACGATGTGATCGCCAACATACGAAGAATTATTTGATTGCGGTAAGCCTTGGCCCTTCAATCGAAGTTCATCGCCGTTTTGTGTGCCCGCAGGAACTTCGACCTCAAAGGCGCCTCGCAAAGTGCGAACTTCTTTTGTTGCACCAAGTGCTGCCTCAGAAAAATTGATGGCAAGTTGCGAACGAACTTGTTGCCCACGTCGAACAAAGTTTTCATCTTCGCGGATACGAACACGAACATACAAATCGCCTGGCCCACCACCACGGGAGCCCGCCTCGCCTTGCCCCACCACTCGAACCGCCTGATTGTCTTCTATTCCACCCGGAATAGTAACTTCAATGGTCTCGGTTTTTCGTTCCTTGCCTAAACCTGCACAGGTGTGACAAGGAGTTTCAGGAATTTTCCCTTCGCCATGACACGTACTACAAACGGTTGCCGTAACAACATTTCCTAAAATCGTTGCACGAGAGACACGAATTTCACCCGAGCCCTTACACTCGGCACATTCCTTAATTGGCGTGCCAGGTTCGGCACCATTTCCGGAACACGTGGAACACTTCACTTCATGATACAGATCAAAAGTCCGCCTGTTGTCACGAACCACATCGCGCAACTCCAATTCTACTAAGACTTCAATGTCGCTTCCCTTTTGTGCCTGCGATCTTCCCCGTCGGCCTTGCGCGCCGCCAAAAAAAGTTCCAAAAATATCCCCCAGGTCTTCGAAGTTCATGCCCTGACCAGCACCACCAAAACCAGAGAATCCGCCAAAGTCATTAGGGTCAAAACCAAAACCGCCGGCACCACCTGGGCCACCTTGCGCACCATCAAAGGTCTGACCGAATTGGTCAAATTGTTGCTTTTTTGTGGGATCAGACAAAATCTGATACGCCCCGTTCACTTCTTTGAACTTTTCTTCATCGCCACCGCCTTTGTCAGGGTGGAATTTATGAGCGAGTTTTCGATACGCCTTCTTGATGTCATCGGCCGAAGCGTCGCGAGAAACTCCTAAAATTTCGTATGGGTCTTTTTGGGACATTTCTTTATTGACAAAAGTGAATGAGTTAATCAGAATGAGGTATCAGAAACGCGTAGGAGGCGCGATGAATGCATACATAGTTCTGCTGTATTTCGTGGGTCTGCCGTTGAACGCAGTCGCCTGGTACATGAGGCGGAGGGGCGGACGAATCGCCAAGGCATTCTCCGTCTTCGGTATCATGTACGCAGGGCTCGTGCTCGTCGCCGTAGTGCACTTGATATCCCAGAGCTTCGGGTACTCAAGCGCCCCGTTCTGATTTCGATGTTGCATCATCGAGAGACCGCCGCTGGCTTCGCGCCGCGGCGGTTCTTCGACATAACTATTTTTTATCTTCGTCTTTTTTCTTTTCTTCTTCCTGTTTCTTCTTGAAGATAGCATCTTTTGCGGCATCTGCGGCAGCACCTGGTTTTGAGGGACCAGCTCCCGGGGCACCTTGCGCACCTGCAGTAGGATTTGCACCAGCCTGAGCACCCGCAGCCTTATACATCTCAGCGCCAACTTTTTGGATTTCTTGTTCCAAAGCTTCCGTTGCCTTCTTCAAAGCGGCCATGTCGGTTCCGGTTTGAGCCTTTTTCACATCGGCCAATTTTCCTTCAACCGACTTTTTAATATCGGCAGAAACTTTGTCGCCAGCTTCTTTCAGTGTTCGCTCGGTTGCAGCAACCAAACTTTCAGCCTTAATCTTGGTCTCGGCTTCTTCCTTCTTTTTCTTGTCTTCTTCGGCGTGGCTTTCTGCTTCCTTTTGCATGCGCTCCACTTCTTCCTTCGAAAGACCAGAAGAACCCGTGATCGTAATTTTCTGTTCTTTGTTCGTTGCTTTGTCTTTTGCCTTAACATTTACAATTCCGTTGGCGTCCAAATCAAACGTTACTTCGATCTGAGGAATACCTCGTGGTGCTGGCGGAATACCGTCGAGCACAAATCGGCCAAGCGTTTTGTTGTCTGCAGCCATTGGGCGCTCACCTTGCAAAACGTGAATCTCTACTTGTGGCTGGTTGTCAGCGGCGGTAGAAAATACTTGCGACTTCGAAGTTGGAATAGTGGTGTTTCGGGTGATAAGCGGAGTCATAACGCCACCAAGGGTTTCAATACCCAATGAAAGCGGAGTTACGTCGAGCAATAATACGTCTTTCACGTCTCCTTGGAATACTCCACCCTGAACGGCAGCACCAAGTGCCACAACTTCATCTGGGTTGATTCCCTTGTGTGGTTTCTTTCCAAAGAACTGCTCAACAGCGGCTTGCACGGCAGGCATTCGAGTTTGACCACCAACCAAAACAACTTCATTGATATCTTTCGTTTCCAGTTTGGCGTCTTCTAACGCTTTTCGGCACGGCTCAAGCGTTCGTTGTACCAATTCATGTGTCAGTTCCTCCAGCTTCGTTCGCGTCATCTTCATATTCAAGTGCTTTGGGCCACTTTCGCCGGTGGTAATAAACGGCTCGTTAACTTCTGTCTCTTGCGCCGATGACAACTCATGCTTCGCTTTTTCTGCGGCGTCTTTAAAGCGCTGCAAAGCGATAGTGTCAGACGACAAATCAATACCTTCGGTTTTCTTAAATTCATCCAGCAAGTAGTGCATGATAACTTGGTCGAAGTCATCGCCACCCAAGTGCGTGTCACCGTTGGTTGCTTTAACTTCTACGGTGTCTGCGGATACTTCCAAAACAGAAACGTCGAACGTTCCGCCACCTAAATCGTAAACTACAATTTTTTCATCTTTTTTCTT
>CAYMIK010000036.1:0-2755 GCA_964390745.1 uncultured Candidatus Saccharibacteria bacterium
ACACATCCTGAATTCAACTGTTTTGGTAGATGGTTTATAGCGAACAAGGTCCCAAACGTTTTTCTCTCCTCCTTTCAGATCGATATAGTTCATGAGGGCGTCAAAGGAAGAAAAGATCGGCGGGATTCCATTGGTCTTGGCCATTGCTTGATAAGCGCGGATCCTCCGAAGACCCGAGTGATCACCCAGCAAAGCAAGCTTCTCTACTACTTCCTCACGGCACATATTCAGCACCGAGACTGCTTCGCAAGGCGACGCCGCCACATGAACATGAATTGCCGCAACCACAGAGGCCGCAACTTGCCGCTCTTTAGAAATTGCAGCCCAAATAGATGCGTGTCGTTCGTTGAACGGATTCACGTCAAAACGCTCGATACGTGTTTCGTCGGCCATTTCGGAATAGTCATAAGCAAGACCCAATTCACTTGCCGCTTCAATCATGACGTGATCATTTCTTACGAGTGCCGTATGTGCATCTTGCTTGCTTTTGCATGGTGGCGTTCTGTCTTCCACCTGACCACCAAAGAGCTCAAAGGTAAAAAGCTCAGGGTCAACACCACTCCTTGCTGCGTGTTCGTGAATATTGGGAAGAAGTCGCCCAATTTCTGGGACGATTTTCCCGGCAGCATTCACAATGAAGCGCTCTCTTTCGATACCAATCGTTCGCATAGCATCTCCTATCAGTTGTAAAGGAACATCAGCACACAATTGTGCTGATGGCCAAATACTTTGGAAAGCTATGAGAAAAATATCGAGTCATCAACACAAAAAAATACTCCCGCAGAAGTCCGGGAGCGTGTTTGATGACAAAAAATTAAGCTATATCAAAACTCGGACTTTGCAGGTGTTTGCAAAATCCACCACCAACTCGATAAATTAATATTTTGAGAAATATGCATAGAATTATTTGGTGGGCACAGAGGGAATCGAACCCGCGACCGTCTCCTTAAAAGGGAGCTGCTCTACCAACTGAGCTATGTGCCCGTAACCATGGGCTTCGGCACTGAGCCGACGCGCCTCGAAGTAATCAAAAGAACGCAGCTAAATTAACACAAAGCTGAAAAAATTACAAGTGATCGCCACTTAGAGACAGATGCAAAAGCCCGTAACTCGCACTAATCTTCGGGAAGTGCGGCTGGTGCTCTTTTTGCTCGGAAAATAATCATGAACAAAATTGGCACAACAATCCAGACAAAGAATGCAATGTTGTTTACAAAAAGTGTCTTTGTGAGTGGCGAAAGGTTTTCGGTAACCGAAACAGGAAGGAACGAAAAGACAGCAGCCATCAATAATCCAACGTGCAAGAAGCTAAAAACAAATACTTGCACGCGTCCACCCTTCTTCTTGCCACCAGCCAGCGCCGACTTCCCCATCAGGAAGGAAAGAAGGAAGAATGCCGCAAGGAACGCTGCAACCTTGAATACAAAAACGCCACCAACATTGATGTTACTAAATTGCCCAAGGAATGGAAGGTAGTTCACGATGGCAAGCGCCATGTAGGTCGAGGCGAGCGTCACAACAATTCCCCGATTTGATTTCACAGCAACAAGAACCGAGACGACAACGAAAAATGCCAGAACGAGAAGATCCCAGCTTGGCTTGGTCCAATCCACGGTGTGAACGAGACTAACGACTGATGCTAACATGTGTGTTTGTTTAGAAAAATTAACTTGTCGAGCTCGAAAAGATTATACCACAAACTCAAGATCTACACAAAGTACAGCCATTCTTGGTTATGCTTGAAATATCCACTTGTCTTCTTCGCTCAGAGTCGTAGAATATAAGGGTATAAACCCAGGTGTGGAAAATATGAAGATTCAACTGATCAGAGCCAGGCAGATTTTAGATTCGCGCGGCAACCCAACCGTTGAGGCTGACGTTGTTTTAGAAAACGGCGTTATGGGCCGAGCAGCTGTTCCTTCGGGAGCATCAACCGGAACCCATGAAGCCGTAGAACTTCGCGATGGAGATACTTCGAAATATTTAGGCAAAGGCGTTTTGAAAGCAGTCGAAAACGTGAACACCGAAATTGCCAAAGCACTTATTGGCAAAGACGTTGAAGATCAGGCGACTCTTGATAAAGCCATGATCGCACTTGATGGCACAGAAAACAAAGGACGACTTGGAGCCAATGCCATTCTTTCGGTTTCCTTGGCATGCGCCAAAGCTGCGGCACTTTCGCAGAACAAGCCGCTCTATAAATACGTTGGCGAAATGGCTGGCAATGCTACATTTACGTTGCCGCTCCCAATGATGAATATTATCAATGGTGGCGCACACGCTGCGTTTGCAACTGATATTCAAGAATCGATGATCTTGCCCGTTGGCGCAAAAACTTTTTCTGACGCACTTCGAATGGGCGCCGAAATTTTCCATAACCTCGCAAAGGTTTTGAAGGAAAAAGGTTATGCCACAACTGTTGGTGACGAAGGTGGCTATGCTCCAAAAGTACAAAATGGAAACGCCGAAGCTTTGGAACTCATTTCACAGGCCGTTGCCAATGCTGGCTACAAGTTGGGCGAAGACGTTTTGCTTGGCCTTGATGTTGCTTCGTCAGAATTCTACGCCGATGGAAAATATTCACTCAAGGCTGAAGGCAAAGAACTCTCGAGCGACGAGATGGTTTCGTTTTTGGAATCGCTCACACAAAAGTATCCTATCGCATCCATTGAAGATGGGTTGGCGGAGTCTGACTGGGATGGTTGGGTGAAATTAAATTCACAACTTGGTGCCACTATGCAGCTCGTTGGTGACG